>NZ_CP128185.1:2400000-3070644 GCF_030316135.1 Aliiglaciecola sp. LCG003 | reverse complement strand
AAAGGTACCCGAATAATGGGTATCGCCCAAAATAGGGCTGCCGAGGCTCTTCATCATCACTCTGATTTGATGGGTTTTGCCGGTATAAGGTTTGATGACAAATAAACGCAAACCGTCAGTCAAACCGCAATTAAAAAATTGGCTGGTGGCGGGATTGTGTTGGCTGTGTTGAAGCGCCCATTTGCCATCCCGAACTTTGTGCATATCTCCGGTGACAGTGCCTTGGCTTTTTTTTGGCTTTTTATTACTCACCGCCAAATAATATTTTTGAATCTCGCGCTTTGCAAATAACTGGCTGAGCCTTGAAGCGGCTGCTTCAGTGGTCGCGAGGATTAACAACCCAGAAGTGACTTTGTCCAGCCGGTGCACCAGCCATAGTCGCTCTAGATTGAGCTGGCTTTGCATTAGGGTGAGTACACCTTCAGTTTCAGCTTCCCTTTGTACAGGAATGCCTGCTGGCTTATTGATGATGACGAAGTCATCCGCTTGATAAGCAATTGAAATCAAGTAATGTTAATCCTAACTGAACTAATTATATTAAGCGGATTCTAACAGCTGCAGTGCTAATGGATAATCTAAATCGCCCACTGCTTCTGTTATTTGTTGCTTGGCTTGTGCAGACAAGTTTGACCCGTCTAACAGTTGCTTAAGTTGCTCTGGTGGTACAAATTCATTTTTGTTTAAAATGTTGATGAGTTGTTGTATCCCTGAGTCATCACTTGGCGTTTGCGGTTTTTCATGTTCATCTTCTAGTTCAGCTATTTGGATTAGAGTTTGCTGTAAAATAGCAGAAAACTCTGCAAATTCAGCACTAAAGTCTGAGCCACTGTTCACTTGAGATTCCAGTGGTTTGGCAGCAGAATGTAAAGCATTTAACCCCAAATTACCGGCTACACCTTTAACTGTATGAATGGTGTGTTTATATGCTTCGAGGTCTTGTTGTTGCTGAAATTCACTGAGTTTATCTAGCAGTTCGGTATACTCGATTTTAAATTTGCCCAACAATTTAATTAGAAGTGCACGATTACCACTGAGTTGTGACAGTCCAAAGTTTAAGTCGATGATCTCATTCTGTTGGTTCATTTATATCTCTTTACATACAAATTTTGACAATATATTACTTTATTCTAATCGTCAGGGTAGACTAAATAAACCAAATGACATTAAAAACGCGGATTTCTTTGCGATCAATATAAGGCAATTAAGTGAATAGACTAACTTTACTCCTCGGAGCCTTGAGTTTTTCCCTACTCGGATGTAGCTCCGGAAAGCTTGCGCAGCATGATCAAGCCATACAAACTTTGCCAGAAGGTATTAGCTTGATTGAGCAACATCTGGGTGGGGAACAAGACCTAGTAACTATCCCATATAGTAAGTATCAATTGGCTAATGGGCTGACTGTGGTGTTACACCAAGATAAATCAGACCCGTTAGTGCATGTGGATGTGACATATCATGTTGGCTCAGCGCGAGAACAAGTCGGCAAATCAGGTTTTGCCCATTTTTTCGAACATATGATGTTTCAAGGCTCCAAAAATGTCGCCGATGATGAGCATTTTAAAATCATCACAGAAGTTGGTGGTGATATGAATGGCACTACTAACAGCGATCGCACCAACTATTATCAAACGGTGCCGGCTAATCAATTAGAAAAAGTGCTCTGGTTAGAAGCTGATCGAATGGGCTTTTTGCTCGATGCCGTTACGCAAGAGAAATTTGAAATACAACGGGAAACGGTTAAAAACGAGCGTGGTCAAAGTTATGATAATCAACCTTATGGATTGCGAACTGAGCGCAACAGCGAAGCTCTCTATCCTATTGGCCATCCTTATTCGTGGTCAACAATTGGCTATGTTGAAGACTTGGACCGAGTAAATGTAAATGATCTGAAGGCCTTTTTTCAGCGTTGGTATGGTCCAAATAACGCTGTACTTACCATAGGCGGGGATATCGACCAGATAAAAACCTTGCAGTGGATAAATAAGTATTTCTCTACTATCCCGTCTGGCCCGGAAGTCAAAGACGCCCTAAAGCAGCCAGTCATCCTTAATCAAGATCGTTATTTAACTCTTGAAGATGAAGTTTATTTACCCTTGTTACAATTAACATTTCCTACCGTATATGTGCGCCACCAAGACGAAGCTCCTTTGGATGTATTGGCCGATATTTTAGGCGGGGGCAAAACCTCATTATTCTATAAAAATTTAGTCAAAGACAATATCGCCGTGCAAGCGGTGGTCTCTCACCCCTGTCGTGAACTTGCTTGCGAATTTCAATTGATAGCCTTACCCAACCCCGGCAAAACCACTCAACTGGCTGATATTCAGCGTCGAATCGAAGATACCTTAATCGAGTTTGAGCAACGTGGGGTTAATACCGATGATTTAGCAAGGACTAAAGCATCAATTCAATCTTCGACCATCTTCGGTTTACAAAGTGTGTCAGGCAAGGTTTCTATCTTGGCCTCAAATCAGACCTTTGATGACCAACCGGATATGGTTCAATATGATTTGAACCGTTACAACAACGTTAGTGCAGCAGATGTCATGCGAGTTTATCGAACTTATATAAAAGATAAGAGCAAAGTTGTGTTGAGTATCGTCCCCAAAGGCAGTGTGGGCCTAGCTGCTAAGCCTCAGAACTTTGAATTACCTGAGCGTACGCTTACCTCTGAGTCTGATAATTCGTCCGTGTCAGTCGTGGCTAAAACGATACAAGATAGCTTTGATCGTTCAATCCAGCCCTCTGCGGGACCGAATCCAAGTGTCACGGTTCCCCAATATAGCCAAAAGACCTTCGACAATGGGATTAGAATGCTCACTCACCATACATCAGAAACCCCAACGGTTTCATTGTTACTGAGTTTGGAGGGAGGGCCCTTATTAGACCCAATTGAAAAAGCAGGTTTAGCCTCTTTTACTGCCAGCATGATGAATGAGACTACTAGTGCTATGTCGAACGAAGTAATGGCTAATCAGTTGGCCTTGCTGGGGAGCCGAATTTCATTTAGTGCTAATGGACGATTCACTCAGATTCAGGTCAATAGTCTGACCCAAAATCTGACTAAAACCTTAGCATTATTAAAAGTGAAATTATTTTCACCCGCATTTAAGCTAGAGGATTTTCAACGAATTAAGCAAAACTTAGCTCAACAATTACAGCAACAATTGAAAAATCCGAGTATATCTGCGGCTAAAGCTACAGATTTACTAATGTATGGAGCAGAAAATCGTATTAGCCTGCCGGATTCTGGCACCCTCACCACCTTGCAAAATATTCAATTGGACGATGTTAAAGAGTTTTACCGTCGCTATTATTCGCCAGCGAAAGCAAATTTGGTGGTAGTGGGTGATATTGATGAGCAAAAGATTGCTAAGCGGATCCCGTTTCTGACCGAATGGCAAAACGGCGATTATGACATTCCCCAATACAGTGCTTTTCCCGAGTATGAGCACAGTAGTATTTATCTGATTGATAAACCTGACGCCGCGCAGACCGTGGTACAGATTTTAAAAAGAGGGCTACCTTATGACGCTACTGGGACGCACTTTAAAAGTAAGCTAATGAACTTCCCCTTGGGGGGCATGTTTAATAGTCGGATAAATTTGAACCTGCGCGAGGACAAGGGGTATACCTATGGCGCGTCAAGTCGCTTTGTTGGTGGTAAGACCCTAGGTCGATTCCAAGCGGGAGCGGATTTAAAAAAAGAAAACAGCGCCGATGGGATTCGTGAAATATTGCAAGAAATTGCCACCTTTAAACAACAGGGTATGACAATTGACGAGTTACAATTAATGAAGAGTGCTTATACTCAGGCTGAGGCGTTAAGTTACGAAACCCCCTTTAATAAAGCGACTTTCTTAAATCACCTGCTAACCTATGATTTAGCAAAGGAATATCGTGACGTTCAGTATGATATTATTGATAAAATCAGCCTTGAGGAATTAAATGACCTTGCGAATGAATTGCTTGATATCAATGAGTTACAAATTGTAGTAGTGGGAGATGCTGCTGCAATTCGGGCCCAGCTAGCAACCTTAGGGTTGCCAATAGTTGATATGCAAACGCCTCAATAGAGGCGTCGAAACGTATTTACTTTAAGGTAGCAACAGACTAGTAATCTCGGAAGATTTCACTTAGTTTGTCGGTCTCATAAAAATTACGCAAAGGTGCGCAGTAGCATTCACTACGGTGTTGGCAGGGGGTAAATCCAAGTCTATCTGTGGTTGAAAATATTGAAATGCTCCCCACCTTATGATTTTGGCTTTACTCTAGGAATAAATTTTGACGTCAAACACATCGTCTTTTGCCAAAAGACTGGCCGTTTTTAAACGACCTCAGGTTTTGAAAACCTTACCTCAAATTAAACATGGCGTTGAACGTGAAACTCTCAGAATTAACCCCAAGGGTACTCTGTCACAAACACCCCATCCCACAAAATTAGGGGCCGCACTTACCCATGATTATATCACTACCGACTTTTCTGAATCTCTGCTGGAATTCATAACACCACCGGAAAGTGATATCAAGGTGACACTAAATCAACTGGGTGATGTACATAAATTTGTGATGGAAAATATTGGAAATGAGCGTTTGTGGCCGATGAGCATGCCATGCTTTATTGACGGTGAAGAGGATATTCCTATCGCACAATACGGCAGCTCAAACGCAGGCAAAATGAAAACCTTGTATCGAGTCGGCCTGAAAAACCGTTACGGAAGCATGATGCAGGCGATTGCTGGCGTACATTTTAACTTTTCATTTGGCGATGGGTTCTGGCAAGTGTGGTTGCAAGAAATGGAACAGCAAAATGCCGATAAAGACTCCATATCGGCAGCTTATTTTGCGATGATAAGAAATTACCGGCGCTTTTGTTGGCTTATTCCGTTTTTGTTTGGCTCTTCTCCGGCGATTTGTGGCTCGTTTATTCGTGGCAAGAAAACCAATTTACCTTTCAAATTATTGGGTAAAGGTACTCATTACTTACCCTATGCTACCTCATTACGGATGAGTGATTTAGGCTATACCAATTCGGAACAATCTGGTTTGGCTATTTGTTACAACCATGTAGACAGCTATATTAATTCTCTACGTAAAGCCATTAATACGCCATCGGAAAAGTATCAAAAATTTGCCGAAAAGAGCAACGGAGCGTACCGTCAGTTAAATGCTAATGTGCTGCAGATTGAAAATGAATTATATTCACCAATTCGCCCTAAACAGCCCACTCAACCTTTGGAAAAGCCCACAGATGCGTTAGCTAAACGTGGGGTGAGTTACATTGAAGTGCGGGCGCTTGATGTGAATCCATTTAGTCCTGTAGGCATTACTGAAGAGCAGTTTTATTTTCTCGATGTGTTTTTGGCCTACTGTCTGGTGGCACCGAGTGAAATGATGGATGAAAATCAATATGCCGAAACTGAGCGCAACTTAAAAGCGGTGGTGGTAAATGGACGAGACCCCGAGCTAAGGCTACATAATCATAATGAAGCCGTGTCGCTACCTCAGTGGTCAGAACAGCTGTTTGATGAGATGCGTGAAGTGGCCGCCTGCTTGGATCAAGCAAATAACTGTCAATATTATTCTGCAGCACTGGAACAGCAATGGCAGAAGATATGCGATCCTTCACTTACCCCTTCGGCCAAGATTCTTGATATTCTGTTGCAGAAAAACTTTGATAATGGCGCATTGGGGGTAGAGTTGGCAGAGCAGTATCGCAGCCAGTTATTAACCTCCGACTATGCACTGATTAGTCAAGATATGTTTAACCAACAAGCCATTGACTCTCTTGCAGAGCAGCATCGAAGAGAACAACTTGATGATGTTTCATTTGATCAATTTTTGGCAGAATATTTTAGCTCTTCTGTGACCAATTAATTTCCTAGACAGCAAAAAAAATGCCTGACGATATCGTCAGGCATTAAACTACTACCAGGGAAAACACACAATAACTAGAACACACCTTATATGAGTCACTACTGATGGGAAAGTTCACAAAAATCCGAAAAATCTTTAAAACAATTTTCACATCGTTTTTGCTCGCCTTGTTGTTAGGCAGTTGTGCCACTACTCCGCCCAAAAATATTAGTAATATTTGTGAAATTTTTAGACAAAAGTCAGATTGGTATGATGCGGCTTCTGAAATGCATGAAAAATGGGGAGTGCCTATTCATGTTCCTATGGCAATGATGTACCAGGAAAGCTCTTTTAGAGCCGATGCATTACCACCACGAGACTATGTGTTTTTTGGTTTAATTCCCTGGGGCCGGATCAGCAGTGCCTATGGTTACTCTCAAGCGAAGACACCCACTTGGTCGGACTATATCCGTGAAACGGATAACTCAGGGGCGGATAGGGATGACTTCGATGATGCAATTGATTTTATGGGCTGGTTTATCGCTAAAACCTATAAAGTGAATGGCATATCTAAATGGGATGCCTATGCCCAATATCTCAATTATCATGAAGGCTGGGGCGGGTTTCGACGCAAATCTTATAATAAAAAAGCTTGGCTAGTACGGGTAGCTAAAAAAGTTAATGCTCGTTCTCTTCGCTATGCAGGGCAGCTAAAATCCTGCCAAGCAGAATTAGAGCGAAGTTGGTTTTGGAAGTTGTTTGACTAGTCTGCTGCACCTACCAACTAGTGGGTTTTATAAGACATAATCAGTCGTCATGATATGCCGCAACACTAACAGATTTTAAGCCTAAATCTAAAGTGGTGAATAACCTAGAGGTTAATTTGGCACTTTTGGAGTCATTTGCTCGTTGCGAAATCATGTCATCTAAATTGACGTCTGACGGTTGATGTTTGCTGGTGACCTGTAAAGGCAAAAAGCATAAACCAAAATCCTTGCCACAACGCTTACCTGACCACTGTTCGATAATAGAATTGACCTGTTGCTCGCTCTCAGGCGAATGCAGATGGCAATGCAAAAGGATCAAATGATAGTCAGGCTTGGTGGCTAAGCTTGCGCCTAGTTGTTGAAATATGGCTTGTAAGGTTTTAGATAAACCTTGATTGTCGATGTCAGAGATTTGCCCCACACAGACTAAGCTTATTTGAGTCTGCAAAATAGCGTTATGCATATCAGCTGTCGCGACCAATTTGCGTTGTAGGCGAGCTTTTATAACGGCATCTTCCAATTCTTGGTCTTGGATTGGCGAATGATTTTGGTTGATACCATTTACTTTTCGCATGTCCATATCTACGGCTATTACGCGATGGCCATTATTGGCAAATGACACCGACAACAAGGTACCAATTAACCCTAGGCCCACGACACTGATGTCTTCAAAACGAGGTTTGGGGCTTGTATAAGCATTGGAGCGGGTAAATTGATGATGAACATAGGATCGGATGTTAGTCTGTTGATTTTGCATTTTTCCTTCCACTTGCACTTTTCCAGCATGAGTAACCTGTACTGGGTAAATATCAAAATCCATTCCAACATTTAAATTTATTATAAATCAATCGCTTGGAGTGTTAGCTTATGAAATTTTGGGGGATTATGACGCTTTTAGCAGACAGTAAAGGGGTATAAAACAGATTTTTAGCAGTTAAGTGAGTTCAATTGATCTAGATCAGCTTGCCGATTGACAGGATTGTTTAAACTGCAAAGGTAGCAACAACAATCATATTAAATCAAACGAGGACAAGACTATGTTAGAACTACTTTTTAAAGATCCTGTGGTTTGGGGCTCTCTTCTAGGCTTGGCAGTCGTCATTGGTATATGCGTCTATTACATGTATCTATTTATCTACAATACCAATCATGATCTCTAACTAGCTGCTGACCTAGTTTGGGTAACCAATTGATATCAAGTATAAAGTGTAACTCTTTTGGCATTGACGCTGTGAATGCTGACAGCTTATGAATGGCTACTGGCTAGAAATCGGCAACTCAATCAAGACTAACAAAGCGCCGTTACCACCCCATTCCAATGGTGCTTGGTGAAATCCCTCAACTGCTGGGTGTTGGACTAACCAGTTAGGGACAGCTTTTTTAAGCACAAATGAGCCTAATCCGTGTACAATACACACACAATGTAGGTGTTGCTTTTGTGCGGCTACAATCAAGGCTGCTATTTCTAATTTTGCATTCTCTCGATTAAGACCATGTAAATCCAAAATCAAATCAGGCGGGTATTCTCCCCGTCTTAAACGTTTTATCTGAAAACTATCAATCCCTGGCCTTACATACTTAAGTGGGCCGGTGTCTGAAAAATGTGCTTCAAAGCCATCTGAAAAATGAAATGACGCAGCAGCTTGTTTCATTTGCCGATTGGATTGCACCTTTTTCTGCTCAGAAAGTGAATTTCGCTTGCTGGTAGGTCGCGGAGGCGTTATTTTGTCCTGCTTAATAGGCGCGACATCCTTGAAGGCACCTCTGAAAAGAGTCATGTCATCTATTTCTGGCGCATCTGTATCCTGAGCTGAGCTTTTTTTCATATTTGGTTATGATTTATAAATAATCGAACGGGCAATTAAAGTCTAAGCATAGCAAAATACCGGTGAGCGAAAAACACCTTAACTATGACTTTATAATTATGACAACCATAGAATCTATTGATTTAGACACCACGGCGTCTGAACTTGTAACACTATTAGACATCATCAGATGGTCTATGAGTCAGTTTAATCAAGCTGATTTATTTTATGGCCATGGCACTGATACACCTTGGAGCGAAGCGCTAAGTCTGTCCATGCAAGCGTTGCATTTGCCGCAAAACATGTCAGACATCGATGTACAACTCTTGTTGCACGCACGTTTGACCAGTATAGAAAAGCGTCAGATATTGGACTTGGTTTATCGTCGTGTCACTGAACGGGTACCTAGTGCATATTTGACTCAGCAAGCGTGGTTTTGTGGTTTACCCTTTTATGTGGATGAAAGGGTTCTGGTGCCTCGTTCGCCGTTTGCAGAATTGATCAATGATGGTTTTTCTACTTGGTTGTCCAATGAGCCCAAGCAAATTTTAGATTTGTGCACAGGTAGTGGGTGTATCGCAATTGCCTTAGCCTATCAATTCGAAGAGGCTATTGTGGATGCCGTCGATATCAGTTCTGATGCACTCGCTGTTGCCGATATCAATATCCAAGAACATGGTTTAGCCGATAGAGTGTTTCCGATCCAATCCGATTTGATGTCAGCTTTGAGCGGTCAAAAATATGATTTAATTGTCAGTAATCCGCCTTATGTTGATGCTGAAGATATGGCTGACTTACCGGATGAGTTCCAGCATGAACCTGAACTGGGTTTGGCCGCCGGAGAAGATGGTTTAGAACTGGTAGATACCATTTTGCATCAAGCACTTGAGTATCTAACCGATGATGGCTGGTTGTTTGTTGAAGTCGGCAATAGCCAGGTACATATGAATTATAAATATCCTGAATTACCCATGCAGTGGATTGAATTTAAGCAAGGTGGTCACGGAGTATTTGCCTTGAGTAAACCTCAATTAGAGGCTTATTGGGCTGAACGAAATTAACTTTAGGTAAGGTAACTTTTATGGCTGGTAATACGTTTGGCAAGCTTTTCACTGTAACCACTTTTGGCGAAAGCCACGGTATCGCTATTGGTGGAGTAGTCGATGGCTGTCCACCAAATTTGGAACTTTGTGAAGCGGATTTACAAGGTGACTTAGATCGTCGCAAACCGGGTACCTCCCGGTACACGACCGCCCGCCGTGAAGATGATGAAGTGCAAATTTTGTCTGGTGTGTTTGAAGGTAAAACGACAGGCACCAGCATAGGTCTGTTGATAAAAAACAAAGACCAACGTAGTAATGATTATTCTAAAATAAAAGATACCTTTAGACCTGGCCATGCAGATTATACCTATCAGCAAAAATATGGCTTGCGGGACTACCGCGGCGGGGGTCGCTCTTCGGCTCGAGAAACTGCGATCCGTGTTGCCGCCGGTGGGATCGCTAAAAAATATCTAAAACAACTCCACGGGATCGAAATCCATGGTTACCTATCCCAACTTGGTCCGATTAAAATAGACAAGGTTGACCATAGCCTAACCAATACCAATCCTTTCTTCTGTCCCGATGAATCAAAACTAGATGCACTTGACGAATACATGCGGGAATTAAAAAAACAAGGTGATTCGGTGGGCGCCAAAGTATCTGTGGTCGCGACCAATATGCCGGTGGGTTTAGGTGAGCCGATTTTTGACCGCTTAGATGCTGATTTAGCGCTGGCGATGATGGGGATCAATGCGGTGAAAGGAGTCGAGGTTGGCGATGGTTTCGCGGTAGTTGAGCAAAAAGGCAGCGAACATCGAGACGCAATTACCCCTGAAGGGTTTAGGACAAATCGATCCGGCGGTGTGCTCGGTGGTATTTCGACCGGTCAAGATTTAGTTGTGCATATGGCCCTCAAACCCACCTCTAGCATTAGCATCCCTGGAGACTCTGTGGATATCAATGGCCAGGCTACAGAAGTGGTCACTAAAGGCCGTCATGATCCCTGTGTAGGCATAAGAGCAGTACCTATTGCTGAAGCTATGATGGCGATCGTGCTTATGGATCATCTGTTGCGTCACCGTGGTCAAAACGCGGACGTTATTTCGCAGACGCCAATTATCCCAGGACAGGCATAAGCCCATCAAGGAGACTGAATTTTTGCCTAACAGCGTGTCTTCGCCCCTCAATTTATTTCTCATTGGCTTAACCTACCTGCTCTATTTTGGGCAGTTAGGGGTGCTGGTTCCTTATTTGGGTATCTTTCTCGATGGCAGGGGCTTCAGCTCCGAGCAAATCGGCGAATTATTTGCGTTGATAACAGTAGCGCGAATACTCGGGCCAAATCTTTGGGCATCTATGGCAGATAGGTCAGGCAAGGGCTTGGGGATCCTGCAGCTAGGGTGCTTTCTAACCTTCGCGACTTTTTGCTTGGTATTTTGGGTAGACGGATTCTGGGGGTTAACCCTGAGTTTCGCCTTAATGATGATGTTTTGGACAGCCGTCTTGCCACAGTTAGAAGTGCTGACCCTGAACGCAATTCATAGCGACGCCAATCGTTATAGTCGGATCAGACTGTGGGGCAGCATCGGATTCATCATTCTGACCATAGTGACCGGCAAAGCCATTGATCTGTTTTCCAGTGAAGCACCTATCTATGTTAGTGCTGTGGTACTTTTGATTCTATTTGTGTCAACCCTGTTTATTCGGGAAAAGGTGGTTCAGCCTGATGTGAAGAGCAGTGCCGAATCAGCATGGAACTTAGTCCGCACGCGACCCTTTGTATTGTTTATGGTATCAGCGATTTTGTTGCAGGTCAGTTTTGGTACCTACTATGGTTTTTTTGCCCTTTACTCACGAGATCTCGGCTACAGTGGTCAAGCAACGGGCATCTTTATTGGCTTGGGTGTTGCGGCAGAAATTATTATCTTTTTGTTGGCAGGGCGCTTGATTGAGCGCTTTGGAGTGAAGTGGATTTTAATCATTAGTATTTTATTGACGGCACTACGCTGGTGGTTATTAGGTAGCGCGGCGCGATTTATTGAAGTCATTATTTTAAGTCAATTGCTGCATGCGTTTGGATTTGCCATGACCCATGCCGCTTCAGTACAGTTTATCCGCCACTACTTCGGAAATGACTTTCAAAGTCGCGGGCAAGCGCTCTATATCAGTATTGCTTTTGGAGCAGGTGGGGCCGTTGGCAATTACGTCTCTGGCCACATGTGGGCGCAAGGGGAAGGCGCTTTCCAGGCCTACGTTTTTTCTACTCTTGCAGCGTTACTTTCGGCAGGATGTCTGCTCCTAGTACGCTCAAAAAATATGTAGAACGTTAAGGATTTTTTGCTATACAAGGCTTGATTGACTATTACCGGCCAGCAAAGTATCGGTTATAGAATATCCACAGTTAGCCTCACTAGCTATGCTATAGTAAGCCTATGGGGTGATAAACTGTTACTTCAATTACAGCGACCGATGCAGGGGCGCTAAATCGAAATATTATAGGTGGAAAAATTTGATCATTTCTCGGATGTTATGTTTCGTCAGTCTGTGTTTTAGTAGTTTTGCTGTGCAAGCTCAGGAAACCGATAACTTATCCAGCTTGCACCGCTTCAATCCAGACGCAACTTTGCCCGTCATCTCAAGCATGAATATTCGCCAAGTGTACGCCGGCAACAATGTGCTGGCGAAGTCTATCGCCTTGGCACAAAGCGGTGGCAAGCTACAGTATATCTCAGGTGGCAATCGCAGTTCGGAAGTCAAAATTGAATTTCAACAACCCTATAAAGAATCCGAGTTGATTGAAAGCTTGGAGTTACACTTTGATAAAAAGTACGGCTTTATTAATCAGGTAACTCTGACATATAAGATCGCCAGTCGATATTTAGATATCTTGCCGGTCTATGATAAGACCTTGCAACAAGCGGTGAGTAAATACGGTGAGCCATTAAGTTTTAAAACAGTTCAAGATATTGTTAAAACCTCCAGCAGCAAGCCTAAATTTGCTGATTTCAGAGCTAATTTGACCGTCAAGCCTGAGCTTAAAGATGAAATAGCCCAGTATCTAAACTATAAGCAAGTCACCTCAAAGACCCATTTTATCGAGAGTGAAAATGGCCGCGCTTTGCTATTAACGGGCTTCAAACAATGTTATTTCTGGCCAAAGCAGGAATTTGCGGAAATTTTAACCCTGTGTGCTTTCCAACCCTCAAGCGGCAACATGAAGGGACAAGGCGTGACTTTATCCTTGGTGGATTTCAGGGTGAAGCAAGCTATTGAGCACTATCAGTCAGAAGAAGCAGAAATAAATATTAATTTGTAGCCGAATCATAAATTGAGGCCTGTGCAGCAGTTCGGCTAGTTGAACAAATTTCCTTTATCGTCGGCTCAAAAGCAACTGGGCGTTTTGTTGGTCAATTTTAAAATCAAATTGGCGTAATAGATTCATCCCCACCAAACCATCAGCATAATCAAACTCTTCCATAGGAAGGACCACTACTGCCACACTATCCACTCGGAAGCCGCCAAAGAACAGGTGATCTAATTGATAAATAGCTCCATCAACTTGTCCGCCCGCGGTGTTCACTTTATAAGTACCAACGTAGTGCTTTTTCACATAACGGCCAATGCGCTCAAATGCATTCTGGGTGAGCACTGTTGTTGACGCTCCGGTATCTAACATCAACTCAAAAGGCACGCGGCCAATTCGAGTAGATACCACAAAGTGATCTCCGAGGGGCGTTAGTTTCGCGCTGCGTTCGTAATCATTCGATCTGTTCTTAGACTGGTCTGCTGATGCCGCCACAGCGTACTGTTGTTGGAATATTTGCCTGATCCTTTCAGCAGAGGGATCACCTTGAGGCAAGGACGCCAGCACATTCTCCATTAAAAACTCCTGTTGCTGATGGGCATAAGCTTCTGCAAGAGATAAGATAATAGTGTTTCGGGTAGGGTCAAATTGCCATAATGGCTCCAAAAATGTGGCTAAAATATCCCAAGAACCTATCCCCTTAAGCTTCTCAATATTGTCTTGGGTAAGTTGTTCGATAATACTTAATACTTCGGCCCTTTGTGGGGTCGTTAAGGCAAGATCTAACAGCGAATAATACTCCGCTAGCACCTCATTTATTTGGCCGGTGCTTTGCACCCATTGAGCTTCTAAGATCAAATAATCTATGTCTTGAGGGTGCATTCTTAAGTAGACTTGAATGGCCTGTTTTGCACTATGATATTCATTGGCGGCAATTTGCTGGCGGATCTGTTGGATATGCTGTGCTTTATATAGATCATTGTCTGTGTCGCTCAGTGATGTCTTGTGGGAGACCATACTGGGTTCAACCGGTGCAGCAGGCTTAGTACTGGGAATGCTTTGCTCAGATTGGGGCGCATAAGATTCCTGCGCAGGCTGTGAGCGGTCAGAGGTCGCGCTTAGCTTGAGCCACAAATTTATATTGATCCCCACCGACAGCGCTAAACAAACAATAACCAAGGGCAGCAGTGATTTCATTTAAAAACCAGCGAAATAATAGCGTAATGCGCAGTGATTATATTCATCAGTCCAGGCAACTCAGTCATTTCACACACGCTTTACTGTATACCTCAACGAAGGACTCAGGCATACGTTTGGGTTTGCCTGAAGACAGTGCGATACACACGAAATCTGTGCGGGCGGTCAATAGGGTTACTTGGTCAGCTTGGCGAATGAATTGAAAGCGGCGGGCCAGTTTGAGCCTTTTGTCACACTCAACAATCCAAGTGGCACACAATACTTGCTCATTTAACAACGCGGCTGCATGATATTCAATTAGGTGCTTGCTTATCGCCATACCGCGATCAAGTTGCTGATATTGTTGAATACTCAGTCCCAATTGATTGGAATGGGACCAAGCTACTTTTTCAAGTTGCGATACATAGGCGACATTATTGACGTGATTGTAATGATCGATCTGTGCCTCTTCAATTTTCCATTCGATGATGTGTGGTTCAGGCAGCATCCAGTCTAAGGATGTGGATTCACTCATTTGCTGCTCACCTCAGGTAGCGGATTCGGTTGGTCAGGATCGAATAGATGCAGCATAATCTGACGTTCACGCTCGACTATCGGCAGGATAAAATCATCTACTTTTCCTAGCTTCTTAAACGCTTTAAAACCAGTTTCTAGGAAGACATGTAAGCTTTCAACCCCAGCTAACTTTGCCGGTTTACGGGATAACATTAATAAGGTCGAAATCCCGCTAATTTTGACCACCCGTGCTAAATCTTGGCCAAGGTTTTCAAGTAAAGTAATTTGTTCAATGCGTTGCGGTTGGTTGTCGCATTGACGATAGGCTTGCGCATAGCTTACTCTGTCTAGCTGAGCGTCCCCCAGTGCCTCGGCCAACTGAACGTCTAATTCATAGGACAGGCAATTTAGTCTTAGTGCGGCTTCAAGAGAATCCAGCGCTTGTTGGGGAAGGAGCTTGGCCATTTTGGGTACAACCCGCGCTATTTCTTGATCCCGTTGACTGAAATCTTTTGGACCATACAACTCATCAATAAAAAAAGCCATAGCCGGACGAAAACGTTTGCTGTCCCACATGTCTTGATAGCTCACTAATAAACGCCGAGTTTGCCAATCTTGTAAATTACGCAGTGCGTCAGTCAAGCCACTTTCAGTCACATGTTGATGCAGCGCTGAGGATTGATTTAGATGAACAATTATATTTTCTGTCGATGTAGGCATGTTTACACTTATTTAATTAAGGTGAGGGTATCGAATACACTAGCGTCTATCCATCCGCGATTTTTGTCACCCTCTAGCGGCTGAATATCTTTGGAGCCTATGAAATGTTCACGAATAGGGCTACCGTCATTGTCGCAATAAGCCAGCATGAATCCCATTTTTTTACCTGCACTTAGCACCACGGGTGTGTTTTGTTGATTGTCTTGGTAACTGTCAGCAAATACCTTAACTGCCAGTTCCCAGGTAATCTCATAAGGTGCTTGATGGTTGCGAGTCCATTGACTGTTGATGTGCTGATTGTACAGGGCTGGATTACGATCTTTTGCAAGATCAACAACCTGATTATCTAAACTGACATGATAGGCAAAGGCGTTGTGATTATATTGATGATCACCACCTGAGGCATTCTCATCGATAAATACCTCTATACAGTCATCACTCCAATAACCATCGAGGGGGTTAGGATGATTATCGTATAACACGTCATCAATGATATTAAGTTGAATATAAAGGGTATTGGTATCCCAGAGGAGACGATACTTGGCAGAAAAATCACTGCTCTCTAGCGGACCCCCAATGATTACCTGATCTAATGGTTGCCATTGGGCTGACTGCCATTGAGGCTCGTTATCAATTCCATCGATAATAGGCGCTTGTGTGGCCAACTTAACATCTAATGCATTGGTGTTGGTGATAAAAAGCAAAAATGACAATAACCACATAGGTTGGCGAATAAGCATGTTCTCTCCTTTTTAGTAAGCTTGTCTCAATCAAGCATCTTTGGCAAGCATTCACCACAGTGGCGAGCATAGCTTGACTAAATATCCCTGTAAATATTTGGCACTAAGGTTGAGTAAAGTTGGTGAGACTGAGTACAATAGTGGCTGTCTTAAAGTCGGTAGTTTTGGATTTGGCCGTGCATCGTTATCAAGATTTAGTTGATATATTCAACCAAACATTTTATCAAAGTGAGAATACCCGTTTGGTGAAAGGGGATAGCGATCCCGTGTATCTTCCGGCCTCTGCACAATGTGGCTATCATCAGGTGGTATTTGCGAACGGTTTCTATGCCAGCGCACTCCATGAAATTGCCCATTGGTGCATAGCTGGAAAGGCCCGCCGACAGCTCGAGGATTATGGTTACTGGTACTGCCCCGACGGACGGGATGCTCAGCAGCAGCGCCAATTTGAAATGGTCGAAGTCAAACCACAAGCCATAGAGTGGGCATTTAGCTTAGCTGTAGGTTTTCCCTTTCAGGTTAGCACCGATAACCTCAATGGTGCTCAACCGGATAGACAGGCATTCGCGCAAAATGTCAGGGCACAATTAGGCTTATATCAAACCTATGGATTGCCCAAACGGGCTGATTTGTTTGTCCAAGCACTTGATCAATTTTATCCCTCCCCAGCCCGCAGAATAGAGCAAAACTTGCCACTAGAGATAAGCCTGTGAGAGCGTTTAAATTAGGTCTTATCGTCAATCCTTTTGCCGGCATCGGCGGTGCGCTAGCGCTGAAAGGCAGCGATGGCAAGCAAATCCGTGAGAAAGCGTTGGCGATGGGAGCCCAGAAAAAAGCCAATGATAAAGCACGGTTGGCGTTACTTGAATTGACGGCCAATAAAGATGACTTGATAGTTTATACCGCTGCTGGAGAAATGGGCGAATACATCAGCCAGCAAAGTGGTCTGACTACCCATGTGGTTTACACGCCCTCGTCAATTCAAACCGAGAGTGATGACACCGAAAATGCCGCCAAGGCCATTTTGGCGCAAAATGTTGATTTATTATTATTCGCTGGTGGTGATGGTACGGCCCGTAATATATATGATGTAGTGCAGCAAAAAGTACCGGTTTTGGGCGTACCAGCTGGCTGTAAAATTCATTCTGGTGTTTACGCTATCACACCCAAATCAGCGGGGCGTGTGGTGAATATGTTGATATCGGGTGACATTGTTAGCCTTAATGATGCCGAAGTAAAAGACATTGATGAGGACAAGTTTCGCCAAGGACAAGTGCTGGCTAAATATTATGGTGAAATGAGAGTACCTGCAGAGTTACGTTATGTGCAAGCCGTCAAAATGGGCGGCAAAGAATCGGACGAATTGGTTTTGATTGATATTGCGGCGGATATTATTGAAAACATGCAAGAACATCCCGAGACCCTATTTGTGATGGGCTCAGGCTCTACCGTAGCAAGTATTATGGACGAGCTGGGTTTGGAAAATACCTTATTAGGCGTTGATCTTGTACTCAATCAACAACTGCTGCACAAAGACGCTACCGCAGAACAGGTGCTTAGCCATGTCCAACAATATCCTAGCAAATTAGTGATTACCCTGATTGGCGGGCAAGGTCACCTATTTGGCCGCGGTAATCAGCAACTCAGTCCTGCGGTCATTGAATCCATTGGTCGGCAAAATATACTGGTCGTGGCGACCAAAACCAAATTACAAACCCTGCAAGGTCGGCCCCTGATATGTGATAGCGGTGATTGGCAGCTTGATGAAAAAATGTCAGGGCTGATCCCAGTTATTACGGGTTACAAAGATCTTGTTTTATACCCTGTTAACCACCAAGAGGAGGGCAATTAGTGCCAGCAGAACAATTAGAGCAGTTTATCGATAATACCGAACAAAAACTTGATGAGGTAGTCGTTACCGGTAGTGATGAAGAATTGTTTATTTCAGGCTATTTCCATGGACATTTTTCGTTAGTGGTCAGTCAGGTCTTAGGGCACGAGGTACCGACTATGGCCTTGTTAGATGAACTGCTATTAACCAGTCTATCAAATGCCTTTGCTAATAATGAATTGGAACCACAGGATCAAGCTAAAGTGCTGTCACTGTGGCAATCGCTAAAAATTCAATAGGCGACAACTATCTGATTTACCACTATAGATAAGGCTTCTTGGCTATTGACGAGCTACATAATTTGCCGCTTATGGGTTACCACTTGCCGCAGTGCAGGTGTTTAGACGTTATTATTTTCCTTTCCCTGCCGTTAACCTCTTATAGATTGCCATTTCCCCGTAGATTTTTAATTGGCGCGTTAATTGCAATTTCGTGATCTTATAGATTATCAATGACATTGTCCCATTCACAAGCGCGTGTCGGCCAATGCCAATTCTTTGCAGAGGGTAAACCATGAACACAGCAGCAAGGTATTGCAAACTGATAGTGACATTAGCACTATTTGGGGTGCTTCAAGCCTGTTCATCTAATCAGACCGTGAATCATACTGGGTCGGCGGTGGCCCCTCAACTGGCCGTGTCGCCTCTAGGGAATGTTGAATACCATACCTCAGAACTTGCCGATGAGTTATTTGCGCGGGTGAAACTCGACCGCGAATATCGTTATGCGGTCGTTAGCTTCGTGCCCGTTACTAGCTTAAAATTTAGTGGCCTACAGCAACATCCACTGATGCTATTAGGCCACCAATTGTCAGAAGGCATGGTAACTGAAGCCAGTCGTCGTGGATTTATTACTCAAGACTATAAAATCACTAACGATATATTAATAAGTAGCGATACGGAAAACGTCATGAGCCGCGATGTCACTCGCCTTGCGCCTTTAAAAGACGTCGACTTTTATATAACGGGCACTATTACAGAACAGCAAGAAGGTGCGATCGTCAATGCGCGTATTGTGCATGTTCAAAGCAAAGATGTTGTGGCGGCTGCGACTAAGTTTTTTCCTGCCCAGATATTTTGGTTACGGGAAAAGGTCACCACCCGCGGTGGCATGATTTACCGAACTGATTCTTGAATATAAGGTGTAATTTGTGATGAAAATAGTAATAGCATTATTGGCAAGTTCAATGCTGATTGGGTGTGCGAATTCGTCTTGGTGGGCAAGCGAGGATGAATCTGAGGGTAAGCGCAATATGGCTGAACCTTCCGCGGTGAAAATGAACGTAGTGAATATCACCTCCGATCCCGATGCCCCGCAGTTTGATCAGTCCAGTGCAAGTAAAAGTGCGCAGGCAAGCTTATACGGTGCTGCGCCAGCCAATGCGCTTTATGGTAACGGCGGAGGCATACAAAATGGCCGGATGATGACCAAACACGTGGGTGATTATGTGCAAAACATGACTCAAGATTTGATCTCAAATATGGAATATTTGACTGATAAAACGCCCGTGGGCGTGACCACATTTGCTCTTATTGACAGTGATTTACAGCGAACCAATTTACTTGGCTTTCAATTATCTGAGTCTTTTATGCATGAGTTGCATAAGTTTCGTATTCCGGTTATCGATTTCAAAGCCACAGAGTACATTCGGGTGACGGAACATGGAGACTTCTTGTTGACCAGAGACTTTTTAGAGTTAACCGAGACGGCCCCCATTGAGTATATCCTTACCGGCACGTTAACCAAGCATCAAAGCGGTTATTTGGTCAATGCTCGGATCCTTGGACTAAAATCAAAAGCCGTGGTGGCTTCTGCTCAAATGCTAATGCCGTTTTACGTGGTTGACGCTTTACTGCCAAGTGAACATGATTTGGTTGATGGTGTTAAGTTGACTCAAGGGGAGTAGCCAAGATGAAAATGGGGTTTGAGATAGCGGCTTTGTGCATATTGACTTCATTGCTTAGCGGCTGTGCGAGCAGCGACTATTCATTCGCAGATCTATTTTCAGCAGAAGAAGAGCCTGTGGTGGAGGTTAGCGAGCCCAAAGTTAACTCCGCCCCCTCACCGTCTGGTCTGCGCTATCGAGCGGATAGTCGGCAGATGAACGCGATAAATCGTTTCGATAATGAATCCCAATCAGCGATAACAAGCTACCGTTCACCACCATCACTTTATAAACCTGCTTATAGTCATAAATCCTTAATCGATTATGCCGAGCAGTTGACTATGGAGTTGGTGAAAAATGGTCGGTATCTTACTACCCACAGCCGTGTGGGAGTCGCTTCTTTTGTAAATTTGGACGCAGGATTGAAACAAACTAGTGCATTAGGCAATCAATTGTCCGAATTAATGATTTCAGAAGTACAAAGTTTTGGTGTGCCGGTGGTCGACTTTAAAACCACTGACAACATTACAGTCGGCCCATCAGGGGATATGGTGTTTAGTCGAGAAGCTGCCAAACTGGCTGATAACTTAACAGTTGACTATGTTTTATCTGGCACCTTAATTCAAAATGAAAAAGGTGTACGAGTTAACGCCCGTATTATCGCTATGGACTCTAAGCTTGTGGTGTCAAGTGCAAGCATAATGATCCCGCATTTTGTTGTGCAGTCGCTGCAGCCGAGTTTTGTACAACTAAGCGAGTAGTCCCACTAAAGATCTTTGCCGCTATTAGATTTCAGTTTAATGTCTCCTTGCTGGCGAATTAATTGTCGAATCAAGAATCTATTCGGATTGAGAGCATTAAGTAATTGGTGCGACAACGGCAGGGGCTCTGCACTAATTTGACTCGCAATTAAATCAGCTAATAAGGGCGCAGTAGTTAAGCCCCGTGAGCCTAAACCACTGAGTATGTATAATCCGCTGAGATCTTCGGCCATCGGGTAGCGGTGAATCGGCAAGGCTTTGTACAGATGGTCAAATTGTTGCTGCTGAATACTAGCCTCAAACATAGCGCCCGCCACCGGCAGGTGATCTGGCAAACTGCATCTTATCGCTGCTCGTCCAATATGATTGCCTTTAATAGTCTTAATCCAATTCGTGTGCGCCAGTCCTTTTAGATGAGTTGCTAGGTTGATATCTTGTTCGTTTTTGCGATACGCGCGACTGGTATCGTGCTTAACATAAGTCGATCCAAGCGCATGTGCGCCTTGGAATTCAGGGGTTAAATAGCCTTTGTGGCACAAAACAGTGTTTAGTTTATCTAAAGGCTGTTGACTGGGGATGGCTTCTACCTGTCCCCGTACGAGGTTAAATGGCAAATCTGCAGTGTGGGAAATAGCTTTGCTATCCGCGCCAGTTGCAATCACCACTGTATCAAATTGCATCTCCCCCTGCTGGCTTGATGTGACAGTCCAGTGATGTTCTTGTTGGCTCAATGACTGCACGGTGCAATTGCTGAGAAGCTTGCACTGGCCGATTTGTTGCGCATAGTCAAACATTGCATTGACTAGCTCTGGTGGACAAATCCAACCTCCTTGCGGAATAAATAATGATGAATAGGGTAAATCTAGCCCGGCTATGGCAGTACCGCTGACAGCATCAACCCCATGGATTAACGAATCAGGCCATAGGGCATTGTCGACTAAGTTTCGCTGACGAGTTTCAACTTGCGAATTAAAGGCTAACTGCAATACTCCGCACCACTGATGGGCATATGTGCAACCTGCTTGCAGTAACTGCTGATAGCGGCGTGCGGCGAAACCAAAAGCTAGGGCTTGAAGTCGGCTGGTAATGTTGGCTTCTGCGTTAAGTTGAGGATAAAAGCCTCCCTGAGGATTTCCAGAGGCACCTTGAGCCGGCAAAGACTCCTTGAACAAAACGGATACCATATGCCCTCGTTGAACCAGTGAAATAGCCAAGTTGGCAGCAGCAATACCACCGCCAACAACACCGATATGCAATTTCTTTTCGGCTGCGGTATCTACCCTGACCACCGCATGGCGCTGAAAATACTGCTGGGTATCACGTTTGATGTTTTGGTTGTGGGTAAAGTGGCCCATTAACATCTCGCGTTTGCGACCAAATCCTTTGGTTTTGGTGACCTCGAATCCCACTTGGGCAAGGCCGCGTTTTACAATACCAGCGGCGGTAAAGGTGGCAAAGGTGGCTTGGGGTTTACTTAATCGAGCGATTTGAGCAAATAACTCATCGCTCCACATCTTTGGGTTTTTACTGGGCGCGAAACCATCTAGGAACCAAGCATCAACGATTCCTTGGGGATCATTGTGCATCGCTGGAAAGCTATCTAATACGTCGCCAAACCACAAATCTAAGGTTATTGTGCCCTTGGCAAATTGCAATCGATGACAGCCATCAACTAAATCGGGATAGTATTCGACTAGGCCATTAGCTTCCCTTGCCAAGGTTGGCCACTTGTCTAGGGCCGCTTGCAAATCTTGTTGACGCAGCGGAAATTTTTCGGTGCTGATAAAATGTAACTGCTTGAGCGGTGCTTCGGGGTGTTCAAGTCGGAACTGGTCAAAGGCTTGCCATAGGGTTAGAAAATTTAAACCTGTCCCAAAACCTGTTTCTGCAATTACAAAGGAATGCTTGCAATGCTCAACAAAACGTTGTGGGATTCTATTGTGTTGTAAAAACACGTAGCGAGTCTCTTCCAATCCATCGGTATTGGAAAAATAGACGTCATCAAACTCGGTGGCAACTGGAGTACCGTCAGAATTGAACGTGATCTTTGCCGGTTTTATGCTCAAGTTAGCGCCTTTTAATTGATAGTCGTGCTAGGATTAATGAGTGGCATTATCCCACTTCATAGAAGAGCAGACCAGTTCGCTTTACAAAATCATTATTATATGCGGCAAAATTGTTCGAACAAAATTGTTTTTAAAGGGTGAATTATGAGAAGAGCGGTCATTACAGGTATCGGCATTGTTTCGAGTATTGGAAATAACCAACAAGAAGTGTTGGAGTCACTCAAGCAAGGTCGCTCCGGCATCACCTTTTCAGACGAGTTTGCGGAGATGGGATTACGCAGCCAAGTCTGGGGTAAGGTGGATATAGATTTTTCTGAGCACATAGACCGTAAGCAATTACGTTTTATGGGGGATGCAGCAGCATATGCTTATATTGCAATGAAGCAGGCTGTCGAGGATTCGGGACTTGGCGACGATCAAGTTTCCAATATTCGTACCGGAATTATTGCCGGCTCGGGCGGTGCTTCATCTAAAAGCCAAGTTGATGCAGCAGATATTTTGCGCACCAAGGGTGTAAAGCGAGTAGGACCTTACATGGTAACAAAGTCCATGGCCAGTACCGTGTCTGCATGTTTGGCGACGCCATTTAAAATTAAAGGGATCAACTATTCGATTGCCTCTGCTTGCGCTACCAGTGCACATTGTATTGGCAACGCATTAGAGCTGATTCAATTAAATAAGCAAGACGTAGTGTTTGCTGGCGGCGGTGAAGAACTTCATTGGACTTTATCCGTGCAGTTTGACGCTATGGGGGCATTATCTTCGAAATATAACGATAACCCAGCAGTTGCTTCCCGTACTTATGATGCAGATAGAGATGGGTTCGTGAGCTCTGGCGGTGGTGGCATGGTGGTTGTTGAAGAGCTAGAGCATGCTCTTGCACGCGGCGCCAAAATTTACGCTGAAGTGGTAGGTTACGGTGCTACATCCGACGGGGTTGATATGGTTGCTCCATCTGGTGAAGGTGCGGTTCGATGTATGAAAATGGCCATGCAAGGAGTGGATAGCAAAATTGACTACCTAAATACCCATGGTACCTCAACACCGGTAGGTGATGTGAAAGAACTTGGCGCTATCCAAGAAGTCTTTGGCAGTGACGGACCGGCAATCAGTTCAACTAAATCTATGACTGGTCATGCGCTTGGTGCTGCAGGCGTAAATGAAACAATTTACAGTATTTTAATGATGGAAAATGATTTTATTGCTCCGTCAATCAATATTGATAATCTGGATGAAGCTGCCAAAGGTTTAGATATAGTCACTGAGCCCCGCGAGGCCAAGTTGAACACTATAATGTCTAATAGTTTTGGCTTTGGTGGTACAAACGCAACCTTAGTATTAAAACGCTACGAAAGTTAATCTAGTGTAAGGTGGAAGTGAGGCATTGGTTGCCTTACTTCCTCTATATCTAACATTCATTTATGGCTATATTTCGCTTAATTGTATTAATTCCGCACTGTCTAAAATTTTAATTTTTCCATATGCCGACGATATGACCTGCTGTGATTTGAGTTGATTGAGTATTTTGTTCACCGTTTGTCGCGAACTGTTGATCATATGGGCCAGTGACTCTTGTGAAATACTGATAGTCGCACCTTGAATTGCCTGCTCGGAATTGGTTAAACCGCCAGCTAGGAGCAATAATCGTTTTGCTAACTGACCTTGCAGACTGAGTCCACCGGTTTCATCAAGTAACGAAAATGTCGCTCTTATCCTTTGGCACAACAACCGCACAAAATGTGGATACAAGGAAGGTTGTGACAACAACAGTTTTTGGAATGTCTGATTCGGAAGCATTAACAGTGTGGTCGCTTGTTCTGCGTGAGCATCATGGGTACGAGGTAAGCCATCGAACAAGGATATCTCGCCAAACCAGTTGCCGTCATCAAGCCAGGTCAAAACCATTTCTTTGCCATGGCTGTTGACGTTACTGACGCGAATCTTACCGTCCAATACGCAATATAAGCCGTCAGCCACATCTCCTTTAGCGTGTAACTGTTGTCCTTTGGGAAGCATTCTCAATCTACTCATGCCAACTAAGCTATTAATGACTGTCTCGGGTAATTGAGAAAACCAATTATTGCGCTTGAAGAGTGTTTCTAACTGTTGTCTATCCATTTTCCACCACAGCTGATTTAGTCAAAATGAATCATCGCTAGTGTAAAGAAGATTGTCAAA
Source organism: Aliiglaciecola sp. LCG003 (assembly GCF_030316135.1). Lineage (NCBI taxonomy): Bacteria > Pseudomonadati > Pseudomonadota > Gammaproteobacteria > Alteromonadales > Alteromonadaceae > Aliiglaciecola > Aliiglaciecola sp. LCG003. The sequence continues at coordinate 3,045,936 of NZ_CP128185.1, read as the reverse complement.
TTCGCGACAGTTCATGCCAGCAGATTATCTTATGCTGGTTTATTCAGCTCACAATAAAATTGGGAATCACATGACTTTATCAGTTCAAAATCAAGTTAGTTCAGAAGAATGGCAAACCCGTATTGATCTGGCTGCGTGCTATAGAATTGTTGCCCATTATGGCTGGGATGATCTGGTGTTTACTCATATATCGGCTCGCGTACCCGGTCCAGAACATCATTTCTTGATCAACCCCTATGGTTTAATGTTCGATGAGATTACCGCATCAAACCTTGTCAAAGTGGATTTGCAAGGCAAGATAGTGATGGATACTGAATTTAATATTAATCCGGCAGGTTTTACTATTCATAGTGCAGTTCATGAAGCCAGAGAGGATGCTAAGTGTGTGATGCATTTGCATACCACCCAAGGCGTAGCAGTGTCAGTGTTGAGAAACGGTTTGGAAGCGTATAGTCAGCAATCCTTGTTTGCTTTGGCGTCTATGGCTTATCACGACTATGAAGGTGTGGCGTTAAATCCAGATGAAAAGACCCGTTTGGTGGCGGATTTAGCAGATAAATCCTTTATGATCTTACGTAACCACGGCTTATTAACCTGTGGGGAGTCTATCGCGGATACCTTCTTATTTATGTTCTTGTTACAGCGCTCTTGCGAGATCCAATTACAAGCTCAAGCAACAGGACAGCCACTCATCCGAATAGCTGATCCGATTCTTCAAGGCATTCAAGCGCAAGCAAAACAAGTAACCCGTTCTGCCGGTGGCGCCTTGGCCTGGCCTGGGATATTGAGAAAGTTAGACCGAATTAATCCTGGCTACGACCAGTAAACTAACTATGTTAGCCAGCTAACAGTGATCTTTTGCGGGAGTGACTTAACCAATGCCCTATGCGGATTTAACCGAGTATCGGAATCAACATCATCATTTTGCGATACAAGGACATAACATTGCCTATTGGCAAGCCGGTGAAGGCGAAACTGTAATGTTGATCCACGGATTCCCCAGCGCTGCTTGGGACTGGCAGAGGATATGGCAAGAGTTATCTCGCCATTATCATGTTGTAACTTTAGATTTACTTGGTTATGGCTTGTCTGACAAACCCTACCCACATCAATATAGGCTAATGCAGCAAGCCGATATTGTGGAGGGACTTGTGGCCCATTTAGGCTTATCTAACGTGCATATTCTGGCACATGACTATGGCGACTCAGTGGCCCAAGAACTCCTCAGTCGACACTATACTTGTGACTTAACGTGGCAGATTCCTTCAATATGCTTTTTAAACGGAGGTTTGTTTTCTGAAGCGCACCGGCCGTTGTTCAGGCAAAAATTGTTGAAAAGCTTTTTAGGCCCTATGCTGGCTAAACGGATGAATAAAGGATCACTAGAAAAGAGTTTCAACAATATTTTCGGTAAGCAAACCCCGCTCAAAGCAGCAGAAATTGATGTACTGTGGCAACTGCTCACACACAATAACGGCATCAGGATACTGCCTGCGATGTTGAAATATATTGATGAGCGTAAAGTAAACCGCGACCGTTGGGTTGAAGCCATGCAATTGAGTAAGGTGCCGCTGCATTTTATCAATGGTGTGCAAGATCCCATCTCTGGTCAGCACATGGTGGAGCGATATCAACAGTTGCTTGACAAAGCCGATTGTGCCTGTCTTCCTTGTGGCCACTATCCGCATTTGGAAATGCCCGAGAAAGTTCTAGAGTGTTATTTAACTTTTCGCCAATCGCTATCTTAAGACGAAAACGTCAAGCAAAATTCCACTTAAAAGCCGTGACAATAAAAATATATGGGCTAAGCGAATGCCATGTATCTTGGTAATAAAAATTGTTGGGATGATCATTTTTAATCCCAGTTGAGCTACCAATTGTCGTATTATAGCTGAGCGTTTTCATTTTCTGGGCAAGCAGCCTGAACATTGTCTTAAATGAGTATTTATAGTTTATGAATATACTGTACGAAGATTCCATGCCTTTTGCCGAACACTTTTTTGCCGACTTAGGACAGTGTCAGGCGTTCTCCAGCGGCGCAATTCAGCCAGAAGATATTGCTGACACCCATGTGTTGCTAGTGCGCTCAACCACCAAAGTTAATCAATCCTTGCTGCATTTAGCTAAGAATTTGAAATATGTCGCCACGGCAACCGCCGGTTCAGATCATTTGGATAAAAATTATTTAGACAGCCATGCATTGCCTTGGGGAAGCGCGGCTGGCTGCAACGCTGTTGCCGTAGCTGAATACGTTTTAAGTTGTATGTTTAATCATTACTATGCTGATATCGAGGCACTGCAAAATAAAACCGTGGGTATTGTGGGAGCAGGTCACGTAGGCAGTGCACTGCAGAAGCGCCTTCAAACCATTGGGATACAGACTTTGCTTTGTGATCCTCCACTGGAACAGACCGATGATCCGCGTAGGTTTTCCAGTTTGGACGATATTTGCCAGTGCGACGTTATTAGCTTGCATGTACCCCTTATTGTGGAGGGTGAGCACCCGACCTTTCATATGTTCGATGCGCAACGTTTAGCAGCACTAAAACCAGAACAATTGTTGATCAATGCTTGCAGAGGGGAAGTGTTGAACAACCAGGCAGCCTTAGCATTGTATCGTCAAGGGAAAAAGCTGAATTTAATGTTGGATGTATGGGAAAATGAACCCAACATTGACTTCAACCTTGTTAATAAAACCCTGATCGCAACTGCTCATATTGCCGGACATACCTTAGAGGGAAAGGCGCGGGGCACTTATATGCTGTATCAACAAGTGTGCGAACGCTTTGGTCATGAACAGAAGTTGTCGTTTGAAAGTTGTTTGCCCCCTTGCGAGCCTCTGGATTTCAGCGTACAACCTGAGGACTCACCCTTGCAACAGGTGAAGCAGGTTATCTTAGCTACCTATGATGTAAAACAAGACAGCCATGAGTTTAAAGGGGAGGTAAAAAGTGCTGCTCAATTTGTTTATAGCCGAAAACACTATGCTATAAGAAGAGAATTTGCTTCAGTCCCTTTAAAAACTGGAAATTTTGCTCCAACCAAGGCAATCTACGATCTTGGTTTCCAGGGCTAATTGGCACCTGAGAATAACTGTATTTTAATTGATAATTGGAGTGATGCATTAATGTCTCGTGCTTTCGATGTTGCTGTCCTTGGAGCAACCGGTCTCGTTGGTCAACATATGATAGAAATTCTAGAACAAAGAGATTTTCCAGTAAATAAACTCTATCCTCTAGCGAGCAGCCGTTCTGCTGGTGGAAAGGTGACCTTTAAAGGCAAAGAGATTACGGTACTTGATGCTGATGAGTTTGATTGGAGTCAGGCTCAACTAGGTTTTTTCTCTGCCGGTGGAAGCGTGTCAGAGAAGTTTGCCCCTATAGCTGCTGAAGCTGGTTGTGTGGTCATCGATAATACCTCTCACTTCCGTTATGAACCTGACATCCCACTGGTTGTGCCTGAAGTCAATCCTAATGCCCTAGCTGATTTTAGAAATCGTAATATCATTGCCAATCCAAATTGCTCTACCATTCAAATGTTAGTGGCACTTAAACCGATCCAAGATGCTGTGGGGATCGCTAGAATAAACGTTGCTACTTATCAATCTGTCTCAGGTGCTGGAAAGTCTGCAATGGAAGAGTTAGCTCGTCAAACCACTGACTTGTTAAGTGGCAGAGAAATTAAGCCTAAAGCATTTAGTCGCCAGATTGCCTTTAATGTGATCCCACAAATCGACATGTTTATGGATAATGATTACACCAAAGAAGAAATGAAAATGGTCTGGGAAACTCAGAAAATAATGGGTGACGATAGTATTCGGGTTAATGCGACTGCGGTGCGAGTTCCAGTATTCTTTGGTCATGGCGAGGCAATTCATATTGAAACCCATTCACCAATTGATGCCCAAGATGTGAAAGCCTTGCTCGCTAATGCGCCTGGTGTGACTTTGTTAGAAAATAATGAAGATTTTCCTACCCAAGTTGGCAATGCAAGTGGCACCGATGATGTTTATGTTGGTCGGGTTAGAAATGATATTTCTCATCCAAACGGAATCAACCTGTGGGTTGTGTCGGACAACGTCCGCAAAGGTGCAGCGACCAACAGTATCCAGATTGCAGAAGTATTGATTCGAGATTATATGTAGTCTTTATGCCTAATGCAGTGGTCAATATCCACTGGAAAAGCCAGCAGCCTTTTTGACTGCTGGCTTTTTTTTTGCGGGATACAGCAATGAATAAATTGGTATTGCTCATAAAAATTGTTACTTTGTCGATACATAGCTAATGATGAATATTTGACGGTGTAAATGATTGGCACAAACGCTTATGGCGTGCAGCTGGACAAGTAGAACATATCCACTTGGTAGTTTATATTTATGAATACAATCACATATCTATTTTCAGGTTGGAATGACTTTTGCTATCCTGTATAAGTCAGCAACGGTTGCCAATAAAATGACGAGACGCTGTTTGTGACATTTTATGCTGTGTTTCAGCTTAAAGTAGAAACTGGGATTGAACAATCAATATGGCTGCAATTGAGCCCTGATTAATTTTTTGCAATTTTATCTTTGGAAAGAGACAGGCACCCCAGTCTCATAATAATTATTCTAACAGGACGACGATACAATCATATGAATTTGCGACAGGTAGTGTTTTTGCTAATTGCAGCTGTTGGAGTTTGGTCTTTAAGCACCAGCATCGAAGCTCAGCAAGTTCAAATTAAAGGTCCGAAGAATAGCAGTAGCCAGCTTTCGGGTAATGTTTACGGTCCTATCAAACCTAGTGACACCCTGTGGCGTATCGCCAGTCGTTATCGCCAGAATTCCGATCTTTCGGTTTATCAGGTCATGCAAGCCATCTATGAACTCAACCCAGAAGCTTTTGAAAATAGTAATTTTAATCACTTAGTTGATGGTTCTATTTTGAAACTGCCATCAGAACGCTACATTGCTAGAATTGACCAGAAGCAAGCTAGATTAAAGGCTGAAGCTGATGATTCCAATTGGCAGACTGATCCAGCTAACATACCCGTGGCGGCCAAGGCAGCAGAAATAACAACAGCCGTCAGCAAAGAGGATCTTACCGCCACCAAGCAGGGGATTGAAGACAAGTTAACGGCACTTGATGCGGAACAAAATCGCCAGTTCATGGCAATCCGGCAGCAATTTGCCGAGTCTATTAATAGCGTACAGTCGTTGTTGGACGAAAATCGGAAATTGGTTGACCGATTAGATAATGTAGATAGTGATATCTCTAGTCTGCGGGGCAGAGTAGATGAAGAACTTCAAGTTCAAATGGATCAAATGTTAGCCTTGCAAAATGAGTTGCTGTCAATTTCTAGGCAAGCTGAAGCTCAGCGCAAGGCAGAACTTGAACAAGACAATCTAGCTTGGCTAACAGACCCACTGTTCCTTATTCTATTATCTGTTCTCTTATCGATCAGTTTGCTAGGCGCATTGGCAATGTGGATGATCCGGAAAAACCGCTCTTCCATTTCAGATAGCGATTCTGCTTTAAGTGACAATCATGCCGCTGTGCTTGAACAAAGCGATGAGATGGATGATTTAGCCGATGCATTGACGAATGAATTAAACGGTGACATCGAAGAGCAAGCAGACGACGATTTATTTGCAGACGATGATTTGCTCGATGATGTGTTGTCGGATGAATTAGAGGAATCATTAGATTCTAAGTTGGATGACGATTTTGAGAACTTTGATGATTTAGATGATGACAGTCTTGACCCCATTGTTGAAGAGACAAGTGAGGAAAACGACGAAGATGACGGCCTGCTTGATCAGAACGATCTTGATAGCCTATTTGACGAAGATGATGATTTACTTGCTGAAATTGAAGGGGATAGTGACGAAGCATTAGATCAACAAACACTTGAAGACTCGTCGCTGGTTGACGACCTAGTTGAAAATGAAGATTCAAGTAACGCTGCCCCCGAGACTGAACAAAATGTCGCGGATGAAACAGAAATCGTAGATATTGATGCTATTTTAGATAGTACAGCTGAGCCTTCAGATCAGCCTGTTGCCCCTGCTCCAGTCACGTCTGTAGTTGATGAGGAGCCTGAAAAGCCCGAAATTAGCATCGATGAGTTGTTAGAACAGCCCGAACCCGAACTTCCTGAGTCAATTATTGATAATGATTCCGAATTGATGAGCGAGGCGATGTTGCAAAACATTGACCGTGAAATTACGAGTCAAAATGTTCAACTCGATAATATCACCGATGAATTGCTCACAGAGATAGAGCAATTAGAGCAGATGGGCAGCATGGTCGGTGATCTTGATGATGACGATTCAGAGCAAGATGCTGAGTCCGACACGGCAAATCTAAGCGAGCCTCAAATGGGTATTCAGGAGCTTGATTCAATTTCCGACGGCCTAGAGGATATGATAGAAGAAGATGACAGTGACGAAATGCTCGCAGAATTGGATGATATTCTAGTCAAATCAACTAATACCGATGTAGTCGAAAGTGATGAAATCGATAGCGACGATGCGCTTATGGACAGTGACGACGTCGATGCACTATTGGCGCAGCAGACGCTAACTAATCAAGGTGTTGAGTCATTATCTGCAGATGAATTGCTTGCAGAAATGGATATGGGCGATGATGAATCCGGTCAGCAGGACCAAAATATTGCCGCGGAAGTGCCAAAATCACAGCCAGAAAGCATTGAGGTAACCGACAGCTTAGACAACGCGGTAGACACCCAGGCCGACGAAGAGCAAATTGACATTGATTCTATCCTGGCCGACAGCGCTGAGATCTCGTTTGAACAAGATGGTGAGGAAGATGTTGATAGCGACAAGTTAGAAGAACATGTAGAGGATATTATTGATGCCCTTGATACTGATGTCTCGCAAGACAGCCTTGCCCCTGAAGACAGTCATGACAGCCTTGCCCCTGAAGATGCCCCTGAAGACAGTCATAATCTTGATGTAGATGCTGCTGAATCAGATGGCCCTGAAGACAGTCATAACCCTGATGATGATATCCCTGAGCTAGAAAAAGCGTTGGAGGAGTTCGACCGTGAAGTAGAACTAGAGTCGACGTCATTCGATGTTGAATTGGATGATGATACTGAACAAGCTATATCTCAAAGTGATGGCATTGAACTTGAGACTCTGTTACCCAATAGCAATGCTGATGATTTAGATAAAATAATTTCAGATTTAGATGATGACATACCAAGCATAGGGGATTTAGATAGTCTGTCTTCTGAGACTACCGGGGATATTGACGATTCAGATTTGGAGGAAGCTCTCAAAGCGTTTGATGAAAGTGCCCTAGATGAGCAAAGCATTGATGATTATAGCGCAGATAGTGAGGATACCAGGGAGTCGGTTGATCTTGAAGACCTTCCGGGCTTAGGTGATTGGTTGTCATCGCCTGAGGCTGAGGAGTCAGCTTCAATTGATGAGCTTGAGAAAACCAGTTTCGATGAACTTCTTGATAGTATTGATGAAGATGTTGATGATGAAGATGCACAGCCACTGGTTACAGAGCAAGAACGTATACTTGATGAGACTGGGCTCGATTTCGATGCATTGTTAAATGAGCCAGATGCCTCGTCACAATTTGCTAAGTCAACAGAGTCCCGAGATGAAAGTGATTTTCTAGATGTTGATGATTTGATTAATGAAAGTATCGAAGCGGAAGGATTGATTGGAAACGACCAAGAATTCAATCTAAGCGCTGCCCTAGACTCGTACCCTCAAAGTCGTGCTATGGATGAGATGGTAGATGTTGATAGTGATGACGGTATAGGTGCAAAACTAGATTTAGCACAAGCTTATATCGAAACCGACGATAACGATTCAGCCGCTGAACTATTACAAGAAGTCCTTGAAAAAGGGGACGAGAGTCAAAAAGTAGAAGCCAAAGAGCTACTTGACAAATTACCTTAGGTACTAGGTTTTGATGTCACTGTTTGAAAGATAAATGCTGGCATCAAAACAAAGCAAACCCTACAAATCCTAAGACAGCCACCCAAACTAGACTTAGTACATCCTAAGACTACATCCTAAGACAGCCACCCAAACTAGACTTAGAACTGTACTTTGTTTCAGTTTCAAATCTACTAGGCTTAAGGCATATGACTTGTAAAGGGTTTATTTATGCCAATGGCAAGGAAACACCAGATTAGTTTATCTGATACAGCCTATTATCACTGTGTCTCTCGCTGCGTTCGCCGTGCTTTTCTATGTGGAGAGGATAAATTAACAGGCCAAAGCTATGAGCACCGTCGTAGCTGGGTGGAAGACCGGTTGTTGTTTTTGAGTACAGTTTTCACAATTGATGTGTGCGCATATGCAGTGATGAGTAACCACACCCATGTTGTACTGCATGTAAACAGAGAAAAAGCGTTTGGGCTGACAGATATAGAAATAGTTAAGCGCTGGCAAAAAATACATAAATCAACCTTGTTAGCACAACGCTTTACAGCTAAACAGTCAACGCCTCTGACTCAAGCCGAGCAAATAACCCTTAATGCGACCATCGCCATATATCGTCAAAGGCTATACGATATCAGTTGGTTTATGCGAGAGCTGAACGAAGTTATAGCCAGAAAAGCAAATACCGAAGATTGCTGCACGGGGCATTTCTGGGAAGGTCGCTTCAAATCTCAAGCTCTACTAGATGAACAGGCTTTAACTGCGTGTATGGTGTATGTGGACTTGAACCCAATTCGCGCTAAGATAGCGGACTCATTGGAAATGTCTGAGCATACCAGTATCAAGCGTCGGATAAGCCATGCTGAACGTGGTCGTCAGCCTAAAGTTCTTATGCCCTTTGTGGGAGGCTCACAGCAGCATCAGTCCCCAGGATTAGCATTAAACTTACTTGAGTATATACAGTTGGTAGAGTTAACCGGGCAAAGCCTTGCCCCAAATGAGCGAGGTAGTATTGCAGCTGATACCACTCCTATTTTAACTAAGCTAGGAATTGAGAAGGAGCAGTGGCAGATATTAACCCAATGTTTTGAGTCCACATTTAGTGTTGCAGCGGGGACTGTAGATTCCATAAATAGATATCGAGCCCACACTAAGCGAAAACGCGAAATCCCAATACAAATAAGTGTTTGAACACCGGTTTATTTCAATGTTGTGCAGTTTCATACTGTGAATTAATCTGTGTGTTAGATGGTCTAAACCTACAAAATAGCAAAAATCAACTCCTCTTGTTTACTGTTATTCGTTCATTTAATGAATTCGAAAGAAATTGCCGGTTTTATTTTTAAGAACCATCTTACAATCATAAACAGGCATGGCTGTCTGAAAATCAGTGGTCTAAAGGATGGGGTCTAAAAAGTGGCTGTCTAAAGGACGATTTAGCTGACTAAAAGATGATTTAGTCGATATTTAGAGCTGTCGGCCAAACAGATTGTGAATTTAGATGGATATTTGATTACAATAGGGCTATTGGCAAGACAGTCATTCATTTATTCGGTCATTCATTTATTCGTCATTCATTTATTCAATTGGCGAGACAGTCATTTATTAGACAGTCATTCATTCATTCATTTATTTGGGAACATAATAGCACTATGAGAATTGCCTTAGGCATCGAATACGACGGCGCCAACTACTATGGTTGGCAGCGTCAATCCAAATCAATCAGTGTTCAAGAGCACTTGGAACAAGCACTAAGCAAAGTTGCAAATACTCCAATTCAGGTTAAATGTGCAGGTAGAACAGATGCAGGTGTGCATTCAACTGGACAGGTGGTGCATTTTGATTCTCCAGTAAGCAGGCCAGAGCGCGGTTGGACACTGGGCGTAAACACTAATTTACCTGACAGTATCGCGGTTAAGTGGGCTAAACAGGTGGATGATGATTTCCACGCGCGCTTTTCAGCTGTCGCTCGACGCTATCGCTATATTATTTTTAATCACCCATTTCGCCCCGCGATCCTAAATCACGGTATTACGCATATTTATACTCCATTAGATCACGAAAAAATGCATCAAGCCGCGCAATGTTTAGTTGGAGAACATGATTTCAGCGCCTTCCGCGCATCATTGTGCCAAGCAAAAACACCGGTTCGCCGTTTAAAGCATATCGAAGTCACTCGCAAGGGTAACTACATCATGATTGATGTGCAGGCAAATGCATTTGTCCATCATATGGTGCGCAATATTGCTGGAAGTCTGATGGTAGTGGGCAGTGGTGAACAGCCAATAACGTGGATGCAGCAAGTGCTAGCACAAAAAGATCGCAGCAAAGCTGGCATTACCGCCAAACCCAATGGGTTATATTTGGTCAAAGTAGTTTATCCAGAAAAGTTTGGGATCCCAGAGACTCCGCTGGGACCGGTTTTCATCTAGTACTACTTCTTAGACCAGTTTTGTTTTCTAGGTTTAAGCAAACTATGCTTTAATGGCTTCAATAATTGATTAGACTTTAATTTTTTGCGGAAAAGGCAGTATTAGGCTGCGACTTGCCGCATTTAGGATGTGTTAAATGAGTTGGATACAAAAGATTTTACCTCGCACTCAATCTTCAATTAAGAGTAACGTGCCTGAAGGTATCTGGACCAAATGTGGTTCTTGTGGAGCGGTTCTGTATAAAACGGAATTAGAAAAACAGTTAGAAGTATGCCCCAAATGCGATCATCACATGCGAATTACGGCCAGAGCTAGGTTGAATTCGTTTTTAGACCAAACCGATCGCAAAGAACTAGGTGAAGAGCTGGAGCCACAGGATATTCTTAAGTTTCGTGACTCTAAGCGTTACAAAGACCGTCTTAGTGCAGCGCAAAAAGCGACGAATGAGAAAGATGCATTAGTCGCTATGCAAGGTAAACTCAAAGGAATGCCCATTGCTTGCGTGGCGTTTGAATTTTCCTTTATGGGTGGCTCAATGGCCTCCGTCGTGGGGGCACGTTTTGTAAAGGCGGTAGAAGCCTGTTTAGAGCATAATATGCCACTAGTGTGTTTTTCTACTAGTGGAGGCGCTCGAATGCAAGAAGCATTATTCTCATTAATGCAAATGGCTAAAACCAGTGCAGCTTTAGCGCGAATGAGTAAACAGGGCCTGCCTTATATATCAGTGTTAACCGATCCGACTATGGGCGGTGTATCGGCCAGTCTTGCGATGTTGGGTGATATCAATGTCGCTGAACCCAAAGCATTGATTGGTTTTGCCGGTCCTCGTGTTATTGAGCAGACAGTCCGTGAAACCTTACCAGATGGTTTCCAACGCAGTGAATTTTTGGTAGAAAAAGGTGCGATTGATATGATTGTCGATCGTCGTGAAATGCGTGACACCATTCATCGTCTTTTGAGTAAATTACACACTAAACAGCACTAATGACAAAGCCAGAATCTTTCCCAAACCAGGATAAACCATGTTTATCCTGGTCTCTTGCCATGTGGCAAGATTACTTACAAGCTATCCATCCTAAAAATATCGAAATGGGCTTAGAGCGCTGCCAGCAAGTATTGGTTAATATGGCAATTGATTTGTCACACTCAAAAATTATAACGGTCGCGGGCACCAACGGTAAAGGCACGACTTGCAGAATGATTGAGCAGGGCTTGTTGACTGCCAATCATACTATAGCTGTTTACAGCTCCCCACACCTCGTTGATTACAAAGAAAGACTACGAATCGACGGCGTAATGCTCAGTGATGCGGAACATATTGCCGCATTTATGCAGGTTGAACAGGCCCGTCAGAGTGTATCGCTAACCTTTTTTGAGTTTGCCACTTTGGCGGCTTTAGCGCTGATAGCTAATAATCGGCCAGAGTATGTATTGCTTGAGGTGGGCCTAGGAGGACGCCTAGATGCAGTGAATATTATTGACCCTGATATGGCTGTTATCACTAGTATAGATTTGGATCATCAAGATTGGCTGGGCGACAGCCGTGCGCAAATTGCGATAGAAAAAGCAGGAATTATGCGACCCTTGATTACTGTGGTAATTGGCGAACCTGATCCACCCGATACCTTACTTGAGCAGGTACAACAGTTTGAAGCAAATGCCTTTTGGCAAGGGCAAGATTTTAGCTATCAGCAACATCAACATGATTGGTCTTGGCGTAACGATGAATTTCAACTAAATAATTTGCCGCTACCGTCCATTCCGATGCAAAATGCTTCAACCGCTCTACAAGTTCTTGGTTTATTAAAAATCAACTTGCAGCAAGAGTGGGTAGTTTCATTAATTGAAGACACCCAACTGCCAGGACGTTTCCAGACCATATCATCGCAGCCAACTATAGTTTTGGATGTTGCGCACAACCCGCAAGCAACCCGCTATTTGGCGACTAAAATAGCTCAACAGGACTATCAAAGTTTGCACTTGGTGGTGGCAATGTTGGGAGACAAAGATATCGCTTCGAGTCTATCGCCACTTCAGCCGTTCAATGCCACCTGGCATGTTGCTTCGTTGGATGTGCCAAGAGGTGCTGATCACAGTCAAATAAAATCTGTGCTCAATCCCACTCAAACAGTGTTAGAATTCAAGGAAGTTTGGCAAGCGTACGAAAGTGCTCTTGAGCAAGCGAAGGTAGATGACTTGATTATAGTGTTCGGATCATTTTTTACCGTTAGTCAGGTTATGCAAAAACGGGCTAATCGAACAACTTAATTAAGCCGGTGTCAATTCAACGTAACTGTGTTTTCGAACAAAAAGGATAATTCTTTGTCTTCAGCGTTACAAAACCGATTAGTGGGTACTATCATAATCGTTGCTTTAGCAGTGATTTTTCTGCCGGATATATTAGACGGTAAAAAACAAACCTCAGAAGATGTGTTTGTTTCTTTACCTGAAAGACCTCAAATGGCTGCGGTTCAAAGCGCCGAAAGTTTTCCTGCCGAACAGGTGAAACAACAAACGATTCGCAAAGCTGAAATAATTCCTGATGTAGCTACTGATGATTTTGATATAGCAAATAATGAAGCTGCCACGATCGAGTCTGCCGATGCTTCTCCTAGTTCGTCGGCTTCAAATCAACCTAGTGGTGTAGATGTTGATCGGGCTATTGTCGATCCAGCTGAACAAAACACCGCAACTCAACCCGCTACCCAGAACGATAATTTGTTAGCGGATGCCGGTTGGGTAGTGCAGTTGGGTGTATTTAGACATCAAAAAAATGTTCGAGAATTGCTCAGTACACTGCGTAATGCGGGTTATCGGGCATTTAGCCGGCCAGTGAAAACCAGTACTGGGGAGCTGACCAAAGTGTTTGTCGGACCTGAATTGGACAAAGAAAAATTAGCTAAAGCGCTCCCCCATTTACGTGAGTTGACCAACCTTCAAGGTCGAATAAGTCCTTTCACAGTAAAATGAATGCTAGAAAAAACTTCTATCTCTGGTAGAATGCGCGCGATTTTAACGAACCAATAATAGTGTGACTGTGTCATTATGAATTGGATAGACTTCACCATTATCGGTGTTATCGCAATCTCCACCATCATTAGTTTGATCCGTGGATTCGTCAAAGAAGCCATTTCTTTGGCCATTTGGTTCGCTGCCTTTTTTATCGCCAGCCAATTTTATGAGTTCCTTGCTGTTTACATGACTAAGTTTGATGATCAGATGGTCAGAAACGGCGTCTCTATCGCTATTCTATTTGTCAGTACTTTGATTTTAGGTGGCCTGATAAATTATTTGATAGCGCAGCTTGTGCAGTTTACCGGCTTAACCGGTACCGACCGCGCCCTTGGCTCTGTTTTCGGCGTATTAAGAGGTGTGCTGATTGTCAGCGCCGCATTATTCTTTTTAGATACATTTACGACTTCATCTGAATCCACTTGGTGGATTGAATCAATTCTTATTGCTGAATTTACCCCGATTATTGAGTGGTTTTTCAGCTTTATTCAAGATAACTCCAGTTTTTTAACACCGAATAAGTAGGTAATTTGCATGTGTGGTATTGTCGGAATAGTCGGGAAAAGTGCAGTTAATCAATCGCTTTATGACGCGCTAACTGTATTGCAACACCGTGGACAGGATGCTGCTGGAATCGTCACCATAGATGAGGGAATGTTTCACTTGCGTAAAGGCAACGGCCTAGTTCGGGATGTTTTTCATAATCGTCATATGCAGAGGTTAACGGGGCAGTTTGGGATTGGCCATGCACGCTACCCAACTGCAGGAACGTCCAGTTCAGCTGAAGCACAGCCGTTTTACGTAAATTCCCCCTTCGGTATAGCCTTTGCCCACAATGGCAATCTCACCAATGCTCATGAATTGCAAGATGAAGTGTTCAGAATTGCCCGACGTCATATTAATACCACCTCTGATTCAGAGTTATTATTGAATATATTTGCCCATGAGTTACAAAACTGTGCGGGTTTAACTTTAACCGCCGATGAAGTATTTGCTGCGGTGTCTAAAGTGCATAAGAAAATTCGCGGTGCCTACGCCGTGGTTGCTGCTGTGATTGGCAATGGTATGGTGGCATTTCGTGACCCTTTCGGTATCCGCCCATTAGCGTTAGGTAAGCGCAAAACCGAACTAGGCGATGAATACATGGTCGCCTCGGAAAGTGTTGCACTGGATGCCGTCGGTTTTACCTTTATTCGTGATGTTGCCCCAGGCGAAGCAGTTTATGTTACCGAAGCCGGCGAATTACACACCCAACAATGCGCCGAAAACCCGATGAATGCGCCATGCATTTTCGAATTTGTTTACTTCGCTCGCCCTGACTCGTTCATCGACGGGATCTCGGTTTATGCCTCACGGGTAAACATGGGCAAAAAGCTGGGTCAAAAAATTGCTAAAGAGTGGGCCGATTTAGACATAGATGTGGTTATCCCTATTCCAGAAACATCGATGGATGTTGCCTTGCAAATAGCCATTGAGCTAGACCTACCTTATCGCCAAGGTTACGTAAAGAACCGTTATATTGGTAGAACCTTTATCATGCCTGGGCAAACCATGCGACGTAAGTCAGTACGTCGTAAACTTAATGCAATCAAGTCTGAATTTAAAGGCAAGAACGTATTGTTGGTCGATGATTCCATCGTCCGTGGTACTACCTCAGAGCAAATTATCGAGATGGCTAGGGAGTCAGGGGCTAAGAAAGTTTACTTCGCGTCAGCAGCTCCTGAGATTCGTTTCCCAAATGTATATGGCATAGATATGCCAAGTGCTAACGAATTGATTGCCTATGGGCGAGAATTGGATGAGATCAGCGAGTTGATTAAGGCTGACGGTTTGATTTTCCAAGATATTAAAGATTTAGTCGACGCGGTCAGAGAAGAAAACCCAGCCATTACGCGGTTCGAAACTTCAGTATTTGATGGTAAGTATATCACCGGAGACGTTGATCAAGGCTACCTAGAAAGGATCGATGTGGCCCGCTCTGAAGGTGCTAAGAACGCGGTGATCCAGACCGAGCTGAGTAACCTTGAAATGCATAATATGGATTTAGACAACGACGACTAATCATTCACTGATCAGATGTTATCGAAAAGCAAAAAGGGCAACATCAATGATGTTGCCCTTTTTGCTTTTTTATTAGATAGATTTACAAAGAGCTAGTCACTGTCGCCTGTTGTAATGGCCAACCACCTAGGGTTTTCCATTTATTCACCATAAAACAAAACAATTCTGCGGTTTTAGCTGTGTCGTATAAAGCGGAGTGAGCTTCACGTTGATCAAACTCGATAGCAGCCGCTTCACAAGCTTTGACCAGCACGGTTTGGCCCAAGGTCAACCCCGCTAAACTAGTCGTGTCAAAGGATACAAATGGATGAAATGGAGAGCGTTTAATATTACTCCGTTCTAGTGCTGCATTGACGAAGCCTTGATCGAAAGCAGCATTGTGAGCAACGATAACGGAGCGCTGACAATCTGCATTTTTTTGAGCTTTACGGACCTGCTTGCATAAGTCTTTAATTGCATCAGTTTCGTCAATTGAGCCGCGCAGCGCGCAATATGGATCGATGCCGTTAAAATCAATAGCCGCCTGTACGATATTCGCGCCCTCAAAGGGGTTGATGTGATAATGAAATGTCTGATCCGCTTTCAATAGTCCATTTGAATCCATTTTCAAGGTCACAGCCGCTAATTCTAATAATGCATCGGTTTGAGCGTTAAAACCCGCAGTCTCCACATCAATAACAACGGGGAAATAACCTCTGAAGCGCTGACTAAGCAAGTGAACTGTGTCTGACATGACGACCTAAATGATTGACCAATTAAGCGACCATTATGTCAATCTTTGCCAGACTCTGCCACAGACATCACCGTTAAGTGCACCAAACGATTGTTTTTTGCTCGCCAAAGCGTTTTTATCATGGTCATGCTTTTATTTCAGTTAGCGTACAAATCCCATGGCTGCTATTATTTAGCGAGTTTGGATTTAGCTTTCTAGATTGCCACAGCAAAAATTAAACCTTTTCGGCAAATTGTCGATACTAGTGTAGATTGCTAACTCGATTGATTGGATACCAAAGTGATATGAAAAAATGCGCTTTAGCACTGTGTATGACGCTTAGCTTTTCTGCGCAAGCGGGATTGCGCCATTATTCTGCGCCGGTAGAAGCTTCTCAATGGCAGGTAAGTGAAAAAAGTCGATTGCAATGTACCTTGCAACATCAATTGCCGGGCTATGGTCAAGCGATGTTTACCAGTACTGCATCGAAACAACTTAATATGGAGTTTGAACTGGACATGCTGCGTTTGCCGAATAATTACGGCATGGCTGCGGTATATTCAGTGCCACCAACGTGGATGCCCGGACAGCAGCAAAAAGAAATCGCTAATATGCCAATCCGCAAACAATACAATGGCGACTTGCCCGAAAAAGCGGCATGGACCATGCTGTCTGAGCTGGAAAAAGGTTATTGGCCCACCTTGTATTATCAAGATTGGTACAGTGATTTTGATCGTATCGCAGTGGGTCTCAATGCAAGCAATTTCAGTCAACCCTATGTTGAGTTTGCCCAGTGTGTGGCGAATCTTTTACCTTTTGCGTTCGATGATATTGCCTATACAGTGCTAAGTTATCAAAGCAACAGCGTGGATTTAACCAAATACTCGAAAAAGCGTTTGCAAATGATCGGTGATTATTTAAAAGAAGACACCGACTTAGAGCTAGTGTTATTGGATGGTTACAGTGATAGCTACGGTGGTCAATGGAATAATACTCAATTGTCAATCCGCCGTGCTGTGGAGATAAAAAGTTTCTTTAGTGAACTAGGGGTCGATCCCACTAGAATTGAGGTCACTGGCCATGGAGAACGTCGCCATGCGGCCGCAAATAATAATAAAATGTCCCGTGCAAAAAACCGTCGCGTTGTGATCAGAATGGCTAAACCTTAGGTTTAGCCATTCAACGGATTAGTCAAACTAAAGCTATTGAGCCTGTTGGTGAAGGTCCTTTTCGTGTAGTCTCTTTTGGTATAAATAATTTACCGCCACATCGGTGAAGTCAGTAAATATCCCGTCTACCTCGACCTTATCAAACAAAATGGTGAGTAACTCGTCAGCGCCCATTGCTGGTGGTAGTTCATCTACTCTAAAAGTATATGGATGGATTAATAAAGCATTCTGCTTAGCATTCGCCGCCAGCGGGGTAGGCTGCATCTTGTCCAGATCAAACAACTGTGGCACCCACGGACCTATACCTTGGGCGACTTTGGCTATTTCTGCTAGCCCTGGTGATGATTGCAGGTAATCGTAGTCGGAGCTTGACTCATGCCAACTGTTATCCGCCAGTAATTGAATTAATTTTACCTTTGCGCCTAATTCGTTGCGAATCCGCTTAGTTTCGGCAAAATCAAAACATTGTATGAATACCATGCTATCGGCACTATCCAGCTGGTGCTTGCGTAAAACCTTTAATACTATTTTACTGATATCAACTCCTTGTTGACGATGCCATGCAGGAGACTTGATTTCAGGATACAGCCCCACCTGCTTATTGAATTGACGGTTAAGCTGCTGAATTAATTCTATATGCTGCTCAAAAGTAGCAATGCGGAAGGGTGACAACCCCTGATATCTAGATGGAAAAACCTGATTGTTATCGCTATCAGTTCGTTCATGCTTGTGTAGTTGTTGTAACTCAGCCAAGGTGAAGTCCAGGGCGTAAAAGCGTCCGTCAGGGCGGTGGCGGTCAGGGAATACCTGTTCCACATCGGTTACTGACTCTAAATGGATATCGTGCAGTACCACTGGAACCCCATCTTTACTAAGCACTAGGTCTTGCTCAATAAAATCGGCACCTTGGGCAAAAGCCAAAATAGCCGCCTCCAAAGTATGTTCAGGTAAATAGCCTGATGCGCCTCGATGAGCAATAACTAAAGGCTTCGCCCAAGCTTGTTGTACAGACAATACCAGAACAGCCCTGAACAACAGTTTATATATTATTCTTCTCATTCATCTATCCCATAGATAGTTAATCTTAGCTGGCTAGGTTAAAACTATAGTGTGACTTTTTGGTGAAAAAATAGATTACTCATCAAAATAGTGTACCGCAAAATCTACAACTAATTGACAACACTATTCCCAAGACACCCATCGCAATGAACCTGCAATTTAAGATGGCTGTCTCAGCAACCCGCGATGGCTGTCTCAGCGACCAACCAATGCGGTCTCAGCGACCAGCTTTTCAACTTTGTTGCCTTACGAGCATCTGCAGGCAGTGTTGCAATAGGGCCTAATAAAGCTGCTCAAGCCTGCGGCAATCCTTAATCATGGGATAAGTAAACGAACGAGAAAGTAAATCTGGCTGAGCCCAACAGCCCCCTAACTATGGGGGCTGTATTTTTGTGGCGAAATTATATCTAGAAAAAGAGATAAAGCATTAGCATGATTTTAAAATTCAGCTTTAACGGGGCAAAAGTTAGCTATTCGGTTTTATCTTTGAAGTCACATATGTCTTCAATAATACAAGAGCCGCATCGAGGTTTACGTGCAATACAGGTGTATCTGCCATGTAGAATTAACCAGTGGTGCAAATCAAAAAAGAACTCGGTTTTATGCGGGGTGTTTTTGATGATATTTTTTTCGGTCTCTTCTACGGTTTTACCTTTTGCATAGCCTGTGCGGTTGGCGACGCGCTGTATGTGAGTATCCACTGCAATGAAGTAATTACCTTGGTCGTCTTTGAGCTGGCCGAAGGCTGAATTTAACACCACGTTAGCCGTTTTTCGTCCAACCCCGGGCAAGGCTTCTAATGCCGCGCGATTTTCCGGTACATGAGAGTTGTGCTGTTCTATCAAGATTTTGCAGGTTTTAATGACATTGGCGGCCTTGGCATTAAACAGCCCAATGGTTTTGATGTAGTGCTTGAGGCCTTCCACGCCTAAGTCGTAGATCGCCTGCGGAGTATTAGCCACTGGATAGAGTTTGTCTGTGGCTTTATTGACTCCCACATCAGTGGCCTGGGCCGAGAGAATAACCGCAATCAGCAACTCAAATGGAGTCGTATAATTGAGCTCTGTGACAGGATTGGGGTTGTGGGCCCGCAAGCGGGTTAACATTTCAAGGCGTGTGTGTTTATTCATAATAATACTTTACTACAATCTGGCTGATTAAGTTTCGGTAGTGACCCGGGCCCGTGTTACCGCTTTGTCTGTTGTCGGTGTTTCAATCCAAGACTCTACTCGATTATTAAGCGCATTTTTTAAGGCGATTAATAAGCCCATTCCTAAAAATGCGCCTGGGGGCAATATTGCCAATAGAAAAGGACTTTCGGTTTCAAATACGGTAAGTTTGAGCACGCTGGCCCAATCACCTAACAATAGGTTAGCACCAGAGAATAACGTGCCATAACCCAATAACTCGCGCATTCCACCTAGGATCATCAACACGGCCGTAAAGCCAACCCCCATCATCAAGCCATCAAATGCCGCATACTTAACCGGATTTTTTGATGCATAGGCCTCGGCGCGACCAATAATGGCGCAGTTGGTCACAATTAGCGGAATAAATATGCCTAATGTTTCATATAAATTGAATGTGTAGGCGTTCATGAGTAGTTGGATCACCGTCACAAAGGCGGCAATCACCATCACAAATATCGGGATACGTATTTCATTTGGCACCATATTACGCACCAATGACACAGTGCAGTTTGAACCAATTAACACCAGTGTAGTGGCCAAGCCTAAGCCCAAGCCGTTGATCACTGTCATGGTAACGGCAAGTAATGGACACAAGCCTAATAGCTGCACTATAGCGGGGTTATTTTTCCATAAACCCTGCCAGCTAAGCTCTTGATATTGGTTCATGTTAGGATCCTCCCGCGGCAGAGTCTTTGCTATGTTCGCAGATACCTTCAGCGGCAAACAGCTCTGTCTGATGTTGCTGGAAATAAAGTATGCTATTTTTTACTGCATTTACCACCGCTCTTGGGGTAATAGTTGCACCGGTAAATTGATCGAATTGACCACCGTCCTTTTTAACTTGCCAGGCTTGTAATCCCTGAACAGCGATAGATTTACCGTTAAAATCGAGGACCCAATCGCTGACTCGTAACTCAATCTTATCTCCCAATCCTGGTGTTTCTTTATGCTCTAGCACGCGCACACCAGCTACTTCACCGTCGATTTTAATGCCAACGATCAACTCAATTTTTCCGCTATATCCATTAGCTGCGGTCACCTCGAGTGCAGCAGCTACAGGTGCTCCCTGCATTCTCGCAAAATACACCCGGTGGGCTTCATCGCTACCTAAGAATTCTGCATTGTAGACATCCGTGCAATCATGATGAATATCGTTGTTATAAGATGAAGGAGGTATTATTGCACTCAAAATCGACAGCCTTTTTTGTACCTGCTGTTCGGTTATCTTGTCTTTGGTGCCCACAAAAGTGAGCGCAATCAAGGCTGTGGTAGCTAATGCGAAACTACTCAGAATTAGGCCATTTTGGAGTACACTCTTTTTCATTGACTAATCCTTGCGCTGGGATGATTTGCTTTCAGCGGATTTCACTACAATGTTCTTTTTGTGATCTGAATGGTGTCCGTAAGTTCTTGGTCGGGTGTAATAATCAATCAAGGGTACGGCCATATTCATAATTAACACCGCAAAGGCGATGGCATCAGGATATCCCCCCCAAGTGCGAATTATATATATCCAAGCACCAATGCCGAATCCAAAAATTATCCGCCCACGATTGGTGGTAGAGGCGGATACCGGATCAGTTGCGATAAAAAATGCCCCGAGCATAAAGCCGCCACTGAAAAGATGGAATATCGGGTCGCTGTATACGCCGTTGTCTACCATATACATCACAAGTGATAAACAAACCATGCCTGCTATCACGCCCGCTGGTATATGCCAATTAATCACTTTAGTCTTTAATAAGTATAAGCCCCCCAACAGATAGGCAATATTTATCTCAAACCAGCCGACCCCTAGACCAGATTCGAACATCGCCAGTTGACCGCTCTCTTGTACGGTCATTCCTTGCGATACCGCAGTTTTAACCGCGTCTAATGGTGTTGCCATGGTGTAACCATCGATATGGGTTCGCAACTGCTCGATGCTATAGCCATCAGCGCTGAAACCGGTAAATACGATGCTAACAGAATCCATAAAGCTTTGCGGAAACTGACTCAATGATTGTGGAATGGCCCAAGTAGACATCTCTACCGGAAAAGACACTAACAACATGACGTATGCGGCCATGGCGGGATTAAATAAGTTAAATCCTAAACCACCATATAGTTGCTTAACGATGGCAATAGCGAAAAAACTGCCAATAACGGTTATCCACCAAGGTGCGAGAGGCGGAATACTAACAGCAATTAAAAAGGCCGTTAGCAAGGCACTGCAGTCTTTGATGGCCACTTCAAAATTTTTCTTACGCATCTCTAAAAGCGTCGCTTCGGTTACTACCACTGTAATAGCTGCGATGGCAAAGTGTATTATCGCCCCCCATCCGAAAAACCATGTTTGCAATGCAATTGCGGGCAAGCCTGCATAAATTACCAGACGCATAACTTGACCAGTGGTGCGCTTCACGCGCTGATGGGGAGAACTGGCTATTTTAAAACCCATATAAAATTACTTTTCATCCTCATTTGGATCAGTTTGCTTGGCCGCAGCCCGTTTTGCCTTGGCTTTGACCACGGCGGCAGCAACTTTCTGCTTTTTAAGTTGCTCTGGGGTTAATTCCGTCGAGGCAGGCTCAACCTCCTGCTCACTTCGTTCAGTTGGGGTTGGTTGTTCTGCTGGCGATGACTCAGCCTGTTTAGCTGCGGCTCGTTTTGCCTTGGCTTTGGCCACGGCGGCCGCAACTTTCTGTTTCTTTAAATGCTCTGGATCTAATGGTGCTGCAGCTGATTGCTCAATACTTTCAATTTCTTTTGCAGGAACAGACGCTTGGCCAGAAGCGGCTTGTTTAACCGCCTCTCGTTTGGCTTTGGCTTTAGCAATTGCGGCGGCAATTTTTTGCTGTTTAACCGGTTGATTGGTAGTCGTCGCATTAGTATCAACCTCCGGTTTAGCCGTTGCTTTGGCCGCTTCACGCTTTGCTTTTGCTCTGGCTATAGCCGCCGCGACTTTGTCTTGCTTATCTGTGCTTGCAGCGGCCGACTCGCTTGTCAGGTTTTGGTCGGTAGTCTGGATGTCTGTTTCTTGGTTTTGTAGCTTTTTGGCCTTGGCTCGAGCCAACGCAGCACTGATTTTATCTTTAGCGTCGCTACCTTTCTCACTCATCGCATTACGACGAGCTTCAGCTGCCTTGGAGTGCTTTTCATCGCGCTCTCGTTGCTCAGCCTCTAAACGTTGCTTACGGGCCTCAAAACGCTCTCTGGCTTTGTCTGCTTGGTCTTTTTCTCGCTCTTGTGTGCGTATGTCTGCTTTGGCAATGCGATAGTAATGTACCAGCGGAATTTCACTCGGGCAGACATAAGCACAAGCACCACATTCGATACAGTCAAATAAATTGTATTCTTGCGCTTTATCATACTCTTTGGCTTTGCTGTGCCAGAATAATTGCTGCGGCAGCAGGCTGGCTGGGCAGGCATCTGCACAAGCACTACAGCGTATGCAAGGCTGCTCCGGTCCGGGCTCATCGACTTCAGCCGAAGAGGGGGCCAAAATACAGTTTGTCATTTTCACCACTGGAACGTCATTGCTCAACAACTCGAAACCCATCATCGGGCCACCCATGATAATTTTCCGGTGGCGCTGTTTGTGCTCGCGGTATTTACCTTGTTCAAGTAGGTATGAGATGGGAGTGCCAATTGGCGCCCAAATGTTTTGTGGATATTTAAACGCTTCTCCGGTCAGGGTTACCACCCGCTTAACTAATGGCTTACCACTTAAAACGGCATCGGCAATGGCAAAGCAGGTGCCCACGTTTTGCATGATCACCCCAACATCAATGGGGAGCCCTTTCCCCGGCACTTCACGGTTGGTTAGCACTTGGATAAGTTGTTTCTCGCCGCCTGCTGGATACTTGGTTGGAATTGAGACTACACGGTATTTGGCATTTTCCTGACAGGCCACTTGCATGGCCTCAATCGCTTCGGGTTTATTGTCTTCAATGGCCACTAACACAATTTTGGGGCTAAGCAGATGGGCTAAAATATCGATCCCCTGTCGTATCTGCCATGCGTGTTCCCGCATCAGTCGGTCATCTGAGCTGATATAGGGTTCGCATTCCACCCCATTGATAATCAAAAATTCGACATTTTTCTTCGGTGAAGCCTTAATGTGGGTGGGAAACCCTGCACCACCCATGCCGCTTATCCCCGCGCTACAAATAGCTTCTACAATTTTCGCTTTTGGTTTGGTTTGATAATCTAAAATCGGTTTTAAATCAATCCATGTTTCAAACTCATCGGTGCGTAATTCCACACACAACTCGGGTAACCCTGAGGGATGTGCTGATACGTGAGGACCAATCCGCACTATGCTGCCAGAAGCGGGTGCGTGCACCGGAACGGCAAATGGATTGGTACTCTTGGTCAGTGCTTGTCCTTTTAAGACGCGTTCACCTTCTTTGACTATTAAGCTGCCTTCTACCCCTATATGTTGCTTGACGGCGATGAAAAGCGTGGGCGGCAGCGGTATTTCTTTGATATTGCTGTGATTGGATAGTTCTTTTAGCCCAGGCGGATGCACTCCGCCTGGGAAGTCCCAAAGTCTGCCCTGATTAAGTCGGTCTACAATATCGTCAAATTCGTTATACAAAAAAGATCCTTTAACTTACTTGTTTCACATCTATGGCATTCATCTGCCAGCGCCAAGATGCAGCCGTTTCCGAAATAGGTATCATATCTATGCAATCGACAGGGCAGGGATCAACACAGAGGTCACAACCGGTGCATTCATCTTCAAGTACTGTGTGCATTTGTTTTGCTGCCCCGATAATGGCATCAACCGGACAGGCTTGTATGCATTTAGTACAGCCAATGCATTCATCTTCACGAATAAACGCGACCTTCTTTACATCTTCTTGTCCATGCGCCGCATCTAGTGGTTTAGCCTCTACTCCCATCAAATCTGCAAGTTGCTTGATAGTGGCTTCACCGCCAGGGGGGCATTTGTTAATATCATCGCCATTGGCGATTGCGTCTGCATAGGGGCGACAGCCGGGATACCCACATTGACCACATTGGGTTTGCGGTAATATTTCGTCTATTTGATCTACCAGAGGATCGCTTTCAACTTTGAAGCGAATGGCTGCATAGCCCAAGATAGCGCCAAATATTAAAGCCATAATTCCAATGGCGACTAAGGCAATCATAAAGGTCATTAAAACTTCACCAATCCACTAAAGCCCATAAATGCCAGTGACATCAGTCCTGCCGTTACCATAGCGATAGAGGCCCCTTTGAACGGAGCAGGGACGTTGGCTGCTGCAAGTCGTTCACGCATAGCCGAGAACAAGATTAACACTAGAGAAAAGCCCACTGCGGCGCCAAAGCCATAAACCACCGATTCAACAAAATTATGCTCTTGGTTGACGTTGAGTAAGGCCACACCCAGTACCGCACAATTAGTGGTGATGAGCGGCAGGAATATGCCAAGCAAACGATATAGGGTTGGACTGGTTTTGTGTACCACCATTTCAGTAAATTGGACTACAACCGCAATCACTAAAATAAAGCTCAGGGTTCTTAGATAGCCGATACCGAAAGGCTGTAATATGTAATGTTCAACCAAATAGCTGGTAAGGGAGGCTAAGGTCAGCACGAAGGTCGTTGCCATCGACATACCGATGGCCGTTTCCAATTTGTTTGAAACGCCCATAAAAGGGCATAGCCCTAAAAATTGGACCAAAACAAAGTTGTTTACCAGTACTGTGCCGATCAACAGAACTAAAAATTCACTCATGAAAAATATGCATTGCCTGACTATGACGGGATCGAGGGTATTATCTACGTTTCAGAGCTGATTAACAACTTGATATTAATAGGGATATTAAGACTGAAATTTATACAAGTGGAAAGTGTAACTAGATAGAGTATGCAGGTATCGAAGTAGTGAGCTGACTTGGCTCCCCCTCCCCGACTCGAACGGGGGACCTGCGGATTAACAGTCCGTCGCTCTAACCAACTGAGCTAAGGGGGAATCAAATTGTCAGGTTGAAATTGGCTCCCCCTCCCCGACTCGAACGGGGGACCTGCGGATTAACAGTCCGTCGCTCTAACCAACTGAGCTAAGGGGGACCGGATTTCAACGGAGGCGAATGTTAATGAGCAACACGCAATCTGTCAACACAATATCGAAGGTTTTTTAAGGAATATGTTTATTTGCTCAAATTAAATGCAGTAAAGGTGATAAAATCAACAGTCCTAGGATGTTTTATATACTGGGTTTTTGATCGAGCTAAAATGTTAAGCTGAATTTGCGATTTACACTAGGTGTGAGAGTAGTCGAAATCACCTCATTTAACCTCAAAAAGTTACTTGTTTTGGTTGACAGACTTGACAATTTCTGGGCAATTTCGGTGCCATTTTTTAATAACAATAAATGCACAATGCTAGACTAAATAGTTATAAAGAAACAGTTGATCACTGTTCGTTAGATCAGTGTTTCATAAAACTGAAACATAAAATCAAAGCTCCTAGGGTTAGTGGCGACTTACCTAAATTTTGGTCACATAACTGTAACTGGGCGCTGCAATTGAGATTAGTCCAGTTATCCACCGTTCCTGTGGATAAGTCTGTGCATAAATAGATAGGCACTATGCTTCAAATTTGTTTGATAATGTCAATATGAGAATTCACTTATTCATCAATAATATTAAAAATTATGTAAAACAGATAGATACAAATTGTTGCTGGGGGATTTTTCAAAAATGAGTATTATACTGCCCCGGCTAATCCTGCGCTGTGTGTAGTTTACTGAAAACGATTACTGAAAATGGTATTAGTGGATGAAAATTTTCAGTTTATTGGTTCAGGCCAGTGGTGAGTTGTGTTTTTAATCCAAGGCGTAAAAAAGCAGTTACACTTTATTAGGCCGCTTTTACACAGCGATTTAGCAAAAAGTTGAATTTGTTCTGTGTTATTCCTGTCATAATAGTGTTGCCAAATTTAAGCCGAAGTTTGAATTATATTTAGACCCAAAACAGGCCAGCAATTTAATACTGAGCATAGTCAATAAAATCTATATCGCTTACCATCATTCATTGAGCTAAAAAGAGATGACAATCACGTGAGTCAAACCAAGCCTTCAAGTAGAAATAATGATCTGTTAAACGCCCCGATCCCTGAAACCTTAAAGCGAATGACTTTACCTATGGTGTTGGCCATGGTGATGCTAATGACCTTTGGGTTGGTCGATACGTTTTTTGTCAGTTTACTTGGCACTGAAGAGCTTGCTGCTATCAGTTTTACATTTCCAGTTACTTTTACCATCATAAGTTTAAATATTGGCTTGGGCATAGGTGCATCTGCTGTCATTGGCCGAGCATTGGGCTCTGGCGAAACCCAAATGGCCAAGGAGTTTGCAACCGGTGCATTGATGCTTTCTTTTATCCTAGTGGGCATATTAGCGTTTATTGGTGCGTTGAGCATAGATCCTATATTTCGTCTGATGGGAGCCACGGATGAGCTTATGCCCTTTATACGAGATTACATGCTAGTGTGGTACGGTGCAGGTATTTTTCTTGCTGTTCCTATGGTGGGTAATAGCGTATTAAGAGCTTCTGGGGATACCAAAACCCCGAGTATTGTGATGGCCAGTGGCGGCTTGATAAATGCTATTCTTGACCCCATTCTTATCTTTGGTTGGGGACCGATCCCTGCCATGGGTATAAAGGGAGCTGCACTTGCCACAGCCATTGCGTGGGCAATCGGCTTAATCTACATCCTTTATCTATTGGCCTTAAAGCGAAAATTGATCCTGCCACGCCTACTAAACTGGAAAGAACTTAGGCTAACCAGTGGTGGTGTGTTAAAAATTGGATTGCCCGCAGCCGGTGCGAATATGCTTACACCTATCGCTGTTGGGGTGATCACGGCTATAGTCGCAGGTTATGGACCTGCCGCTGTAGCGGCTTGGGGAGTGGGAAGTCGACTAGAATCCATCGCAAGTATTGTGGTGTTGGCTTTATCAATGTCATTGCCACCCTTTATCAGTCAAAATTATGGTGCTAACAAGCAAGGTCGGGTTAGAAAAAGTTATACCCTGTCGCTAAATTTTGTGATTATCTTTCAATTAATGATATTTGGCATACTTTGGCTTGTCGCTCCTTACATCGCAGCCATATTTGCAGAAGATCAAACTGTTGAAGAGTTGATCACTTTGTTCTTAATGATCGTACCCTTAGGCTATGGTTTACAAGGTGTAGTTGTATTAACCAACTCATCTTTCAATGCATTACATAAACCACTGTCAGCACTGATATTAAGTATTGTACGGTTATTTGTATTCTACGTGCCTTTGGCTTACATCGGCAGTCAATGGGCTGATATCAAAGGGCTATTTTGGGGGTTGATAGTAGCGAATCTGTTTACTGCCAGTCTAGCTTACAGCTGGTTTATGCGCAGTACTAAATTATTTCAATTAGATAAGGTAAACAATGAGGTTTGATATAAGTGAGTAGAGCATTTGACTTAGTTTCGACCTATCAACCTGCAGGGGATCAGCCCAAGGCAATCGAACAATTGGTTGATGGTTTGGACAGCGGCTTAGCTAACCAAACACTGCTGGGGGTGACAGGATCCGGTAAAACCTTCACCATGGCCAATGTCATTAGTCAGGTACAGCGTCCTACCTTAATCCTTGCTCACAACAAAACCCTAGCGGCGCAGTTGTATGGTGAGATGAAAGAGTTCTTTCCCAATAATGCGGTAGAATATTTTGTCTCTTATTACGATTATTATCAACCTGAAGCCTATGTACCTAGTACCGATACCTTTATCGAAAAAGACTCCTCCATAAACGATCATATCGAGCAAATGCGGTTGTCGGCGACTAAGTCTTTGATGGAACGTCGAGACGTAGTGATAGTGTCGAGCGTTTCTGCCATATATGGTTTGGGTGACCCTAAATCCTATATGAAAATGCTATTACATCTTCGTCAGGGCGATTTGATGGATCAGCGCGCCATCCTGCGCCGTTTAGCCGAATTACAATACACCCGCAATGATGTTTCCTTTGAAAGGGGGACATTCAGAGTACGCGGGGATGTGATTGATATTTTTCCTGCGGACTCTGAAAAGCAGGGCATCCGCGTAGAGCTGTTTGATGAAGAAATCGATAATATCCGTTTGTTTGATCCTTTAACCGGCTCTGTAGAAAAAACGGTAACTCGGGTGACTGTATTCCCTAAAACCCATTATGTTACGCCAAGAGAAAAAATCCTGGCCGCTGTTGAGCATATCAAAGTTGAATTGAAAGAGCGGAAGGCGCAATTGCAATCGGTGCATAAATTGGTCGAAGAGCAGCGTATTGTTCAGCGAACTCAATTTGATATGGAGATGATGCAGGAGTTAGGCTATTGCTCGGGTATCGAAAACTACTCTCGGTATCTGTCGGGCCGTGCGCCGGGCGAACCGCCTCCAACACTTTTGGATTATTTTCCTGCCGATGGCTTGCTATTTATCGATGAGTCTCATGTAACTGTGTCGCAAATCGGCGCTATGTTTAAAGGGGATCGCTCTCGTAAAGAAACCTTGGTTGAGTTTGGCTTTAGATTGCCTTCTGCTCTGGATAATCGGCCACTCAAATTTGAAGAATTTGAGCAAATTTCCCCCCAGACTATTTATGTGTCTGCGACACCGGGCAAATATGAGATTGAGAAATCCGGCGAAGATATAGTTGAACAAGTCGTTAGACCTACCGGATTGATTGATCCTGAGATAGAAGTACGTCCTGTCGGTACTCAAGTGGATGATGTTATGTCAGAAATCCACAAGCGGGTGGCGGTTAATGAACGAATATTGGTGACGACTTTAACTAAACGGATGTCTGAGGATCTGAGTGATTACCTTGATGAACACGGTATTAAGGTGCGTTACCTGCACTCTGATATAGATACGGTTGAGCGTATCGAGATCATCCGTGATTTGCGTCTCGGAAAGTTCGATGTACTGGTCGGGATCAACCTGTTACGAGAAGGTTTGGATATGCCTGAAGTGTCCTTGGTGGCAATTTTAGATGCCGACAAAGAAGGTTTTTTGCGCTCCGACAGGGCGCTTATCCAAACCATAGGTCGAGCGGCGCGGAATATTAATGGCAAGGCCATATTATATGCAGATCGGATAACGGGCTCGATGCAGCGTGCGATGGAGGAAACTGAGCGTCGTCGCAATAAACAACGACAACACAATCTCGACAATGGGATCACTCCGACCCAATTGAATAAACCTATTACCGACATCATGGATGTAGGCGATGGTAACTCCATTGATGTTGGCGGCAAAGTAAAATTACGTAAAGTGGCTGAGGCGACTAAGAAATATCAATCTATGAACGCCACCCAATTAATGAGCAAAATTGCCGAATTGGAGAAAAGCATGTTCGTGGCAGCCCGAGAGCTTGAGTTTGAAAAAGCGGCAAGTATACGGGATGAAATTGAGGTGCTAAGAGAGCAAAGCGTTAAACTTTCCTAATAATCAGGCAGCCTAGCTAGGCTGCCTACTATTTGAGCCTGCCTCCATTGGCGCCTTCCACTTCCTTACACCCTCAGCTAGATTCAACTGGATAATTTCCACACTGCATGCAAGCGCAAGCAGAGACACAGTGTAGCTGCTATAAATACGACTAAAAATAAACGTTGTAATAGCCAGCATGCTTGCCTAATATAGGCTTTATAGTATTAATTCCTATACCTTACTGGTGTTGTTATGTTGAATCGTCTACAAGAATCTGACATTAAATTATTGAGGGTGTTTTACGCCGTTGCGTCATGCAATGGGTTCACTGCCGCCGAGCCAGTGCTGCGTATGCAACGTCCGAATATTAGTGCAGCGATTAAAAAACTCGAAGAGCGCTTGGATTTGGTGTTATGTCACCGAGGACGGGGTGGTTTTCAAATGACCAAAGAAGGCGAAGTGGTCTTTCAGGAAACCAAACGTATCTTCAACGCATTTGATAATTTTGTATTTAATCTGAAGAGTTTACATGATGATTACTCAGGGCATATTACCTTGGTATTGATGGCTGGCTTGCCCTTATCAATGCATCTTGCGGTGAGTAAAGCGGTTAAAAGCACGATGAAAAAGTTCGATGATATTCACGTTAATATCCAGACGCGCTTATACAACGAAGTTGAGCATGTGGCGTTATCGGGTGAATGTCATTTAGTGGTGTCCACCTATGATATGGTAAAACCGGAATCAGTCACCTTCCATTCTGTCGGTCACGAATGCGCGGGTCGCTTGTATTGTGCTCCTTCCCATCCTCTTGCCAAATATCGCGACGCCTTGCCAGATACGGTGAAAATTGATGATTACCCGGCTATCGGGATTTCTGGGTTATCCTCTGCCAATTACATTCAGGACGAGAACCGTTTAGCCATACAAACCTTTTCTGATTCATTCGATGCTTGTTTATCCGCCATCATGACTGGTGAATACGTGGGGCTGTTGCCTGATTATATGGCTAAAGAGCAGGGGGCTGGCTTAGGTTTGGTGCCGGTTGGCGGCGGAAAATGGTTTGAGTTCAAACATGAATTGTTTGTGATGAATGGTAAAAATACCCGATTGAATCCAGTCTTGCGCCATTGCATAAAAGAATTAAGTTACTTCATTAAAGAAAGTCAAAAATAACCAAGTTAGAGCTAGACTAGCTAATTGGGTTAACGTTTATTCATAAAAAACGCCAGCGGATTGCTGGCGTTTTAGTATCTATCATAACTGTGTTGGGTTACTTACGTTGGAACTCGCTGGTTTTTAACCATTTAGGCCAATCGCTGGAATTGGCAATTTGATAACCTACATCAAACAACATCTGGGTGTCCTGTTGTACTCCAGAAAAATCCCAACTTTCCCTAAATTGATCACAGACTTGGTGATAACAGCCAGTGATCACAACATTTGTGCGTTTACGGTATGCGGCAGTTTCTTCATCGAAAGGCTCGCTGCCTCCTTCGGCGTACAGGGCAGGTACACCTAATTTGGCGAAGCTGAAATGATCAGACCGATAATAATAACCCGCTTCTGGGCGATCTTCTTGAGTCAGGTGGCGACCTTGCTTTTTAGCTGCCATCTCCAAGTTTGTTTCTAATTCTGATTTGCCCATACCCACGACCGCAACATCTTTGGTTTTGCCTAATACATTCATCGCATCCATATTGATATTCGCTACCGTTTTGTTAAGTGGAATAATAGGGTGCTCAGCGTAAAATTGTGAACCTAATAAACCTTGCTCCTCAGCGGTAACCACTAGGAAAGTAATTGAGCGCTGCGGTCTAACGGTTAATCCCGCGAAAGCTTTGGCCATAACCAAGCTGGCTGCTGTGCCTGTTGCGTTGTCATGGGCTCCATTATAAATCTGATCCCCCACACGACTTTCATCTTTGCCTAGGTGGTCCCAATGCGCCGTGTATAATATATGCTCATCGGCACGCTCACTGCCGGGTAAGGTAGCGATGACATTATTACTCACCGACTTTTGCAACTTACTCTTAATAGTGACAGCGGCTTTTAATTGCAAAGGTGTAGAGTAGGGTCCTTGCATGGCTAAGGCTTTTTGCTGGGCGAAATCTAAACCTGCATCCTTAAATACTTTGTTCGCAGCGTCTAAGCTTATCCAACCTTCTACCGCAACTCTATCGGCATTGCCGTTGTCGCTCGCTAAACTATATTGTGGACCACTCCAACTGTTGGCCACCACGGACCAGCCGTATGACGCGGGCGCGGTTTCATGGACTATGATAGCTGCTTCAGCTCCTTGGCGACTGGCTTCTTCAAATTTATAACTCCAGCGACCATAGTAGGTCATGGTTTTGCCTTGGAACTTACCGCTTTCGGGGTTTTCAAATCCAGGGTCATTGACCAAAATCACCACGGTTTTGCCTTTTACATCTAATCCGGCGTAATCATTCCAGTCATATTCTGGCGCATTCACGCCATAGCCTACGAATACCACTTCGGAATCAGTCAGGTTGATTTGGCTGTTTTCTCGTTTAGACGAGGCTACCATGTCATCTCTGTATTTGAACTGATTCTGGCCAATCCTCAGAGTCATGTCTGGATCAGCAGTGATTTCCATCAGCTCCACGGCTTGCAAATAGCTATTGCCATTGCCGGGTTGATATCCCAAGGCTTTAAAATTACTGATTAAGTAATCCAAGGTTTTGGTTTCACCTGGCGAGGTAGGCGAACGGCCTTCAAATTCATCAGAGGACAATACTTTGGTATGTTGTTTCAAGTCCTGTGTACTGATATTTTGATAGACGCTATCAAAATTACTCGCAGGCATGTTGTTATTCGTTTGACTGCACCCCGCTAGCAAAATAGTGGAGGTGATCAAGGGAAAAATGAACTGTCTTATTTGCATATTGTTGCTCTTATTATTACATTTGTCCCCAGTATAGAAAATCCAATCAGTAATCACTAGAGTCGAATGAAATCTAATTCAGATAATTTGCCAGTAAAAAATCCTTTGATCCCGTTAAAGCGCATTAAGGCCCAGCCGTTTGAACCCCTCAATGAATTGTTTGGCTTAACTCATCAGGCCAATTTACTCCATGCATCTAGCCTAAATAAGTGGGCAGCTAAACTGCAGGGGATTACTCATGAGTTTGTGTGCCAATCAGAACTAGCGGACAACCTTAGTTACTATGAACAAATTATCAATCAACAAAGTATTATTCCGACTCGTCCAGATAGCTGGCATGACTTGTTTAACGGCCTGATATGGCTGCAGTATCCAAAAACTAAAAAATTATTAAACCAATGGCATATGCAAGATATTGAGCAATATGGTTTAACGCCCAGAACAGCGCGGCGCAACCGCATAACCCATTTTGATGAGTGTGGGGTCGTACTAGCGGTTGTAGATAAGCAAATAAGTGGCTTGCTTGCCGAGCATCATTGGCAACAGGCGTTTGTGCAACATCGGCCATCCTGGGGCAAGCAGATTAAAGCCTTTATATTTGGACACGCTAACTTAGAGATGATGTTGAAGCCCTTTATTGGTCTGACCGGAAAGTGGTTGGCGGTAGAGGTTACAGCGGAGTTTTTCAAGCTAGAGTACGGCCAGCAAGTGTCATTGTTAGACACAAAATTAGCCGCTCAATTGCAAGCAGAGCAACCCTTTTCACAGGCAAAATCATTACGGCCACTGCCGCTCTTAGGGGTGCCTGATTGGTGGGATGACAATCAACACCCTGAGTTTTACCGCAATACTGATTATTTCCGCCCTAAGTGCAATTAGACTA
Organism: Aliiglaciecola sp. LCG003; assembly: GCF_030316135.1. Taxonomy (NCBI): domain Bacteria; kingdom Pseudomonadati; phylum Pseudomonadota; class Gammaproteobacteria; order Alteromonadales; family Alteromonadaceae; genus Aliiglaciecola; species Aliiglaciecola sp. LCG003. Next base: position 3,012,155 of record NZ_CP128185.1, on the reverse strand, counting down.
GCGTAACTAAGAGTGCGATGCTCAAAATGACCGTGTAAGGTAGCAACGCAAGCAGGTAAACACGCCGATTAGAAAATTGCGTCCAGCGGCTTATCCCCACCGCCGTCAAATATATGCTGAACAAGGTGTCGAGACGAATAAGGTCGGTGACAGCAATCCACGTGGACGACATATCTAAACCCAGCCAATAGCTAAGTGAGACTATATCAAGTTGGATCAGGTGGATCTGGTTGGTTGAGCTCAGCGCCAACATCAACAATGCCAACAAGCAGCTAATTACAGTTGGCAGCGATACCCACCAGGTAAATCCGTACCAATCGGTAAAACCATTCAGATTTTGTTCATCAGAGCGGGTGACTAAATGCAAATAGCCAGCAAATACAGCCATTGCAGCTATCACACCCAGCGACATACCGATAATATAACCTGTGGTATAACTCGCTTGTGATCCCATCATTGCTTTCATACTGTCTTGCTCGGCAGGACTCAAATCGCCTGCCGTAAGCTCGATAACAGCGTGTTTATACCAAGCAAAATCAACAAAATTAAGATAGCTATACATGGGCAAAACAGCTGCCAACATAACTAAAATGAAAGGGATCCATGACCAATTATGTTTGTGATTGAGGGTGGTAAAAACCTCCCGTGGTTTGATAAATACCTGCAAACATGCTTGGAATGGATTGGTAATAGTGTTCATCGGCAGATTAGGTCCTTTTAACTGGTTAAAACTGGTATGGATTATTGTAAGATAATATGCAGTGTAACAAGGGATCCTATTATTTAGAAAATGATTTCCAGATATATGTAATAAATCCAGCACGTTATACACTAACTAAAATAACAAGGTCGTAATTGGGAAAATGGAATGATTGAAATAAAGCAATTATCGAAGAAATTTGAAGTTGAAAATCCAAAGAAACTTAGCGAGCAGGAGCGCAAAGATCCTAGGCTTATAGGGCGCTTTTTTCACTCAGTCAAAGACGTGTCATTTTCGGTTGAAAAAGGTCAAGTGCTAGGACTGCTAGGGCCAAATGGTGCAGGTAAAACCACCACCTTAAGAATGCTATCTACTGCTTTACAACCAGACGGTGGTAGTGTCTTTATCAATAACATTGACGTACTTAAAAAGCCTATAGTAGCCAGACAAAAAATTGGTTTTTTGTCTGGCTCTACAGGCTTGTATGGGCGCCTAAGCGGGCGTGAAAATATTGAGTATTTTGGTCAACTCAATGGCATGAGTAAAGGGGATATTAAGGTTAGGATCGGTGAGCTTTCCGCCATGCTGGACATGGATTCTTTCCTAGACCGGCGCTGCGAAAATTATTCAACGGGTATGAAACAAAAGGCTGCCATTGCCAGAGCGGTAGTGCACAGTCCAGAAGTGGTTATTTTAGATGAGCCCACCACAGGGCTAGATATTATGGCGACACAAACGGTAATGGATTTTATTCGTAGCCTTAAAAATGACAATATTCCGGTAATTTTTTCCACTCACCATCTAGATGAAGTAGAAGAGCTGTGTGACAAAGTGGTGGTTATCGACCAAGGAGTGGGCAAGTTTGAAGGTAGTCTGCAAAGTTTTAAGCAAATGGCAGGCGGTGATAATTTGCATCAAGCGTTTTTAGCCACCATCAACAAGGAGCTATGAATATGTGGTTAGTATTTTTAAAAGAATTAAAAGAGTTGGTGCGCGACCGCAAAACCCTCTTCTTTATGATCGCGTTGCCTATATTAGTGTTTCCGGCAATCATAAGTGGTGTACTGTATTTCAGTAAGCAAGCGGTAGAAGACGCCGAATCTAAAGTGTTGAATTATGCGATTGTCGGTGCTCAATACGCTCCGGAAATTACTGATAAACTGAGTAATACCGCCATGTTTAATCTGGTTGATATTGAGCTTGAGTCTGATTACGCCAGTTTGATTGAACAAGACAAGGTTGATTTCGTGATCGAAATCGCACAGGGCTATTCAAACGATATACTGCAATCCGGACAAAACCGAATAAAGTTGTTTTTTAATGATACAGGCTTAAATAAAGTATTCGCCCGAGTCGATGAAATAGTCAAGCAACAGGCAGATGTTCAGCAAAAGCTGGCCTTCTCACAACAGGATTTAAACCCGCAACAACAACTGGCGCTACTTGAGCCTATAGTGCTGGAAAAAGTCAGCACTGCTGATGAGCGAGAGAGTTTAGGTGAGCGGTTAGGTGGCTTGATCCCGTACTTTATTTTTATTCTGTGCTTGCAAGGAGCTATGTTTCCAGCTGCGGATTTAGGTGCCGGTGAAAAAGAGCGGGGTACCTTGGAAACCTTGCTAATATCACCGATTGAACGTTATAAGATAGTCTTGGGTAAGTTCTTCACTATTGCCCTTGCAGGGTTGACTTCAGCGTTGGTGACCATCTCCAGTATGGCCATATGGGGCTTAATACTAAGTCAGGGTATGGCAGTGGAAGTCGTGGTGAAATTCATGTCTTCTATTGGGGCGATAGACTTTGTGCTGATGTTTTTAATGTTGGTGCCTGTGGTCGCAATTTTTGCCTCAATTTTATTAGCACTGTCTATTTACGCTAAAAGTTTCAAAGAAGCCCAAAGCTACATGGGGTCTTTGACCTTAATGTTATTTGTGCCCATTATATTTTCCTTGCTACCTGGGGTTGAACTCAAGGGCGGCTGGGCTTGGGTGCCGCTAACTAATGTAGCCTTAGCCATTAAAGAGCTGATCAAAGGTACTATGGATTATTTCCAGTTGTTTGCCATTTTCGGCTCCACAGCCGTAATCGCCTTGGCCTTGATTGGTTTTTGTGTGCATTGGTTTAATAAAGAAAAAGTATTATTTAGATAAGCAACTTATCAGTCATGCGGCAGTCCTGTCGCATGATCTTCCTGTACCTCGCCATATAGCGTTAATAGCAATTAATCACTCTCTAGTTGTTGGTGCTTATAAACCGTAACTAAACTTTAATAGCAGCAGTACAATAGACGAATAGGTGATTGAAATCGCCAGTCCAAATTGGATGAAGTGTTTAAACTTGTAGTTTGCTGCGTTAAATGCCAGCAGGTTGGTTTGATAGCCATAGGGTGATAGGAAACTGGCACTAGCAGCAAAGGCAACGGCTAAAGCGAAAGGCATTATAGGTAGACCTAGCATACTCGCGACACCATAGGCGAATGGAAACATAAGGGCTGCTGCTGCGTTATTGGTGACAAGCTCAGTTAACACCAGAGTTACTAGGTAAATAACCACCAGGGCCATAAACGGACTGGTACCTAATAAGTAAGGGCGCAAACTGTCAGTCAGCAATGCTATTACACCAGAGGTTTGCAAAGCGGTGGCTAAGCTTAGCGCGCCGACAATGACTATCACTAGGTTAAGTGGAATGTTGCGTTTTACTTCGGCATTGTTGGTAACACCACTAATCACCAACAGGGCCATAAAAAACATCAAGCCGGTGGCAAGATTAACTATAGATGCTGCGGCCAAAACAATTGTCAGTAGAAACCCGCCCACGGTTATCCATTCTTGTGGTTTGGTTAACTTGGTCGCTATTTTTTGCTCAGAAATAACGAAGAAGTTTTTCGACAAATTGTGGCGTTTCACAAAGTCCTGGCCAGTGGCTAGCAGCAAAAAATCACCTGCTTGCAGTTTTATGTCTCCCAACTTTCCTGAAAGCTGCTCACCATCCCGTCGGATGGCAACCACTGCTGCGTCAAACAAAGCCCTAAAGCCTAAAGCTTTAATAGTTTGGCCGATGATTTGGGCACGGTTAGAGATAATCACTTCCGTCAGGTTATCGCGCAGTAAACCATTGGTTTCGGCAAATAATTTCAAGCCCTTAATATGACTAAGGTTGTCTACCTTTTTGATATTGCCGGAGAAAATTAATTTATCGTTTTGTTGAATAACGATATCGGGGGTTACCGGCGTAATGAGCTTACCGTCTCTGACTATTTCGACTAAAAATAATTCAGGTAAATTACGTAAATGATTATCTTCCACTGAATGGCCAATCAGCTCAGAGTTTTCAATCACCTTGGCCTCAATAAAATATTCTTGAAAACGGCCTTTACGATTCTCTATGGTCGGTAGTATTGGGATCAACAAAAACATCAACAACCCACAACTTAAACCCGCCACTAAGCCGTACAGGGTAAAATCCCAAAAATTAAAACCCGGGTGACCCAGTTCAATTAGAAAACTGTCAACAATCAGATTGGTTGACGTGCCTATTAAAGTAACAGTTCCGCCCAATATCGCTGAGTAGGAGAGGGGTATGAGTAGCTTTGAGGCCGGGTGATGCTGATTTTGACTCACCGGCCCAATTAAACTGGCCACAACAGCGGTATTGTTAAGCAATGCTGAAGAGGTAAAAGTGAGACCAAACAAACGCCAAAAGCTCACATTGAAATTAGGTGAAATTAGCTTTCGTCCTAATCGCTTTATCAGTGAGGTCTTATCTACGGCGCTGCTGACTAGCAACAATAAAATCAGGGTTAATAAACCCTGATTGGTTAGATTGTGGGCGACATCTTCCAGTCCTATTTGCGTGGTAACAACTAAGCCTAAAATAGTGCCAGCAAAAATACTGGATGGGCGCTTATCGGTTACGACAAGCGCCAAAATTGTCATGGTAAATATACCAATTACAATTAGCTGATTGATGTCCACAGTTTCTCAGTGTTTATTTTAGAGTTTTGTAATATCAGTGGCGTTCCAATGTGGGAAATGCTTTCTGACCAAACTATTAAACTCCAACTCAAATTCTGAGAATTGGTGAGAGCTGTTTGCTTCTTTGTTCTGCTCGATGATCATCCCTGCGCCGACAGTACCATTGCTGACGCGATCGATAATAATAAAGGCACCGGTAGTTCGATTTTTAGCGTAAGGGTCGCAGGCCACTGTCTGAGTCAATTTAATATTACCCACCGCAATTTCATTCAGTTTCAAATGTACTGATTCGGTTTTTTGTAGGGTGTTGACGTCAATTAAATGATCCACCGATGAAATTGAGCCGGGCACAAATTTGGTCGCAAATTTAAAGCCATATTGTTTATTCGGGATCATGGCCTCTTCTGACATCCAGACTAAGTGGGTTTTGAAATTATTGCCCTGTAATGGGAGATTGTCAGATTTAACAATCATGTCACCACGGGAGATATCAATTTCATCTTCCAATGTAAGCGTGGTAGTCAGTGGGGCATGGGTCGATTCCAGCTCGCCTTCGAAATTAACGATAGCACGCACCCTCGACTCTTTGCCTGAGGGCAGGGCGGTAACTTTGTCACCTTTACTAATTTGCCCAGAGACAACCGTGCCAGCAAAACCACGGAAGTTTAAATTAGGTCGATTCACATATTGCACAGGGAATCTGAAATCTTCCAGATTGAGATCCTTGCCTATCTCAATATTCTCCAACGTGGTCATAAGGGTATCGCCCGTGTACCACGGCATATTCTCACTCTTATTTACCACATTGTCGCCATCTAGTGCAGACATCGGAATGAAGCGAATATCAGGAATATCGAGCTGTTTAGAAAATTCAAGATAATCCTGCTTAATTTGCTCATAGACCTCTTGACTGTATTCCTTTAAATCCATTTTATTGATGGCCACCACAACGTGTTTTATGCCTAAAAGGGAGACTAAGAATGAGTGACGACGAGTCTGAGTTTTCACACCGCCTCTAGCATCAACCAGGATAATCGCCAATTGACAAGTGGAAGCACCGGTAACCATGTTGCGGGTATATTGTTCATGCCCTGGGGTATCAGCAATAATAAATTTACGTTTATCGGTAGAGAAGTAGCGATATGCCACGTCTATAGTGATCCCTTGTTCTCGTTCAGATTGGAGACCATCGACGAGTAGGGCCAAATCCACTTTTTCACCAGTGGTACCCATTTTTTTACTGTCTTTGGTAATGGCGGCTAACTGATCTTCATAGATCATTTTTGAGTCGTGTAATAATCGGCCGATCAAGGTGCTCTTGCCGTCATCTACGCTGCCGCAGGTCAAGAAACGTAGCAGGTCTTTTTTCTCATGTTGTTCTAGGTAAGACAAAATGTCTTTTTGGAGTAATTCGTTTTCGCTATTCATGTTAGCAGCTCACTAGGAAGTAAGGATTTAATACAGAGTCTTTTTGGTTGTAACGCAGGGGTAGGGCATCGCTTGCTAGAGGATCAGATTCGTCAACTACGGTAACTTTTCCTCCTGCGGCTTCAACCACAGCTTGGGCCGCACCTGTGTCCCATTCGGACGTGGGCCCGAGTCTAGGGTACAAATGCGCCGCCCCTTCGGCGACAAGGCATAGCTTCAACGAGCTGCCCATGGCAACCAATTCAGATTCACCGTCAAGGCTGTCCAGTAATGCTTGGATGGCAGGGCTCTGATGGGAGCGACTTCCAACCACTTTCCAAGTGTCACCGGCTTGATGAGGTAAGGGACTAATCATACTTGATTGGCCCTTTTCTATCTTATAGGCGCCTATACCAGCCACGCCTACATAGGTTTTATCCAACACAGGAGCATATACTACGCCTAATGTCGGTACACCTTGACTGATGAGAGCAATATTGACGGTAAACTCACCGTTCTTTTTAATAAATTCTTTAGTGCCATCTAATGGATCGACTAACCAGTAGTCTTGCCAAGACTGGCGAGTGTGCCAATCAATGTTGGCGGATTCTTCAGACAAAATAGGTAATTCAGAAAGCGTTTTTAAGCCATCCACTATGATGTGGTGAGCGGCAAGGTCGGCTTCAGTTAGCGGGCTTTCATCGGCTTTTTCATAGATGCTAAAATCTTTCTGATAAATCTGCATGATGGCATCACCGGCTTTGTGGGCCAGCGCAGTTATTTGGGCGGCAAGAGGATGTTCAAACATCAGTCTAAAAACCCTTTCTGTGACAGCATAGTAAATAGCAGTTCTGCCGACTCTTCTGGACTTTGGCCAGAGAAGTTAAGGTGTATTTCAGGGTTTTCTGGTACTTCATAAGCAGAGCCTATGCCGGTGAAGTCTTTGATATCTCCTTGGCGAGCTTTTTGATACAGGCCTTTAGGATCGCGTTTTTCACATTCTTCAATAGGCGTATCAACAAACACTTCTACGAATTCACCTTCTTTTAACAAACCGCGACAAAAACCTCTATCGGCTTTGAAGGGCGAGATAAAAGCGGTCAATACGATAAGGCCTGCATCGACAAATAATTTTGCTACTTCGCTAATACGACGAATATTTTCAACTCGGTCTGAATCGCTAAAGCCAAGATCGCCGCACAAGCCATGGCGAACATTGTCACCATCGAGCAAGTAGGTATGTTTGCCTGCTTCAGTTAGCTTCTTTTCTAATAGATTCGCAATGGTAGATTTACCCGAGCCGCTTAAGCCTGTCAGCCAAATAACCGCGGGTTGCTGATTTTTAGCGCTTGCTCTGCGGGACTTGTCGACATCATGCTGATGCCAAACGATATTATTTGCCATTAGAAATAACCCTCCATTTTCTTTTTCTCCATCGAACCAGATGAATCATGGTCAATCACTCGGCCTTGGCGCTCTGATGTTTTGGTAAGCAACATCTCTTGGATTACATCAGGTAGTGTGCTGGCAGTCGATTCAACTGCACCTGTTAATGGATAACAGCCCAAGGTACGAAAACGTACTGAACGCATCTCTGGTGTCTCACCTTCTTTCATTGGCATACGCTCGTCATCTACCATAATGAGTACACCATCCCGTTCTACCACAGGGCGTGGTTTAGCCATATACAGCGAAGGAATCTCGATGTTCTCTAGATAAATATATTGCCAAATATCCAGTTCGGTCCAGTTTGACATTGGAAAGACGCGAATACTTTCGCCTTTATTAATTTGTGAATTGTAAATATTCCACAATTCAGGCCGCTGATTTTTAGGATCCCAGCGGTGATTTTCATCTCTGAATGAATAGACCCGTTCTTTGGCTCTGGATTTCTCTTCATCACGGCGCGCACCACCAAAGGCGGCGTCAAACTTATACTTGTTTAACGCTTGCTTCAAACTCGCAGTTTTCATGATGTCGGTATGCTTGGCGCTACCATGGGTGAATGGTCCAACTCCCATTTCTAGGCCTTCAGGATTAATGTGAACCAATAGATCCAATTCATGTTTGGCCGCCATTTTGTCACGAAACTCAATCATTTCGTGAAATTTCCAAGTGGTGTCAACATGCAAAAGAGGAAAGGGGATTTTTCCTGGAGCAAAAGCTTTTCTGGCTAAGTGTAATAATACCGAGGAATCTTTCCCGACAGAATACAACATGACCGGATTGTCAAACTCGGCGGCCACTTCTCTGAAGATGTGAATACTCTCTGCTTCTAGTTGCTTAAGGTGCGTTACAGAAGGAATGTTTGTTGTCATGTGTAAGTTCCAGTATTTCAGACTTTAGACTAAAGAATTATATGCTTAGAACTTTAACACAACTGTGAAAGCTTTAAGTATGCTAATTTTCTATACTTAGGAGCAAAAAGGTTTAACAAAAGCATTAGTGAACAAGATGTTAACACCTTGTTCACTAATTGACTCTTTTCCCAATTTTTAGGCTTCTTCTAGCCCTTTTTCAGCTTCTGCAAAGGTATTCAAAACAGACTGCTGAGGGGCAGGAGAAGCTAGGCTGGCAATCACTATGGCACAAGAACTGGCGATAAAGCCTGGCACAATTTCATAGACAATATTACTTAAAGGCTGCCCGTCGATTGAAAGACCAGCAAAAATCCAGATCAACACAGTGACTGCACCGGTGATCATCCCCGCTAGAGCACCTGCAAACGTCATGCGTTTCCAATAGAGGCTAAACAATACCAAGGGCCCAAATGCCGCACCAAATCCAGCCCAGGCATTACTGACTAAGCTAAGTACGCTGCTATCTCTGTCATAGGCGAGGTAAATAGCGACAATCGCAACTAGTGCCACTGAGATCCTACCCACCAACACCAATTCTTTTTGGCTGGCGTCACGGCGCACAAAGGCCTGATAAAAATCACCGGTTAGTGAGCTTGAAGTGACCAGTAGTTGTGAGGATATAGTACTCATGATGGCAGCTAATATGGCTGCTAGTAAAAATCCTCCAACTAGCGGGTTGAACAGGACCTGAGACAGATAAATAAAGATGGTTTCAGGGTCATCTAATGTGGCTGGGTTCTTGGTGATATAGGCAAGACCAAGCAAACCTGTCGCCACTGCTCCGGCAAGTGATACTATCATCCAGCTCATGCCGATTCGTCTCGCGGTCTTCATATCTCTTACATGGCGTATCGCCATGAAACGCACGATTATATGTGGTTGGCCAAAATAGCCCACACCCCAAGCCATAAGCGAAATAATGGCCAACAAGCTTAATGCTTCGCCTGTTTTGGCATCCACCCACAGGTTGGTCATATTCTGGCTAACTGAATTGATTTGTACGGTGGCTTCATGCAATCCGCCGATATCCCACAGTACCACTATAGGCACTAACACCAAAGAGACAAACATAATGCAGCCTTGTACAAAGTCGGTCAGGCTAACGGCTAAGAAGCCACCAAACAGAGTGTAAGCCACTACCACGCCGGCGGTAACATACAGACCCATCTCGTAGGTTAAACCAAAAGATGATTCAAACAACTTGCCCCCGGCAACTATGCCGCTGGAAGTGTAAAGGGTAAAAAATACGATGATCACCATAGAAGAAATCAAGCGTAGGAGTCGGGTATTATCTTCAAAACGGTTCTCGAAGAAATCGGGAAGGGTGATGGCGTTTTTGGCGACTTCGGTATAAACCCTCAGCCGTGGTGCGACAAAAATGTAGTTTAGGTAAGCACCTACGGTAAGTCCCACAGCAATCCAAATACTGGATAAACCAGACACATACATCGCACCGGGCACACCCATTAGCATCCACCCACTCATGTCTGAAGCTCCGGCCGATAAAGCCGTGACCTTGGGGCTGAGGGTTCTTCCTCCTAACATATATTCTTGCATATCGGAGGTGGATTTTTTGAAAGCGTATAGCCCTATCCCAAGCATCACAGCAAAATATAATGTGAGTGAGATTAATGTACCTAATTCCATTAATAATCCTTTGGTTCTTTTAAATCGACCCTTAATCACAAACAGGCGTTTGAGAAAGGAATTGAATGATCTATGCTAACAATCCTAGCCACAGCTTACCAGTTGAGACCCAAATGAAGCGCCAAATGCACAGTTTTGATACTCTTTCGACCACTTTATTGTACGCGATACTGCGACTGCGTCAGCAAGTCTTTATGTTGGAGCAGCAAAGTATCTACGATGACATTGATAATCTTGACCAGCAAGCTCGACATCTCACTTTTTTAGATGAAAACACCCGAACCCTGACAGCTTACATGCGTTTTAGACTGCTAGCAGATGGTACGACGGTCAAACTGGAGCGAGTCGTTGTGGCTAAATCTCAGAGGGGGAAGGGGCTCGGCCTTGGGCTAATGCAATTTGCTTTTGAACAAATTGATAAAATACCTCAGGTCAAACAGATACAGTTATCCGCTCAAGTAGATGTGATTTCGTTTTATCAAAGCTTAGGATTTGAAGCTTTTGGCGAGGTTTACGATGATGGGGGGATTGACCATCGGGATATGCAATTGAATTGGCAACATCGGACTAAGTCATCAAAATAATTGACCTAGTCCGAAATGTTTGATGCAGAATTAAACGTTAAAACGGAAGTGAATTACATCACCGTCTTTTACAATATAATCTTTGCCTTCTAGACGCCATTTACCGGCATCTTTGGCACCCTGTTCACCTTTGAATTCAACAAAGTTGTCAAAGCCAATAATTTCAGCACGAATAAAGCCTTTTTCAAAATCAGTGTGGATTTTACCTGCAGCTTGGGGCGCCGTTGAGCCTTCAGGAAACGTCCAAGCGCGGACTTCTTTCACACCCGCAGTGAAGTATGTCTGTAAAGTAAGTAGACTGTACCCAGCACGAATTACACGATTAAGACCTGGTTCAGTAAGACCCATTTCGTCCATAAACTCGGTTTTTTCGTCTTCTTCAAGCTCGGCAATTTCAGATTCAATTTCGGCACAAACCGCCACTACTATTGCGTTTTCTTGTTCTGCAATAGCACGAACTTCATCAAGATAAGGATTATTTTCGAATCCATCATCGTTGACGTTAGCCACATACATGGTAGGTTTTAGGGTTAACATATTCATGTAGCTAATAGCCGCAAGTTCTTCTTTTTCAAGAGGAACTGCGCGAAGGAGTATGCCTTCATCTAGTGCCGGTTTGATTTTCTCTAGTACTTTAAGTTCAAACTTTGCATCGGAATCACCGCCCTTAGCCTTCTTACCCACCCGTAAAAGGGCTTTTTCTAAGGTTTCGAGATCCGATAAGGCCAATTCAGTATTGATCACATCAATATCATCTCTTGGACTCACACGACCAGCAACATGCACAATGTTTTCATTGTCAAAACAACGCACTACGTGTCCAATTGCATCTGTCTCGCGAATGTTGGCTAAAAATTTATTGCCAAGTCCTTCACCTTTTGAAGCCCCGGCTACCAATCCAGCGATATCAACAAATTCCATAGTAGTGGGAATCGTACGTTGGGGATTCACTATAGCGGCCAACTGATCTAGTCGTTCATCAGGAACAGGGACGACACCGGTATTTGGTTCAATGGTACAAAAGGGAAAGTTAGCCGCTTCGATTCCAGCTTTGGTCAGTGCATTGAAAAGGGTCGATTTACCGACGTTTGGTAAACCTACAATCCCACATTTAAAGCCCATTTGTTGTTCCTCAAGATAGTCAGCCTAGTGCTGGCTGTTAAAAGTTTATTCTGCTTTGAAGCCGTGCAGGCGATTCATCGCTTTCTTTAAATCGTGTTTAATTAAGATATCGGTACAGCGCATTGCTTCATCGATTGCCGCATCCATCTGCAGCAGTTCTGTCGCTGATGGTTTTCCCAATACATGTCCGGTCACTCTGGACTTGTCACCAGGGTGGCCGATGCCAATTCTTAATCGTAAAAAATCTTTGTCATTACCCATTTTAGAGACAATATCGCGCACCCCATTTTGACTTGAACTACCACCGATTTTAAATTTTGCCACACCAGGGGGCAAATCTAGTTCGTCGAATGCGACTAGCATATTATTAGTGGCGATGCGGTAGAATCCAGCATAGGCTGATACGGCCTGACCGCTATTGTTCATATAAGTGGTGGGGATCAGCAAACGAATGTCTTGGCTGTCTATGGTTATGCGGCCAGTGTAGCCATAAAATTTATTTTCTAGCTTTAGCGTGCAATTGTGTAACTTTGCTAGGGCTTCAACGAACCAAGCACCTGCATTGTGGCGAGTGTTGTGATATTCGGGGCCTGGATTTCCCAGGCCCACAATAAGCTGAATATCAGACAAGCAACTTATTCCTTAGCTGCGTCTTCTTCAGAGCTTTCTACTTCTTCTTCGGCAACACTTGGACCTTTAGCTGTCTTAACAGTAACAACTGCTAAGTCATGATCTTCGCCTTTAGCCAATTCTACTGAAGTAACACCTTTAGGAAGCGTCAAATCAGATAAATGCAAAGTTTGGCCAAGTTCAACATCAGTTAAATCTACTTCGATAAACTCTGGAAGATTTTTAGGTAGACAAGTGACTTCTACGTCATTCATGTGGTGTTCTGCGTGACCGCCATGAACCTTGATAGAATCTGCACTTTCTTCGTTGATAAAGTGAAGAGGAACACTAGTGGTTAGCTCTTTGTTCTTATCAACGCGCAAGAAATCTATGTGCGTAACTTTTGGTTTGAACGGGTGACGTTGCATGTCTTTAACTACAGCTTCAACTTTCTCGCCAGCGATATCAAGTACTAAAACATGGCTGTAAAACGCTTCAAACTCTTGAGCTTGAAGAACTTTGTTGTGGGCTAGGGTTAAAGAAACTGGCTCTTTGTCAGCTCCGTAAAGGATCGCAGGTACTTTGTCTTCACGACGTAGGCGGCGGCTCGCACCTTTCCCTAGATCTGTGCGGACTTCTGCATCCAAATTAAAAATTGCATCAGACATTTTTTTACTCCAAAAAATAAATAGTGTTGTAAATTCTTGCGACCAGAATTTACGATATAACAAGCGTCTTGCTTGAACCCCTATTAAAAAGGGCGGCGAAGTCTACCATTTGACTGACTCTTAAACAAGCATATAGCACGTACTAGGCTGGTTTAATTTCACCATTGTGTTTTTAACAATATTTGCATTACAGTAGTACAAATAACAAATCATAAAAATAACATGGGGTTGCGCTATGTCATTAAAAATTAAAGTTACATTTTTATTCTTGAGTGCCTTACATCTAAATGCCTTTGCTCAAAACCAAGCCTTAGTCGGCGGCCGATTGATTGATGGTTTTGGGCATCAACCCATCGCCAACAGTGTGATCTTAATAAAAGATGGCATCATCGAAAAAGTCGGTACTATCGATACGCTAGCGATACCAGAAGGTTACACTCAAGTGTCGACTGAAGGCATGGATGTGTTGCCAGGGCTTTGGGAAAATCACGCGCACTTGATGTTAAATGGGCATGCTGACTACGTGCATTGGGATGTTGCTTATATTGACAGGTTGTCGGATGAAATAATGCCAGCAAGTGCCGCCCAATTATTGTTGGCCGGTATAACCAGTGCACGAGATTTAGGTGCACCGCTAAAAGATACCATAAGTGTCAAATCACGGATTGAGAGAGGCGAGATACCTGGCCCAAATTTATATGTTTCTGGCCCATTTTTACAACACGAAGCTTACCCAGGGACCGAAAAATTTCGCTGGGGCATAGATGGCGTGGCTGATGCAAAGCGCAAAGTGAATCAATTAGCCGACGCGGGTATGGATATCATCAAGTTAATTGATCAAGACAAAATGACCCTTGAAGAGGCTCAAGCAATTGTGGATCAAGCCCACGAACGGGGGCTAAAAGTAGTTGCCCATTCACATCGTCCTGATGAAATACGTCGAGGGTTAGAAATAGGCGTAGATAATTTTGAACACACCGGCTTAACCACCTCGCCAGAATATCCAGCTGATATTATTCAAGCACTCAAAGAACGCACCGCAACAGGTCGAGTTGCCGGCGGGCCGCTATTTTGGACACCCACAGTGGAAGGCTTGTGGAATTATCAACTTACCGTAGCCAATCCCGAACGATTAGATAATACCTGCTGGCATCGTGGCCTTAAAGACGACACCATCGCTGATATCGAGTCCTCATTAAAAAATGTCGGTCAATTGGACTATATGCAGTTAACGCCGTTGCGCAAGCCTACACTGAAACGTAAAATCGCGCAGTTAAAGGAAACCGGCGTAGTGTTCTTAGTAGGAACCGATAGTGGGATTCCAACTAAATTTCATTGCCAAAGTACGTGGAATGAAATGGCCATTTGGGTCGAGCAGATGCAAATCAGCTCTATGGATGCGATTCGGGCCGCAACCTACTGGCCGGCAGTAATGATGGGCGTAAATAAAACTACTGGTACAGTTTCAGAAGGTAAAGCAGCCGATATTATAGCGGTGAAAGGGGATGTACTGCGCTACATTAATTTGCTGCAAAATGTGAATTTAGTCATGAAAAATGGTGTGATCTATAAACAGGACGGGCTACCTGTTGAAGCCAATTTATAATATGAGTTTAGCCCGCAAAGGCTGAGGTAAAACCACACTGCACGATGTATAAGCGCCGTGTGGTGTAAATTACTCTAGTGACATCTTCAGTAGGAGTTGGGCTCAGTGACCTGACTGTCATCTATCATTTTTGCTTGAACCACTTTTAACACTTCACCATATTGTTGAAAGGTCATCACGTCTGTTAACACAACGCCTTGTACTTCAACCACCATGCCGTTTTTAAGCAGTGATTTGTCCATCCCGCGAGGCATATATTTTTTGCCATCTTGGGCATCTAAGGCGAAAAACCCGCCTTCTAACGATTTATAAACGATTGTGCCTTTAATAGTCAGCATTTTTGCTGGCTCCTGTTTGGATTCATCCTTATTCGCCTGAGATAAAGAAACGTCAGCCTGTTTGGCCGATTCATTATCAATTGCTTCGCCGGCACATCCACCGATTGCCAACAGCAAGGCGACATTTACTAACACTTTCATAACAGACTCCTTTGTATTTGATACTAGCATACGCCATTCAAGCACGGACGGCGGCAAATTTCGACATTTAGCTGCGTAAATAATAACTGACAAATGTCAGTAAGTGGTCAAGAACCAACATGGCCATGCTCTGCGGACGACTTTAGGATTTCAAGCTTCTAATTTCCCTATGGCAGATTGATCTTGGGACAAGTATCGATGGAAAAGGGATGTAATCTTAGTTCATTCCTCCCTTGCATGGGGCACACGCAGTCTATAAGACAATAAAAAGCCGGATACTAGTCCGGCTGTTGGTGAAGATTTGGTTCTGCTTGGCTTAGTATTCGAACATTGCCGAAATAGATTCTTCGTTGCTGACGCGGCGGATGGCCTCAGCTAGCATGTTTGACAAGGTAAGTTGCTTCACCTTGCTCAATGCTTTGATTTCAGGTCGCAGTGGAATACTGTCAGTGACGATAATTTCATCAATGACTGATTCGGTAATGTTCTTAACTGCATCACCTGAGAATATCGCATGAGTTGCATAGGCATAAACATTTTTAGCGCCATGTGCTTTTAACGCCTCGGCGGCTTTACCTAAGGTTCCACCAGTATCAATCATATCGTCAACGATAATACAGTCGCGGCCTTTTACATCACCAATAATATGCATTACTTGTGCAACATTGGCTTTAGGACGACGTTTATCAATGATGGCTAAGTCAGTGTCGTTTAACAGTTTTGCCATTGCTCGGGCACGAACAACACCGCCAATGTCTGGTGATACCACAACCGGATTATCAAAATCACGTCTGCGCATATCATCTAACAAAATGGGCGTACCAAAAGCGTTATCTACTGGCACATCGAAGAAACCTTGAATTTGCTCTGCGTGTAAATCGATAGTTAATACTCTATCTACACCAACGTTTGATAAGAAATCGGCTACCACTTTAGCGGTAATAGGCACACGAGCTGAACGTACTCGTCTATCTTGTCGAGCATAGCCGAAGTAAGGAATTACCGCGGTGATACGGCCAGCTGATGCACGTCTGAGGGCATCAATCATCACGATCAATTCCATCAAGTTGTCATTAGTAGGCGCGCAAGTAGACTGAATAATAAAAACGTCCGAGCCGCGGACATTTTCATGAATCTCGACACTTATTTCTCCGTCACTGAAGCGGCCAACGCTAGCATGGCCAAGTTTGGTGTAGAGTCGGTCTGCGACTTTTTGGGCGAGTTCTGGTACTGCATTACCAGCGAAAAGCTTCATGTCCGGCACAAGAAAATTCCTCAGTGCGAATAGTTAGGGGGCAACAAATGCGCTTAAATGCTAAACCTTAGCAACAGTTGTCAATTGGTCGGCTGTCTTAACATCATTACATCAGCATAAACTAAAGTAATAAATTCAGCCGGATTTTTTTGCTAAATGATCACATAAAGGAGAATTATTCACTCCTTTGGCTATAAAAGCCTGACAATCTTCCGGCAAAGTATCTTTAACCTGTTGTGCTTGGTTGTTAGTGTCAAAAATGGCGAATAAGCAGGCGCCTGTTCCGGTCATTCTCGACGGCGCGTATTCTAACAAGTGCGCTAATAAATTTGCAACTTTAGGATAGCGTTGACTGACTAATTTCTGGCAATCATTATGAGTTTGCTCAAAAGAATAATCGGACCAGGCTATTTTGGGGGTATTTCTGGGTAAATCTGCAGCAGCAAAAACCTCAGCGGTAGACACGTGGCAATTAGGGAATACGATTAAATAGTATTGGGTTTTGAGCTCTACCGGTGAAATAATTTCGCCTACGCCTTCGGCAAAGGCCGTTTTACCCTGAATAAAAATAGGTACATCCGCACCTAATTGGAGACCAAGCTCAGACAACACATGTGAAGGTAAGTTAGTATTCCATAAATAATTCAACGCCACTAGCGTGGTTGCGGCATTAGATGAGCCGCCGCCAATGCCGCCGCCCATCGGCAATACTTTATCCAGCCAAATATCACAGCCAGCCGAGGTCTTAGTGTAGTGCTGGAGCAATTTAGCCGCTTTAACAATCAGGTTTTGCTCGGCAGGAACATCTTGTAATACGGTTTGCAGGTTAATAATGCCGCTTTGGTTGACTTTAAACGCTAGCCTATCGCCCACATCAACCATTTGGAAGAGACTCTGCAATAGGTGGTAACCCTGCGGGTTTCGGCCAGTGATATGTAGAAAAAGATTGAGTTTGGCTGGGCTTGGCCACCATTCCAACTGGGTTTCATTTGACATCGTTATAATTTCTGCCATGAAGTGATTTTTATTTTGATTTGATTTTGCTTGTCTTTACGATTAACTAATTCTATTTGGTGGGGGAGCAGTAGTTCATCGACTAATTTATATTTTGAATAGGTCAATATCCAAGGTGAGCACCTTTTACACTTCGACACTAATTGATTCACCAAACCTAAATCGTCATAGATTATTGATTCTTGGTCGCTATGTTGACCCTTTACCCACATAGATAGTTTTGCGACTGGAATATTCCATCCGGTAATACGCTGGATAAGATCAGAGGCATTCACATCGGTATAGGTTTTATCATCGGCTTCAAGTTTAGCATAACCTGGATAGCCTTCCATTGACATCAAGGTGGTGCCAATAAAGGTATTTAGCTGCAGATCATACTGCTGATCTAGCTGCTCCCATCTAACATAGGCACTGAATTTTTCATCTGCGCTTTTAAACGCCATACGGCCCTTGATCTTCCAATGATTGAACTCACTGAGGGCTTGCTGATGGGCCACACTATCAACACTCTGGTTTTGAATGCGCTTGCTTGCGCAGCCATTTAGCAACAAAACGCAAATAATACCTATTGCTAGCCCAACAATTCTCATCAAATCTAATCTTTATGAAGTTTTACTAGGTTATATGGGAACACAGAAGGTTAGATACTTTCAATAGTTTTGGCTTTTGCGTACAATGCCGCTCCCAACAACTTTGGACATTTTCAGCCTTTCTGAATGACGTTAATCGCGCTAGGTATTAATCACAAAACAGCATCTGTCGTACTGCGAGAGAAGGTCGCCTTTGCACCTGAATCAATCGTTAGCGCGCTGTCATCCCTACGCCAGTCATTGGGCGCTGAAGAGTCAGTGATTTTATCTACTTGTAATCGTACCGAACTTTATGTTGCCGCCGACCGGATCAATAAGGATGATGTAGTTAATTGGCTGGCCCAATTTCATGGTGTGGCCGCTGGTGATATCGCCAACAACAGCTATTTATTTGAAAGTCGTCAGGCGATTGAACACATAATGCGCGTAGCCAGTGGATTGGACTCGTTAATATTAGGTGAGCCGCAGATACTCGGCCAAGTGAAACAGGCCTATATGAGTGCGAAAAACTCCGGAGCCATCCAAGGGCATTTTGAACGGCTGTTTCAACATATTTTTAGCGTAGCCAAAAAAGTCCGTTCTGACACTGACATCGGCGCCAATGCTGTTTCAGTGGCATTTGCAGCGGTACAACTGTCAAAACAAATATTTTCCTCGTTAGCTAAAACCAATGTGTTATTGATTGGTGCTGGCGAAACCATAGAGTTGGTGGGTAAGCATCTTAATGAGCAATCGGTGCAGAAAATTACCGTGGCCAACCGGACTTTGAGTCGAGCACAGGAGTTGGCTCAGCAGATAGGCGCAGAAGTCGTCACGTTGGCGCAGGTGCCGAGTATCTTGCATCAAGCGGATATTGTTATCAGTTCTACCGCCAGTACCTTGCCCATCATAGGTAAGGGTATGGTGGAAAGTGCCTTGAAAGATCGCAAACACAAGCCTATCTTCTTTGTTGACCTAGCAGTTCCGCGGGATATCGAAAGCGAAGTGGCTGAACTTGATGATGCCTATTTATATAGTGTGGATGATTTACAACATATTGTTGAACAGAATCTTGCTAATCGACAGCAAGCTGCAGACGAAGCTGAAAATATTATTCAACTGCAAGTAAAAGAGTTTTATAACTGGCAAAACTCGCAAGCATCGGTGGATACCTTAAAAACCTTCCGCCAACAGAATTATGAGATCAAAGAAAAGCTACAAGAACGGGCACTCAGTCAGCTTGCAGAGGGTAAAGACCCCCAACAAGTGGTGATAGAATTGTCCAACAAATTAACTAATGCGTTGTTACATGCTCCAACAAAGGCCTTAAATCAAGCAGCCTCTGAGCAAGATGAGCAAACACTGTCCATCCTAAAAAACACCTTAGGGTTGCAGTCTGAACAACAAGATTAAACAGGAACACCATGAAAGACTCAGTCGTCAGCAAGTTAGAATCCTTAATAGAGCGATTTGAAGAAGTGCAAGCTTTGTTAAGCAATGCCGAAATCATTGCTGATCAAAATAAATTTAGAGCCTTATCGAAAGAATATTCGCAACTTGAAGATGTGGTGAAAGCTTTTAAGCAGTATCAACAAGCTCAACAGGATCTCTCATCCGCGCAAGAAATGATGCAAGAAGATGATGCCGAAATGCGCGAAATGGCGCAGGAGGAATATAAAGCTGCAAAGTCGAGTATTGAAAGTTTAGAAACTGAATTGCAAATATTACTCTTGCCTAAAGATCCAAATGATGAAAGTAACTGTTTCTTAGAAATCAGAGCAGGAGCCGGTGGTGATGAAGCCGCCATTTTCGCTGGCGACTTATTCCGTATGTATAGTCGTTATGCCGAAACCCAAGGATGGCGCCTAGAGTTGGTTAATGCCAACGAAGGCGAACATGGTGGTTATAAAGAAGTTGTGGCTAATATCATTGGTGATGGCGCCTATGGAGTAATGAAGTTTGAATCCGGTGGACATAGGGTGCAACGTGTACCTGAAACCGAATCCCAAGGACGGATTCATACATCAGCTTGTACGGTAGCCGTACTACCTGAAATCCCTGAATCTGAAGCGATTTCAATTAACCCGGCTGATTTACGGGTTGATACCTTCAGAGCATCTGGTGCCGGTGGTCAGCACGTCAATAAAACTGATTCTGCTATACGTTTAACTCACATTCCTTCTGGGGTTGTGGTGGAGTGTCAGGATGAACGTTCACAACATAAAAACCGAGCTAAAGCGATGTCGGTATTGCAAGCTAGGCTGAATCAGATAGAAGAAGATAAACGCAATGCCGAAGAAGCTTCCACACGACGTAATTTGGTTGGAAGTGGTGATCGTTCTGAGCGGATCCGGACCTATAACTTTCCCCAGGGACGAGTAACAGATCACCGCATCAACTTAACCTTATATAAACTTGATGACGTTATTGCCGGCGATGTAAATGCATTGTTAGAGCCAATCAGACAAGAACATCAGGCCGATTTGCTAGCATCACTATCGGATCATTAAAATTGCTTTGAGCTCGTTAATGTCAATTCAACAACTATTAGACTGGGCAATAGTCCAGTTAGCTTTAGGCGAAAGTCCTAGGCTTGATGCCCGGATATTACTTAGTCATTGCACTAACTTAAGCATCACGCAACTGATGACTTGGCCGGACAAAAGCATTGATGAAACGCCAGAGAAGCAATTTCGAGATTTAGTCCAACAACGTAAAGTGGGTCATCCGGTCGCCCATTTAATTGGATATCGTGACTTTTGGACCTTGTCGTTGAATGTTACACCTGATACCTTAATTCCGCGCCCTGAAACAGAATTACTGATTGAACAAGCCTTGCAACTAGATTTACCCCGCGAAGCCCGCGTGTTGGACCTAGGTACAGGGACTGGGGCAATTGCTTTGTCGCTGGCCAGTGAACAAGCTGATTGGCAAATAACAGGCGCAGATTTTAGTGCTAAAGCAGTGCAGTTGGCAAAATCCAATGGGGTTAAAAATCACTTAGAGCAGGTGACTTTTTTACAAAGTAACTGGTTTGAGCAAATCCCCCTGCAATCCTTCGATTTAATTGTTTCGAACCCTCCTTATGTTGAGTCTGACAGTCCGTATTTAGCTCAAGGCGATGTTAGATTTGAGCCTGCTTCAGCGTTAACCTCAGGGAGCACTGGATTAGATGACATCACTCAAATTGTAAAAAATGCTACCTCTTATTTATCCTCCAAAGGATGGCTTATGTTAGAGCATGGCTTAGGGCAAGCCCCCGAGATTGCCAAGTTATTTCTCAATTCAGGTTATCAAAATATCTTCCATGCAGAGGACCTAAATGGCGTCACTCGTATTAGCGCTGCCCGTAAAGTAGTTTGATTTTTACTATTTATTTAACATCAACTCGGTTTTTTCAATAGTGTTAGTGGTTTAATCGATAACTTGATGTTAAATTTAGGCAAATTATAGGATTGCAGGGTCATTGAATGTCAGACACATTTCTTTTTGCCGAGGACACGGACGAACCGATAGAAGAGCCAAGAGGCACGTGGAAGGTGTTGATTGTTGATGATGAACCTGAAGTTCATGCTGTCACTAAATTAGCCTTAAATGATTTCGTCTTTTTAGACCGCGGGCTAACTTTTATCAGTGCCCACAGTGGAAAAGAAGCCAAACAACTTTTTCAGGAGCATGATGATATTGCCGTGGTATTGCTGGATGTTGTTATGGAAACCGACGAAGCTGGCCTGGAAGTAGCTGATTATGTTCGTAATGATTTAGACAACCATTTTACCCGCATCATTTTACGCACGGGCCAACCTGGACAGGCGCCAGAGCGTGATGTCATTGTCAACTACGACATCAATGATTATAAATCCAAAACCGAATTGACGGCACAAAAACTATTTACCGTCGTTATTGCATCTTTGCGCTCTTACCGTGACATCACCGTTATAGAAGAAAATCGCAAGGGGTTAGAGAAAATCATTACTGCCTCTGCCAACCTTTTTACCCTGCGTTCATTAGAAAGTTTTATTGAAGGCATTATCCAACAACTTTCTTCCTTATTAGGAGGCACACAGGACGCCGCTTACATTACCTCAGCAGTGGCGGGTCCTATTCCTATTGATTGCCCAGAGCCTGAAAAATTCTATGTATTTACAGGCAAAGGTGAATACCAAAATCAAGAAGGTGCGCTGTTACAGGATGTGGTCAAAGGCAGTGGACTCAAAGCCTGTAAAGATGCCTTGAAAAATCATTCCATGGTGTATGGCGACGAATTTGTGGCGGCATATTGCCAAGGAAAAAGTACCAATGGTTCCTTGTTGTACCTGTCCGGATTACCTAGAAAACTGAATAAAATTGACAAAAAACTACTCGAAATTTTTAGTCAGAATGTGCAAATTGCATTTGATAATGTGTTGCTCACCAAAGATATCGAAGATACCCAGCGAGAAATAATAGAACGCTTAGGGCAGGCGATGGAACGACACTTCAGCGTCGGCAAACATATCCAAAGAATGGTAGAGATGTGCCACATTTTGGCCACAGAGTATGGTTTACCTGATTGTCAGATTGAAATGCTCAAGTTAGCCGTTCCCCTCCATGATGTAGGTAAGCTGAAGGTCCCTATGGATATTATCCGTAAACCTGGGCCTTTATCAGATGATGAACGTAATATCGCTCGCAGCCATGCAGAGATTGGCTATCAATTGCTAAAAGGATCTCGTCGTCCAATTATTCAAACTGCGGCAATGGTGGCCAGAGATCATCATGAGCATTGGGATGGTAGCGGATATCCGCGAGGCCTAAAGGGAGACAAAATACATATATTCAGCCGCATTACTGCTATCGCTGATGTGTATGATGCATTACGAAGCAAATTATTTCATAAAGAGGCTTGGCCTTTAGACAAAGTATTAAAAGTGTTTAAAGGCGAAAGCGGCAAGCACTTTGATCCCAAGTTGGTGGATATACTTATTGAAAATATAGAGCGGATTGAAAGTATCCAAAAAAAGTATCCTGATGAGGTGATGCCTTAAGTCATATTTAGGGCTTGAGCCGTCATTGCGCAAGTCATAGATTTAATTCGACTGTGCTCAGCGACTTAACTAGAAAGCAGATTATCTTGCTCGATTTAAGCCAACAACTGAGATAGAGTGATCACTGTTGTAAGGCTGCCGGTCTTATTACTTGCCAAGCTCAGCGGTTGCCGCTAGTTGTCCACTTAAAATAATAATTTAGGGCGTTACATGTACATAATAGTTAAACATTTCCATCTTACGACGGTAGCACTATCCATTTTGTTATTTGTTTTGAGATATATATGGCTGATGAGAAACTCCAGCCTGTTACAGGCTAAATGGGTGAAAATAACCCCGCACATAGTAGACACATTCTTGCTCGTTTCGGCTATTGCACTTTGTTTCATGGCACCATTTAATCCACTCAATCATCCTTGGCTATGGCAAAAGATTATTCTAGTGGTCGGCTATATAGGGGTAGGATACTTTGTGTTAAAAGTTGCTCGCAGCACCCTTTCAAAGTGGATTGGATTTAGTGTGGCGATAGCGTGTTTGGCACTGGCTGGTAAAATGGCGGTAACTAAACACGCCCTTTTCATGCTATGACTGCATATTTGAGCAAAATCCGTTTCAAGAAGTAGTACCCGATTCCGATAACAGAGATATATGATGTTTTTATCCGAGGATACCGTGGAATCCCTACTACGCGCGATAGGTCAACAAGATATGGTCGGTGCAAGCTTAGTGATAGCTGGCCAATTTGCTGGCATCGGCGATGTTGAGTTGCACAGTGATAAAATTCAGCAGTTGGCACTAGAAGCCTGCAAGATGATTGGTAATGATTGTGATGAGCCATCACGATTTGACCAATTTATAGATGTATTTTATAAAAAGTTTGCGTTTAGTGCCGATGAGACCGACTTTTTCAATTCTAGGTACAGTTTACTTGATCAAGTGCTCGATTATAGAACCGGCATTCCCGTTACTTTGGGGATCATTTTTTGTGCGCTAGCCAAGCAATTGGGTTTTGAAGTTGAAGGGATAAATTTTCCTGGGCATTTTTTAATTCGCTTTAAGAGTCACAATCAAGTGGACGTTTTTATCGATCCCTTGAACGGTAAACCCATGAGTAAAAGTGAATTAGAAGTGTTGTACTTTAGCATTGTGGGCGAAACCGATGTCGACGCTATACCTAACGAGGTGATGCAAGCGGCTAGCGTGGAAGAGATCGTGATTCGCCTGTTGCACAACCTTAAAGCATCCTTTATCCGCGAGCAAAATTATCAAAAGGCATTGGGTGCGGTAGAAATGCTAATTAACTTGTGCCCAAATGATCCTTACGAGCGACGTGATAGAGGCTTTTTATTGCATCAATTAGATTGTCCTCAAGTGGCAAAAGCTGATTATCAGTTTTTTATTAAGCATTGCCCCCAAGACCCCGCTGCGCAACTACTTAAGTTACAAATGCGGCATTGGGATTATCAACACGGGCTGATATTACACTAGCAGTCTTGCAGCGCAGATTGTGAAGCGGCCCGCGCTTATATGGTTCTAATCAGTGGTCTAACTTGTTACTATCCTTTGCTAAACCGTCATCTATTTCCTGGACTATTTAATGAGTAATCAACAAACTATTGCTATTGGGTCAATGCTGATAGGCAATGATCAACCCTTCACCTTGTTTGGCGGCATGAATGTGCTGGAATCACGTGATTTGGCCATGCGCATCGCCGAGCACTACAAAGAGGTCACTGAGCGGTTAAATATCCCTTATGTGTTCAAAGCTTCCTTTGATAAAGCCAATCGCTCTTCGGTAAACTCTTATCGTGGCCCGGGTATGGACGAGGGCCTTAAAATATTTGAAGAGATTAAGCGCACTTTTAATGTTCCGTTAATTACCGACGTGCACGAACCTTATCAGGCTGCGCCTGTTGCCGAAGTAGTCGATGTTATCCAGTTACCAGCGTTCTTAGCCCGACAAACGGATCTGGTTGTGGCTATGGCTAAAACGGGTGCTATTATTAATGTCAAGAAACCACAATTTCTGGCCGCCCATGAGATGCGCCATATCATCAATAAATTTGCGGAAGCAGGTAATGACAAAATTATTTTATGCGAACGTGGATCTTGCTATGGGTACAATAATTTAGTCGTCGATATGCTTGCCATGGATGAAATGAAAAGTTACGCGCCCGTCATATTTGATGCAACACATGCGTTGCAAAAACCTGGCGGCAGAACCGATTCGGCCGATGGACGACGTGCCCAAGCTGCTCAATTAGCCCGAAGTGGCATGGCATTGGGATTAGCCGGATTGTTTATCGAAGCTCATCCAGATCCTAATCTGGCCAAGTGTGATGGCCCATGCGCACTTAAATTAGATAAATTGGAACCTTATCTAATGCAGATGAAAGCGTTAGATGAATTAATAAAATCCTTTCCTGCCTTAGACACCAGTGCTAGTTAACTATTTATCCTCACAGCAGTGGGTTATTCTGCAATAATCCCTGCTGTAGGCGCTTCTTGTGATGGATTGTTCAGAAGTTGTGTACTCTCATCAGAAGAAACAGAATTAATCGGCATACTTAGCACCAATTTCTGGTTATCAGTAGTAAAATCAAAGTCTTGTACTTCGAGAAGATTTTGCGCTAAAAGCATGTCTATGGTGGTAGACAACGCTATCGATTCCACATTCTGCTCGCTGGCCCCAACTGGATTGGTTGAAGCTGCTAACAGGATTAGCCCCAAAACGGAGGATCTTAAATTTTTCATAGTGAGTCCTTGGTTAATATTTTTAAACTGAAATTAGCTGTTTTGATATATTTCCTTAGCAATGAGAGATTGTTAAGGTTATGTTTTTAATCTTATATTTTTAATGTTGATTGTATTTTAGGCTGTATTTGATATGGGTTAAAATGACATTTTTTATTTTTTAGTATTAGATAAACTAATGAATTGATAGGATCTTTAGGGTAAACTAGGGACAACTAAGTAAAGATAAGTCATAGAGTCTGATGAACCGCAGATTACCGCCGTTAAACGCACTTAGAGCATTTGAAGCTGCCGCGAGACACCTCAGTTTTACTAAAGCTGCAGATGAGCTATTTGTGACTCAAGCTGCAGTCAGTCATCAAATTAAAAGCCTAGAAGATTTTTTATCGATTAAATTATTTTTGCGCAAAAATCGCTCGCTACTGCTTACAGAACAAGGGCAGGGTTATTATCTCGACCTGAAAGAGTTGTTTGAGTCGCTGCACTTAGCCACCGCTAAGCTTTTGGCATCAGGCGCCAAAGGGGCCATTACTGTCGCTATGCCACCTAGTTTTGCGATCCAATGGTTGGTTCCCAGAATTCATCAGTTTAGCCAGGCTTATCCTGATATCGACGTTAGAATCAAAGCCATCGACTTTGATGATGGTTTTTTAGCCGATGATGTGGATGTGGCTATTTACTATGGCCGTGGGAAATGGTCTGGGTTGCAAGCTGATAAATTGCACACCGAGTTTCTCACTCCTGTGTGTTCTCCCTTGTTGTTTGACGGTGAAAAACCTTTGGAAACATTGGATGATCTTAAACATCATCGTCTGCTACATGATTCTAGTCGGGAAAGTTGGCGCAATTGGATCCGTCATTTTCATGTAAATGGAGTAAAGGTAGAGCAAGGCCCGATTTTTAGTCACACCATGATGGTTTTGCAGGCAGCGGCGTTGGGGCAGGGGATTGCGCTAGCCAATAGCGTGCTGGCTCATCCAGAGCTTATCTCCGGAAGGTTAGTTTGTCCCTTTGAAGAGCGCTTGATCAGTAAAAGTAGTTACTATTTGGTGTGTCATCAATCGCAAGCCGAGTTGGGCAAAATTGCCACATTTAGGCATTGGTTATTAGAACAGGTTAAAGAAGAGCAAGATGAATATTTCCGTTGATAGTCCAGACAAGCCTAAAGCCTTATTTATCCTGGCGCACGGTGCGGGTGCCGACAAAGATAGTGACTTTATGATGGTTATGGCTAAGCTGCTATGTGAAAGGGGAGTGAAAGTGCTACGCTTTAATTTTCCGTATATGCTCAAAGCTAAAGAGACCGGTAAGCGACGTCCACCGGACAGAATGCCGACACTATTGGAGTCTTATACGCAGGTTATCGCTGACGTTGACAAAAATTTACCTCTTTTTATCGGTGGAAAATCCATGGGGGGAAGAGTCGCCAGCATGCTTGAGAAAGATGACAGGGTGCGGGGTATCGTTTGCCTTGGTTATCCTTTTCACCCTCCTGGAAAGCCTGAAAAGCATAGGACTGCGCATTTGTTGACAGCCACTAAACCTATATTGATAGTACAGGGGGAAAGAGATACCTTTGGTAGCCGAGAACGAGTGGCGGGTTATTCGCTTCCTCAATCGATAAATGTTAAATTTTTGCCAGCCGGTGATCACAGTTTTGTGCCTTTAAAATCCAGCGGCTTTACCCAAGCTGAGCACCTTCAATCGAGCGCAGCTTTAATAGCTGAATTTATGGACAAATTAATATGAAATTTCTATTAGCTTTTTCAGCCATAAGTGCCTGCTTATCAGTGCTGTTGGGGGCGTTTGCCGCCCATGCATTGAAAGCCCAAATTGGACCAGAGTCGTTGGGATATTTTAAAACGGCAGTTCAATATCAAATGATCCACAGTATTGGGGTTTTGGTTATGGCGGTATTTTACCACCAATGGAAAAATGTCTGGTTATTGTGGGGCGCTCGCTCCCTCGCCGCGGGTATTGTTCTGTTCAGCGGTAGTTTATATGTCTTAGCTCTAACGGACATTAGCTGGGTCGGGCCCATTACACCATTAGGCGGATTATTTTTTGTCGCCGGTTGGATATGTCTACTTGTTGCAGCGTATGAATATGAAAACTAATCGTGTTTTGTTTTATTGTCGTGCCGGATTTGAATCTGACATGGCAACTGAAGTGTTAGAGCGGGCTTCCGAGCTTGATATTTATGGTTACCCAACCTTTACTAAGTCTTCTGGTTTTATCACCTTTCAATGTCATCAAGCCGAACAGGCTGAACTGTTAGTGCGCAAATTGTCTTTTCAGTCTCTAATATTTGCTCGGCAAATGTTTGTTTGTGCTGAGCAAATTGTCGATTTGAATACCACAGACAGGATTGGTCCCATATTGTTGGCAGCTGAAGATTTCCCAATGTGCGGCGACCTTAGAGTCGAATATGCCGATACGACTGATGGGCGAGAATTATCTAAGTTGTGTCGTAAATTAACGGTTCCCTTACGACAATCGTTGCGCAAGAAAGGCAAGTTGAGTGCCAAAGAAAATAAGCAAAAACCCTGTTTGCATGCTTTTTTTACTAATGGTGATAGTGTTTATGTAGGCTATTCCTATAGTAATAATAGCAGCCCTTATCCATTAGGTATTTTGCGTCTTAAATTTCCCAATGCTGCGCCTAGTCGCTCAACCTTGAAGCTTGATGAAGCATTCCAATTATTTATTCCGGCAAATGCACAGGATTCACGTTTAGCCCTAGGCATGCAGGCCGTTGATCTGGGCGCTTGTCCGGGAGGTTGGACCTACCAATTGGTGCAGCGTGGCATGTTTGTGCAAGCAGTCGATAATGGCGCTATGGATGAAGCATTAATGGAAACGGGCCAGGTAAAGTACTTCGCCGAGGATGGATTTAAGTTCGAACCCCGTAAGAAAAATGTATATTGGTTGGTGTGCGACATGATTGAGCAACCGCAGAAAGTGGCTAAATTAATGGCTAATTGGTTGATCAAGGGCTGGTGCAAAGAGGCCATGTTCAACCTCAAGTTACCGATGAAACAGCGATACGAGTCGGTTAAACAGGCGGAAAGTATCGTCACAGAGCTCATGGATAAACACCAATGTAACTTTAGTTGGCAGGCCAAACACCTTTATCATGATAGGGAAGAGGTCACAGTGCATCTGCGTCTAGTATAAACACGTGTAGAACTACAGTGATTGATCTTGGGTTATCGACTGTTTTTGCTATGTTGTTTCAGGGCTTTTTTAAGGTCAATCCAGTGTTGTTTGAGCCGCAGCACAGCAACTCGCCTGCCTTTGTCTGTTGATGGTTGATAACGATGTTGAATGATTAGGTCAGTGATCTTGTTGAACGCTCGACTGACATCTCTAGGCGCTTGTGCTTCAACTTGCTTAGCAAAAGCGTTAGGGCCGTCACTTTCTAATCGATGCATATGGTGGTTTCCAAGCAACGTCAAAGCGTGCTGATAATAGCGCATTGCCTCATCTGCTTTGGGGTGTCGCCACTTGGGCAGAAAAAACAATACTAATAGTAGTGCGATAATCGCCACCACACCAAGACCGAATAAAGCTAATTTTTTCGGTGTTAAATCTCCAATAATGGATTTTATTAGGTCTTGTTGTTTATTTTGGTCAAAGCCCAATACCCATTTGCTCCATAAAAAATCAATGTCTCCCAACAGTAATCCTAACTCTTTGAGCCAACCAATAGTGTTAAATCGATTTAGTGAAAACGCTGAGTCGATGAGTTCATTGGCATTTTCCACCGCGGCGCGCAGTCCAAAATTGATCCTATTTGGCGCTATGATCGCGGTGGGGTCGTATCTCAGCCAGCCAAGATCACTGTGCCAAGCCTCTACCCAAGCATGGGCGTCATATTGATATACACTCAGAAAATTACTCTGGCGCATCTCACCACCTTGGTAGCCTGTTACCATGCGGGCCGGGATCCCACCGAGTCGCAAAATATAGGCCATTGCACTGGCATAATGGGAACAAAACCCCTGCTGCTTATCAAATAGAAAAGTATCTACAGGGCTATTTTGCATCAGTGGTGGCTGCAATGTGTACTCAAAGGGCTGTGTGGCAAAAAAGTGCTGCACCGCTTGAATGAAATCTGCATCTAGAGGGTATTGTCTACGCAAATCGCTGACCCAAAGTTGAGTTCGGGGATTGCCCTGTTCAGGCAATTGCAGGTTAATACGTTTATCTAGGCTAAATATTGTTTGGTTTAGGGGGGCCTGAGGGTAGGACCGCAATCGGTACTGATAACTGCTGACCAAGGGCGTTTCACTGACAAGTTGGTAGTCTTGCCCTTGCCAAATTTTCCGGTCACTGCTGAGTCCATCGGGTTGAGCGATATCCAACCCATATAGCCACCTTTGGTGTGTGGGTTCAGCAATAATTTGATAACTAAAATATTGGCCTTCCAGTTGTGGTTTAAATTCACGATTATAAGCTCGATATTGACGGCTTACTGCTCTTCTATCTGGTGAAACTTGCCAACTTTTGCCGTCAAAATACTCCATCACAATAGCACGCCAATATCGTTGCTGTATAGCGGGTACAGCGCCATCGAATTCGACACGAAAGGCAAGCTCGGCACTTTGCGATAACTTAGCGATATCGCCCGGCGTAACCTTCTCCGCTAAGCCCGTTTTATGTTGCTTGGAGGAAGGCATTTGCCATAAGGGTTGCAATTGGGGAAGGACTAAAAACATCAACAAGGTGAGAGGCACAGATTGTGCAACTAAAATAGACACCCGCTTGACTGTATGTTTGAAGGATAATGCTGGGCTAATGTTGGATGCTAGCGATAGCAATAATAACAAGGTTAGTGCCAGATATAATAAGCTAAAGCCAATGCCTTGTTGAAAAATGAAGCCACAGCCGAGTAAAAATCCGCAGGTAGTAACCAATTGGTAATAGTCTTTGTCAGTTTTTAACAGCATGAGTTTGAGCGCACATGCCATGACCAACAAATTGAGCATGGCAAGCAAAATACCGAGCTGAAAACTGAAGTAAGCTAGTACAATGCCACTTAGCAGGGCTAACAGGTTTAAGGTTCGTACAGATGGGGAATGTTTGTGTAGGCCAAGAAACAAAGCCAAGCGCATTACACCTGCACATATCACCAAAACAAAGATCCAACCCATTACCGGCTCGGCTAGACTGAAACTCACGGCGATAAACACCACAGTAATTAATAGATGAGCTACATTGTTGAGGCTCTGGCTCATATTATTTTAGCTCTGCCAGTCGCGGCTTAAACATCGCCAGTGCAGCAAGGCAAAGGTGTTGATGGGCCAATCCTGAATCTGGTGCAATGATTTGACTCTCCAATTTGAGTCCAAAGGGCTGATTCTGACGTGTCAGTTCTAGCACTTGAAAGCATAATTGGCTAAGGGCATTTTCAAGTTCGTCTGAGGGCAAAGCAGGTAAAGTCAACCAACTTATAGAGCCATTTTGTTGGCTAAATTTTTTTGAAATCATTCCCCTGCCTTTGGCGACTTGCTTCCAGGCTACGTGGTGTAGAGGCTCTCCTAGCTTATAAACCGCTAAGCAGTCAAAATCGTCATGGCCCCTGGCGCTTAATTGCTCATCGCTAAATTGTTGTTCAGACATTTGATTGACCGTCGACACTCGGCAAACTTTAGGTTTGGGGTACACGATTAAATCAGATTCGAAGGCAAGGTGGGTCCAGCAACGAAATAATCCGAGGGGATAAAAACTATTAATGGTAATCCGTGGTAGGGTTATTTTGCCCCGCTGTTCACAGTGGAGTGCTTGGTAAATAGGATTCGAAAAATCATCTAAATCCATATTGACTTGTGCTGGCTGACGTAAAAAGCTTAATTGCAATTTGCCATGGCTGGACTGTTCACCGTGGTTGAACCATATAGGCAACTGAATATTATCGTCGACGAAACCATTTTGTACCTTT
Organism: Aliiglaciecola sp. LCG003; assembly: GCF_030316135.1. Taxonomy (NCBI): domain Bacteria; kingdom Pseudomonadati; phylum Pseudomonadota; class Gammaproteobacteria; order Alteromonadales; family Alteromonadaceae; genus Aliiglaciecola; species Aliiglaciecola sp. LCG003. Next base: position 2,980,439 of record NZ_CP128185.1, on the reverse strand, counting down.
CCCAGTTGAACATCTAACTTTGCAAAATTAAAATACCCTGCAAACAAGCTCAATAGGAACAAAGAAAGTAAAAAATAACATAATATAATCATTAAGTTATTTTGATAGTTGGTACCTAAAAAAAATAAGCCTAGACACAATAATAGGTAAAGTCCGCCAAAGCGAGAGGGAAAAATAAAGATATTGTGTCTATTTAGTTTGACGCGACGTGCTCTAGGTATGCGCTTGTCCAACCATTTTGACAGTCTATTATGCCATCTCAGCATGGGTTAAGCCGCCAAAGGGTCAATGGCTTTTAGCAGTTTATCACTCAAGGCGTCTTGTCCCGAGAAATCCGCGATGGCCGCTCGCATGCGATGCTCTGCAACTGAGGGTAAAACGGCTTGAATATCTTCAGGGATCAGATAATCCCGACCTTCGATATAGGCCCACGCCTTCGCCGCTGCAACTAAAGCTTTGCTCGCTCGGGGTGATAAAGGGTTAGGGAATCCTTCTATTTCTCTGCTATAGGTAACTAATTTTAGGACATAGTCCAAAATAGCATCAGAGCAGTGCACTTCATTTGCCGCTTTTTGCAAAGCAATAAATTGCTGACAGGTCATCACACTACTTAATTCTTCCGAGCCGCTAGAGTCTTGCTCTAAGAGCATTTGTTTTTCAGCTTGCCAATCGGGGTAACCAAGTTGGATGCGCATTAAAAAACGGTCTAACTGTGATTCGGGTAAGGGGTAGGTACCAGACTGATGCGCCGGATTTTGTGTACCTATGACGAAAAATGGGCTTGGCAAAGGTCGGGTTTCACCATCTAAACTCACCTGTTTCTCTTCCATCGCTTCGAGAAGGGCGCTTTGTGTTTTGGGGCTGGCACGGTTAATTTCATCCGCTAATACAATTTGGCTAAAAATCGGACCTGGATGAAACTGAAAAGCTTGTTTGGCACTGTCAAAAATATTCAGGCCTAACATGTCGGCAGGTAACAGATCTGAGGTGAACTGGATCCGCGAAAAATCTAAACCAAGCACCTTTGCCAAGGCATGGGATAAGGTGGTTTTACCCATGCCGGGTAAGTCCTCAATCAATAAATGGCCGTTCGCCAACAGACAGGTTAGAGCTAATTTGATTTGCCGGCGTTTACCTATCACATGTTTCGAAATTTGTTCAATTGCATGGCTAATAGTTTGCTGCATTTCTAGTTAGGCTTCCTTATGGTCTAGTGAATATAGCTAAGTAAACTGATAACAATAGTTTAGATTCCATCAACGGGAATAAACTCACCCATGCCAAATTTCCCCAAAAAAAGGTTTTTTCTACCGGTTGGGTTACTATCCAAGGTAGGTTAGATGTTTTTAGGAATTTGCTCAGTAATATTAGCCTATAGTGGATTATCTGTAATCTTTGTCTGCGATACATTGGTATAGAATTGCGAATAATAGAGGATCAAAATTTTGCTCAATGTGAAAATCATCACAATTTTTTGCTGAAAAATACTATCCTATCGTCTTATAATAGCGACCATCCCCCCTGTAGTTATTTTGTGGAATTATGAAGACCATTACTATTGACGAAGAACTCTATGCTTTTATCGCCTCTCAAACTAAGCATATCGGTGAAAGTGCATCTGATATTTTGCGCCGAATACTGATTGATGAACTCGGGTTAGTTGCCGGCGAAGATCCTCGCGTAGACGTGACTAAGCCTAAGCAAGTCACCAAAGCAGTGAGAGAAATAAACAAAGCTAAGAATCAATCTCAACAATCGGCTCATAAGCCAGTTGATGGAGTGGTAGATGCCGCTGATTTATTTAACTTACTTAGCGCGGACAAATTTAAGCAAGCGATGAGTAAAGTTGAACGCTTTTTGTTGATGCTATCTGCGTTACATCATGCTCATCCTATACACTTTGATGCGGTATTGAACATTAAAGGCAAGGGACGTTTATATTTTGCCCAGAGCAAAGATGAATTATTGCAATCAGGCAGCAGTACCAATCCAAAACAGATACCAGATTCTGAATTTTGGGTAGTGACTAATAACAACACGGCTAAAAAACGCACTATGCTATTGAATGCCGCTGACGCATTAGGGTACTCTAAATCTTCAATGGATCGTTTAGTCAAAATGTTTGACGCAGAATAAGTATCCGCCACACCCCAAGGAATAAAATGGCCGTTCATCCTCAAGCTGGGCAACCAGCCGCTCCAGAACAACTTGTTAATGTTGCTCGATTAGTCAGTGATTACTATACCAATAAGCCGGATGTTGATGATGCTACTCAAGCTGTCGCATTTGGTACCTCTGGGCATCGAGGAAGTGCGTTCTTAAGCACCTTTACGGATATTCACATTGCTGCCATTTGTCAGGCCTTAGCCGAGTATAGGCAGCAACAAGGTACAACTGGGCCGATGTTTATTGGCATGGATACTCACGCATTATCTGAACCGGCCTTTGTGACTAGTGTAGAAGTGTTGGCTGCGAATAAGATTCCATTGTTTGTCCAGCAGCAACGAGGCTATACACCCACGCCAGTTATTTCACATGCCATATTAAATTTTAATCGCGACAAAACCAGTGGTTTAGCCGATGGCGTGGTGATCACTCCTTCACATAATCCTCCGGAAGATGGCGGTTTTAAGTACAACCCTACCCATGGTGGTCCAGCCGATAGTGATGCAACAGGCTGGATTCAGATCCGAGCAAATCAGCTGATTGCAGACGGAAATCGTGGCGTTAAACGGATTGACTTTGACCATGCAATGAAATCTGACCTAGTCAAAGAAGTCGACCTGGCGGAACAATATATTGCAGAGTTAGACCAAGTCATTGATATGCAAGCTATCGCAACGGCCAATTTACGTCTAGGAACCGATCCCCTTGGTGGTGCGGGCTTGGGCTACTGGGATAAAATAGCGGATCGCTATAATTTAAATATTTCAGTTGTTAACAAAAGAGTTGATCAGCAGTTTGGTTTCATGCGCCGTGACAAAGACGGTAAAATACGTATGGATTGTTCTTCGCCATACGCGATGGCGGGATTGATCGATCTCAAAGATAACTTTGATGTGGCATTTGGCAACGATCCCGATTTTGATCGACACGGAATTGTGACTAAGCACGCCGGATTGATGAATCCAAATCACTATTTAGCTGTTGCAATCAATTATTTGTATCAACATAGAAGTAACTGGAGCAACAAACTGGCGATTGGCAAAACCTTAGTTTCAAGTAGCATGATTGACCGAGTTGCCCAGTCTTTGGGCCGTGAACTAAGAGAAATGCCTGTTGGCTTTAAATGGTTCGTGCAAGGTTTACTCAACAGTGAGATTGGCTTTGCTGGCGAAGAAAGTGCTGGTGGTATTTTCTTACGCAACAATGGGCAGCCTTGGGCCACAGATAAAGACGGAATTATATTATGCTTATTAGCCGCTGAAATTATGGCGGTTACGGGTAAAGATCCTGGTCAGCATTATACCGAATTGACCGATCGCTTTGGCGCGCCTATTTATCGTCGTGTTGACGTTGCAGCAAGCCACCCACAAAAGCAAGTACTGAGTAAAATGGACAAATCAGTTATCACTTCCACCCAATTGGCCGGTGAAAAAATTACCAATATACAAACTCATGCACCGGGTAATAATGCCGCCATTGGTGGCGTAAAAGTCAGTACCGAAAATGGCTGGTTTGCGGCTCGTCCTTCTGGAACCGAAAATGTGTATAAAATATATGCGGAGAGCTTCAACGGCGAAGCCCACCTCAATGATCTATTAAGTGAGGCGCAAGCACTAGTGGATGGTGTGTTTCAATCGCAAAATGTTTAAATAAGGTGTTTATATTGTTAATAAGCTGTTAAGTTAGGCGATAAAATCCACTTGCATACGAATTCATTCTGTTATTTAACATTTTTTTAACAGAAAAGCGTTTAATTTCCTGCTAAAACTATTGGTTTTAGTAAATGCTGTAATTTTATTACAGCATCTAACTCGGTTAATTACCATTAAGTAGGAATTCCAGTCATGGCTAAACCAGCTGTAAAGAGTAAGGCGAATAATGCGCCTGAAAAATTAGACAAAAACACCATCAAAGACGCTATCGTGCGTCATTTGCATAGCACCCTCGGAACTGACGAAAATAAAGCTAACAACCACGCCTGGTGGAAAGCGGCTTGTGCAGCAGTCCAAGAGCAAGTGCTAGAGCGTTTACGTCGCACGCAAAAAGCCCATTACTTGAATGACACTCGCGCGGTGCATTACTTTTCTGCTGAGTTTTTGATGGGCCGACTGATGTCGAATAATCTGCATAATTTAGGCCTGTTTGAGGTGACGGATCAAGCGCTAAATGAGTTAGGGGTAAGTCTTACCGATATTATGGAAGAAGAACCTGACATGGCCCTGGGCAATGGTGGTTTAGGGCGTTTGGCGGCGTGTTTTATTGATTCTTTAGCGACCATGGATTTGCCGGCAATTGGCTATGGTATCCACTATGAACATGGTTTATTTCGCCAAGAAATTAAAAATGGCGCGCAGATAGAACGACCTGATAGCTGGCGTGATTACGGTAACCCTTGGGAAATTTGCCGTCCTGAGTCGATCCAAGATGTATCCTTATATGGATATGTAGAAACTAAATATGGCGACAATGGACGGATCCAAAAAGAGTGGCACCCTGGACTGATTGTAAAAGGCATCCCGTGGGATATTCCTATTGTGGGTTATGGCGGAAAAACGGTCAATGTCCTGCGCTTATGGGAAAGTCAGGCTTCTAGTTACTTTAACTGGGATGTATTTAATGCCGGGGGTTATGTCGATGCCCAAAGTGAAAACGTTCAGGCTGAAACCATCTCTAAAGTGTTATATCCGAACGACGAAACCGAAGCTGGCAAAGAATTGCGTTTGATTCAACAGTACTTTTTCTGTGCCTGTTCACTAAAAGACATAATTCGCCGCTACAAACGTGCCCATGGTGATGATTGGAGCCGCTTTTCAGAGCAAGTCGTTATCCAGTTGAATGATACCCATCCGGCTATTGCGATTCCAGAGTTGATGCGCATCCTAGTTGATCGTGCTGAACTGGATTGGGACGCTGCTTGGGCTATTTGTAACCAAACCTTCGCCTATACTAATCATACATTGCTACCTGAAGCCCTGGAGAAGTGGCCTGCCCGAATGATCGAGAAAATATTACCTCGTCATTTAGAAATCATCTACGAAATCAACTATCGCTTTCTCGCTGAAGTAGAGAAGAAATGGCCGGGTGATAACAAGATTAAGCAGAAACTATCAATTATTGAAGAAAGCAGTGAAAAAATGGTTCGTATGGGGAATCTGTCTGTGATTGGCGCTTTTGCAGTCAATGGTGTGGCAGAGATTCATTCTAAACTAGTTAAACAAAACTTGTTTCCTGAGTTTGATCAATTGTGGCCTGACAAACTTACCAATGTAACCAATGGTATAACTCCTCGTCGTTGGTTGAAGGCTTGTAATCCTGCATTATCGTCGCTAATTGATAAGAAAATTGGCACCGATTGGCCGCTGAAATTGGATAAACTTAAAGATCTTGAGAAGTTTGCAGATGAAGCAAAATTTCAGAAAGACTTTATGAAAATCAAGCACCAAAATAAAGTGGCGCTAGCCAAAGAAGTGAAAAGTTTGACAGGGATTGATATCGATCCAAAGGCTATTTTTGATATCCAAATAAAACGTTTACACGAATATAAGCGTCAGCATTTGAATCTGCTGCATATTATGGCGTTATATCGCCGCTTATTGGAAAATCCCAATTATGATATCTTCCCTCGGGTCTTCATTTTTGGCGCTAAAGCCGCTCCGGGTTATAAGTTGGCCAAGGATATTATTTACGCCATAAATCAGGTAGCAGAACGTATCAATAACGATGTTAGGGTGAATAAAAAGCTCAAAGTGGTGTTTTTACCGAATTATCGGGTCAGCTTGGCTGAAAAAATGATCCCGGCGGCTGATGTATCTGAGCAAATATCCACTGCTGGCAAGGAAGCATCTGGTACAGGCAACATGAAATTGTCCCTAAACGGCGCCTTAACTATTGGCACGCTAGATGGGGCTAATATTGAAATCGCAGAAGAAGTCGGTGATGACAATATATTCATTTTTGGACTGACAGTTGATGAGGTACAAGCGCTGCATGCTAAAGGGTATAATCCTTACGATTATTACTACAAAAACTCTGAGCTTAAAGCCATTTTGGATTGGTTAGAAACTGACTACTTCACCCCTGGCAATCCTGGTGCGCTTGCATCGATCAAGCATAGTTTGCTTGATGGTGGCGATCCCTACTTGGTAATGGCTGATTATCAGTCTTATTCAGAAGCGCAGAAAAAAGTAGATGCTGCCTATCGCGATACGACAAACTGGGCTCGAATGGCAATTTTGAATAGTGCCAGAATGGGTAAGTTTACCTCAGATCGCTCAATTCAAAACTATGTCGACCGTATTTGGAAATTGACGCCATGTGCCGTCGACAAATAAGGCTAGCAATGGATTTGTTTTCGCTTCGAACAATATTGTTCAGATAGTAAACAATTCTTTTTAAAATTGACCATTTAAAGCCCAAATTATTGTTTGGGCTTTTCTTTATCCCTCATATGTGTATAGAATCGTAGTTAATCCCTCAATCATGCGTTTAATAAGATATGAAGTAATGGGTGTTATTCACCAATCATTAGCAACCATCCCTAATCGGTATGCATTTCTCGACCGCATAGATGCGTCGGTTAAAAGTAACAATCAGCTATCACTCATGCTAGTTGATGTGGTGCGTTTTTCGGATGTCAGTAGCTCTTTAGGCTACCAGGTTGGTGATGTGATTTTATTGGCAATCGCCAACAGGATCCGCAAGTTATTTGGTGAGCAAGTGTTACTTGGTCGCATCAGTGGCGATATATTTGGCTTAGTTATTCCTGGTCGTCACGGTGAAAAACAGCTCAGATATCATTTTAATCATTTAATTGAACATTTCAAAACCCCTATCACCTTTGATGGGCATGCATTTATTGCTGATTTCAATGTTGGCTCTGTAGCCAATTCTGTGGAAAATAAAGATACCATCAAACTACTGGCACGCGCAGAAGCGGCCCTTAAACAGGCCAAAGAAAATAAATACGAAAATCTGCAAATTTTAAGTATGTATGAAAAGGCCGATACAGGCCGTTCATTAGCACTAAAAGCTGACCTTAAGCGGGCTTTCTTAAACGACGAATTGGAAATTTACTTTCAACCTAAAGTGGAATTGAATACCCTTAAAATTTCTGGTGCTGAATGTTTACTTCGCTGGAACCATCCACTTGATGGTGTGTTATTTCCCGGCGCTTTGATCGAAGCAGCTGAATCCTACAATATGATGAATGAATTAGGTTATTGGACCTTAGAGCAAGCCTTCAAGAGTGCGTGTAGCTTTAAGAAACAAGGTTTGGATTTAGTCGTATCGGTCAACATGTCACCTACTCAATTGTATGATTTCAACTTTATTCCCACCCTGCTTAAGTTGAAGCAAAAATATCAAATTCCCTTGCATTGCTTAGAATTGGAGTTAACTGAAGATGTTGCTTTGTCCAATTCCTTAATGGTTAAGCGCCAGTTATTAGAAGCTAGATCGCTGGGTATGAAGGTTGCAGTAGATGATTTTGGCAAAGGCTACTCAAATCTTGCTTATATTCGCGATATGGCAATCGATACGATCAAAATCGATAAAACGTTCGTGATGGAACTGGAGAACAACCCCGTTAACATGGCAATCATTAAAGCAACCCAAGTCATTGGTGATGCACTCAATTGTCATATTGTCGCCGAAGGTATCGAGACCATAGGGCAAATGCAAATGTTAAGAGAAGCCGGGATCCTCTGCGGCCAAGGGTTCTTGTTCTCAAAAGCCATCCCGGAAGATGACTTTGTAAAATTATGCCATACTGATTTGGCTGTTGGTACGTCTAAAGCCTATATGAGTCGCAAGGCTTAACCCCTTAACTTTTTCTACAAACTGCTTAGTTGTTGCTATACTCTGCAAAACAAAAAGAATCCTATCAATATGTTATCTAAAGAATTAACTCACACTGGTGAATTCCTTCAATATTCCAGACGACACCCAGAATACTTTGAAAATGGGATGAATTTCGATTTGGCCGATGGTACCTGCGTATCAATTCCCAGTGCTGGCATCATTATCTTCACTCCAGCTAACCCCGCTAATAAAGATATAGTTCTGTCCTGCGGAGTGCATGGCAACGAAACGGCGCCCATCGAAATCTGTGATGATTTGGTTAAATCTATTTTGACTGGTCGCTTGTGTTTGGCGCAACGGGTGATGTTTCTATTTGCCAATTTGCCAGCAATGGATATTGCCGAACGCTTTGTCGAAGAAAACTTAAATCGATTATTTAGCGGGGCTCACGCTAGCAACAGCGAATTAGCCAATGCTGAGAGGCTTAGGGCCAAACAACTAGAGGACGCAGTTGCTAACTTTTTCCAAACTGCTCAGGGCGATATGCGCCTCCACTATGACTTACACACGGCTATTCGGCCTTCGAAAAATGATAAGTTTGCGGTTTACCCCTTTTTACACGGTAAACCTCATTGCAAGCAACAATTGGCCCTGTTGAGCGCCTGTGGGGTCAATACGATATTATTGTCGGAGAATCCCACTACAACATTTAGCTATTTCTCTAGCCATAGCTTTGACGCCCATAGTTTTACTGTGGAGCTAGGTAAAGTCAGGCCTTTTGGTGAAAATGATATGCGCCAATTTACTGCGGTAATTGACACTTTGGGCAAATTAATCAGTCAGTTAGAATTGCACGTAGCGGAGTATGACCCAACAAAAATGGATATTTTTCGTGTCAATCAGGTGATCAATAAACATCAAGATGATTTTAAATTGCATTTTGCCGATGACATTCCAAATTTTACCGATTTCAAAAGAGGCACGCTTTTGGCCTCGGAAACCGGAACATCCTATTTTACAGAGTACGACGGGGAAGCCATAGTCTTTCCTAATGCACAGGTTGCACTTGGCCAAAGAGCGCTTTTGACCGTTGTGCCCACTGAACTTTAAGGCGTTGTGATGGTTAATAATGACTTTCAGCTACATCCTCAACTCGCTAAAGATTGTTTTGAAGTATGCAATCTGCCGTTAAGCAAAATTCTGCTATTGAATGATAGTCAGTTTCCTTGGTTTATTCAGGTTCCACGTTTATTAGGTGTCAGCGAGATCATCGAGCTCAATGATGCTCAGCAAAGTCAGCTATGGTATGAATCAAAAATTCTTAGCGAGACCATTAGCCATCAATTTCAGCCTGATAAGTTAAATGTTGCTGCACTTGGAAATATGGTGCCGCAACTGCATATTCATCACATTGCGCGATACAAGTCAGATCCAGTATGGCCTAAGCCTGTTTGGGGCATCTTACCCGCGAAGCGTTATACTCAAGAAGCCCGAGATAAAATACTGCTGGAAATGAAGCAAACGCTGGAGGAAAAGTTATGTTAGTGACAACAACGCACCATTTGGATGGTAAAAAAATCGATCAATATTATGGCATTGTCGTGGGTGAAGCTGTGATGGGGGCCAACGTAATTAAAGATATATTTGCCTCAATACGGGATGTCGTCGGCGGTCGTGCTGGCTCATACGAGAAAGAATTGACTCGTGCTCGTAAAATTGCATTTTCAGAGTTAACGGAAGAAGCGCGCATGATGGGGGCTAACGCAGTGATCGGGGTAGATATTGATTATCAGGTTATCGGTCAAAACGGCAGTATGTTGATGGTCAGTATTTGCGGTACTGCGGTTAAATTCCAAGATTGAGTGGCAATTGGTGGGTGAGGCGGGCTTATAGGAAATCGTTGTTCATCCACCACTTGTTACTGATTTCTCGCAATCCAGCATGTTTAAACGCTTTGCGGGCTAAACAACAATCTTGTTGATTCAAAAAATCGCCGATACGAATACTGATATGTTCATCTGACAAGACGAACTGCAAACGATCAAAACTAGTTTCCACCTCAGTTACCCTTAAATGCGTATCGAGACGATTAAACTGCCATCTGAACACTGGATGACTGATCCCACATTCAAAAGTGACCTTAGAGGGGGTGATAGTTAGCACTTGGCGAGCATGACAGTTAAGATTTACCCGATACATCAACCATGCTAACAAAGCCACTTCAAAACCCGCAAAGGGCAAAATGAACCAGGCACCCAGTAGCGCCCACAAGGTAGCTATTAGCAACACAAAAACCGCCATCACTGTCACTACCAGCTTTGCTTGCTGCCAGCTAACCGAACGGTTTGGGGATAGCTCGATAATAGTGGCACTAGAATCTATTTGGGTGTTAACCATATTCGCCTTGTCATTTGATTTAATCGTTATGTTGCAAAGGTTTCTCTAGTAGTATGATCCAATTGAGTAAATTGTGACTATCGAGTTCTGAGTATTAGCTATTAATAACCAAAACCAAGGTCCTTCAATAATACAGAGCGCTATTTAATTCTATGTTGCACCATCTTTGCCGTTATCCGCTGCGTTACTTGTTAGCTTTGTGCTGGCTAATCATTATTATAGCTCAGGGCCAACCACTTACTTTAATCGTAGAATACGGAGCATTCTCACTGCTAGGGATGCTGGGTGCGGTTTTTGCCAATGCAACCGGTGCTGGTGGTGGTGTGGTCTTTGTGCCCTTTTTTCAACAGCTGCAATTTGACCCCAATACTACAATCGCCACTAGTTTTGCGATTCAATGTTGCGGTATGACCGCAGGTGCTGTTACATGGTGGAAGTACTTTTCGACACAGCAAGGTGGTAATAAAGACTGGCAGGAGCTCGGCCTTAGCCTAAAACTAGCAATTCCCTCTTCGGTGCTAGGCATTTTGCTGGCCCAAGGCTGGCAACTGACGCGCGGCACTATGACTGCTGCGGAACATCTTCACACAGGTTTTGGGGTATTTTCTATTCTGTTGGCACTCGCTATTTTTGCCAGCATCCCCTTGTTAAAAAAACTCAATTTCAAGCAATCACTCGACATATTCGACATTATCAGCATATGTATCATCGGCTTACTCGGTGGTGCGATAACAGCATATTTGTCTATAGGGGTAGGTGAATTGCTCGCGGTGTTTTTAATTATGCGTCGCTTCAACGTCACCTTCGCAATCGCCACAGCGGTGATCGTGAGTGCATTTTCTGTTTGGGCAGCAGTGGTAAATCACCTAGTCTTCACCCAGGCGGTTTATTGGCCTATAGTTTTATTCGCCGGAGCGGGTGCTATAGTGGGTGGTATATTGGCTAAACAGTTAGTTATGTATTTTTCGGCGACCAATTTAAAAGTTTTCTTCGCTGGCTGGGTATTAATATTAGGTGTCTTTGCTTTGCCGCTTTGAACCTGTTGCTGAGGCAATCAGCACAACTTTTCAAAATCACTAGGAGTGACATTTGCTTCAAGCTAAACAATATTCTGTTAGCCAGTATTGCCAGTCATTGACTGACAAAGAGGATTGGATTGCGGTGGAAGAGCCATTAGAAATATGGCTCAAGCAATACGTTACTCCGCAACAAACTCAATCCAGTCATCTGCTAACCACCATGCGTACCCCAGGCAATGACATTGAGTTGGTCAAAGGATGGTTGCACGCCAGTGGTTTAGTGGACATGGCTTGGGTATTGAGTATTGAAGCAACTGGCACTGAGGCGTTGAAGCATCAGCACAGCAATAGAGTGGTGCTGACCTTGAAGCCTGGCAAGGTTATCCGCTTCGATAAAGCACAGCGAATGCAAACCGCCAACTCAAGTTGTGGTGTGTGTGGACAACAAAGTATTGAATGGTTGATGGATGATTTACCTGCTATTGAACCAATTAATCGAATCAGTATGGCAGCAAGTCGGATAATGTTGATGCCAGCTCGATTACAAAATGCTCAACAGCAATTTCATAAAACCGGTGCTTTGCACGCGGCCGCCCTAATTGATAGTGACGGTAATTTGATTGATATCTTCGAAGACGTAGGCCGACATAACGCCATGGATAAATTAGTCGGCAATAACCTTGCAAACCTACCCGGTAAATTTGCCGTAGTATTAAGCGGACGGGTAAGTTTTGAGATGGTCCAAAAATCTGCAAAAGCCGGTATTAGCATGATAATAGCAGTGGGTGCACCAACGAGTATGGCTGTAGATCTGTGCCGAGAATGGAATATTGCTTTGATTGGGTTTAGCAAGTCTGAGCGGTTCAATCTATATCATGGGCATTCGCAGATACTCGATGATAGCGACATTGCCAACTAAACAAATATTTGTCTACTTGTTAACCTCAAGACGGGTTAATTAATAGGATAAAACGGACAGTATTAATGTGGGGACTAAGATGAGCCAATCATCCAAGCATACAAATCGTATCACCGTGGTTGAACCCAAAGAGTGGGCTGCGGGCTTGCCAGCAGTAATCTCAGCATACAAAAATGTTAGTTTAAAAGTGGGGCCTATCAAGGGCAGTAGATTACTCAGCCACTTAAATCAAATTGAAGGCTTTGATTGTCCAGGCTGTGCTTGGCCTGATCCCTTGCACACACGAGCAACTTTTGAGTTTTGTGAAAACGGTGCCAAGGCCGTCGCCGATGAAGCTACCCTTAAGCGCATCAATGGGGATTTCTTTACACGCTATAGTGTGACTCAACTGAGAGATAAATCAGACAAATGGTTAAATGCTCAGGGGCGACTTTGTCAGCCAATGGTCAAGCATGCCGACAGTGATCATTATCAAGTCGTTACTTGGCAAGATGCCTATACTCTCATCGCTGAACACATCAAGGCTCTTGATAGCGCCGAGCAAGCAACCTTCTACACCTCTGGACGAGCGAGTAATGAAGCAGCATTTTTATATCAACTATTTGTGCGAATGTTGGGCACTAATAACTTACCGGATTGTTCGAACCTGTGTCACGAATCTAGCGGTGTGGGGCTAACAGAAACTTTGGGGGTAGGAAAGGGGACAGTCTCATTAGATGATTTGGAAAATGCCGATGCAATATTTATTTTTGGCCAAAACCCAGGTTCAAACCATCCTAGAATGCTAACTTCATTGCAAAAGGCTAAACGTAAAGGGGCAAAGATTGTCGCCATCAATCCCTTAGATGAAACGGGCTTAAAGCGTTTTAAAAATCCTCAGGAGATTGAAGGAGTTTTAGGTCAAGGCACTGCCCTGAGGGACTTGCATTTAGGGTTGCGAGTGAATGGAGACATGGCTTTGCTAAAGGGCTTGTGCCGAGAGTTGATCGAGCGAGACAATGACGCCAATCCCGTTCTTGATCATGACTTTATTAATCAATTTTGTCATGGCTTTGAGCCGTTTCGGCAGGACATCTTAAGCACCGATTGGAGCTACATCGAGCAGCAAAGCGGCTTAACTCGTCTACAAATACAACAAGCCGCCGATATAGCCTGTCAATCTCAAAGGACCATATGCTGTTGGGCCATGGGCATGACACAACATAAGAATGCGGTAGCTAATATTCAATTGATGACTAACTTCCTGATGTTGCGCGGCAATATTGGCAAACCAGGAGCTGGCGTCTGCCCAGTGCGAGGGCATAGCAATGTGCAGGGCGACCGAACCATGGGGATTTGGGAAAAGCCTACAGCTGAATTCTTGGATGCCCTAGCTACAGAATTTAATTTTGATCCCCCAAGGCATCACGGCGTTGATGCAATAGAAAGTATTCATGCCATGCTAGCGGGCAAGATTAAAGTGTTCTGTGCTTTAGGTGGAAACTTTTTCAGAGCCAATCCTGATCACGAGATGAATGCCAAGGCTCTAGCCAATTGCACTTTGACGGTACAGGCTTCAACTAAGCTAAATCGATCGCATCTATTTACCGGTAAAACCGCATTGATATTGCCGGTGTTGGGACGGACAGAGATCGATCGCCAATCCACAGGTGTCCAAACAGTTACGGTAGAAAATTCAATGGGGGTAATCCAAACCTCCCATGGAAAAATCCCTCCGGCGTCTGCGCATTTAAAAAGTGAAGTTGGATTTATCACAGAATTAGCCGAAACCATTTTGGGTAATAGCCAAGTAGACTGGTTAAGTCTGAGGGATGACTATACTAAAATCCGTGCTCATATTGCTGCAGTCGTGCCAGGTTTCGAAGGTTTTAATCACAAAATTACCCAGTTTGGTGAATTTGTACTGCCTAATCCTGTGCGTGATAAACGCCAGTTCAATACCTCCACTGGCAAAGCTAACTTTATCGTCAATCCCAATCAGCATGTGAGTGTTGAGCCAGGGCAATTCTTGCTGATGACAATCCGCAGTCATGATCAATTTAATACCACCATTTACACTGACGATGATCGCTATCGAGGGGTGTTCGGCGGGCGAGAAGTTATATTCCTCAATCGTCAAGACATGCAAAGGCGCGGGGTCAGCGAAGGGCAATTGGTCGACATTACCAGCTATGATCCAGTAACCCGTAAGGCTCAACGCCAAGTGCTGAATTACAGGGTAATTGGTTATGATATACCCAACGGTTGCGCAGCGGCTTATTATCCTGAAACCAATAATTTAATTTCGCTGGGTCAGGTTGCAGATAGAAGCAACACTCCCGCTTATAAGTCAGTGATCATTAGCATTCACCCCGCAGTTGGCGAAGAAGGGGCCAAGCCACGTAACGAGGTGGAATAAATGCAAAAGCGTCAGCATGATGAATCTTATGTGCAGTTTAGCAGCCCTGATTGGTGCAAAGATGCGGTGATCTATCAAGTTAATACCCGTCAATTCAGCGACCAAGGCACCTTTGAAGCTGTGCAATCTCATCTTCCAAGGCTAAAGAAACTCGGCATCGACATTCTTTGGTTAATGCCGATTCATCCCATAGGAGTCAAAAACCGTAAGGGTAGTTTAGGTAGCCCCTATTCCGTTAAAGACTACTTTGCCGTCAATCCTGACTTAGGTGATCTAGCAAGCCTCAAACGCTTGGTATCAGCAGCTCACGACTTGGGTATGAAAGTTATTCTTGATTGGGTGGCCAATCATAGTGCGTGGGACAACGTATTGGTGGATAGTCATCCTGAATGGTATGCGCGGGATCAAGATGGAAATTTCACACCGACACCGTGGTGGGATTGGGATGACATTATAGATTTTGATTACCGTCATTTCGGCTTGCGAGAATACATGCTCAAAGCGATGTGTTATTGGGTGGAGCAAGCTGACATCGATGGGTATAGATGCGATGTGGCGGGTTTTGTACCGAATGATTTTTGGCGCTCAGTGCGACAACAGCTTACGCAAATTAAACCTATATTTATGCTCGCAGAGTGGGAGTCCAAAGATCTCCATCAACATGCTTTTGATATGACTTATGCGTGGAGTTGGAATGAAATAATGCACAATATTGCGATGCAAAAGGGGGGTCTGAATAAACTTTTTAAATACTATTCGTGGAATCAAAAGAATTATCCCAAACAGGCTCACCGGATGACTTTTGTTAGTAACCACGATAAAAATGCTTGGGATGGAACCCAGTTCGAGCAATTTTCCGACTGTTTACCGCCAGCCATTGTTTTATCTGTCTTAGGCGAAGGTATGCCACTGATTTATAATGGTCAGGAAGCGGGAAGTCGTAAAAGGTTGGCTTTTTTTGACAAGGATTGTATTGAGTGGCAAGAACACGAAATTGGTGAACTCTACCGTCGCTTGATCAAATTGAAGAAATCTCACAGTGCTTTGCATAACGCTCATTGGGGTGCCACAATGCTCAAAGTGGTTAACAACTGCCCAGAATCAGTGTTCAGTTTTATTCGACAAGACACCAACAGTAAAGTTTTTGTGGTGTTAAATTTGTCTGCTAGGCCTCAATCCGTGACTTTTAACAGCACTTTGTTAAGCGGACAGTTTATGTCTGTTTTTGACGACACAGATAGTGAGTTGAACTCAGAACTTACCGTTAATTTAGCACCTTGGGATTATAAAGTTTATGTCAGTTAAATCTTTTTCTGCCAGTCAGGCCCAGGTCTTGGTAGTGGATATGCAACAAAGTCTGTATCCGGTATTATACGGTGCGGCAAGGGTCCTGCAAAAAAGTCGTACATTGCTAACTTGTGCACAACTTATGGACGTACCTATTACTTTTGTTGAGCAGTACCCCCAGGGCTTAGGCAAAACCCATGCAGATCTTGCCGGATTTATCTCAGTCTGTTTTGAAAAAACTACTTTTAGTGCATTGCAACAACCTGATCTTGCTCAACATATTGCTGATATTAAGCAGCAACAGAATCGTCCAGATCTAATCCTCTTGGGTTGCGAGTCCCACGTATGTTTATTACAGACAGCTCTCGGGGCTATGACACTGGGTTATAATGTAGTGGTGGTGTGGGATGCAACAGCGTCTCGTTACGAAGCGGATAGAAGTCTTGCTAAAACAAGGTTAGAGCAAGCGGGTTGCCAACTGGTGTCGACTGAGATGCTAGTATTTGAATGGTTGCAGGGCAGATCCCATGCTAACTTTAAACAAATGATTGAACTGATTCGCCAGCATTAAAAAAGGCGGTTAATCACCGCCTTTTCATCTGTATCTTATGCAAGACACTTGTTGATTGTGTTAGCAATCAGAGGTGTCGCCACCGGTTTTTTCTTTCATTTTGATACAAGCTTCTTTAAGCTTTTCTTCAGCCGCAGCTTTCATTTCAGCAGACTCTTCTTCAGCTGCATCTTTTATATCAGAGGCTTTTTCTTTAGCTGCATCAAGCATGTCTTCACTCTTATCTTCAGCTTCATCCATCATGTCGGCCGCTTTTTCTTTCATTTCTTTAGCTTCTTCGACAACAGCTTCTTTAGTATCTTCAGCTGAATCTTTCTGTGCTTCGGTACAGCCTGCTAAACCTAATCCAGCGATCATCATAGCCAATGCGATTTTGTTTTTAATATTCAACATAGTTTTTCCTTAGTGTAAGTAGTATGTGTAACTTTATTTAGTTGCGTGTGAGCGGCTAAAGGTAGTAACAATAAACAATAGCACCCCAATGTAACAGACTACGGCTACTGTAGCAGACATTATTAGCTTGGGTAGCGAAGTTTTCTGCAAGGCTGCTATCAATACAGTAGATAACACCACAAATATCCAAAATAGCATGTTTAGTCTCCTTTTATTGAAAGCAGCTATTCGGCTAGCGTTTTAGCTCGATAGTAGCTGTATTAATGATTTTTGATTCTATTTGGGAGTAATGCTAAAACTGTTCCAACTATGCATGCTATTGATTTGTATAGATAAAATTTGGGGTGGGGAGTTGCTACACTATAATCCTTGTTAAATAGTGTAGCAATTTCAAGACAGTGTTAATGTGAGTCTTCAAAAATTACTGGAAATGAAGCCTAACAACAACATCACGGCCAATATAGCGGCCATACGTTTAGCCAGTTGGGCAGTGGAGTAGGCTGATGATTGTTTTATTGCAGGCAGCGAGTCGAGTAACCGTGTCATTTGCAATGAGCCGCTATCGCGTAAGCTGGCCAAGTTGCCAGTCAGCCGATTAGCGCTAGCTGGCAACAGTTTTCTATACAGCCATTCAACATCTAAATTAACCGACCGCAGTTCAGCTGGATATAAACCTTTTTTATTTAACCATACAAATGCCAACGCTGAGAAAAACAGTAACTGCAATTGAGTCAATACATGGGTGATATCGTAAGGTACGTAGCTGTTCTCCCAGGGCAATAGTGAGTACAACAAGGCCGGATAGGTGCCAATAAAGATGCACAGTGCAGAGGCTATAAACATCGCCAGCAACATATTATTTGGCGCTTCTTTGGGACGTAAGCCTGAGTCATGGGCAAAGAATGCGAAAAATGGAATTTTGATCCCTGCGTGATGAAATACCCCTGCCGAAGCAAACAGCAACATTAGCCACAAATACTCGTGTCCCGCCTCAATCATAGCTGCCATCACCATACTTTTGCTGACAAAACCGCTGAATAATGGGAAAGCCGAGATTGACGCAGCTCCGACAATACAAAACATAGTGGTCTTGGGCATGGTTTTGTAAAGTCCGCCTAAGTCGGACCCTAGAACATGCCCCACGCGATGCAATACGGCGCCCATGGTCATAAACAGCAAACCTTTGAATATCACATCATTGAAAGCGTGGGCGACTGCGCCGTTTAATGCGAGGCTGGTGCCTATACCAATGCCCACTACCATAAAACCTAATTGATTGATTAAACTGTAGGCCAACACTCGTCTAAGATCGTTTTCGATCACGGCATAAAAAATCGGGAAACAAGTCATGGCCGCGCCTATATAGACTAATAACTCAGTCCCAGGGAAGGTGCGAGCAAGGGCGAAAATAGCCACTTTTGTGGTGAATGCAGATAGGAATACCGTCCCTGTGGGGGTTGCTTCAGGATAGGCGTCAGTCAACCAAGTATGTAAGAACGGGAATCCACACTTGATGCCAAGGGCAATGAAAATAAACCACGAAGCTATGCTATCAAGCCCAATATAGTCAAAGGCAAGTGACTGAGTTTGCTGGTAATGCAGCAAGGTGCCGATTAGTAATAAAATGCCCGAAAAAACTTGGTAGACAAGATATCGAATACCGGCTTTATTGGCTTTTTCAGTACGTCTGGCCAAAATTAACCATACTGAGGTTAGCGCAAGCAACTCCCAAAAGATAAACAGGCTAATCAAGTCGCCGGAAAATACCGCCCCTAAGGCGCTTCCTGCATAGAGTAAACCTGCTGTGTGCTGCAACTTATCTTTGACATGTAGTGAATAGATTATGGCAATCAATGCGGCTATGTGGAATAAGTAACCAAATAAAATACTGAGTTTGTCCACATGCATTATTTGTAATTCAAACTCTACGATACTTACTTGTAGCCAATCGCCATGAGAGGCACTGAAATATAAATTTAAGCCTCCCCAAATCGGGATCAATAGGGTTAGAAAGCGAGCCTTGGCGGGCAGCAATGGTAATAGCAATGCCCCCAGAAAAAAGGGTATAAACGGCGGCAAATTCTCAACCCACATTAGTTATCTCCTTGCTCATCATGGGGCACTTCTGATTCATTTCCATCGTAATAATCTTCTTTACGCATCATGAATTTTCGCATTTTTTTAGCAATAACAACTAACACCACACAGGCAATAAAACCGTAAATAGCATAAAAAGCAGGTATCCGCTCGATGTCGGTATAGATATGTCGATGCAGCAAAAAATCTAATAGCACCAGCAGTAAGCATAAGGCGTAAAAGACCCGTAATATCAGGGTGACATTGCTGGGCTTATCGAAAAAGCCGGGTTGTTCCTCTGGGCCAGTTGGCTGCTGATTTAAATCTGACAAAACTAACTCCTTGCGGTTTATGGAAAGACCGCTGCTTTTGCTAGGGAATAAAATGGCTCTGGGTAAAAGAATAAATAAACGCAAAACACGGCGGGTATAGCCATACCTATTATACAAGGCAATGGTGCTTCATTTATCTTTGCGCTTTGTCCTGCGGGTAAAGGCGAGAAGAAGGCTTTTACAGGTATCACTACTAAATAGGCAATATTCAAAAGTGAGCTAAGTAGCAAGGTGACTAAGAGTGCCCATTTGGTTCCTTCTGGACCCGAAAAATCCATACTGGCTAATAGCAAATACCATTTACTCCACATGCCACCAAAGGGCGGTAAACCAACAATGCTTAATGAGCCAATTAAAAATACTAAAAAGGTAAAAGGCATGGTTCTACCTAAACCCGACAGTTCACTTACTTTGGTTTTATGTGCTGTAACTAAAATCGCCCCAGCTGCGAAAAACAGACTTATTTTGGCAAAAGCATGCATAGCGATATGCAATGAAGCGCCTAATAATCCTAATGAATTCGCCAACACGGCACCTAATACAATGTAACTAAGTTGACTGATGGTAGAGTAGGCCAGACGTTCTTTTAGGTTGTCTTTTGTCATCGCAATAAAAGAGGCCAACAATATAGTCGCCATTGGGAACCAAATTATCCAGTGATTTGCACCGGACAAATTGAGGGCTTCTGGGCCAAAGATAAAAATGGTAATTTTTAAAATGGCAAATACACCGGCTTTTACTACTGCTACCGCGTGAAGCAGCGCACTAACAGGCGTCGGTGCTACCATCGCGGCAGGTAACCATTTGTGCATAGGCATCACCGCGGCCTTCCCTATACCAAATATAAATAAAGCATAAATAAGCGCTATCCATTCGCTGGGAATGTGATCGCCTAATACCCCGCCTTGCGTAAATTGCAAATTTCCGGTGAAATGCCAAATAATCAGCATTGCCGGTAAGAATAGTCCGATGGAAGTACCCATAAGGACACCCAAATATATCCGACCACTGCGTTTGGCTTTTTCATCACCAGAGTGGGTAACAAGGGGATATGTGGACAAGGTCAATATTTCATAAAACAAAAATAAGGTAAATAAGTTGTCTGCAAAGGCGATTGCCATTACGGCGGAAATAGCGATAGCGAAAAGTGCATAGAAACGAGTTTGATGTTTTTCATGGTGAGCCCGCATATAGCCACTGGCGTAAATACTGGTAACCAGCCATAAAATGGCCGCAATCAGGGCAAACAACATCCCCAGCGGATTCAAACTAAAGGCTATCTCCATCCCAGCAAAGGGTTGCGCAAGCACTAAGGTGGCGTCACTCATGTGTTCTAAATGGCCATATAATCCAACCACTACAATTAGCAAAGCTGTAGAGACGAGTAAGGTCACCATTTCCCGCACATTGGGTATTCGGTCGAGTCGGCTAATGAGTAAAGCCCCAAACAAAGGCAATATTATGCTAGTCAATATTAGTAAATCGACACTCATCCTTGCCCCCTATGTCCAGCAAATAAAAGGTCTACGGCCGAATGAGCGGTTTGCATACTGAAGTCGGTAAAAATACCAAAATAAATACACATACCAGACAATATCCATAGTGCAGCTGTCATACTCAATGGGGAGTGGCTAAAGCGTTCACTACCTGATTGTACATCCTGAATTCTGATCTTACTTTGTTGCTGAAAATATAAGACTTCGATTAATTTCCACATGTAAATGATAGCTAGCAAGGAGCCTATAATTATGATCACCAACATGGCCCACTGCTGTTGTTCAATAGCCGCTTGGAGCAACTGCCATTTACTGACGAAACCGACAGTGCCAGGCACACCGATAAGGCTCATTGCAGCAATCAACATAGCGGCAAACGTCCAAGGCATCTCTTTGCCCATGCCTTTCAAGTTTTCATAGGTCGCGGTATTTACTCGGTAGATAAAAAGTCCTGCAGCCATAAAAAGCGCGGCCTTCATCAGGGCATGATTGAATAAATGTAACAGGCTGGCGGTCAAACCACTGCGACTAAAGAAACCAATTCCCATAACCATATAACCGATTTGAGCCACACTGGAATAAGCTAGCATCTTGCGCATACCGTTTTGACCTATGGCTCTTACTGAGCCATAGAGAATTGCCACAGCACCGACTACTACTAGAACCTCTGGTAGCAGCGTAGATAATACATAATCAATTGAAAACACATTGAAAAGACAGCGGATTATTACGTATATGGCAACTTTGGTGGCCGTAGCACACAGAAAAATACTGACTACAGATGGTGCATAGCTGTAGGCATTAGGTAACCAAAGATGTAGCGGATAAATGGCGGCCTTGAGCGCCATTCCCACTATAATAAAGGCGAAGGCCGTGTGGACTAAGCGTATATCACTAGCAGCGACGAGTCCGCTGGATAAATCTGCCATGTTTAACGTGCCGGTAGCAGCATAAGCAAGTCCGATACCGATCAGGAAAAACGTTGCGCCCAAGGTCCCCAGCACCAAATAGTGAAAGGATGCAGTAAGCGCTTTTCGATTATTACCTAAGGCAATGAGTGCATAAGATGCTAAGGATGAAATCTCTAAAAAAACGAAAAGATTGAATATGTCACCGGTTAAGCAAATACCTAGTAGCCCCAAAAAGCACAATTGGAACGCTGTGTAGAATAATGGAATTTGGTGGCTTTCGATCTCAACCTCAACGGATCGTTTAGCATATATGGAGGTCAACATACCGATCCCAGAAACAATAAGTGCAACTAGGCCGTTAACTGAGTCTAAACGATATTCGATTCCCCAAGGCGGTGCCCAACCTCCTAACTCATAATGTATAACAGTGCCATCGGATAACCCCAACAGCAAAATAATCGACATCACAAAGCAGCTTGTTGTGACGAGAAGCGTAATCAGCCACCCAATATAGGCTCGATTTAACATTGCAGTGATAGGCGCACACATTAAGGGTACGACCACCATCAAAATCGTCAGATTTTGTTCTATCATACTTCGCCGTCCATTTTTTCTAATTCATCTTCTTCAATGGTCCCATATGCCTCTTTGATCCGCACTATCAGTGCAAAACCCAGTGCTGTGGTGGCAACGCCGACAACAATGGCAGTTAACATCAGCACTTGGGGGAGGGGATTGGAATAGATATCAAATCCGTCAGCTATAATGGGAGCGGTACCGCCGGTGACTTTGCCTAGACTGATGTAAAGTAGAATTACGCCAGTTTGGAATACACTCAAACCGGCCATTTTTTTAATTAGGTTTGGCTTACTCATCATGGTGTAGAGGCCGGTCATCATGAGTAAAATTATGATCCAATAATTGATATGACCTAATACATATTCCATCATACTGCCCGTGTCCTTCTTGCAAAAGTAAAGAATATCAGCACCATAATTGCGGCCACTGTCAGACCTACGCCTAATTCAATCACAATGATACCTATATGCTGACCTGCTAAGGGGGTCGAGGCTAGGACGCCGTAATCTAAATATGTACCTCCCAATATTAGTGATGCAACGCCAGTACCAGCATACAAAAGCACTCCTAGGCTAGCCGTAATAACTAGGGCTTTATCTGTCAATATTTTGGCTGCAGCATCTAAGCCAAATACTAATGCATATAGCAACATCGCCGAGCTGAAGATAACCCCGGCTTGGAAACCACCACCAGGACTATAGTCGCCATGAAATTGAACATACAAGGCAAACAGCATGATAACGGGAATTAGCACTTTGGCGATGACCCGAAGAATTAAGTTATCAACCACCTTTAACTCCTTTTACTCTGGGTTTTTGTTTGCGCCTAAGCAGTAAAAGCACACCTATCCCAGCAGTGAATACAACGGTAACCTCACCTAGAGTATCGAATCCCCGATAGCTGGCTAAAACCGCTGTAACCAAATTGGGTACCCCAGTGTCTTGCTGGCCCTTTTCGATATATCGTTTAGCCACTTGGGTATGTACTGGCGATTCTTGATCGCCTAAGTTGCCCATATTGTGAGTGCCGTAAAATAGTAATCCTCCGGTAACAAGCACGATAAACAAGGGGCCTAAAGCTAATTTAGGCCGTTTTTTCTCGTGTGTATCATGGGTAACAGCTAGGGTGGCTAGCATTAAAACTGTGGCAATTCCGGTACCCACAGCAGCTTCTGTAAAGGCTACATCAGGTGCATCTAACACCATGAACAAACCTGCAACCAGTAAGCTGTACAAGCCAAACATCATGGCTACCGCAAATAAATTTCTGACTTGAAGAATTGAGATGGCCATCACCAACAGAAACAACAACAACACAATGTCGATTATGAGACTTATCATCACTGCTCCTCATTTTCGTTACTACAGGGAAGGTTTTTACCGTTATTTTGCGGTTTCAATCCCCAATTCCAAGCATTGTTTGCGAGTGAGAATGAAGCTGTGGGGCTGGTAAAAAATAAAAACATAAATACCAGTAGTAATTTGACAGTTACCAGAGAAAGGCCACTTTGAAATGCTAAGCCGGTGAGGATTAAAAAACTACAAAGCGTGTCAGTCACCCCAACGGCATGAAGGCGGCTGTAAAAATCGTTCAAGCGGTGCATGCCGATGCCACCGATTATGCCAAGCAGGCATCCTAAACTAACAAAAATACAGGTCAAAACATCCGCTATTATTAAGATCATTGACTTTCCTTAGATGGTTCAACACCACTCTTAGCTTGTTCTGCGTCAAATTGAGGCTGCATAGCAGGAGTGTCTTCCTGTTCTGGATGAGGGTCGGCATATTCCTTGTTGCGCTGGACCAAACGCAGTGCCGCCACAACGCCTATAAAATTCAACAACGAGTAGAGTAAGGCGATATCTAGTACGTCTGGGCGGCCTGAGATAAAGGCGAAAACCGCCACCAACAATACAGCTTTGGTACCGAACATGTTTACCGCTAAGATCCGGTCAAATACTGTAGGTCCCAATAATGCTCGGGCTAAGGCTAACGCCATTGTCACCATGATTGCCAATGCTGCCGCTATAAAAAGTTGACTCACTGGTTTTCTCCTGCTTGATTATTTTTGTCCAGCGGGATCAATTTTGCTATCTCACCCTCTAGCAAAGCTTGCGCCCCTTCCTCGCTAATAGTATGGACATACAAATAACCGTCTTCGATATGTAAACTGGCGGAGCCAGGAGTGAGGGTAATAGCATTGGCGTAAATGGCTTTGGTTAGATCTGATGATTGTTCTAATGGTATCTTGATCAATTGGGGGTTAATAGGTTTGACGCCTAATATTCGCAGGGTCACATCGATATTCGCAGTGAAGATTTTTTTGGCCAAAACCAACCAGAACCACAGCAGTTGAGCGGCCATAGTAATCGGATGACTTTCATGGTCGATAAGCTCCATCCGTCTGGCCATCAGCAACACAAATAGCACTGAGACTATGCCAAAGCTGATAAACAATATGTTGAAGTGGCCAGAGAGTAATAACCACAGTAGCATAAGGAAAAGCCCAAGGCTGAAAGTCAACTTCAAAACTGAGTGCTCCAAACTAAAAACATTGTTACCTCATTATGTAATTTAACTAAGCAGAATGGATACCTTAGATGAAAGTCCATGCTATTGCCAAGCCCAAGTGCAACTAACCGCTTATAAAATATACATATGTTCAAGTATTTTTGATCATTAATGCTGATATTTTAGGGTTTTTTTGGCATACTCATTGATTACACTCGTACACTTTCAGTGCGTCATTATCAATCTCTAAGCCTATTACGATTCTAGTCTATCGATCAACCAATACAGGTCTATTTAATGTCCAAGGTTACCGAATTATTTGCCCAAGATGGCCTGTTATCCGTTGCTATAGCTGGTTTTAGTCCCCGCAAAGCGCAAGTTGAAATGTCGCAAGCCATTGAAACGGCTATTCTGCAAAAAAGCCCGTTGATTGTCGAGGCGGGTACGGGTACAGGTAAAACATTCGCTTACCTTGCTCCCGTGATGGTCAGTGATAAAAAGGCTATTATTTCCACCGGTACCAAGAATTTACAAGAGCAACTTTTTCATCGCGATTTGCCCTTGTTGACTAAAGCCTTAGCCAGTAATCGACAGGCTGCTTTGCTCAAAGGTCGCTCCAATTACTTGTGCTTGCACCGTTTGAGTCAACATAGCGGTAACAGCACCTTATTGGAAAAACAAACGTTAAATGAACTTACTCAAGTGAGACAATGGGCATCTGCCACCCGCAGTGGTGATATTGGTGAGCTAAAGTCTCTTGCTGAAGATGCCAGAGTAATCCCCTTGGTAACCTCGACAGTGGACAACTGTCTAGGTAAAGATTGTCCTGATTATGAAGACTGTTACTTAGTCAAAGCCAGAAAAAAAGCCCTTGAGGCTGATATCGTAGTGGTGAATCATCATTTATTTTTCGCTGATATGGCTCTCAAAGATACAGGTTTCGGAGAACTCATACCTGACGCGGATATCGTCATCTTTGATGAAGCCCATCAGATACCTGATATCGCCAGTGAATATTTTGGTGAAGCGCTTTCAAGCCGGCAAATATCCGATTTGGCCCGAGATATCGACATCGTCAAGCGCACTGTGCTTAAAGATGCCGACCAATTGGTGAAGGCCGCGGAAAAATGCCGGCTGATCGCTGCTGATCTGCGTATTCTTTTTCCCGTTACGCCAGAAAAAGGCAATTGGCGAAATATGTTAGCCAGAGCGGAAATTCAAACCCAAATGAGCAAGTTGGATGAGTCCCTTGGAGTATTATACGAGGTGGTCAAAATCCATTTGGGCAGAGAAAAAGAGTTGGATACCTTATTTGAACGGGTTACCCATGCTAAGTCTAAATTGGCTGTGTTAACCGACACAAATCAAGCTGGTGTGAGTTTATGGTATGAAACCACACCTAAACATATTGTGCTTCACCTCACACCGTTATCGATTGCCAAACGCTTTGCCAGTTTTATCGAAGAGCCCAAGCGAACATGGGTGTTTACCTCTGCGACCTTAATGGTTGATGGCGGATTCTCACATTTTCAACGTCTAATGGGCTTGCATGATGCACAAACTTTGGCGTTGGACAGTCCTTTTGACTATCAAAAGCAGGCAATATTATGTGTGCCGCGCTATTTACCTGAGCCCAGTAGTTGGGAAATGAAAAAGACCTTGTTAGAGGTCGCGATAAAATTAATTGCAGCCAGTGATGGCCGGTGTTTCTTGTTGTTTACATCACATGCAATGCTAAAAGAAATAGCGGAGAAACTACCTGATCGAATCGATAACCCGATTTTAGTCCAAGGCACAACTACTAAGCGTGCGCTGCTCGAAGAATATGTAAATAATAAACAGGCAGTGTTACTCGGAACCGGTGCATTTTGGGAAGGCGTCGATGTGCGGGGTGATGATCTCACCTGTGTAATGATTGACAAGTTGCCCTTTGCGGCACCGGACGACCCGCTGCTGCAAGCTAGAATAGAAGATTGTCGAAAATCTGGCGCCAACCCCTTCGCTCAGATTCAAATTCCACAGGCGGTGATTTCACTCAAGCAGGGAGCGGGTCGATTGATCCGTGATGAAACGGATCGAGGAGTGCTGGTGATTTGTGATAATCGATTAATCACTAAAGATTACGCAAAGACATTTTTATCCAGCTTACCGCCAATGAAACGAACTCGGGATATTGATTTAGCGATGGATTTTTTGCAGGATATCCAAAAACAGAATGAGCAACCATGAATTTACTAGCACTTGATACCGCAACCGAAGCCTGCTCTGCTGCGATAAAAATTAATCAGCAGGTGCACAGCCTCTTCGAGGTGTGTCCTCAACAACATAGCCAGAAAATACTACCTATGGTAGACCAGTTACTGAAAACTCACCAATCTAGCTTAAAAGACTTTGATTACTTGGTTTTCGGACGGGGTCCCGGCAGTTTCACTGGGGTTCGTATTGCCACTGGGATGATCCAAGGATTATCTCTAGGAACTGAACTTAAAGTCGTTGGGGTGTCTACTTTAGCTACTATGGCCCAGCAAGTTATAGACACTGAAGGGGCTGAGCGGATTGCAGTAGCCATTGATGCTCGTATGGATGAGGTCTATTTCGGACAGTTTATTAATCGAAATGGTCTCGCCGTGTTGGATGGCATTGAGCAGGTGTTGGCACCAGAGCAAGCTTTGCAGCTATTAACCGAATTACCCGATAAACTGGCGGGAACGGGATGGCAAGCTTATCCGGCGTTTAGCCCGCTCGTGGCACAAATAGGTGCGGCACAGGTGCTGTATCCAAACGCAGCATACATGCTTCAGTTAGCCAGTAGACACATAGCCCTTGGGGAAGTATTTGATTGTGAAAATATCCAACCTGTCTATTTGCGAGACAAGGTAACTTGGAAAAAGCTGCCCGGTAGAGAGTAGCAAACAGCGAAACTAGTGGCACTGTCGTCGCGATTTGTATGAGCTAATTTCAACAATGAGCATGAAACTTGCAAAGTTTAACGGTTGGTAACGACAGACATTCAACAGAATTATCACAAGAATAATTTAAAGGTCTTAATTGATTGGAAATTGACAGCCCGTTAGTTGCACTGCAAAACCAACTAACGATAACGCCGAAGGTGAGGGAGCCGCGAAAACCGGTTGACCCTCAACAGCAACCAAATCAGCCGGGCAGCGGCAGGCCAGCTGGTGCGCAGACGGTTGTTCGTCAAAATAACCCTGAGGCGTTGGCGGATGTTGAACGTTACTCTCAACAGCAACAGGACAAAGTTGAGTATTCTGATTATCGCGCTACTAAAGCCATAGATACTTATCAATCCCTAGCCAAACATGAACAGCGAGACGAGATTCAATCGTTATTTGGTGTTGATACTTTCGTGTAACGCCTGATAATTTAGGCTCGTGTTATTCAGCGCAATTTTGTTGCTATTCAGTCAACTTCTGTTAGCTTAAATACATAGTATCTGTTATTCAAAATGAATGAAATCTGGGGTTAAGTTCGGCTTGATTGAGCTATAAATTAACTAACAGCGTACCCATACTAGGTAGCAAATTTAACAAGAGGTTCCAACATGCAAGCTAAGATAGCGGCGTTGTTTGCCGTAATATTATTGTCAGGGTGCGTATCTGTGCCAGAGAGTGTTCAGGTTGATAAAAATGTTGAGCTTCTCTCCTACGAAAAAGCGTCCGCAGACCCTGAAGGAAATTTAGATAAGATGGCCCGTTGGGGCGGTGTTATCGCGCAAATAGAGAATCTGCCTGATGCCACTATGTTGGAAATCTTACACTATCCGTTAAGAACTTATGGGAGACCAATTATTTCAGACCAGAGTATAGGTCGATTCAGGGTCTATGTTGACGGATTTTTAGATCCTATGGTATTCCAAAAAGGCCGGGCGGTAACCGTAGCAGGCAAGCTTATTGGTGTCGAAGAGGGCACGGTAGGTGAGCATAAGTACGTATTCCCAACTTTACAATCTACAGGTTACCATTTGTGGAAAGAGATTGAACGAGTTGAAGTCAGTACCATTCATATGTGGCCCTATCAGTCTTATTGGGGCTTCCCATATCGACCATATCATCAAAGGATCATCATCCGAGGTGGTCAACGCCAAACTCAAGGTGCGGCTCTACCAGTCAATAATCGGCCGGCTAAAAATATCAATAATCGAGATATCGACAGCCGCAAAGAGCCGTGAAAATCAATCCTACAGGATATTATCACCGATGAGTATGGTCCATTATCACGGCAGGTAATTTCCGCTAAGCGGCATAAGGTGGTACAAAAGCGGCAAACTGATGCCGCTTTTTTGTGTCCATTGCATGAGCATATAGCGGTTAATATGGAGCTCGGTATGCATGATGTAAAATTTTCTTTGGCCAATATTCAATTATCTGGATTAACTAATGGCAATGTAGGCAAGCCGCTTATTTTAGCCTTGCATGGATGGTTGGATAATGCGGCTAGTTTCAGCCCGTTAGCAAAATACCTCTCAGACTATCAGGTTATCGCTATTGATTTTGCGGGCCACGGATTATCGAGCCACCGCAGTGCCGATGCCCATTATCACCAAATTGATTTCGTTCATGATTTGCATGAATTGGTCGTCACCCAAGGGTTTAAGTCGTTTATTCTTTTAGGTCATTCGATGGGCGGGATTGTGGGGTCGATGTACACCAGCAGTTTTCCTGAATATGTCAGTCATTATATTACTATTGAGTCTTTCGGGCCTTTGACCAAAACAGCTCAGAGCAGTCCTGAACAAATGCGTGAATCCATAGAGAGTCGTCTGCAATTACAAGCCAGAGAAGCAAAACATCCAAAAAGTTATGATGCCGTCGTCAAAGCGCGAGCCAAGGCGGGCGATCTTAGTTGTGAAGCGGCAGAGTTATTAGTCAATCGAAACTTGTATGAACAAGACGGTGAACTGCGGTTTCGCACTGACCGACGGTTAAGGACGATTTCCTCTTTGCGGGTTACGGATGATCAAGCGCAGCACTTTATGCAGAACATTCAGTGCCCCACGCTTGCGATTATGGGAACTGAAGGTTACGAAGTGATGCGTGAGAAGGTCAAAGAACGTTTGGGATGGGTCCAACACCTCACCCATGTTACTAGTCCCGGTGGCCACCATCTGCATATGGATCACCCCAAACAAATTGCACAACATATCGAAAGCTTTTTACAGAATAATTCGAATGGTGTCGAATAGGCTAAAATTCATCCCCAAAAGAGAGGGTTTTTGGTCTGATTGTCTAGCTTTTCAGCGAATGAAGGCTTATTCCGATCGATATGTTTATCTTTCGCGCATCATTGGTTAACATAACTGGTCCAAGCTGTTAATAATTAACCCCAACTTGGGTTAATCTTGCAGTGATTAAACTAAAAATTTACCCCGCAAAGAAGATCACAAGCCCATGGAGGCAAAGTGGAAAAAATTTGGTTAGAGCATTACGACTCACGCGTACCGGCTGAAATTGACCCTGATCACTACTCCTCAGTAGTGGATATCTTTGAACAGTCAGTCAGCAAGTATGCGAATAATACAGCCTTTATCAATTTTGGGCACAGCATCAATTTCGCAGAACTCGATCGATTGTCCAAACAATTTGCTGCCTACCTGCAAAATGCAGGACTACAAAAAGGTGATCCCGTTGCGATTATGATGCCGAATATAATCCAATATCCGATTGCTTTATTCGGCATCCTGCGGGCCGGTATGACGGTGGTGAATGTTAACCCGCTCTACACCGCTAGGGAGTTAAAGCATCAATTAAGCGATTCGAATGCGAAAGGGATTGTGATTATCGAGAACTTTGCTTGCACCCTAGCTGATGTGATCAAAGACACCCCTATTCAAAAAGTTTTATTGACCCAAATTGCAGATATGCTGCCCGCCCCAAAGCGCTGGGTGATGAACTTTGCAGTTAAATACATCAAGAAAATGGTACCTAATTTTAGCATCGATGGTGCTGAATCATTTATGGCTGCCGTTAAGCAGGGCGCTTCCTTGCCTTATACCCGGCCAGATATCAATAATGATGATATCGCCTTCTTACAGTATACCGGCGGTACTACTGGTGTATCGAAAGGCGCGATGTTGACTCATCGAAATATGGTGGCCAACTTAGAGCAAATTTCCTCGATTCTTGAGACTGTCATTGAACCTGGTAAAGAGTTGGTAGTAACGGCACTGCCGCTATATCATATCTTTGCATTGCAGGCGAACTGCTTGACCTTCGTGAAATTTGGCTGTCCTAGCTTATTAATCACTAATCCTCGCGACATGGATGGTTTTGTAAAAGAGATGACCAGTTACCCATTTACGGTAATGACGGGTGTGAATACATTGTTCAATGGCTTGCTAAACACGCCAGGATTCAAAGAATTGGATTTTAGCAATTTTAAGTTTGCCTTGGGTGGTGGTATGGCAGTGCAACGACCGGTTGCCGAAAAATGGGAGAAAGTGACGGGTAAAGTATTACTTGAAGGTTATGGTCTTACTGAGTGCAGTCCCGTGGTAACAGTGAACCCTCCGCAGCTAGAAAAGTACAAAGGCTCTATCGGCATGCCGGTGTCTTCAACGGATATCAAATTGTGTGATGATGACGGTAATGAAGTCGAAGCTGGTAAACCTGGTGAGATGTATGTCAAAGGTCCGCAGGTGATGAAAGGGTATTTGAATCGTCCGGAAGCCACCGCTGAAATTATGCAAGATGGTTGGTTGGCCACAGGGGATATTGCGACTGTAGATGAGCAGGGGTATTTTTATATTGTAGACCGCAAAAAAGATATGATCCTGGTCTCAGGCTTTAATGTCTTTCCCAATGAAGTCGAAGAAGTTGCCGCCATGCATGAGGATGTTATTGAAGTGGCTGCGGTCGGTGTGCCCCACGAGTCGTCTGGTGAAGCGGTTAAGCTATTTGTGGTACGTAAATCTGAATCATTAACCGAAAAAGCATTAATTGATCACTGTCGACTACATTTGACCGGCTACAAAGTTCCTAAATTTGTTGAGTTCAGAGACGAGCTTCCTAAGTCAAATGTTGGTAAGATATTACGTAAAGAGTTGCGCAATTAATGTCGGTAAACATCTGACCTCCTTATTTTTGCTAAAGCCGACTGATGTCGGCTTTTTATTTCCGGACCGTTTAATAAATCTATGCATTACACACTTATTACCACAGACCAAAAATTGCACGAATTCTGTGCTCAAGCCCAGCAAAGTGACGCCATAGCCGTTGACACTGAATTTGTTAGAACGCGCACCTTATACCCCCGTTTAGGCCTTATTCAAATATTTGATGGCGTAACACTGGCGTTAATCGACCCCTTGGATATCACAGATTTTGGACCACTAGTGGCGCTGTTAAGTGATGAAAAGGTGGTGAAAGTCTTACATTCGTGTTCAGAAGACTTAGAAACCTTTTGGCACAGTCTTGGAGTGGTGCCTAAACCTGTGTTTGACACGCAGTTCGCGGCTTGTTTACTGAACATGGGAGCTACCCTTGGATACGCTAATTTAATCGAAGAGATGTTAGCGATTAAGCTTGATAAGGGGGAATCCCGTACCGACTGGATGGCCCGTCCGCTAAGTGAGGAGCAGTGCCAGTATGCCGCCAATGATGTATTGTATCTATTCGATGTATATCCAAGCTTGAAACAACAAATTGAAGCCTTAGGTCGAACCCAATGGGTTTACCAGGAAATGGAGCAATTGGCCCGTAAAAAGACGCTGCAGGTTCCGACTGAGCTAGCTTATTTGGGAATTAAGAATAATTGGAAATTAACCGGTCGGGAACTTTACCTGCTCAGACTATTAGCTAAATGGCGGGTTGAGCAAGCACGTAAGCGTGATTTGGCGCTGAATTTCGTGGTACGAGAATCCAATTTAGTTGAAATTGCCCGCCAACAACCGACTAATAAGAATGCGCTTTTTAGTATAGATGGCTTGACTCCTCAAGAAGCTCGGATTCATGGCGACGCCATCTTAGAAATGGTGAATGATGCTAAAAATTCACCTGTTGAGGTATTCCCCGCACCGATTGAACGATTAATGGAACACAGTGGTTTCAAAAAAGTCAGCGCTGAATTAAGGGCTGCCTGCCAGCAAACGGCAGATGCGTTATCCATACCTGTAGAGGTGATGGGTTCTAAAAAACAAATTCAGCAGTTACTCAAGTTTCATTGGCTTAAACTAGATGAAATGCGCGAGATGGGTATTCAGCCAGATTTAATCTCAGGTTGGCGAGCACCATTGCTAGCGGCCCAACTGGACGCTATTTTATCTCACTATCAAGGGAGCTAGTTCATGCTGGTCTATGTGTATAAAAGTTCACGAAAAGCTGACACCTATTTGTATGTTTTAAAGCGAGATGACTTTAGCCCAGTGCCTGAAGCACTGATGACCACTTTTGGTCACCCAAATTTCGTGATGATATTACCCTTGAGTAAGCGTGATCATTTGGGTGTGGTTGATAAGCAAAAATTGAGCAATGAATTGAATGACAAAGGTTTTTATTTGCAATTACCACCACCTACAGAGAATCTTCTCAAACAACATGTTCAGCAACAAAATGACAAGCATAGGTAGTAAGGTTTTGATTATGCAAACTAAATTATGGCGAGTGATTATAATAAGTTTAGTGATCTATGGGCTGAGCGTTTTTCAGTTATCAGCACAACAGGCCAAACCTAGCTTTGTCCAATACATTGAGCAACTGAAATTTGAAGCACAACAACAAGGTTTTAGTCCGGCTTTAGTAGAGCAAGCATTTTCACAGGTGCAATATCATCAACGTGCAGTTAAAGCGGATAAGAATCAACCAGAGAGGAAAATCACTTTAGATACCTATTTACAAACGCGGGTACCAGATTGGAAAGTTAAACAAGGGGTTGAGCTGTATTCACAGCATCGTGAGTTGTTAGAACAGGTTGGCCAGAAATATGGCGTGCAGCCTCGTTTTATTGTTGCGCTGTGGGGCAATGAGAGTAACTTCGGTAAATTTACCGGTAATTATCCGGTGATCTCAGCACTGTCTACAATGGCTTACGAGGGGCGTCGTGAGAGCTTTTTCAAAAAACAATTATTTGCGGCTTTAACCATTTTGCAGCAAGGGCATATCAATCAACAAGATTTTTTGGGCTCCTGGGCTGGGGCGATGGGGCAAAGTCAATTCATGCCAACTTCTTTTCTGGCCTATGCAGTTGATTTTGATGGTGATGGTAAAAAAGATATTTGGTCCAATCCTGCCGATGTGTTTGCATCTATTGCCAATTATTTGCAGCAAGAAGGCTGGAGTGATGAAATTACTTGGGGACGACAAGTAAAGCTGCCGGCGGGTTTTGACTTAACACTGGCTGGACTCGACAAAAATAAAATGAAACCCCTGTCTCAGTGGCAGACACTAGGCGTTAGGCGATACGACGGTTCGGCCTTACCAGACATGGCATTGGATGCGTCTCTTATCATGCCGGATGATGAGAAAGGCCGCATTTATCTGGTTTATTCTAACTTTCATACACTGATGAGATGGAACCGCTCCACTTACTTTGGAAGTGCAGTTAGTTATCTATCCGATCGAATTAAAAAGGAACTGACGAATGTATAATCATCGTGGCTTTGATGGCGAAATCTTACCCTTTCCCCCAGGCAAGGTGGTATGCGTGGGTCGGAATTATGTAGACCATGTACATGAATTGAATAGTGAGATGCCGACCCAGCCATTATTGTTCATGAAACCAGCCTCAAGCTTACGCCATGTATCTGAACCCGTGAACATTCCTGCTGATCGTGGCAGTTGTCACAATGAGCTGGAAATAGCCTTGTTGATCGGCAAAACGTTATCTAGTCAGACATCCATTCCTGTGCGCTCAGCTATCTGGGGTGTAGGCCTTGGATTAGATTTAACCTTGCGGGATGTTCAAACTGAACTCAAAGCAAAAGGTTTACCCTGGGAGCGAGCTAAATCCTTTGATGGTGCTTGCCCGGTAAGTGATTTTGTACCGATTCAACAGATAGACAACTTAGACACCTTAACCTTTAATCTAAAAGTTAATCAACAGATTCGCCAACTTGGCGATGCAGCATTGATGATCTGGAATATTGATAGCCTATTGATGCAGATTAGCCAAGTATTCACCCTATCACCGGGCGATATTGTTCTTACTGGCACTCCTAAGGGGGTTGGACCTCTTAGCGATGGTGATGAGGTTAGCATGACATTGGATGGCCACTTTAGCCTGCATACCAGAGTGTTTTCCAATAAGGATGGTGAATGATGACATTGGCTGCCAAATTTTGGGAAAGCAAAAGTTTAGAGCAGATGAATAAGCATGAATGGGAAGCGGTATGTGATGGATGTGCCAAATGTTGCTTACATAAATACATCGATGATGATGCTGAACCTAATGAAGCCTTGCAAGTCAATCCCGACGAGCCAATGGATGAGCTACACTTTACCAACATAGTGTGTAATTTGCTCAACACTAAAACCTGTAGTTGCACTCAATACGCGCAACGTAGCGAATTGGTCCCCGAATGTGTCACCTTAACCAAAGCCAATTTAAACAACATCGACTACATGCCGCCTAGTTGCAGTTACAGAAGATTACGTGAGGGCAGAGGACTACCCTCTTGGCACCCGTTACTAAATAAAGGCAAGAAAAGTGAAATGCATAAAGCGGGTATGTCGGTTCGGGGTAAAACCGTATTTGATAATGATGCAGATATGACACATTTTGAAGATTATATTGTGGTCTGGCCGTTACAGGACTTAGACTAAACTTCTTTTTCACTAGAAATAATTTCGGACATTTTCAACGAAAGTAGACGACTCGTAATCAATATGTGCTTAGGGTTGAAGGTGATGTGTAAGCTGTCTTGTTGATATCCATAGATTTAATGGATTATTCGACTAGAATGTGGATATGATCTTGAAAGTTTATAGGTAGGAGTAGCTCCATTAATATTTCTTTAGCACAATATGGTGTGTTCATTGAAACGCTGCCAGATGGTGTTTTGTTGGTCAATAAAACAGGCATAATTGAGCTGGCTAACTCGAACTTTTATGAGCTGTTGGGTTATCAGCAATCAGAAGTGATGGGTAAGTCTGTCCACATGCTGATTCCTGCAGCAAAGCGACAAGCTCACGAGCGCTATGTCAATGGTTTTGTATCTAGTCCGTCTAAACGGGTGATGGGTGAATTAGCACAATTAACCGGCATGCATCAAAAGGGGTATGAAGTACCACTGGATATCATGCTAAATCCGATAGAATTGGATGGCAGCTACTACACTATTTGTTGTTTGCGTGACACCAGTGTTATGAGGTCGTTAAAGGAGTCATTAGAGAAAGCCCTTGAACGAGAGAAACAGCTCACTATGATTGATGCTCTAACGGGGGCAGGCAATCGACGCTTTTTCTATCTTCAGGCCGAATATGAAATAGAGCGTGCCAGACGGACCACTAATACCTTCTCCATAGCGTATATTGATTTAGATAACTTCAAACAGGTGAATGACCGATTTGGTCATCATGCTGGTGATGAAATACTACGTTATTTTGTTGAAGTGTGTAAAACGCACCTAAGGAAAACCGATATTATTTCACGATTAGGGGGGGATGAGTTTGCTTTGATGATGGTTAATGCCGAACCCACCAGCTTACGCCTGATTGTGCAGCGAATTATTCATGATATGAAGTCTTACATGGACCAAAATGCTTGGCTGGTCACCTTATCTATCGGTGTGGTCTCTTTTGTAAAACCCCCTGAAACCGTTGAGCTCATCCTTAGATTATCTGACCAGTTGATGTATTCCGTCAAACATTCGGGTAAAGATTCTGCCAAATATTCTGTTTACGACTAATTTCACTGGCCTAGTTCTAAGGCCCCGCTTCAATTTGTTATCCTAAATACCTGCATACATAAAGATCAGGTTAAATCCTATTATCAGTTACACAATTGCTCGCGTAATTGGCTGATTTGCTGATCATCAAGAGTGAGTTGATGTTGTTTATGTAACTCTGTCTTCAAGTTATCAATGTATTGCTCAAAACTTCGGGTGACAGGAGTATTTTTTACTTCTGCTAATAAATGATTAGACGAACTAAATCCCATGGCATTAGCATGGCGTTCTTTCGCCCGCGTAAACTTAATATTCAATAATGTTTTGAGTACATGGGCAGCGCTAGTTAGCTCTGCTACATTGGTGTGGGTAATGTCTGCCACATTGCTCTCCGTGAAGTGTAGGATTTAAAAGTACAGTATAGCCTTTACTATACTGCAGAAAATAAGTAAAAGGCTATATGTAAGCAGGCTGAGGCGATAAATTAACTTTCCTATCGCCCCAATATTTGGCTATGCTGCTTCTTAGAAGCTACGCCGAGTAAATAAACGACTAAATAGTACCAATACAAACATTAAAGAATAAACAGCAAATATTACGATCATCCACTGGGGCATACTCAAGTCTAAAAATTGCCAATCTATATTTCCGCAATCACCCGTAGCCGCAAATATATTAGGTAACCAATTGTGTAACGGCATAAATGAAGGGAAGTTCGGGACTATCTCACAAGATGCAAAAAATGGATTGACAGCAGTTTGAATATCGACGTGCTCAATGGCCACCAAAAGCCCCCAAACTGCGGATGTTCCCCAAACTAAAAACCCTAACAAGCGGGTCAGGATGTTGTTATGAATTGAGGGAATTAAGCCTGCAAATAACACCCCAAACACAGCAGCACGTTGATATATGCACATTATACAAGGCTTCAAATCCATTCCGTATTGAAAATATAATGCTACAGCCTCTAGTAATAATGCGGTTATGAATAAGCTCATCCACGCCCAACGCTGCTCAGCCCAATTACCGAGCATATAAAATGTATTCATCTTTGTATAATCACCTAATGGGGGCTTGGGGCAGCAGGTACACCTGCTGCAGCGTTATGATGTTCAATCCAATGCAGATCGTATAAGGTATCCGTCAACTCATATAGACCGAAATATGTGGCGGCTAATCCTACTAAGGTTAAAACAATCGTATAAGGCAGAGCCATATAGACCATTCTACCGTAGGACAATCTTAATAAAGGCGCGATTGCCGAGGTTAACAAGAATAAGAAAGCGGCTTGTCCATTAGGAGTGGCGACACTTGGCAGGTTTGTACCTGTGTTAATTGCAACGGCTAACATATCATACTGGTCACGGGTGATTTGACCGTTATGTAGGGCTGTGGTGACTTCAGTTATGTAAACCGAGCCTACAAATACGTTGTCACTGACCATGGACAAGGCGCCATTTGCTAAATAAAACAACACTAACTGGGTTTTGCCTTCATAGCTCAGCACCCATTCGATGACTGGCTTGAAAAGCCCTTGGTCAATAATTACTGCTACGATGCCAAAGAAAATACACAATAGGGCGGTAAATGGCAGGGCTTCCTCAAATGCCTTACCTAAGGCATGTTCTTCAATTACACCACTCATCGCAGTAGCAAGTACGATGACAGATAAGCCAATCAAGCCCACTTCAGCATAATGACCAGCTAAACCAACAACTAGCCAGATACCAATCAACGCTTGCGCTATTAGGCGTGCATTGTCACGGGTAGTGCGCTGCTCGTCCATATGGGTATTGTAGTCACTTAATATATTTCGAACGACATTGGGTAATTTGGCACCATAACCAAACCAGCCTGCTTTTTCGACCACATAAGAGGTTAGCAATCCTGCAAAAAATACTGGAATGGTAATGGGCGACATACGGACGAAGAACTCGCCAAAATCCCAGCCTGCTTTGTCGGCAATAATTAAATTTTGTGGTTCACCAACCATAGTCATTACACCGCCTAACGCAGTACCTATGGCCGCATGCATCATTAAGTTACGTAAAAACGCACGAAAATTTTCTAAGTCGTCCCGACTGGGTTGTTCTACATCGTCATCACTGGAGTGGTCGTGGTCATGATGGAAGTCTTTGCCAGACGCTACCTTATGGTAAATGCTGTAAAAACCCATACCCACTGCAATGATAACGGCAATCACGGTTAACGCGTCCAAAAACGCTGATAAGAAAGCCGATGCGGCGATGAAAGCAAGTGACAAAGCGCGTTTATTTTTCACATTTATCAGTAGTTTTGTGAACAAATAAAGCAGCAGTTCTTTCATGAAATAGATACCCGCAACCATGAAAATTAACAACAGCACTACGCTGATATTAGTTTTGATCTCATGGTACATATGCTCAGGCGAGGTCATACCTATTATGATCGCTTGCATCAGCAATAGACCACCAGGTTGTAACGGATAACATTTCAATGCCATCGCTAAGGTAAAGATGAATTCCAGTACCAGCACCCAACCGGCTAAATAGGGGCTGACAAAGGTGAATAAAAGTGGATTTAAAATTAGAAAACCAACAATAACTTGCTTGTACCAATCTGGTGCATGCCCCAAAAAGTTTTTATAAATCGCTTGGGTCAAAGAGATTTGCATAGCTCGTATCCTTTTACTAACTGACTGTTAACGGCAGTTTGAATTTGTGGTTCTTTTTTAAGAGGTTAGCATGTTAAATGCAAGGTAAATTTGTGCATAAACAGTAATTTGTCACTCATTTGAACATATTATGTTCGTCATTACTAAAGCTTAACCTTAAGTTTGAAATTTACCACTGTTTGTCAGCTCATTATTAAAGCGACAATTTTAGCTTTATACTTATGATTTTTAGAAGTAAGTCGCGCTAGGATGACGTTTTCTGGTTAACCAGGTATGGATTCGCTGAAAAATTAACCGTTTTTAGGCAACTAATTAAACTTTCATTGTTCCATCTAAAAATCATCTGGTACAATCAGTTTGAAAACATGACCTTACAATTATAATAAGAGAGCCGTTGCATGATTTACAAGGCACAAAGTCCAGCCGGATTCGCTGAAGAATATATCGTCGAATCAATTTGGAGTGGACGATTTCCGCCAGGTACTATTCTACCAGCAGAGCGAGAGTTATCAGAATTGATCGGTGTGACCCGCACCACTCTTAGAGAAGTATTGCAACGACTTGCTCGTGATGGTTGGTTGACTATCCAGCATGGTAAACCCACCAAGGTAAATAACTTTTGGGAAACCTCGGGTTTAAACATTCTTGAAACCTTGGCAAGATTAGATCAAGACGGTATCTCTGAGCTAGTTGATCATTTACTCGCCGCCAGAACAAATCTCAGCGCAGTGTTTATTCGAGGCGCAATTAAAAATAATGCTGAACGGGTCACTGAGATACTCAAAGGCTACAAAGACATTCCAGAAGACGGCGCAGCCTTTGCATTATTTGACTATCAAATTAACCATGATATGGCGTTTGCTTCAGGCAATAAAGTCTATGTATTGATGATGAATGGTTTTAGAGGATTATATTCGCGGATTGGCGGTTACTACTTCTCATGCCAAAAGTCGCGAGATTTATCCCGCAATTACTACCAAAAACTTATGCAGCTAGCCGAAAAAGGCGATTTTGCTGGTGTCGCTTCAGTTATTCGAGAATATGGAATCGAGTCAGGTAAGATTTGGCACGAAATCCGTACGGAGATGCCCAAAGATTTGGTTGATTAAGGTTAGCTGAAAGACTAATAAGACAGGAACTTGAATGACTAAATTAAGTTCCTGTATTTAATTCTATAAAAATCAATAATTTATATAGCCCACCATAATTCCTTCAAAATAATCGTTCAATTAGTATGCGGTTTCTAATTTAACTCTCTATCCTTGCTATCAGTCACTACAGCGAGGAATTATTCATGACTAAGTTAGATGCAATCAAAGGTAAGGTTTCTGAAGCAGAAGATTTTGCACGTAAAATCTGGTTAGCAGGTTTAGGTGCTTATGGTAAGAGTTTTGATGAAGCTCAAGGCCAATATGAAAAATTAACCACTGAAGCGGGTAAAGTTTTCGACGAGCTAGTTGAAAAAGGCGAAACTCTTGAAACTGAAGCGAAAGC
This sequence comes from Aliiglaciecola sp. LCG003, assembly GCF_030316135.1. Taxonomy (NCBI): domain Bacteria; kingdom Pseudomonadati; phylum Pseudomonadota; class Gammaproteobacteria; order Alteromonadales; family Alteromonadaceae; genus Aliiglaciecola; species Aliiglaciecola sp. LCG003. The sequence continues at coordinate 2,939,600 of NZ_CP128185.1, read as the reverse complement.
TAAAATCAAATCCAAAACTAACGTAGAAGAGCGTGTAGCTGAAGTACGTAAAAAATTGGGTTTAGATAAAACTGGTTCAGAAGATAAAGTAGAAGAACTTTCTGCAAAAATAGATGCGTTAACTGACGCGGTAGCTAAATTAGCTGCTAAATAATACAGACTGCCCAGCTTCAAAGCTGGGTAGCTTGTTTGTTAACACAAGTCTTATATTGGAGTTTGTATGAAAGCAGTCAAGAAAATTGAAACCACTAGCCGTAACTCATGGTTAGCAGGTGTGGGCGCATATTCTCAAAGTGTTGAAAAATCTGCCGATACGCTGGACAAGTTGTACGTTGACGGCAATTCTTTCATACAAGATCTGATAGTTCGTGGAGAATCCGTTGAAGCACAACTTAAAACAAAGTTGACCGCTAAACTAAAGGGGATAGCTATGTTCGAAGACAAAATTGCAATGCTTAAAGCTAAATTTGGTTTGCACAATGATCGTCAAGAGATCCAATTAGAAAAATTGTCATCTAAAGTAGACAATCTGATTGAAGTGGTAGCTAAGCTAGCTCAACAAAAGGCAGCTGAAAAATCAATTGCTAAACCTAAAGTGGCAGCAACGTCAACAGCAAAGACTCCTGCTAAAACGGCCGCGAAATCAACTACTAAGGCTACAACGGCTAAAGCGACAACTGCTGCAACGCCAGCCGCAGCAAGCAAAACTGCAGCTCCGGCTAAAGCTAAAGCTGCTAAAGCGCCAGCCAAGCCTCGCGCTCGCAAAACTGCGGCGACTAAGCCTGATGTTAACAAACAGTCTTAACTGACAGAAGCTATCTGCATAGTGAGATGATGATCTCTAGTGAATTGTTCATCTTGTTAGCGAGCTAAGTTATATTAGGTCAAAGAAATACTGGCAGGATGCTGGATGCGGTTTTCTATTGGAATACCTTTAAAGCGCCTTTAGGCGCTTTTTTGTTGGGCTAGAGAGCTTATATTTACTAGTTCTAAATGATCCATGTCAACCTATAACCCACCAAACCGGTGGACAGCCATCGAAATAATTTCCAAACCGGTGGACAGCCATCGAAATAATTTGAGCTTATTCGACCTAAGATGAGTACACGCCAAAACAGCTAACGCGCTACAAAATCGCTGTGAATACATCCATGTACGCTTTGCGTTTTCATCCCTGAAAACGATATTTTGCAGCACACTAGCTGCCTTTGCATTAATTAAGTGGCTACAGTGATTACGTGGACAGGCATCGATAAAAATTACGTGGACAGCCATCGAAATCATTTGAGCTTGTTCTAGCTAAGATGAGTACATGCTAAGGCGGCTAACAGGCTATAGGTTCGCTATGGCTCAATTGCCATCCGTAGATAAAGCTAATTTACCCAAGGTATTAAACGGTGTGTGAATAGTTAATCCGAATGATTATGAAGTTTTAGATGGGACATTAAATATGCATTAGTTAAAAAGCGCCGTATGAGGTGCAAATGTGATGTGAGCGCGGTGACTCATAAATGCTTGAGTCACCGCAGATCTAGTGAATTCTAAACCTATTTCAGGCTGTTTTTGAAGGCTCCACTAAGCGTAAACCATTGTGTTGGGTTAATACTCTGGCTTCTCTGGCTTTTAACTGTTTTAGATATTTGCTAAACGTTTTGCTGATCAGCGTATCCCGTTTAATCAAGTCAATTTCAGGCCAGGTCGCACGCTCTGCACTACTGATTAATCTCTCAATACTGCGCAGTGAAGGGTTGGCGAAGATTTGTTTTAAACTAGCTAACCCGCGTTCAGGCAATATGTTGATGTCGCCGACATATTGTTGATCAATGATAGAACGTAATTTGTGAATACCCATCTTTGCACCTGAATTCGAAACCGCATTTTCGAGCATGTCGAAGGCATAAATGCTATTCACTTTAGCCAGTTTTGCTACATGCCGCCACGTCATCGCCATAACTCCATTGCTGTGCTTTTTATCGCGAGATAAAAAAGGTACAGCAATGGGATTGGTTTGACTCACGATGCTGTGGTTTACGCCGTATAAGCGTGCCAACTGTTTAAAAGGCATGTCAGCCATCAATGAACCATCTGCAAAACGACGATTTGGAATATAAGGGACAGTATCACCACTTTGATTTTTCGCTTTGAGTTGCACCGGACTAAACACTAAAGGGATCGCGCAAGATGCTCTGACCGCTTGAGTGATAATGGCATTGGGTGAAGTCATTGCATTTAATAAACGTGAATATTGGTGCAAGTCAGATGGAGATACTGTGATGGTAACGTGACGTCCAGTTTTTTTGTATGCCTCTTCAAAGGTAGTCAGATCGAACAGTTCAATCAAGGCATTTTCTAGATTGGTACTATCGAGCAAACTGTTACGACCAAATCCCTGCCATAAACGCCATTCACTGAATTTTTCGTAAATACTTTGGGGGGCTAAGGCTTCAACCAGCTCCTCATTAGTTCGAGTAGCGATTAAGCTGGCAATGATTGAGCCAGCGCTGGCACCGGAGACCACCTCTGGGAGCAAATCATGCTCGGATAAGGATTTAACCACACCGCCATGGAAAAAGCCCAAACCAGCGCCGCCACTGAGCATTAAACAACTTTTACCAAAAGCATGTGAGGTTTCATCAAAAAAGGATAATTTCTGGTAAAAATCCACCTCATGCTCATCGGCATGATAGATGAAGTCCAATGACTGACAGACTTGCTCGATAAATTCTTGGATCAGGTGTTTGGTGCCAATCTTGGAATGATTTTTCAAAGCGGCGTTAGCGATATTCCCTAAATTGCCGTGGATACCTTCGTGTAATATAGACATCAAACCTAAGGCATCACCCCGAGAGCGGGCTAATTTTATCCGTTGAACACGTTTGCGAATTAAACGGTAGTCGTAATCTCGGCAGCTATCTTTGGCTTTCCAATCATCAGCGCCAGACAGTTCATCATGGGCCTCACAGGCTTCCTTGTATTCTTGATAGCTTTCGGCGTGTTTTATCACTCCATCGAGTTCAGTTAGCTTGTTGCGATTTGTCATAGATACCACTCTTTTTTGCGTTACAACTGCATCAGTGTTATCGGCGTTTGGTCGGATTGTTGACCAAAACGTCTAATTAATAGTTATGTAATAAAGGAAAACATTAGAAAACGCTACCAAATATCGACCTTTTTACGAATTATTCAATTCGATTTCAGCGCATTTGTAGTTAACATATTGTTCTTATTTGATATTTAATTTTGTTTAAAATGACAAAGTTTTCTAATTATAATTCGCAAATTAGATTGACCATTCTAACCTCAAAGTTTAGCCTGAGGCTTACTTCGCCACTAAATCTTTAAAATAAAGGCATCCACGCTAAATATGCAATGGATTATTGAAAACTATCTACTGTTACTAATCCCTTTTACAAGCGGAATTGTCGGATGGCTGACTAACTTCCTTGCCGTTAAAATGATGTTTTATCCTATTGAGTTTGTTGGTATTCGGCCTATATTCGGCTGGCAAGGCTTGATCCCGATGAAACGCAGAGAAATGGCTGAAATAGAAGTCGAGTTAGTGCTGGGAAAGTTACTCAGTGTACAAGAATTAGCTGACCGCATCGAAGCTGACAAACTGACCTTGTCTATTCAACGGCGACTCAAGCAAGTTCTGCGTAAAATCGTTAATCAAGTCATGCAAGAAGCTGCGCCACAAGTTTGGGCATCTATGCCGGTGCAGGCCAAAAATTTGGTTTTCCAGCGGGTAGAAGCTGATATCCCTAACGTGGTGCATAAAATGGTCGACGACTTTAAGTACAATGTTGATGAAATCATTGATATTAAAGAGCTAGTGGTTAATCATCTGGTCAATGAGCCGGAATTAATCAATGAAATATTCTTAAAAGCTGGCGAGAAAGAATTTCCATTTATTGAAAAATCCGGTCTGTATTTTGGTTTCTTATTCGGTTTACCCACCATGCTATTCTGGTACTTTTATCAGGCGTGGTGGATACTGCCGCTGGGCGGATTAGCAGTAGGCTACTTAACCAACTGGATAGCAATAAAAATTATTTTTGAACCTAAGCATCCAATTAAAATTTTCGGCTTTACTCTGCAAGGCATGTTTCTAAAGCGTCAAAAAGAAGTGTCTGAGGTGTACTCCAAGATTATCGAAGAAAAGCTGATCAATTCGAAAAATATCACCGACATCGTTTTACATGGCTCAGGTTCGGCTCAATTACTAGAGATTATCGAGTTACATGTCAATGACGCTATAGAACGATATGTTGCAATCGCTCAACCCTACTTTGCCTTGGGTGTTGGCTCTGAAAAGTATTATCGGATGAAGCAGTTAGCTGCGGAGCAAATTTTTGCCAGCTCCGACAAATATCTGCTCTATGCCCATGAGTATGCTAACAATGCGCTGAAAGTAGGTGATGACTTGTGCGCGCGCATGCAGCTTTTAACCCCTGAAGAATTCGAAGGGGTGTTGCGTCCCGCCTATCAAGCCGACGAATGGAAGCTTATTGTGGTTGGCGCTATTTTGGGTATGATTGCGGGTTTTATGCAATTATCATTATTTTAAACCCGCTCGATGTTCGATTAGCTATCTTTTTCCAAGTATTCAAATATCGAGACCATGGATAAGGTCAATTTATGTTTCGGCGCTAAGCTTATCAGCGGTTGCTTGGCTTGGTGAGACTCGCGCATTTTTACCGACTGGGCAATGTAGTGGGGCAGTACTGGATAATTCTCTGCTATCAGCTCATGAATGATTTGTTTAGGTAAATTGGCATTGCTCAAATACTGATTAGCTATAATTCCTTCCACTTCTAATTTGGCGTTGTGATCTTCACGAATCTCGGCGATTTTCTGTTGCAAGCTATATAAACCCTGACGAGCAAAGTCATCACAGTCGATGGGAATGAGACAACGATCTGCGGCAATAAGCGCAGACATGCTGTAAAAGTTTAATGCTGGCGCCGTATCAATGTAAATCCGCTGATAATCCTCCGACAACGACTCTAACGCCTCTTTTAACTTGTAGATTTTATGTCGGCTATCTAACTCACTTTCCAACTCTGCCAAGCGCGGTGAACCCGCTATAATATCTAGATTATTTACCTTAGTCGGTTGGCAAAATACTTTGGCAGGTTGACGATGGAGGTGAAAGGTAATGGTTTGTTCGAACAAATTAGCGATGGTTGAGGTATCTTCTTCCTTTAGTGCATCCAAATAAGCGGTAGTGTTGCATTGAGTGTCTAAATCTATAATCAAGGTTTTGAAGCCTCTTTGCGCGGAAATCGCAGCCAAATTAACGGTTAAGCTCGATTTTCCCACTCCCCCTTTTTTATTAAACAGCACTCTAATCATCAGATTCACCTTATCCTTGTACAATGTAATCGCAATATGAAATGATAAGCCATATTACGCAAGTAATCGATCACACTTGGTTCATCATCTATGAAGACAGCAGAAAGGATTTTAGTCACCTCGTTGGAATTGTTTAACCAACGTGGAGAAAGCAGTGTCAGCAGCGTCGATATCGCGTTGGAGCTAGATATCAGCCCAGGAAATCTTTACTATCACTTCAAGGGTAAAGAAATCATTGTGGCAGCGCTATTTGATTTATACCGTGAACAGATGGATCAGGTATTTAATTCTGCGCAAAACAAAGACTTGAGTATTGAAGAATTCTTCTACTTTTTATTCTTGGTACTCGAAAAAGGCCACCTGTTTCAATTTCTTTATCATAATCAAGCCAACCTAGCTGAAAATCACCCTAGTGTTGCCAAGTTGTTTAAAAAGCATCTATTGTTTCAAGAAAAATCCATTGAAAAATTATTAAATCAATTTGCCAAAAATGGCAATATTGCCACTAGTCAAACTCAAAGATTGCAAATCGTTGAGATAATTGGGCTAGTCTTTACCCAAGCGGCTAATTATTATGCATTAAAAGGGCAGGATGTTAGCGACGAAACACACTTATATAAAAGTTTAGCCATGATTCTGTTTGCTGTTTTACCCTATATACACTTGCCCGAAGGGGAATTACATCATTTGCAAGAAGCTATCACCAGCCATTCTTTAGTCAGTCGTCTGACAGAAGAATAACCGATGCGCTAACGATTGATTATATCTAAGGAAAGCATAGCTTGAGTAATAATATTACGTTTCTTGATAAAACCTTTTGGATCACCGAATCTGAAGACAATCCAAAACATGTTGCCAGCTTGCAATTATTGGAAATGCCAGATGGTGCAGCACCAGATTATGTAGAACAATTATGTCAAGAAGTCAGGCAGTTTGATCATGCGAACAGCCCATTTAATGGCGTGGTAAAATGTGTGCTTGGTTTCCCAACTAAACTTATTGCGTTGGATAAACTTGATATGCAGTACCATGTGCAATTGCATGAGGTTGAAGATGTAACAGACCGAGAAAGCCTGCATGTATTAACTGCAAAATTGCATGAAACTTGGCTCGATAGGGACAAACCCCTTTGGCAATATCACTTTATTAGAGACAATAAAAGTACCCAGTTTGCTATCTATGCAAAGGTTCATCATATGTATGGAGACGGTGCCACACTGATAAGGTGGTTTCAGGCTGGCTATTTAGATCACCCAACGACTGAAGGTTTCGTGCCTGTTTGGGCTAGCGACCGGCCAAAGCGCAAAGAACGCAAACAAGGCCTAGTGAAGTCGATAATGCTGGGTGCATTCGAATTTGTCATGGTTATCTTAGATATGCTGTTTATCTTCTTACGTTTGTTAATGAAACTCACCTACATCAACCCGGTGTACATGCCCATTCCCTTTTCTGGAACCAAGACCTTATTGACCGGTCAGGTGAAGAAAGGGCGAGTGGTGTCTACTGTAGATTTAGATTTCGATCGCATCAAAGCCCTCAGTCGTCGCGCCAGAGCATCGGCCAATGAAATTCTCCTTTGTAGTTTTGACATTGGAGTACATCGATTTTTAAAAGATCACGGGCATACGTTCAAAAAAGCCCTGTATACCAATATGCCGATAAATCTGCGTAAACCCGGTGAACAAACTGGTGGTAATAAAATCGCAATAGTTCCCGTCAGGCTAGCCCACGGCAAAAATGATCCCTACTTACGCCTTAGGCAGATAATTGAAAACCATCGAATAGTGAAGTGGGCTGCCAAACGTTCACGGCCCGCAGCATTTAGCTATTACACCTTACTTATACAATCTTATGGGTTGATATTTGAGATGTTGCGTTTGTCTGATTTCGTTCGACCAATCGCCAATATTCTCATTTCTAACGTACCTGGTCCGTCGAATCAACGATATTTAAAAGACAGCAAATTATTGTCTTGCTACCCCATTTCAACCATGACCCCTGGGGGAGGAGTCAATATCACCTTGATCACTTATGCTGGAGTGGCTAATGTTGGAATCGTGTGCTGTGACAAAAACGTCAAATCCTTAGAGCCCCTGTCTTTGTATTTCGTTGAAGCATTTGAGATGTTGGAAAAATGCATCGATGATCCATCCTTGAATATAGATGATATTGGCGAAAAAGTGCGTGAGGATAATCTATCTATTGTTGATGATATTGTGTTTCACGAAGAGAATAGCTGCGACCCGATAGAAAAGGTGAATAAGCGCGAACAGTAGCCAAAATCGATTTGCAATATGTTGATGTCGCGTCAGAAATGACGCGACATCGTGCTTTAAGGTATCGATAAAATTCGATGCTTCAGCAGTCAGTTAAATCAGAACTTAAACCTTACACAACGGTCTTCGACTACCACGGTTTTGCCATATTCGCGGAACAGCTTTTGCTGCCAATCATCTTCATCCATTTCATAAACAAATTCCGGATCCTGTTTTAACTCTTCTATCAGTTTGATGATCTGCGGCTGGTGGTAGTTTAGAATTTTTTGTTTACTGCCAGAAAGATACAAGTGCAAATAATCCGACGCCATATCTGAACTTCCCGCTGTCATTAAACCTATGGCTGACTTGAAGGTACCGCTGATCAAGTTCTGTACCCCTTTTGGCAGGACTAGATCGAGTAATTGCCGCGAATTATTCAGTAACGCATATTCATCATTAATTAACTCGATTGAATCCAGCAGCATTTGCTCAATGGAAACCGTTTTGCTTGTGACATCGTATTGAGGGGTAACCAGCAATGAAATTGACAAATGGGCACGATATAAAGGGGTGCCCGCTGAATCAATATCAAGACTTGCTAAAATTTTTACATGCACCGAATCACTGCGGCTTGGAATATCAATGTGGGCATTCAATAGGGTGAACGTGCCCTTACCAACAGGTACATCGACAAGAAATGATTGGGGAAAATGGGGCTCAGCTAACTCATTTAATTCTTCGATGCTGTAGTCGACATGCGGGAGTTTTCCACGCTTTATCATCCATCTAGCGGATAGTTGCTGTAACCATAAAACGAGATCTTGGCGCCAACTTGTTTTCACTTGGGAATGCATTCACATAGATAGAGTCATGGAGTTAGTGTGTAGTGACCAGACCGTGCTTGTCAAGAATACAGTAGAAGCCTGCCGGTGATATTGTGGATTTCCGTTCTTATGCGGGAGCAATAATCAGGCTATAGCCACTGAAAATTATAGCGCAGCAGTGGAACATGCTCAGCAGGCGTATGCCCTTGGTAAGGATATATATGCACAAGGTACGGAAAATGCGATCAATCTTGAATACAATTTAGGATTAGCTTATTCGTTGAATAATGAGACAATATTGGATGATATTGAGCCAACTCCCTTATATCGTAAAGCGCCTGAGTATCCGGTTGTAGGGGCTCGTCATAAAAAGAATGGTTCTGTATTACTTAGTTTTGATATCGATGACGCTGGTTTTGTGAAAAACATCAATATGGAAGAGGAAGACGGTGGTCAACACTTTGTTAAAAGCTCTATAGAAGCATTGAACAAGTGGCGGTATGGACCGAAAATCATCGATGGAAAGGCGGTCAATGCGGAAAATATGAGAGTCCGCTTAGATTTCAAAATAGACCGTTCATAGTTTACCGACCCTAGGCCCTAGCCGCACAGTGATGATTTATCCGTGCGGCTTCCCTATAGATTACATGTCTTAGTTGAACAGGGGGCGGGTAGCTGAATACCTCAGTCTTAACGCTTTTACTAAGCTTGTTCATCTAACTCCCTTTCTTATCAATAACCCCCTTTGGTAGTAGTAGCTAATCGTAACGATTTGATTGAGACTTTAAATATTAAAGTGTTATTCACGCTCACTAAAATAGTTACTAATTGCTATGTAACAGATCTCGTTTAACAGAATCTACGTAAACCCTCAGATCCATTGTAAAATACACTTTGATAATGCACTTGCCACTCAAATAAGACAAAATTTCAGGTTCCAATTAGAAGCCATTGCTTTGATATTTACATAAAAGTAACACTTAATTTGGTTTTTTGATAAACTCACTGGTAAGACATCAGATGAGTTGCGGTTGAACTTAGATAAACTTTTAAATATAACGTTAAATCAGTATGTTAATAATCCGGCCAGAGTAGTAAAGAGAGAAAATGAACGATTTAAGCCAAACTCAATTCGATTTTATTATTGTTGGAGCCGGTTCCGCAGGAGCTGCTTTGGCATCTCGTTTAAGCGAAAATCCGTCTGTCACTGTGTGTCTTATTGAAGCTGGCGGCAAAGATAGAAATCCGCTTATTCATATCCCATTTGGGTTATCACTATTATCTCGAGTTGAAAGTGTTAATTGGAATTACAACACTGCGGCGCAAACCGAATTAAATAATCGAGAATTGTACTGGCCAAGAGGCAAAACGCTAGGTGGCTCTAGCTCTATCAACGCAATGTGCTACATTCGCGGTGACCATAAAGACTACGATGATTGGCATACACAAGGTGCAACAGGTTGGGACTGGCAATCGGTTAAACCTTATTTTATTCAATCTGAAAAACAGCAGCACGGCGCTAACGAAGATCACGGTGATGCAGGTCTACTAAGCGTCACCGATCTCCAGCACATCAATCCATTATCAGCCTCTTTTGTCCAAGCTGCTGATGAAGTAGGTATGCCAACCCTTGCCGATTTTAATGGCCAGCAACGTGAAGGGCTGGGTTATTATCAGGTCACCCAAGTTAATGGACAGCGCTGTTCCGCTGCCAAAGGTTATTTAACCCCAGCGTTGCAACGAAGTAATCTTGCGATTTTAACTCACGCCCAAGTTGAGCGGGTCATCACCAACAATGGTCAAGCCACAGGGATCGCATTGCGACTAGATGGCAAAGCAGTGCAACTTGATGCCAGTAAAGAAGTAATTTTGTCGGCTGGTGCAATCAACAGTCCCCAATTACTAATGCTATCCGGAATTGGTCCACAGGCTCATTTGCAACAGCATGGGATTGAAACTGTCGTCGACTTACCCGGTGTGGGGCAAAATCTACAGGATCATTTAGACGCCATCGTGCAACATCGCTGTGAAGCAAAGCAAGGCTATGCGGTGGCTTGGGGGGCGTTACCCATGTACATCAAAGGGGTCTTTCAGTATTTATTTGCTAGAAAAGGTCCATTTTCATCGAATATCGCTGAGGCGGGTGGATTCGCCAGTAGCAAATATGCGCAAGATCGTCCCGATTTACAGTATCATTTTCTACCGGCTATCTTATTGAATCACGGCAGAAGCACTGCATTTGGTTATGGTTATGGCATTCATGTATGTTGTTTGTATCCTAAAAGCCGCGGCGAAATTCGTTTAGCCTCAAAGGATCCTTTAGCACCTGCGGTGATTGACCCTCAGTATCTAACCCATCCGGAAGACGTCGCCGTAATGATAGATGGCGTACGAAAAGCGCGGGCAATATTGGCAAGTAAAACCTTCCAGCAATATGGTTCAAGAGAGATTGGTCCCGGGCCTGATGCACAATCAGATGAACAAATTTTGAGTTTTTTGCGCAAGCGAGCTGAAACTATTTACCATCCTATTGGTACCTGCAAAATGGGGGAGGTAGACGATATGATGAGCGTGGTCGATACGCAATTGAAAGTTAAAGGGATAAAAGGTTTGAGAGTGGTTGATGCATCAGTAATGCCAAGCCTAATTGGCGGTAATACCAATGCTCCCACCATTATGATTGCCGAGCGTGCTGCAGATATGATCAAGCAGGAATATCAGCTTCACCACTAATGATAACAATTAATCTTTAACGCTATGTAGTAGCAAGCTGTTTACCCATAGCTCAAGGTTTTTCTTTCACGGGGTTTTGCTAAACAACTCGACCGCCGTGTCACACATTTCATCAATATGACTGGCATCTGCGTAGATCCCATCAATCAGTAAGCGCGCTATCCCGTGCAGGGTTCCCCACGTCACTTGTGCAAGGCGCAGCGTATCAGCCTCAGCTGACATGATACCCTGTTGCTGCCACGTTTGAGTCATGGTGACCTGATGTTGAAAGCTGGGAAATGCCACCGCTTTTAGAGATTCTGTGGCACTATTTTGCTTCCATATGGTGCGCCCAAACATCAAATCATATAATTCTGGGTTGTCTGCCGCATAGTGAATGTATCCATGGACAAACTGTCTATATTTCTGTTTCGGGCTTAAATCGGGCTGTTCAAAGATCTCTTTCGCTTCGCGCTGCCAATGGATGAAACCTTGCTCTGCAATCGCGCAAAGCAGTTGATTTTTGTCTTTGAAATGGTGATAGGGCGCGGTACGAGACACACCTACACGGTCAGCTAATTTACGCAGAGAAAGTCCGTCGACACCGTCTTCACCTAACATCGCAGTCGCAGCATCAAGCAAACTAGCGCGCAAGTCGCCATGGTGATATCGAGATTTTTGATTAGATATTTTTTTCATGACGGAACTCTAGCATAGATCTTGACAGCGTCAAAATAAGCCTCTATCTTGACGTTGTCTAGTTTGTGAGAGAAAGCTAATTCAGCTCACTTATATGGATTCATCAACGATCTAAACGGTAGTGATGCCGTTTACGTGCTTTACTTAAGCTGAACTTGACCTGATAGGAGAAAACCATGACAGATTTAACATTCGATGATTTAACTACGCTGAACGTGACTATCGATAATCATATTGCGCACATCCAATTATGTCGACCGGACCAACTTAACAGCATGATCCCTGAGTTTTGGCTGGAATTACCCGCTGTAGTGCGCAAGATAGATGATCATGCTGCGGCAAGAGTCATCGTTATTTCTTCTACAGGTAAGCATTTTAGTGCAGGTATGGATTTGTCAGTGTTTATGCAAATGGGCAAAGACTTCAGTGGTGAGCCTGCTCGTCGTGCTGAAAAAATGCGCCGTTCGGTGTTAGAGCTACAAGACTCATTCAATGCACTTGAATCTATTCGTATTCCAGTATTAGCCGCCTTGCAAGGCGGTGTAATAGGAGGAGCAGTTGACATGGTATGCGCTGCAGATAGTCGTTACTGCACCGAAGACACCTTTTTTACCATAAAAGAAACCGAGCTTGGGATGACCGCGGACGTTGGTACATTGCAGCGACTTCCACATTTAATTCCCCAAGGCTTAATTAGAGAATTAGCCTACACCGGACGTAACTGGAGTGCTCAAGAAGCCATGGCCCAGGGGTTTGTTAATCAGGTTTATGCTGATCAGGAAGCCATGCTTAGCGCAGTAATGAAAATTGCCGCTAAAATCGCGATGAATTCCCCTATGGCAGTCGCCGGTTGCAAAGAAATGATTAATTACAGCCGCGATCACAGTGTTCAAGACAGTTTGAATTATATGGCTACGTGGCAGGCAGGGATGTTTCAAATGCCGGATATTCAAGAAGCAATGGCGGCTCAACAACAGAAGAGATTGCCCAGCTACGAAGCGCTTCGTGACAAGCGCTCGATGATGTCTGCAAACAAGAAAGCATAATATTGATAGGATTATATTTTAAATGACTGCACAACTAAAAATTGAAAACCCGTATCCACATTTATTTCAGTCACTTGATTTAGGTTTCACTCAGTTACGAAACAGAGTGTTGATGGGCTCGATGCATACCGGTTTAGAAGAAGCCCCTGATGGGCATATTCGTATGGCGGCATTTTTTGCGGAACGGGCCAGAGGTGGTGTTGGCTTAATCGTCACCGGTGGGATTGGTCCAAATGATGAAGGCGCAACCCATGCCAAAACCAATCGCTTGGATAATGACCAAAGAGTGGCCGAGCATAAAGTAGTAACGGATGCTGTACATAAGGAAGGAGGTAAGATTTGTATGCAAATCTTACATACCGGACGCTACGCTTACAATCCTCAATTGGTTGCACCTTCTGCTATTCAAGCGCCTATTAATCCGTTTAAACCTAAAGAGCTTGATGAAGCGGGGATTCAGAAGCAAATTGATGACTTTGTCTTTACTGCCACACAAGCCCAAAAAGCCGGTTATGACGGTGTTGAAATCATGGGATCTGAAGGCTATTTCTTGAATCAATTTATTGCATCTCGGACCAACCATCGGGATGACAAGTGGGGTGGGGAGTACGAAAACCGTATTCGTTTACCTATCGAAGTCGTGCGTCGGGTTCGCGAAGCCGTGGGTGAACATTTCATCATTATTTATCGCTTATCTATGCTGGATTTAGTTGAAGGAGGTTCAACCTATGATGAAGTCGTCAAACTCGGCTTAGAAGTTGAGCAAGCCGGTGCGACCATCATCAATACTGGTATCGGTTGGCATGAAGCCCGGATCCCAACAATTGCGACTAAGGTACCCCGTGCCGCCTTTACTTGGGTAACGGCGAAATTTCGTAAAGCACTGAATATCCCAGTTATCACGTCAAACCGGATCAACACCCCAGAAGTAGCCGAACAGGTATTGGCTCGTGGCGATGCGGACATGGTATCTATGGCACGACCCTTTTTGGCTGATCCTGATTTCGTTATCAAAGCAATGCAAGACAGAGCCGATGAAATAAATACCTGTATCGGTTGTAACCAAGCGTGTTTAGATCATGTGTTTGAAAATAAAACCGCCAGTTGCTTGGTTAACCCAAGGGCTTGTCATGAGACCGAACTCAATATTGTTAAGGCACTAAAAGTTAAAAATATGGCGGTCGTGGGAGCAGGGCCGGCAGGTTTGGCCGCTGCAGTATCATTGGCGCAACGAGGGCACAGTGTGACTTTGTTCGACGCTGCTAAGGAGATTGGCGGACAATTTAATATTGCGAAGCAAATTCCTGGTAAAGAAGAATTCTTTGAAACCTTGAGATACTTTGCGCGCCAATTGGAGCTCAATGGCGTGACACTTAAGCTAAATGTTAAAGTGACTGCTGAAATGCTTAATAACGCCGATTTCGATGAAGTGCTCATTGCCACGGGTATCAAACCCCGTATGCCACACATCGAAGGTATTGAGCATGACAAGGTGTTAAGCTACTTGGACGTGATCCGCGATAAAAAACCAGTTGGCGATAAAGTCGCTGTAATTGGTGCCGGTGGTATCGGTTTTGATGTATCTGAATTTTTATCCCATGCTGGCGAATCAACCAGTCAAAATATCCCTGCTTTTATGAAAGAGTGGGGCATTGATATGACCTTTAATTCCCGAGGCGGCATTGAAGGCATGCAGGCTCAGCCAACTGCATCCGGTCGAGAAATCTATTTGTTACAGCGAAAAACCACTAAAGTAGGGGCTAATCTGGGCAAAACTACCGGTTGGGCACATCGTGTAGGCTTGTTGGCCAGGGGCGTAAAGCTGGTTGCAGGGGTTGAGTATTTAAAAATTGACGACCAAGGTTTACACATTAAAGTGAATGATGAAGTTCAGATACTTGATGTAGATAACGTTGTGATCTGTGCTGGACAAGATCCCTTACGAGAACTAACAGATGGTTTGAACATTCCATTTCACTTAATTGGTGGTGCGGATGTCGCAGCAGAGCTAGATGCGAAAAGGGCGATTGACCAAGGCACCAGATTGGCTGCAACCTTGTAACCCATAATTTAACCCAAAAAAAACCAGCCACTTAGGCTGGTTTTTTATTGAGTAAATAATTTTTACGCGAAGTTTTTCGCAGCAAAATCCCAGTTAACCAATGACCAGAAGCCATTTAAGTAATTAGGACGAACATTACGATAGTCAATATAGTAAGCGTGTTCCCACAAATCTACAGTGATAAGCGGCGTTACACCTTCTTCTGTAATTGGAGTTCCCGCATTGCTAGTATTAACAATGTCTAGGCTGCCATCAGCTTTTTTAACTAACCACGTCCAGCTAGAGCCGAAGTTGTTAACCGCTTTATCATTGAAGGCTGCTTTGAAATCGTCAAAAGAACCCCATTTTGCATTGATCGCAGTTGCAAGATCGCCACTTGGCTCACCGCCACCGTTAGGGCTTAAGCTGTGCCAGTAAAAAGTGTGGTTCCAAATTTGTGCCGCATTGTTGAATACGCCACCGTCAGAATTTTTAATCACTTCTTCGAGGCTCATGTTAGCCATGTCAGTGCCTTCGACTAGACCATTCAATTTAGTAACGTATGTCGCGTGATGCTTACCGTAGTGAAACTCTAATGTTTCAGCAGAAATATGTGGCTCAAGAGCGTTTTTTTCATAAGGTAGCGCGGGTAGTTCAAATGCCATGATAGGTCTCCATAATTGAGCAATAGCTGTTTTAATGCGTGTTAAATGCTAGCTTGAAAAAAAAGAATGTAAAGCCTTGCTTGAGACTTTTCATTCATAAGTTATCAATTCATATCAAGTTGTAATGAGGGCGGGTTAACAATTTTCAACCCCCTAAACTTTTTACTGGTTAACTGCGTTGCGGATCACTTTACCTGTTTGCATAGCTTAAAAGCAATCAAACTAAGGATCAATTTGGAAAGGCAGGCTTGAAAGGAGTACACTTAGACCCATATAGCTAATCATTCAATTGTTAATTTTAGAGAGTACTCAGATGGAAACCGTAGATAAAATCAAGCAGCAAATTTCCGAAAACCCCATATTGTTATACATGAAAGGTTCGCCTAAATTACCCAGTTGTGGTTTTTCCTCTCAAGCTTCTCAAGCCCTTATGTCCTGTGGAGAGCAGTTTGCTTATGTAGATATTCTACAAAACCCAGATATCAGAGCTGAATTGCCCAAATATGCTGATTGGCCAACCTTCCCCCAACTTTGGGTTGATGGAGAGTTAGTTGGCGGCTGCGATATCATTATCGAGATGTTTCAACAAGGTGAACTTCAACCTCTTGTTAAGCAAACTGCTGAAAAGTATAACAAAAGCGAAGAGTCCGAATAATCGAACCCCTGACGTTTTAGTAATAAAAAAGGAGCATTTAAGCTCCTTTTTTTGCAATCAATTTGATTGGATTAAATCAGGCTAGCAAACTTCTTTAAACAGAGATTCGTCCATTATGGTGGAGTCGATGATATCTTGCGCCATCTGTATACATCTACCACACTGACTGCCAACACCAAGCTTCATGCGCAACTCGCGAGTTGTCCCCACGCCATCTTCTCGCACAGCTTGTTTAATCTTTTTGTCAGTTATGCCATGGCATAAACATACATACATACACTTTCACCTCAATCGTTATGCAAATGATAATAATTGTTATTTACACGCAATTCAAGTTATAATTTGCATAAATACTGAACAAAACTGAATTTCATTTATATCTAATTGTAATGAAGGCCATTTTTTGTTTGGTCGACTAGCTTTTGTATCTTTTAGTTTGTGACACTGACATTGAAAAGCAAAGGACCATTTTGGCTGACTTTCGACACATTAAAGGGCAATATCTGGCCTTTTGATAAATCTGCAGCTATCGCAACTTTTTTAGTCTACAAATTGAGGCATAAAAATATTGTTTTCAACCTTGCTATTTGACTTTAAGGTCTTATATCAGGGCTAGGTTTAATCAATAAAATTCGATAAATCATAAGCACAACATTTGAAATAGTGCTTTTTTACATAATGGAGAATTAAATGAGTGTATTAGTTGGTCGACCAGCCCCAGATTTCACCGCGGCTGCGGTTCTTGGAAGTGGCGAGATTGTAGACAGTTTTACGTTAAGTGAAAATATTAAAGGTAAAAAAGCCGTAGTGTTTTTCTATCCTCTGGATTTTACCTTTGTGTGTCCTTCAGAATTGATTGCCTTTGACAAACGCTATGATGAATTTAAAAAACGCGGTGTTGAAGTCATTGGTGTATCAATTGATTCTCAATTTAGCCACAACGCGTGGAGAAATACTCCAGTAAATCAAGGTGGTATTGGTCCAGTTAAATATACACTAATTGCAGACGTTAAGCATGAAATCTGTCAAGCATATGATGTTGAGCATCCAGCTGATGGTGTTGCATTTCGTGGTTCATTCTTGATTGATGCTGAAGGTAATGTGCGTCATCAAGTGGTTAATGATCTACCGCTTGGTCGTAACGTAGATGAAATGCTGCGTATGGTCGATGCGTTAAACTTCCATGAAGAACATGGTGAAGTTTGTCCTGCTGGTTGGCAGGAAGGCAAAAAGGGTATGGATGCAAGCCCAGAAGGTGTTGCTAAGTACCTATCTGAAAACTCGGATGCGCTATAGTCATCTAGTTGAGATAAAAGCTATATTGAGAACCGCTTCTTATTGAAGCGGTTTTTTTATGGTTTTTTAGTGGGTGAAAACCGGGTCACCAATAACGCTCCATAATAAGACAGAGCCGACCATTAGTATCACAAGTAATATTAATCCGCCGGTCACTACTGAACTTGAATAAATAAATCCCTTGTCTTCGGGAATATGCAACATGATTGGCACGCCTGAATAGAGCAAGTAAATAGAATAAGACACGCCGACAAACCCCACCATCATCACAAACCAAAGTGCCGGATAAAACGCAGCGAATCCGCACATAAACAGTGGAGTGGCGGTGTAAGCAGCTAATTCCAGTGATTGAGTATAAGTGGGATTTGAATCAAACACCTTTGCCAATTCATGCATAATGATTGCCAGCGCCACTACACCAGCCATTAGACCAAAATACATCCCTATTCCCAGGCTAAGAGCGGATTGTTGATTAAGTTTGATCACTTCGCCCACACCAATACTCCAGCCTAAATGCGCGGAGGCATAGTAACTAAGAATAGCGGGAATTAACGCAATGATGCAGATATGGCTAAGACTATAAAAATAACTCTCATGCTTTTCATCGATGGCATGCCATTCTTCTTTTGGGTGAGTGTAGATTCCCCACAGGTGATTCAATATCACAATACGACTCCTTAGGCGGCTTTTTATACAGATGTTAAAGTCACTTTAACGTATGTTTTACATGTTGTTAACAGCAGTGTCTTTTACCAAAGCTGTTAGGTCAATCTTTTTGTGTGAAAAATGTGCTGATAGTTTGTAATCCGAGCATTTATGGAAGGGTGGGAGGCTGTATTTCGCATAATTGAGCTATCCGGCGCATAGGAAAGCACCACTTGACAGCAAACAGCCCCCCCAATTCGAAAAAGTCACTTTGTGCCGCAAAGGCCATTAACTCTCTCAAATTGAACCGCGGGTGACTCTTTGACGTTATAAGGGCAAACATTGCTCAGTCAAATCTGCGGCAGAATATTGATATTCGACCTAAACAAATTATTTGGATCTACTATGCCTTTAATTTTTTGCAGTCTTGCCAAGTTCGCCCCGTAAGGACCTATTTTTCTTATTTCGCCGTTTTCAGGTACAAAATTGACATAAACGCTACCAGTTGAAAGTGCCTCGGTTTTAGTAAATAGGTCACGCACCCAGGCTTTTCCTGCAACATCGAGATTGTCAGATTGCCAGCGTCCATGAATATTCATAGTGTAAGCGGTCGAACGATGAGGGAATGCCATCGCATCACCTTTCACACGGGAGGCGGCACCGCCTAGTTGAGCGATAAATATCTCACACTCGTCAGATGGTACGCTAGTGATTGCATTCAACATGATATCTATTAGTGAGTCCGTAATCTGTTCGAAGTCATTGGATTTCCAATAGTTCCGCGCCCCCTCGGCCAATAATGGGTCAAATGCACCCTGCCAAGCAACATAGGGTGTTTCAGCAACGGCATCTCCAAGCGGTCGGCCCATTGCGCGCAGTGGCGCTAAGGTTGCTTTCGCGTTGTCCAAATCGCCAATACAAGACATGGCGAGTATCAGAATCGGTTTTCCATGAAATTCAGCCGCAATAAATGGAAAAGGTGGGGCTTTGCGTACTACAGTCCAACAGGATGCTTCATCTGGCAATGACTTGGTAAGCTCCTTGTATTGTTGTAGAACGTGCTTCGCTTGCTCAATGGGAAAGATCACTGGACCAGATAAAATAGTGGGCCCAACCGGATGAAGTTTGAATTCAAAGTTGGTGATCACGCCAAAATTGCCGCTTCCGCCGCGTATAGCCCAAAATAGTTCAGTATTTTCCTGTTCAGACAAATGTAAGAAAGCACCTTCTGCAGTCACTATGTCCGCAGATAAGATATTATCAACGGTGTGCCCAAACGCACGACTCAGCCAACCATAGCCCCCACCAAGGGCCAGCCCGGCGATTCCAGTAGTTGAATTGATACCTGTTGGGACTGCTAGGCCGAAGCACTGCGTTTCGTGATCCACATCGCCCAACAGGGCACCACTTTGAACATTGGCGGTACGTTTTAAAGGATCGACTAATACACCTTTCATCGCGGATAGATCTATCATCATACCGCCGTCACATACGGCCCTACCGGCAATATTGTGTCCACCACCTTTTAAAGATAATAATAGTTTGTGTTGGTGGGCGAATTTAACCGCAAAGATTACGTCTGCGGCGCCAGTGCAGCCCACTATCATGGCTGGATAGTTGTCAATCATTCCATTCCAGACTTGTCGCATTTGTTCATATTGTTGATCTTCACGGAGGATTAATTTGCCCCGTAAACCCGCAGCTAAGCTATCTAGTTGCGGTTGTTCTAATTCGAGCTTTTGCCCATCTAGTTGCATTACTTGAATAGTCATTATCTTGTCCTTTGTGTTGATAACTTCATCAGCCTAGGCCTGCTAGTTTGCTCTGTCTAGTGCACTAACTGGACTGCCTAGTACAAATAAATCACTACCTAACTTGCGCTGACCATGATTAGAGTTAAGCTGTTAGTAATAAGATTGTGCTGAGGGACCGCATATGAATACCACTTCCTATGGGCAATATTGTCCGCTGGCTATGTCTGCTGAATTTCTATGTAACCGATGGACGCTACTGGTTTTTCGAGAATTGTTGTTTGGTTCAAGCAATTTTAATGATATCAGCAGGGGTGTCCCGCGAATGTCTCGAACACTATTATCGACGCGCTTGAAAGAGTTAGTCAGTATAGGGCTAGTTGTGCGTCATGAAAGGCATGCTAGTGGCCAAGTCGACTATGTGTTGACCGATGCGGGTAAGGCTTTAGAGTCAGTTGTTTTTGCAATGGCTTCTTGGGGGCAGGAGTGGTTAGAAACCGAACCTTCAGTTGAAAACGTAGATGTTAGTTTTCTTATGTGGGATATAAGACGCAATGTTAAGATACTTCCACAGTTACCCGATCCTTTTATTGTGCATTTTTTTATCACTGATGTGGTAGAAAATAAGAGTGAGCATTGGTTAGTGTTCGAAAATGAAGAAGTTGATTTGTGTTATATCAATCGTGGTTTTTCAGTCAACGTTAAAATAGAAGTGAGCGCTAAAAAGCTAACAAAGATATGGATGGGATGGGACGATTTTGATCAAGCGATCGCTGACAAAACCCTCAAACTAAGCGGACCTAAAGACTACACAGACATAGCTCAACAATGGTTAGGTTGTAGCAGTGTCGCGCATATCAAAAAACGCGCTAAAGCCTTGCTCACTAAACAATAATCTTAGCTTGATTTGGCCCGATTACTGATCCGATAATTAAAAATTTCCGTAAAACTTTTACTTTGCAGCTGCAACGTTGAATAATTGAGCGTGGGGTGCTTGGCGTTTCACAAAACGTTTTCACTCATTATTCGGTTACGCTGTTTAGAATTTCTATTTGAGACTTTTGGGCAGTGATTAACTTGTATATTAAATGTTGAACATCGCACTCGTTAATCAAACGTTAAACTGTGTGCTAAGTAGTAGGACTATGAAACCAGACTCTGTCGTAAATTCGTCTTTAAGTTTTCTCTCTGGTGGAGGGAAGATGGGCGCGTTGACCCGTGCCTACGACTGGGAAGCAACAAGTTTGGGAAGCCCTGAGAACTGGCCGCAACCTTTAAAAACCAGCTTACGTTTATTACTTTCTACAGGTCATCCCATGCTAATTTGGTGGGGACCTGATTTAATCCAATTTTATAATGATGCCTATTCACGCTCCCTTGGTGTAGAGCGCCATCCTAGTGCTCTGGGGCAATCATGTCGCGAATGCTGGGGAGAAATATGGTCAGTTATTGGTTCACAAATAAACCAGGTTTTGGCCGGTGAGGGACATACCTGGCATGAAAATCAACTGGTACCCATTACCCGCAACGGCGTCCGTGAAGATGTGTATTGGACCTACAGCTATGGCCCTATAGATGATCCCCAATCAGAAGGCGGGGTCGGTGGTATTTTGGTTGTCTGTACGGAAACCACCGAGCAGGTTTTAGCCGAGCAACGGTTAAAAACAGCGACTGAGCGTTGGCGTTCTTTGTTTGACCAAGCTCCAGGTTTTATGTGTATATTGAATGGGCCTGAATATCGCTTCGAATATGCCAATAAAAACTATATTGATATGATTGGCCAACAGGACATTTTAGGTAAAACCGTTCTAGAGGTTTTGCCAGAAGTCGTCAATCAAGGGTTTATTGCGCTATTGGATGAGGTTTATTCAATGGGTAAGACACACAAGGGGGTTGCGACTCCACTAAGCCTCAACTCACAAGAACCACTATTTATCGATTTTGTCTACCAACCTACGTTTGATGAGGATGGCCAAGTTACTGGTATATTGGTGCAAGGTTATGATGTGACTAAACGAGTCCGTGCGACTGCGTCCTTGCATGAAGCCGATCGCCGCAAAGACGAATTTTTGGCTATGCTGGCTCACGAATTGCGGAATCCATTGGCACCCATCCGAAATGTCAGCGAGTTGTTAACTCAATCTGTTCATCAAGATCCCCAGTTGCAAAGTATCGGCAATATATTAGATCGTCAAGTTACCCAATTAACGCATTTAATGGATGATTTACTGGATATCTCGCGCATCACTCAAAACCGCATTACCCTTAAATTTGAGCCATTAAATCTGTCAAAGTTGATGGTTTTGGCTCTAGAGTCTTTAGACAATTCCTTTGAATTAAAACAGCAAGAGGTCAGTTTTCTCGACCATCAGGAGCCTGTGTTTATTAGAGGCGATTTGACTCGAATGGTGCAATGTCTGTCAAATGTGCTCAACAATGCGGTCAAATATACTCCAGTTGGAGGCAGCATTAGTGTTCACCTTACAGTGGAGGGCGCTAATGCAATTGTTACAATAACGGATACCGGTTGTGGCATCCAAAGCGATATGTTAAGCAAGGTATTTGACTTATTTGTACAAGCCAAAGGTTCATTGGATCGCTCACAGGGCGGTTTAGGTATAGGTTTAAATATCGTGCAGCGTATGGTCAATATGCATGGAGGCAGTGTTACAGCAAAGAGCGAAGGATTAGACAAAGGCTCTAGTTTTAGAATTTGCTTACCCCTTATCGAAGCTCCGGATGAGGATTCAAGCTGTTTGTTAGCGGCGAAACAAAGCTATGTTAAACGTATATTGCTGGTGGATGATAATTGTGATGCAGCTGATACGCTGGCTGAATTACTCAGTATGCAAGGTCATGAAGTTACAACCGTCTATACAGCTCACGCAGCGCTTGAGCAAATAGATATTGTGGATCCTAGCGTAGTCTTGCTCGATATTGGTTTGCCTGACATTAATGGTTATGAAGTTGCTAGTTATATTCGGGATAAAAACAAAGAAAGGGTGTTGATTGCAGTAACCGGATACGGCCAAGCAGAAGACATACGCCTAGCCAAAGAGGCGGGCTTTAATTTTCACTTCACCAAGCCGGTAGTATTGAACGACCTAGTGAACGTATTCGACAAGACTGATGGCGATTTACAATCATTTTGATGATTTAATTATTAACTACCCTTGTATGTCAGCTTTGTAAACTGCGCTGACCTTCTTGCTAGGCAAAACGGCAGTAACGCAGCTATCCAGTATGAGCCTATAAATGCTTGCTAGGGGAATTAAAGATATTACTAATGGCATCGATAAGTTTCGCTTTTTCAGCGGGCTTAGCCACGTGGGCATCAAATCCTACACGCTTGTACATTGCGATATCTTCGGCCATCACATTTGCTGTAAGTGCAATGATGGGCAAATTGGGCTGCTGCCTTTTAATTTGGATGCAGGCTTCAACGCCATCCATTTCAGGCATCTGTATGTCCATCAGAATAATATCCGGCGATTTTTGATGGGCTAGATCAATGGCTACACGACCATTCTCCGCAAACCACAAGGTTGCATTGGTGGGGGCCAACATGGCTTCTATTATGGTCTGATTTATTTCATTGTCTTCAGCCACTAAAATAACTTTGCTATTTAATTCTAACGTGTCGGATTTAGCCACTGGAGCGTGATTTTCATTCGCTTGGGCTTTATGTAAGGGCAAACTGACTTTAAAGGTTGAGCCTATTCCTTCCTGACTCTCCACCGAAATGTCGCCATTCATTAGCGCAACTAAGGATTGGGTAATCGATAAGCCTAAGCCCGTGCCACCGAATTTTCTGGTAGTCGATGAATCGGCTTGTTCAAATCGTTGAAACAGTCGGTCAACAACCCCTTGGCTCATACCTATGCCGGTATCGGTTATAGTAAAGATTAAGCTGTCGTTAGCAGGTGCGTAATCGATAATACAGGTGACCTCACCGGATGGTGTGAACTTGATGGCGTTGGACATAATATTTAGCAAGATTTGCTGTACTCTGACTGAATCCCCTAACCAGTAGTCATGGCTTACATTTCGTTGTAAGCGCAACGCTATGCCTTTTTGTTTCGCAATAACGTATAAGTCTGACATCAAATGCTCTGTGATAGTCGATAACTTAAAAGTGTCATTTTCGAGGGTGAGCTTGCCAGCCTCTATTTTAGAAAAATCTAATATGTCGTTAATTATTACGATCAGAACATCAGTTGAATAGGTCGCTTTGGCGAGCAAATCTTGGCCTTGGCTAGTGAGTTGTTCATTTTTTAACAGTTGCAAGGTCCCATAAATGCCATTCATTGGCGTTCTGATCTCATGACTCATGTTGGCCAGAAATTTAGATTTTATGCTATTTGCCTGCTCAGCGAGTTCCTTCGCATCGGCCAATTCTTTTTCGCGCTTGATTTGCTCACTTAAATCGAACGCTATACCTAAGAATCCGATAGTCTGACCATCATCATCGCATAAACTGCTGACATTTAACCTGACAGGAATATGACGCCCAAGCTTATCAATATAGGTCCAGCGATTTACATCAGGCTCGCCAAGACGGGCCTTTGCCACAAAAGCCTCAAAACCAATTTCAATGTGCATGCCTAGCTCTAGTGATAGCTGTTTGGCTCTGGCCACTACTTCTTCCGGTAAATGCAATAGTGCGGCTGTATGCTTACCAACGACTTCGTCGCTAGTATAACCTAGGAGTCTTTCTGCAGCAGGGTTGAAAATGGTGATTAAGCCTTCTTCATCAGTGGCGATAATGGCATAGCCAGCTCCGTGCAAAATACTGCGCTGCAGCACACTAACCCGTGAGATTTCTTTGGTTCTTTCGGCAACCTCATTTTCCAAGTTTTTATTTGCAGTCGTTAAAGCAGTCTCTCTTTCAATTGCCATCTCGATACGATGGCGTTTGATTTGATTACTGCGAGATATGCTCAACTGCAAAGTAAATAAGCCCAATACTATCAATAGGGTAATGCCGATGATTTGCCAAAAAGACAGAGAAGGAGAGGGTAGCAGTAAAGAGGTAATATAAGGTTGTTTGGCGACCAGTTGTAGTTGCCAGTTGCGGCCCAAAATGTCTATTGACTGACTTGCAGTATAGGCAGTTCGCTCAGCATCGCTATTATCGTAAGAGAAAAAAGTAGTGGATGCTTGCTCGGTGTTATCGCTGATGGTTAACGTGAGATCATCATTGCTACTGATCAGTGACCCTAATACTTCATCAATTAATAGTGGCGCGTAGCTCCAGCCGACTAAATTTTCTAAACGGCCTTGTTCGGTTTCTGCCACTACTTCTGTAGTGTAAACAGGCATTAAAATTAAGAATCCATGCAAGGCTTTTTGTTTAGCTTGAATTAGGGTGATGGGACCGCTAAGCCGTAAAGTGTTTAGTCGAGCGGCATCTAGTGCTGCCTGACGGCGCATTTTTTCAGAGCCTATATCTAATCCAATAGCCTGGAAGTTCGGGCCTTCTGGCGAGATATATTGGATAACAAATAAACTGTCAGTATTGGCAGTGAGCTGCTTTATGGAGAACTGATTGTCAGGCCTATCCTCACGGGCTTGGGCGATAAAGTTTTCTTTCTGCTCAGGCTGAATATAACGGATGAAGCCAAATCCCCGCGCCCCAGGGAACTCATTTACGTAATCTCTGGTTAGGGCATATCTACGCATTTGCTGATAGTTGATTCCGTCTGGACCAACTGACATGATTGAACCACGAACGCCTCTGAGCCCATACTGGTATAAGGTCACCCGGGAAACGACTCCTTGGCTGATTTGTTCAAGGTGTGAGGTTAAACTCTGCTGAATTCGTTGTTCATTTTCTATATTTTGGTAATGACTTACATAACTGGCAGTGCTGACTCCTACAATTAGAAGTACAAAAAGCAGTAATAGAAAAGCTATGATTTGCTTAGATGAACGATTTGATATTTCTGAGCTATGTGTCATTTAATCCTTGTACCAACCTACATAATAGGTGATAAAAATGGCGGTGAGAAAATGCCATTGTCTGAAGCTGAATGGTTTAGTTTGGCCCTAAACCAATAGCTAATAACCGACCAACAGGGCAACCCAATCTTATAGCGAAAAAGTATAGTATCAATTTATATTTTTTGATAGCCATGGGAGGAATTATATCAACCGGCTAAAACTTTGATATATCGCGTTAAAATAGGCTAATGGTAGTAAATTTATGAGTTGATTTGGCGGTTATCTAGTCACTAAATGGGTGCACATAAAAATTCGCTATTTGCCAGTGTCAGTGGTATTTTGGTGGGCGGCTTGTGAGAAAGTCATGTTTTATTTATGTGCATTCGCAGTTTTATTCTTAATCCTTCGTTCGGTTCAATCTAAATCTACGTTTTCTTCCCGCTCAAAGGTCGTCGATAAGGCGCATTTTTAGTTTTTTTAGGATAATTTTTATGTCTAATACTGTAACCGGTACGGTTAAATGGTTTAACGAGTCTATGGGGTTTGGTTTTATTGAGCAAGCTTCTGGACCGGATGTATTCGCCCATTTTAGTGCTATTGTCAGTGAAGGTTATAAAACCCTTGCTGATGGGCAAAAGGTTGAGTTTACACTTGGCGAAGGCAAAAAAGGTCCGCAGGCCGAAAATATAGTGTGTATTGAAACCAATTAGTGTCCTGTTAATCAATCTGTTGGCTGATTACAATAGTCTAATCTGCGGATGTGCATTTCACAGATGAAAAAAGCCGCTTAAATTAAATTTAAAGCGGCTTTTTGCTTTCTAAATAATGCACAGCTAGCATCGCAGATGCTTAAGTGACTTAATCCCTGCGAACAACTTGAATGCTAGTTATTATTCAATAACCGATAAAAGATCAGGGTTGATCACAAGATTTCTCACACCATGTGCATGATCTTCTTTGAACTCATTTCCTTCACACCAATTTCCAACTGATTCAATATTTACCTTTGCAACTTGAGGGCGCACGCTCCAAGTGACTTGAATTGGCGAAGCCTTTTCATTGTAATCGGGGCCTGTCGTCGAGCCAGCATACTCAATCGGAGTACCGGTATCGTTAGGAATGTTCTTAGATTGATATAAACCATCTTTTAACTCAAAGTCAGTAAGCTTGCCAAAATCACCTGCCTGTTGATCATTCACTACCACATAGACTTGAGTTTCAACCCGTAATTGTGGGTTGATAAAGGATTCACTCAAACAAGCTTTTAAAGTATGGCCGGGCTTAACCTGTGCAGAACTGTGTACGTAGTGGACTTCAATAGTATCGCCGGGCGACAAACTGCTATGTCCTTTTTGGCATACTGGCTGTGAAATAGGCGCAATCTCTGCCTGACTTAGCTGGCCACTGTAGTCAAAACCTACAAGAGTTCCATTTCCAGCATCTTTGCTAAACTCGCCGCCTTTATGCTCAGCAGATTTGTGAAAGTGTATGTTACATAGATTCATTTGAGTGTAGTCTGGAGCAGCAGAAAATATGCGTTTGTTGTTACCAGAAACAGCGTCGATATCTCTTGGCGATTGTGGGCCGAATCCTTTGTTGTGAGTGTTTTTTTGTAACATAGCGCGCTGTTTTTCAACTGCGTTTTCGTCACTCGAATGTGACATATTATCAGCTAACACAAAACTTGACGTCAGAGTGACACTTACAAATCCAATAACGGGTAACAATTTCATTGTGTAGTGGTCAAGTATTAATTATCCTACCGGTTTTAATTTCTCGAATCGGCATATATCTGTTTGGTATTTTTCTGTTATTGAAATTGAATCTAGATTATTTAATAAAATATCTTTATCTTCTGGTGATATCTGAAATTGAACGTAATTTCCAACGGGAAGTTTGACCGACTGTTCTTGCAAGCTTACGAAAACATTTCCACAATAGGATTTGTAGTATTGAATAAGTACATCTATGTCACTCGCGTTTAATGAAATCGGCAGAATTTGGTTATAAATACAGTTTTGATAGAAAATATCAGCGAAACTAACGGCAATGATTGCTCTTATACCGAAACCTCTGAGCGCCCATTGTGCATGCTCTCTGCTCGAACCACAGCCGAAATTTTCTCGACTAAGCAAAATTTGTGACTCTTTAAGAAATGGTGAATTAAGTATGAAGTTGCTGTTAGGCTTTGAGTAGTCGCCATCGATATAACGATTATTGAAAAATAAGTTTTTTCCGTAACCACTGCGGCTAGTACTAGACATAAATTGCTTTGGAATTATTTGGTCAGTATCGATATTCGATGAATCTAAGGGAATGGCTGTACTTTCTATATTGAAATAGGCCATTAAGTATTCTCCTCTACCAGTAGTCTGACATCAGTAATCTTTCCCGTAATTGCTGCTGCAGCTGCCATTGCGGGGCTCATCAAATGTGTTCTTGCTCCTCTGCCTTGCCTGCCTTCGAAATTTCTATTGCTTGTCGATGCACAGCGATTTCCCGGCTTCAGGGCATCATCATTCATACCTAGACACATGGAGCATCCGGGGTGGCGCCATTGGAAACCGGCAGATTCGAAAATCTCCTTTAATCCTTCCTTTTCTGCTTGTTCCCGGACAGCTACGGATCCTGGTACAACAATAGCCTTTACAGAAGAAACGACTTTGCCAAGGCTTGCAATCTTAGCTGCTTCTCTTAAGTCTTCGATACGACTGTTTGTGCATGAACCAATAAACACATGGTCGACGGTTGTTCGGTCTAGTTTTGAATCAATACTAAGATTCATATAGTTTAACGCGTCTTTGGCTTCTTTTATTTTCTCATTAGTTTGATTTACCGAAGGATCCGGTACGTACCCATCAACCCCAATAACTTGCGAAGGGTTGGTGCCCCAAGTAACTTGTGGAGTGACCCCACTGATATCAATGCTGATGTGCCTATCAAACACAGCGTTGCTGTCACTTTTTAGTAAAGACCATTGTGCTATTTTTTGCTCCCAGTCACGATCTGATATTAACGGAAGTGCCTTTCTGATGTAAGCAAAGGTCTTGCAGTCCGGCGCGATGAGGCTACTTTTGGCACCAGCTTCTATGGACATGTTACACATAGTCAAACGTTCTTCCATGCTCATTTGTTCAATTATTTCTCCTGAGTACTCAATGACATATCCGGTAGCGCCATTGTTACCAATTATACCCAAAGTATAAAGAATCACGTCTTTAGCAGAAATAAAGGTTCCTCTTTTACCAGTGTATGTAATCTTCAAAGTTTTGGACTTTAAAAGTCGAATGCTTTGGGTGGCCAAAACATGTTCAACTTGAGAGGTACCAATGCCAAAGGCTAGCGCACCAAAAGCACCATGAGTAGATGTGTGGGAATCTCCACAAACGACAGTCATTCCCGGAAGGATTAATCCTTGCTCTGGAGCAATTACATGCACTATGCCCTGTTTAGGGTGGCCTAATGGGAATAGTGTTACGTCTGCCTGTTGGCAATTGTACTCTAGCATTGTTAGTTGAGCTTTATTCTCAGGTGAGCAATCTTCCAGCGAAGCTGATGTAGTTGGAATGCTATGATCCATAGTTGCAATCGTTAAGTTAGGCCTTCGAATGGATCTGCCTTTATCTCTAAGACCTTCGAATGCTTGCGGTGAAGTAACTTCATGAATTAAGTGTAGGTCTATGTAGAGTATTGCTTCTGCATTGTGGGATGCAACAATGTGTGTGTCCCATATTTTTTCATACATTGTTTTTGCTGAATTCATTCATTATATCCCAAATTAAATGCCAGAAATAAAGGTAGGGACCAGGATTTGAAGTCATGGTAATTCATAAATTTCAGGTTGCTGGTCACGTCTTTTTGAATGGAATATTGAGACTAGCGACCTTTTACAATTGACATGGTAACTGACGCAACATGGCGGCCATGACTTTTGGCAATTTCAAGGTCATTTTCAGAAGGCATCCTGCTCCCGTCGCCACCTGCTATAGTGGATGAACCATAAGGAGTGCCTCCCATTACTTCATCTATTTGAGTTAGTCTTTTTTCTGTATATGGTGCACCGACAATAGTCATTCCCAAGTGGAGCAGATTAACTATAGTTGAGATCAGAGTCGTTTCTTGACCGCCATGTTGGCTTGCTGTAGAGGTAAATACACTACCAACTTTTCCGACTAAAGCATTCTGAAACCATAAACCGCCCGTTTGATCTAGAAAGTTAGCCATTTGAGCTGCCATTCTTCCATATCGAGTAGGAGTGCCGATAATAATTGCGTCGTATTCGGGAAGTTCATCTACGCTGGCAATTGGAGCTGCTTGATCAAGCTTGGCACCTGACGATTTTGCTACTGCCTCCGGCATTAACTCAGGCACTCTTTTTATTATTACTTCGGAGCCGGGTACTGAGCGAGCTCCTTCTGCTATTGCCTGGGCCATAGCCTCAATGTGTCCATAAGTTGAATAATATAAAATTAGTGTTTTCACTATTGATACTCCAGTTGCTGTTAGGGTTTCTTTAATTGTCCATTGTATTGAATATGTTCAGCGGCTTTGCCTGATAAGATAAACCCAATCGGATTACGATTTTCTTCTTCCAAATGAGCCACTAAGCTCGCGGTTCTGGCAAGCAAAGAGATACCTTTCAATGCGCTCAGGGGAAAACCGACGTCGAGCATAACTGCAGGAATCGCACCATTGACATTTATAGGTAGTGATTTTCCAAACACACTAGGGATAAGCTTATGAATCTCATAAAGTGCCTCAATGTAAGGGCCTTCTACCTGTTTTTCCTTGGCAAGTTTGAGGATAAGGTTTGCCCGGGGATCCCCAGAAGAGTGGAGTGGATGACCAAACCCTGGAGCTCTACGGCTCTGCTCCTTTAATTGAAGCAGCGCTTTGTGTACAACCTTTTCGAGGTCATCTGTTTGAGCCTCATTAACAATTTCGGATAGAAAACGACCAGTAACTTCTGCGCTACCAAGCACTACTGAGCCGCAGCCATTGAGTCCGGCGGAAACTGCGCCTTGAAAAGCCTCTGGCGCCGCTGCTAATGTCATCCTAGCTGCCACTACACTGGGCACAAGGCCGTGTTCAGCTATTGAAGCTAGCACCACATTAGCAAAATATTTTTGATTTTCATCAGGTAACTTTCCACAAACTAATAGCCAAAAATATGCGGTGAAATCTATTTCCCCAATTATATCGTCACAAAGATCATAACCACGGACTGTAATATTTTCGGCAGTAGAAGTACAAATGCTAGTATATGCATTATCTTGCTTTCCAATTCTCATTGCTGCTTCTCGCTATTTTGAAGTTCACTTTAATTTCTGCTGGGCTTAGTATTTGTTGAAATCACTAATTTGGTTAATTCGACTAACGAACTTGTTTTCGATAATCGAAAGATATATCATTATCCGTAGTAAGTAAAGGGAGTAGTCTCTTCAAGTAATAAGATTATTTAATGAATAACATAACACTGAGGACTCAAACATGTTTAAAATGCTATCGGATGTAAATGTCGTTGAAATGGGAACGTTCATCACTGGGCCTGCCGCTGGTATGTTTTTAGCAGACCTTGGTGCGGATGTAATTAAAGTTGAAAGGCCGGAAATTGGGGACCCCTTCAGAGCTTTTAACGGCGAGTTGTATAGCCCTCATTTTCAAACCTATAACCGCAATAAACGTAGTGTTGAACTCAACACAAAGTCTGACTCAGATCTTGAAGAATTCGATAAGCTAATTAGACAAGCTGATGTATTTATCGAAAATTTTCGCCCCGGCGTCGCCAAGAAACTCAGAGTTGACTATGAACGCTTAAAACAAATAAATCCCAAATTAGTTTACTGCTCAATTTCAGGGTTTGGTCCTGATGGACCTGACGCATTGAAACCTGCTTTTGATACTGTAGCTCAAGCCGCAACTGGATTTCTTCGTTTATTACTCAATCCTGCCAACCCTCGGGTTGTTGGTCCTGCCATTGCTGACGCAATCACAGGCTTTTATGCATCACAAGGGATTTTGGCAGCATTGTTTGCGCGGCAAAAGTCAAATGAAAGCTGCTTAGTCGAGATTTCGATGTTGGAAGCAATGAGCCACTTTAATTTGGATGACTTTACCCATTACCTTTCCGCAGATTTAATCATGGGACCAGAAAGTAGACCTAATGTATCCCAATCCTACGTGTTTGAATGTAAAGATAAACGTTGGATCGCCTTACACATGTCATCACCAACAAAATTTTGGACGGGTCTAGCAGAGGCTGTGGGCCATCCAAATATGTTAAGTCGGTCTGAGTTCGCAAGTAGAGAGTCTCGTATAGAGAACTATGATAAAGTGGTTGAGTTTCTCAAGCCATTATTTCTTGCAAAACCGTCGTCATATTGGTGTGAGAGGCTGGTAGAAATTGAAGTACCTCATTCACTTGTCCTAAATTCCAAGGAAGCGCTGGAAACACCACAAGCAATCCATATGAATCTATGTGTGCAAACTGAGCACCCACAGAAGGGTATTTTTAAAACCGTTAGATCGCCCTTACGCTTTAATGGCGAGGCGAATCTAGACGTTTTAGCCCCTCCGGTACTAGGGGAACACAATGGCCAGGAGTTTAATGGCTAATTTGAATATTGAATAAATTGCCTTGCAATTCAATTTTGCTATAGTGCTGTGCATTAATGATTGGAAAGGTTAATACAATATTTTGAAAGAGAAAAACCCTGAATACTTAACAACACTAGAACGAGGCTTGACTGTGCTGCGCTCATTCAATAAGTCTCAACCCGAAATGCAACTTAGCGAGGTGGCGGCTGCTACAAATTTGAGTCCGGCGGTAGCTAGAAGGTGCTTAAATACCTTTGTTGAACTCGGTTATGTTGTAAAGGTGGGGAAAAAGTTTCTTTTAACGCCTGAAGTATTGGTTTTTGGTTCCGCATTTTTAGCTTCTGCCAGTATTGACTCAGTTGTAGGTGAGCATTTGCAAAGAGTTCGGGATGAAACTGGAGATAGCTCTTCAATTTCAGTCCTATCTGGCGAAGACATATTGTATTTAGCCCATATTCCAACAAATCGACATATAAGATTGAATGCTGGAGTGGGCACTCGATTTCCCGCCCACGCAACATCAATGGGAAAAGTGTTACTTGCTTACATGACGGAAACCAGAGCTGTCGAATATTTTGAGCGTGCTGAATTGAAGCGCTTTACAGATCTTACTGTTACGTCAAAAGACACACTCAAACAGCAGCTTATTGACATAAAAAAGAAAGGTTATTGTTCAGTCTTGAATGAATTAGATTATGGCCTGGTTTCAGTAGCTGTTCCGGTTTTCGATGACAACGGTAATGTCTTGGCTGCAATAAATTGTTCTACTGGCGCATCAAGAATCGCGCAAGATGAACTTGTCAGAACGCGTCTTCCATTGCTTAAAGTGGCAGCTAAGGACATCCAGTATGCCCTCAGCAAATGGCCAATATTGTTACATTCATTGTTAAAAAATTAAGTTCGGTATACATCATCTAAAGCACTCATTGAGTGCTTTTTTTTTATCTTCTCCAAACCGCTATATAAATAATGAATAAAATTCGATTAACGAACTTGTATTCGCTAATCGAAGATAGTAATGTAAAGGAAAGGTTAAAAAAAAGTAACGTTTTGTGTGCTTTTTTAACTACTAATCCAGGTCACTCGCTAGGAGAAAATCATGCCTGAATCCGCATTTGAGTATATTTCAAATAAAACTTTACTAAGCACTTTGGTTGCTATTGGTTTGTTCGGTACCACAACAGCTTTCGCACAAGAGCAGCAAGATATTGGTGAGCAGGCTGATCAAACTAGTGATGTCGAAGTCATTATGGTGAAAGGTACGAGGCGAACCCAAAGCCTTCAGGATGCGCCTGTGGCGGTAACTGCGTTTACAGATTTTGATATTCAGGGAGCAGGGATTGAGCGTCCAGCGGATTTTATCAGTCTAACGCCAAATGTAACCTTAATAGAAACACAAAATGCAGGCATGGCGTTTATTACTATTAGAGGGATTTCTCAGAACAGAGATACACAACCATCAGTCGCCGTGATAATAGATGGTGTACAGCAAACTGATGCGGGGCAATTTCAGCAGGAGTTGTTTGATATAGAACAAATCGAAGTGCTAAAAGGTCCGCAAGGAGGGCTCTACGGCAGAAATGCAATTGGTGGTGCTATTGTAATATCAACCAAGGATCCAGCCGAGTATGCAGAGGGGCGAATTAAACTTGGTGTGGATAATGGACCTGGCTTCAGGGCGCAAGTAGGGGTGAGCGGACCGGGTGGAGAAAACTGGGCTTATCGTTTATCGGGATCATTTTATGATACGGATGGTTACATAGAAAACACTTATTTGGGCGAAGATTCTGACCCACTGAGAGATATTTCACTTCGAGGGAAAGTTGTTTGGTATGTGAATGATAAACTTGAAGTTGATTTCAGAGGTTACTACAGTGCATTGGAAACTCAACCATTTAACTACCGAATCGCTTCTGACGTAAATACAATACTATCTCCTAGAACCAACAATGCTGGAATTAACGACCGGGACTTATATGGAGGCTCGGTGAAAATAACCTATACAGAGGAAGATGGTGGATTCTGGACTTCAATAACCGCTTATGACCGTAGCAAAGAGTTAATAGCGGGAGATGCGTTTGACTACTTACCTATTGAAGAATCTTTTCTATTTAATTTGGCTGGTTTTGATCAAAGTCAAATTTCCAATTTTGGATCTAAATCATGGAGCCAAGAAATTCGCTATACCTCTTCAGATGATGAAAAATTTAAATACATCTATGGTGCTTATGTAGTTGACACCGAGCAGTTGCAACAAAATGGGGCTCGCATAGATACTGGTGTTGGTTTTTCCGCACCTCTTGACTGGATTAGTTTAGACCCAGCCAATCCACAGTTAAACTTTTTATCTGATGTACGAAACAATTTTGCTTGGGCGTTTTTCGCTAATGCATCATACGAATTTAATGAACAGTGGTCGGTTGATACATCACTACGTTACGATAAAGATGAACGGGAAAACTTGACGCAAACGCCTCAGGCATTCATCCCCAATGTGCCCGGATTTGAAGTGGGCGTTGAAGGTGAAGTTAAAAAGCGGGATTTTGGTCAATGGCAACCCAAACTAACTTTCACCTATAAGCCCGTTGATGAATTTACCGCTTATGGCGGCTACAGTGTAGGCTTTAGGTCTGGTGGATTTAATCAAACGGGATCAGATGCTATAGCGGGTAGTGCAGGAATTTTCGGTATAAAAGAGTTTTACGATGCAGAGACAGCGAAAACTTTTGAGGTTGGAGGCAAGTTTACCCTACCCGATATGAACGTAAGAGGTGGTTTCGCATTATATTCGACCGAAAGCGAAAACACACCTTTCTTCGTTTTCTTACAGCAAAATTCAACACAAAATATTGGTGTTATACCTGAAGCACGTTTACAGGGGTTTGAATTTGATATTAACGCAACGCCTCTTCCCGGATTACGATTGGTAGCAGGTTTTGGTTACGTTGATAGTGAGATTAAAGAGTACGGAGACCCTTCTGCGATTGGCAATCAGACCCCCGCAGTTTCAAAAACGACTCTAAATTTAGGTGCACAATATACCCAGGATTTGAATGATGGAATATCGAGTTTAGTTTGGCGACTAGATTACCAAAGACTAGGTGAGACGAACTTTGACATTTATGAATCAACGACTCGTGATCCTATTAATCTATTGGATGCTAGGGTGACCTACGAAGCAGAAAACTGGTCACTGGCGTTGTGGGCTAAAAACTTAACTGACAAACAATACAATGCTGAATGGTCGCCTGGAGGCTTTATATATCGTGCTCGCCCAAGAATTTATGGGCTAACCTATACTTACAATTTTGAAATGTAGAATATATAAGTTCAGTTAAAACGCTAATTAATCAACTTTTGGAGAAATTTATGTCATTAGCACATTGGGATAAATCTGATACACCAATTCAGAAACTTCGGTCACAACGGATTAACCGTCAACGTTCGACGTCTATCAATGCGCTGCATCATCACGCTTTCAAATGCAAAAATGCTGAAGAAACTAGGAAGTTCTATGAAGATGTTCTTCATATTCCTTTAGTGTGTACGATTATTGAGCCAGTTGATCCTATAACAGGAAAAGAAACACCATATGCACATATGTATTTTGAACTTGGTGACGGAAGTTGGTTAGCTTTTTTTGATTTTCCGCAAAAGTATCAGGATCTGAATTGTGGTTTTGAAAAGACCGATGTGTGGACTCATCACATAGCACTTGAAGTTACTGATGAAGATATATTAAACGAACATCGAAAAAACCTTGATGCAGCTGGAATCGAGTACATGAATATCGATCATGAGTACTGTAATTCTATTTATTTCCATGATCCAAACGGGTTAGTGGTAGAGTTCACGCATAACGTCGATGATACCGAGCGATATTTTCACGATAAAGCTCGTGACGTTAAAAAAGACACCCAGGAGTGGATGCGAGTGAGAGCAGAACACTACCCCGATGCTACTTAATGGGAGTTACGAAATTGCATGAATTACGTATCGCAAGTTTAGATGGAACTGAACTTGCTGTAATCTCCAATGGTAAAACCGACTTACCACCGATAATTTTTGTTCATGGAACCTGTTCTAGTTATAAAATTTGGCACCAACAATTTAACGATTCTAAGTTAAATGAACATTTTCATCTCATAGCATTCGATCTTCGTGGTCATGGACATTCAGAAAAGCCAAAGGTAGCTGAATTCTATACTGAAGGTGAGCGATGGGCTGGAGATCTCTTTTCAATTTTTGAGTATTTCAATCTACGTAAAGTATTTATCGTTGCTTGGTCTTATGGTGGTCGGGTCGTGAATGACTATTTAAAAGTATTTGGGAAGTCGATGCTTAGCGGAATCAATTTTATCGCAGCAGGTACATTAGCGACAGAATCAGTTAAGGGGCCGGGTTACGCAGTGTTATCTGCGCTTTATGACGAAAGTCAAACCGTGCGTGAAAATGCCGAAAAGCGGTTTGTAACTGATCTAACTCAAAATGTGGCAGATGATTATATTGCAAATCAGATGCTTAACGATTTATCTGCGGTACCACTGAATGTGCGCATTTTTATGCGCAATAGACGGATGGACTACGAAGACGTATTAGCAAAACTAGACTTACCTGTGTTATTAACGCATGGCAAGAAAGATTTATAT
The DNA here is from genome assembly GCF_030316135.1 of Aliiglaciecola sp. LCG003. Lineage (NCBI taxonomy): Bacteria > Pseudomonadati > Pseudomonadota > Gammaproteobacteria > Alteromonadales > Alteromonadaceae > Aliiglaciecola > Aliiglaciecola sp. LCG003. Next base: position 2,902,464 of record NZ_CP128185.1, on the reverse strand, counting down.
TCACTGCCGCTCTTAGCCGAGCTATTAGAAGTTCACCTACCTAAAGCATCTACATCTTGGTATAAAAATGATGGGCATATACCTTTCCTAAGTTCCCCCAATCGTTTTAATAATGAATTAGCAAAATTTGTGCTAACAGTATAATTTTTATGTTATCTGAATCAGCCAAAAGAGCTATGAAGTGTTGCAACATTATAACAGGCTGCAGATTGAATTTAGTTGTCATCGCCATCTAATTTGTTTGAAGGCAAGAGTGGTTGAGCTAAATAGTCGATGATCATTGATCTAATGAATTTCACTCGGTTTGCCAAAATAGCGTGTCTGTTGAAGCACAAATACAGGTTTTCACTGATAGCCTTCTCTAGTCTATGTATGTTGATTGTTTTTTGCGGTTTAAAGGCTTGTGCTGCATGTAACGGAAGTACAGTAAACCCCAATCCCATACTGACAGGCTCCAGGATCAAGCTGATTTGGTTTGAGAAACCCCGATATGGAAATTGTTCTATATGCTCAAATTGACCAAAGTTTTTACTCAATAACAGTCTGCCATGATGTGCTGCGTCAGGGTGGGAGATAAATCCGATTTTAACTAATGCACCCCAGTCAATTGAATTAACTTTGTTTGATGTGACTAGAACGAGCGGTTCTTCTCCTATCTTCTGGCTAACAAGGCTACTGCTATCAGTTAACTCGGTTATCAAACCCAAATCTAATTCTCTGCTGTTTAAGTCCTGTTCAATGCTTTTATTGGGTGCAAAACGATAATCGATAGAAAGTGCAGGATGCGTTAATTGCAAGGTAAGTAAACGTGGATAAAGATTTAAGCCAATACTCCCCGGCGAGGCAATTTTTACTCTGCCACTGTATGCGTCATCTTGTTTAATTGATGCCTCTAACTCTGCGGCTGAATGCAGCAGTTCTCGCCCTTTGGTATATAATTGCTGACCAGCGCTTGTGAGTGAGAATGATTTCCCCTGTCTAATTAGTAATTGGCTTGCGAGTTGGTTCTCCAACTTTTTAATATGTTGGCTCACACCCGATTGAGTCATAAATAGCTTTGTCGCCGTTTGGGTAAAATGTCCAACATCCACAAGCGTGCAAAAGGTGTTTAACCAGGTTGGGTTAATCATTATAAAAAATACTCAAAATAATAATAATTGATAATTTTATGTACTTTAACATAGGGACTATACTTTTTACTACTTTACAAAGAGGGCGATAAAATGAGCAATGTATATCCAAGAACCTTTTCCCATATTGGTATATCTGTACCTGATTTGGATGCGGCAGTTAAGTTTTATACTGAAGTGTTAGGTTGGTATCTTATTATGCAGCCAACTGAAATAAGCGAAGATGACTCACCAATAGGTGAAATGTGCACTGATGTGTTTGGTGCAGGCTGGGAGCATTTCAGGATCGCTCACCTGTCCACTGGGGATAGAGTAGGGGTCGAACTGTTTGAATTCAAAAATCAGCAAAACCCTGAAGACAATTTCGAATACTGGAAAACAGGCGTGTTTCACTTTTGCGTGCAAGATCCTAATGTTGAAGAGTTGGCCGAAAAGATAGTTGCCGCAGGGGGCAAAAAACGTATGAAGGCGCCACGTTATTATTATCCTGGAGAAAAGCCTTACCGAATGATCTATATGGAAGACCCATTCGGTAATATTTTGGAAATATACAGCCATAGCTACGAATTAACTTATGCAGCAGGTGCTTATTAATTTGAATGTTCTGGGGGCGTAAACACCCAGAACGAAGCGAGGCAGGGGGCAAAGCTAAAAGAGCACCGCTTTAAGGCTGTGCTCAGGCAGGCCTACTCCCTCACACTGTTCCGGTAGCAATAACGGGTACACACCAAAAACGCAATTTACCGTTTGGACATGCTAGTCTTATATGCGTTAATAGTTGCTCATACTGCGGTTGTTCATGCAGCAACTCGAATCGATAGAAATCCCGATAGCCCTCCACTTGTTCCTGAATATTATAATGATGATGCTGCCGACTATAACCCTGAATCTTACTCAAGCTAAAGCCTGAAAGGCTATCTGCTTCAATTAAACTATCAACCAGATTATCTTTGAATTCTTGAGGAACAATAATAATTAGTAGCTGGCTGTGGTTAGTTTTTTGCATTGCGGACCTCCATCCATTTATACAATACGGGCAGTAGATACAAGGTGGTTAATGTTGAAGTGAATAACCCTCCAATAACTACTATAGCAAGGGGTTTTTGTATTTCCGCACCTGGTCCGGTAGCAATGGCTAAAGGCGCGAGACCAAACATGGCTGTGGTCGCTGTCATTAATACGGGCCTTAATCTTCGCGTCGCTCCGTCAATAGTTCGGGTAAGAATGTCACTAATTTCGAGTCTTGTTTGTTCGAAGTAACTTACCATTACCACACCATTTAACACCGCAATACCCAGCAATGCGATAAAACCTACTGACGCTGGCACAGATAAATACTGGCCAGTAATGAAAAGCGCAAAAATGCCGCCCATTACGGCAAACGGAATGTTGAGTAAAATTAGCGCCGATTTAGCTAAAGAGCCAAAAGTAGTAAACAAAATGATTAATATCAGTAAGAGCGAGATAGGCACCACCATCATCAAATTTCTTGTCGCACGCTGTTGGTTTTCAAATTCTCCACCAAAAGTAACCGAGTAGCCTGGCGGCAAAACTAAAGTATTATTCAATTTTTGTTCTAGCTCTTCTACAAACCCGACTATATCTCGTCCGGATACGTTTGTAGTCACCACTGCAAATCGGTTGCTGTTCTCCCGTTCCACCAGAATTGGACCTTGTTTAAATTCTATATCAGCGATTTGATACAATGGAATCAGGCTGGCATCGGGCATGAGAATAATGCTATTTTCAATGTCGTTTAAAGTTGATGGACGTAGTGGCGAGTTAGCAGAAACAGCTATAACAATGGGTGTTTTTCGCTTACCCTGAATGATTTCAGAGACTCCCACTGTTTCGAACTGTGAACGCAAATAGTTGGAAAGTTCGGTGATGGTCATCTGATAATGCTGCGCGATTTCAGTTTTCAGGCGAATGTTTAGAAACTCACCTCCCTCAGTTACGGCCGTGTTGACGTCAACACTGCCCTGAGTTGCTTTGGTGATATCAGTTATCTGTGAAGCTAAATGAGCCAACTGATTCAAATCCTGACCAAAGACCTTAATGGTGACATCACCCGTGCTGCCAGTTAACATCTCAGATACCCGCATTTGAATGGGCTGGGTAAAGCCGAAATTAATCCCGGGAAACTGTTTCAGCACCTCACGGATAGCGTCAACCAATTCTTGTTTACTGGAAAATCGCCACTGCGCACGAGGAGTCAACTCCATAAATACATCTGTTTCATTAAGGCCCATGGGATCCAAGCCGATCTCATCCGCGCCAACTCTGGCAACTATTTGTTTAATTTCTGGGATCTTCGCAAGTAACGCATTTTCAATTTGAATATCCAGTTGAGTAGAGGCCTCCAAGGTAATGTTAGGGGATTTCTCAAGCTGCACAATGATATCGCCTTCATCCAGCACAGGCATAAAGGTTTTACCTAAATAGACAAATTGCACTCCACTTATTACCAGTGCCAACATCAGACCAATAATTAATGGAGCGGGGCGACCCAAAGTTTTCGATAAGGTATTGCGATAGTATTTTTTTAATAGGCTGACAAAGCGAGGCTCGCCGGAATCCTGCCCAGTAATTAACATTGAGGCTAGGGCTGGAATGGCAGTGATTGACAACAACAGGGCCGCAAACATAGCAAAGACGATAGTTAACGCCACGGGTTTGAATAACTTTCCTTCCAAACCAGTGAGCGCTAAAAGAGGCGAAAATACTATCATTACAATGATGGTGCCTGAAACGACCGGAACAGCCACATCTTTGCATGCCCGATAAATTAAATGTAATTTTGGCAATGGTGTTTTTCGATTAAGTTGGTTCACCACATTTTCAACTACTACGACGGATGCATCTACCAGCATACCTATGGCAATCACCAATCCGCCTAAACTCATCAAGTTGGCTGACATTTGGAAAGTGTTCATTAACCAAAAGGTAGTTAATGCAGAAAGGGGCAAGATCATCGATACAACGATGGCCGCACGAATATTACCTAAAAACAACGCCAGCACAATTACCACCAAAATTACCGCTATCAGTAAAGCTTCTTCTATGGTGCCTATAGCGGTATCAATAAGATTTTTGCGATTGTAAAAGACATTTATGCTGGTGCCTTCGGGCAGGGTATTTTCAATCTGTTTTAACCTATTTGTCACTCCTTCAATCACCTTAGCAGTGTTTGAATTTTTCAGGGAAATAACGATTGCTTCAGTGGTTTCCTCACCGTTACGGGTGACCGAACCATAGCGGGTTAGATGGCCGACACTTAAAGTGGCAACATCGGATAGTCGTATGGATTGTTCGGCAGTGACGGCAATTACCATTTCGCTAAGTTGGTCGATGTTCTCAATACGACCTTCGCCACGAATAATCAGTGCATCGTTGCCTACATCCAAACGTCCGATATTGCCATTTACGTTATTTGCCTGAATATGCTTAGCTAACTGGTCTAAGGTTAGGCCCAATACCGCAAGTTTTGCTGGTTCAGGGGTGATTTGATAGGTTTTGGCAAACCCACCTAGAATATTCACGTCGGCAACACCGTCGATAGTTCTAAGTAGCGGCCGGATATCCCACTCGAGTATTTGTCTGCGTTCGACCAGGCTTAAGTGCGGGTTTTCTAAGGAGAACATGAACATCTCACTGAGCGGTGTACTCATGGGCGCTATTCCACCTTCTAAGCCCTCAGGTAAACTCGTCCAAAGATTGTTTAAACGCTCAGCGACTTGTTGTCTAGCCCAATAAATATCAGTGCCTTCGACGAAATCTAGAGTGATATCGGTTATTGCATATTTTGTGGTTGAGCGCAGTATTTGTTGGTTGGGGATCCCCAATAGCTCAGTTTCCAGTGGAAGTGTGACCTGAGCTTCGATCTCTTCAGCCGTCATGCCGGGAGCCTTGAGGATAACTTTTACTTGGGTGGGAGATATATCTGGGAAAGCATCAATTGGGATGTTCATCCACGAAACGGCGCCTGTCAACAGAACCCCTATTGCGATGAGTAAGATAAAAACCCGTTGAGTGAGGGAGAATCGAATCAAATTGGAAAGCATTTATTCGCTCCCTAATCCAAGCATAATACCCTGTACTGCACTCACTGAGCTTGTTAGTACTTCAGCATTTGTCAGGGGTGTGTCACTGGTGGCAATATAATTTTGCTCAATACTGCTAACTAACGTGATTGCCGTGGCATGAAACTGATTGTCTATTTTTACAAACACAAACTGTTCGCCTCCAATTGAAAAAACTGACTTACGAGGTATGGAATAGGCCGGTTGATTAAAATGCGCTACAACTGAAAAACTTTGGCCGAGGAGGTAAGGGCATTGGGCCGTTAAGGGAGAGGACCAAACTTTGCTGGAAAGTCCAGAGACAATTGACTCAACTGCGCTCACGGTTAACTGGCAATCCCGTTCTGGCGTAGAGAGATACGCGATGTTATGGGCATTTTTGTTTGCCACATTGAGAGTCAATTTTATACTTTCAAGGGGGATGATACTAGCAATTATGTCTTCTTCTGCAAGGGATAAAAGGTTAGTGTTAAATTGCACAATACCGTCTATCGGCGTTTTCAAGGTCAGCGTTTCACTATCGTCATCGAAATGGGAAACAAGCTCAAAAAAGTGCTGCATTTCGTCGTAATCTAATTTAGCGCTAAAATAAGCGCTGTTTATATCTATCCAACTTTGCTGTGAAATTGCTGATTGTGCATACAGTGGTGAATTTCGCTTGTATTGCTGTGCGGCGAGTTCAAACATGGTTTTCTTTACGTTGTACTGACTGAAATAATGGTGTACTTCCGGTCCAGACAGTTTGACAAAATCCTCGCCAGACTTCAGTCGAGTGCCCACCGGATACATAAAAGTAACTTGCTGTGCCGATAGTGGAGAGCGAATACTATAAGCCTTGCCTGGCTCTTGCTGAATACTTCCAAGGGTGGGGCGGCCCGGGTAAACAAGTACAGATTCCACCTGCTGTGTCAGCAGTTTCAAATTTTTGAGATCCTGGATGGCTAGTTTGTCCTGCTCGGCAAATCCATTGGGTGCTAATACCAAACTAGCGAGAATACCGAGCACTCGTGCTATACCATTCATAACGATTTTCCTAAGGCTTGATTAAGGGTGGCTACTTGTCGGTGTAGATTAATTTGGTTCACTGCGAATTGAGCTTGAGTATCCACAATTTCTAGGCTTCTACGCAGGATCCATTCTTGGTCGGCAATGTTTGATGTCAATAAGTTATCCAAGGTAGGTTGCAGTTGCTGGGTGATTTCCAATGCTTCCTCCAACAGATTATGACGTTGCTGGCTTAGGGTTAGCTCAGCACTAGCGGTATTGATTGATTGCTGTATTTGTTGTTGCAACGTGATTCTTTGCAGTAAGTATTGAGATTGAGCTTGCACAAATTCAGTGTACTGAGACTGGCTAAAGTCATTACCAACTGAAAAGGGCATTTCAACTCCCAAACCTATTTGATTTTCTGTTATTCCGCTTGTTTCAATTCGTTTCGCAGTGACAGACAGATTCCAGGGGCGCGCGTTATTAGCTGATAGTTTTAATTGGGATGTAAACAACTGCCAAGACGCATCTAGTGCCTGTATGTCTGGATGCTGGGTGGCAGCATTTGGGTCCTGGCCATCAAATGCTTCAACAATGTTGTCCGGTAGGTTATTTAAACCTGTAAGCGTACGATATTCAGATAGGAGTTTTTGTACTTGATTTTGATACTCTAGCAGGGCAATACGAATTTGAATGGTTTCTTGTTTAACTAACATGGTCAGATAAGAAGGGGTGTTTCCTGCTTTGGAAAGTTTCTGGTAATGCTCTAACAGGGTTTGTAACACCTTAAGTTTTTGCTGCGCTTGATGACTGTAGACTTGTTGAAGTTGGTATTCCCATATATTAAAACGGATAAGGCCGGAAAGAAGCAGGGCTTGCTGCTGCGATGCATGATGTCGAATGAGTGGTGCAGACTGATGTAACTGCTGTTCTAGGTCATGTTGCAAACTAGATTTCATAGGTAGGTTTAGGCTTATTTCTGCTTCTTTTGCGCCCTCAGTTTGCTGATTATGCAGGTATAATAGGGATACGGTTGGTGAACTGGCGATCCAAGAATTTGTCGGTTTGTCAATGGAACCCGATGAAAGTGATAGGCGATTAAGCTGTTGGTGTTTCTCTATCGCAGCGTCTAACACATCCTCTAGGCTCAATTGCATTGCCCAAAGGTTGGAATGCCAAATAAGTAACAATAACAAAAATAGTTTTCGATTCTTCAACAAATGAAACATTTTCACGATAAGCTCACTGGTGTAGGTATTCGCGCAATGTTGCTTGAAACAACATTTTCTGACAATAAACACATGTTAGAGAGCCATCGAACATATGTTCGACAGAGTGTAAGATAACGTATTTTTATTAGGTTTAGGTTAGATGAAAGATAAAATTATCATTGCAGTACTGATTGTTATTATGCTTCTAAACGGAATCGATGTGTTCGTCGATATCGACTTGAATGTGCCAATTTGGCATGTGCTTCAGGAGTCGGCCATCGTATTCATCTCAGGCATCGCAGCCATGTTTCTGATTTACGATTTGCGCAAACGTACAACGTCATTAAATCGCCTATCCACACAACTCAAAGAAGCTGATACACAAATTCAATCGCTAAGTGGCAAGATTGAAACCGAGCGCAAACATTATGGACAAGTTATTAAAGCTCAGTTTGAAGATTGGGGGCTGACAATGGGTGAGCAGCAAGTGGCTATTTTGATTTTAAAGGGATTAAGCTTGAAAGAGATAGCCAGCGTCCGGGACACTAAAGAGACAACTGTGCGGCAACAAGCTTCCAGCTTATATGCAAAAAGTAACCTGGTCGGTCGCCACGAGTTCTCTGCCTGGTTTTTAGAAGATTTTCTGAACTTTAAGTAGATAATGGACAGGTTTGAAGATTCCCGATGGCAAGCCGAAGTTGATTAATTTTCCTACAAAGGGCTAAACACTGTTATGCTGGTGTCCGTCTAAGCAAAAAAAGCGAATCCTTTGTCAGATTTATATCAACAAGATCAAAAAGTTCAAAAGCCGATGTCAAACCTTCAAAGTGCAAACCGCTTATTGGTCGATGCTATTGTTAGCATGACTGACATTGTGGAATCCATGCATCATCGTATCAGCCCCATGTCCAGAATAACTCAATCCCCTGCTAAAGAGCGCACTAGTGGAGTTACCGGTCTAGTTTACAAAAGTATTCGAGGTTTGACTGAACTTGTTGGTAAGGGAATTGATGTGCCACTGGGCGTCATCAGCCAATCGTTAGGCCAAAAAGAATTAGCACCTAGCGGGGCTGCCTTAGTCTCAGCTTTGAACGGCGTGTTAGGTGACCATTTAGCTGAGCGTCAGAGTCCATTGGCTATTCCAATGATGTTTAAGCAAGACGGTAAGCAATTAGACCAATCGGCATTAATGGATGCTATCAACAAATCAAAGGGTAAACTTGTCATCATGGTGCATGGTCTATGCATGAATGACTTACAGTGGCAGCAAGGGGAGCATAATCACGGTAAAGCACTTGCAGATGACTTAGGGCATGCCGCAGTGTATTTACATTACAATAGTGGTCAACATGTATCTGAAAATGGCAAAACGTTTAGTCATATGCTTGAAAAAATTGTGCTTCAAGCAAATGCGATGGACGCATCTTTACAACTAGATATTTCGATTGTGGCCCACAGTATGGGAGGCTTGGTTTCTAGGAGCGCCTATCACCACGCAAAAATATTGGGTCATGCTTGGCCAGACTATTTTAAAAATTTGATTTTTCTTGGCACACCCCATCACGGGGCACCACTTGAAAAAGCTGGGAGCTGGCTGGATATGTTACTCGACATCCATGCCTATGCATCTCCTCTTAGCCGTTTAACCAAAATCCGCAGCGCGGGAATTAATGATTTACGCCACGGTAATATTGTCGAGACGGATTGGCAAGCGCGCACCCGATTTGATTTCTCTTCTGATAAACGCACGCCAATGGCGCTACCTGATAACGTCAAATGTTATGCAGTGGCTACCACTATTTCAGCCAACTCAAGTCGCATAACGGAACAAATGGTTGGTGACGGTTTAGTACCACTAGACAGCGCCTTGGGTAAGCATGAGAACAAAACCTTCACCCTGCAATTTCCTCGAACTCATCAATGGATAGGACGAGATATTAGTCACATGCAGTTACTCAGCGACCCTGATATTTACGTTGCGATAAGACATTGGTTAGCTATTGAGTAAGTTGTTAGGAGAAACATCCTATTTAAAAGGATAAATTTGGTGTGTTATGGAGTAGCAAATACAGTCTAAAGTAAAAAGGGAGCGACTTAGCCCCCTTTCAATTATAGCTTCAACATTGTGATATTGGGTCAAACTTGATTGGGGTGTTTATTTGTTCTGGCGGGTAGCCAATGTACCAAGAATGTAAATCTTGGACTATTTGAAATCCACATTTTTCATCCACAAGACTGCCACGAACAACTTTGATTTTATTGTTTTGCTTGATAAAAAAAGTTTGGTCAGGGTTATCGATTTCTGAGTACTCACCAGTTAAATCTTTTTTAACAACGTGGAGGGCCGTGTTTAACAACTCAGAGAGTGCATTAACAATATCGCTATTATCTCCTTGGAGCATTAAATCACGCTCTTCACTAGTCAGTTTTGGGCCGAATATCTGAATCATATTTTGGTAACGAAGGTGTTTCTCACCACCATTTTCATCTGGTAACCAAACAACCAACTTTAACGCCAATTGATTCATTTCTGTATTACTCAAAAAAATCGGCTTTACCATTAAAGTGTCAGCAGTAATACTGTCTGTAGCAACTATATTAGTTCGGTATTGTTCAACTAAACTGCTAATGGAAACCCCATCAACCATTTCAATTAATGGTTGTACTTGGTTGTTGGCTTGCTCCTGTGCCTGAGACAACATGCTATTACGAGATGAATTGACTATAGCGGCATGAGCTCCAATTTGGGCAAATAAACCTATTAACCCTGCTCCTCCTTGATACAAGATAGGGGACTCTGCTGCGGTGTCATCGCGAACATGAATTCCCCGCAACTCGACATTGTCATTTTCAGCAAAACTAAAGGCGAAACTGTCTTCGTTATAGAAAGTTCCACCCACTTTATTTACATGCTTGGCATAATCATCTCGATTGGGTGTGCTGGCACACCCAACAAAGAATAATGTGATTGCAATTATTAAACAGCGCATAATATTGAGCTCTTTATATTATAAATTAAATTGCATCACGAACTTTGGCTTTAAAGTTCTCTATCGCTTGGTAATATGAGGTTGTTACACTTGGGAATGTAGGCGGCTCATCCCATTCACCTTCGGGTTGAACTTTTTCATCTAACGAAAGATATTGTACGTAGGCGTTTGATTCTAAATCAACGGCGTACAATAAACCCGCGATGTGGCCTTGTGGATCACCGTTTGGGATGTACTGGCTAAAGCTTCGGAAAGCTCCATGTCTGTGCAACTCAAGGACAACTAGGACGTCAATATCTAGCTCTTGTTTAAGTGCTCGAAAATCCTTTTTAGCAAATCCCAGCTCACCCTTAAATTTATTCATTTTAGCGATAGGCTTAGAAAGGCTGACAATTTTTATATTGGGTGTTTTCTGACCATATTCTTCTAACACAAGTGCCTTAATGTTCTCCAGTTCGTTTGCATCTACTTGTGTTTCAAGATGCCTGTCCAATTTGCTCGTTAGAGTAGATGCTACACCGTAACACAGTAGGCAACTGGCGCCATAAATATGAGTAGTTGCTTTGTCTTCTGGAGCTACATAAACATAGCCTACCTTGACGTCCGGTTTTGCAAAGATATTACTTGTCATTGCCACTGTTGGTTGCGGTGTGCTGCCGCACGCAGCTAACAACATAGTTAAACTTAAAACCACAATAAATTTAACTTTGCTTCCATATTTGTTCATTTCGATTCCTAATTTTTAGTTTTATTAGTATTTTTCACACAACTGGATCTTTGGCAGCTCGAAACTGCAAAAGCTAATTGTGTGGGAGGATCGTGGAATAAAAAGGAGGGTCTAAGCAAGCGCATTCAACTTCCATTTATTGCTCAATATCCAGCGAAAGATTCTAAACATAACGTATCTAATTGGCTACTATTTTTTCTCACTCGCTAGAGTATTGCTACAATAACCCATAACTTTTTGATCTTCATAAAGGTTATAGTTCAATTTTGTGCAAAGCTGAAAAGTTAGATTCGAATCTGGTTTGTAAGTAAGTCTGACTAACGGCAGTATCAAAGTAGTGGGAAATCGCATTTGATAGATGAATCTTTCAATCCTCAATAACAATGTATTAGAATAGCGACATATTAATAATACTATCTGGCAAAACTTTATGCGCCCATTGTTATTCCTTTTTCTACTAGTCTCATTACAAGTGAATGGCAACGAAAAAATTCTCAATGTGGCAGTTAATATTGGCCCGCCTTGGGCGTATTTCGATAAAAATAAAGGTGTGACAGGCATCGATGTGGAAATTATAAGGCGTATTTTTGCCAAGCATGGTTTCACTACTGAGTTCCATTTATTAGCCTATAGCCGCCTTATAAAAGAATTTAATCAAGGAAAATTTGATTTCGCCAGTCCCGCTGCGTTTGCGCCCGACAACGGTTATCTCACCAGCAAGTATCTCCCTTTCAAAGATGTTGTCGTTTCACTTAAACGCCGCGGTCTCACAGTAGCAAAGTTGTCAGACTTAACGGGTAAAAGCATCGCAGCTTATCAACATGCTACCGTTGTATTAGGCGCGGAGTACGCCAAAACTGTTGAAAGTACTAACTACCTTGAATTCGCAGAAAGGGAAGTTCCGATGACGTTGTTGGTTCATGACCGCAGTGATGTAGTGATAGGCGAAAGGCGCTTACTAGAATACATCCAAAATAATCTTTATCCACAGGATGAAATCGTTATCCATCCAATCTTCGCCAGCGTAAGTTATGGAGCGATTGCGAAGGAACAAGGTATTCAGCAACTGTTCGATAAAGCGCTCAAAGAAATGATTGAATCCGGTGAGTATCAGGAAATATTGGCTATGTGGCCTTAGCTTATTTCATCAGCGTAATAGGATTGTTGTTTTTTGCTTCAATTCATATCAGGGCTGTTCAGTTAACTAGGGCTTTTTCAGCCAATCCATCTCTGTCACCCGTGTATTTAGTACCCGTTCTGAATTAACTAATAAAAACTAATTTTCTGCGCCGGGAGTCGCCTGTTAACTGCAGGCGAGCGCTTCCGGATAATAGTTGGTTCTATGGCAAATTAATAAGCGTTTATCCCTGTCGAGTGACAGTTGATTGTATGGCTGGCTCGGCAACGGATTGTTCAAACCCATTTAGTGCGACTTTAATTAACAAATGCTAAATCTCCCTAGTAATTACCCTTAGAGTATCAGGCCAACTAACCCAGCGAGCACGCCATATAAAATTAATACCAGTACCGTACGTTTAAGAATATAGCCCTCTTGTTTCTGCAATGAAAGAATGGCGGTAACCGCTACAATGTTATTGATACAGACCATATTTCCCATGGCAGCCCCTACTGATTGCAGGGCTAATATCGTCGTTAGATCTAAGCTTAGTCCGGTTGCGATGGATTGTTGTATCCCCGAAAAAGTCAGATTTGAGACCGTGGCTGAACCAGAAAAAAATGAACCCAGTGCGCCAAGAAAGGGGGCAAAAAATCCCCAGTATTGACCGCTTAACGTGGCTAGATGTTGACCGATTAGGCTAACAGCAGATTGTTCAGCGCCTAACATCATCAAATTAACAAATACCAGCGCGCCCATTAAGGCCACTACAGGTTTATGCATTATGGATTGGGTATGTCTTAACACTTCTGCTAGTGAGCCCTGGCGAAACGTCCACAGGGTAATTAAGCCAATGAGTAAAAAAGGTAATACTGATGGAACATACAAAACACTGTGTTGCCATGAGGTGTTGGTTTGCAAAATTTGCTGTAAATTTAATACCAACGCAGCACTGATACTAAAATCTCCCAGTAGTCCCAAATTGAGATGCCATGCTGGCTCACTAAGCTGCAATAATGATTTAAGGCCCAACTCTGGCACTCTGGTCACTATTAATAACAGTACGGTGCCCCATAAAGGAAAGCTAGCCTTACATAAAACCCTCAGTGATATCTGACTTTCTGCTGAAGACGACGGTGCCCCTGCAGAGGGGCTCAAGCCAATTCCAAACTTTGCCAATAAAAGTGTTAGCAATAATCCGATTGAGCCACCAATTAAGGACGGAAACTCCACGCTCACGCTACTTAGTGCAAGATAGGGCAAGGTGCACGAAAAGGTTGATAGCAGAATAAATACGATGTTCTGTTTAAGTAAGCGGTTGTCAGTGAGCACGAAAGCCAAAGCGCAGAGCACCACTAAAGGGGCAACGGCAGTATTAATTAATGCAGACTTCCAAGCAATATCGCCCAGTTGTTGGGGGAATAACTCGAGCACCGATAATCCAAACCAAATTGGTGTCCCCACCGCGCCGAAGGTAACTGGGATAGAATTTAATATCAGGCAACACACTGCTACCCGCAAAGCAGGAAAACCTAAACTGACTAAAATAGGGGCAGCAATCGCCGCAGGGGTACCAAATCCACTTGCCCCCTCAATTAAAAAGGCAAAGGCCCATGCCACAATCATAAGTTGTGCCACCGGATTGATACTGATTTGATTTACCCAACTGCGTATTATGTCTAACGCGCCACTGACTTCCATGCATCGAAACAGGAAAATCGCACCGGCTATTATAAGTATTGGCGTCCAAGCCTTTAATAAACCTGCGATCACGCTGGCATGAACCAAATTTGGCTCACGGTTAAATACCAGCAATACTACCAAATAGACTAGTAGGGCAGAAAAGGGGAGCGCCTGATTAGCGGGAAGACTGTTCTTTCTACTCATCAAGTAGATCAGAACAACAATAGGTAAATAGGCAAAGCCCAGTAACAACATGTATTTACCTTCTTATTTGTCCTATTTCATTTAGGACTCTATTTAAGCAGTCTGTGGAGATATGTCAAAGGTAAATAAAAGCGCTGGGTAAAAAGAAATTTCACTATTTGAACAATGTTAAAAACAACTCATATAAGAAGAAAAACAGGAGGTTAGGCACTAAGCCTTAGACAGTCGCCTATTGAACTACAATGTATCTTTACCGCGGCAAAAATGGCTGGCAGTATGATAGCAATCAACTAAACATTGATAAGGCCAGTTCGGTCTGCAACGTTTATTACCACAAGGCAGCGCAAGATGGATTATTTGATCTGGATTGGTATTGTTTTTTGCTTGACTCAGTCGGCTATTTTTTCAGGATTAAATCTGGCTTATTTCAGTATCAGTCGTTTGCGGCTAGAAATTGAGGTGGCGAACGGCAATGCCGCTGCGGCCACTATTTTGGCGTTACGCAAGGATTCTAATTTTCTACTCACCACCGTTTTGTGGGGAAATGTAGGAATAAACGTGTTGCTTACATTATTGTCTAATTCGGTAATGGTCGGTCTGACAGCATTCCTTTTTTCGACCGTGGTGATAACCATCGGTGGAGAGATATCGCCCCAAGCTTATTTCTCCAGAAATGCATTGCGGATGGCGTCAATGTTGACGCCTGTTCTACGTTTTTATCAGGTTATCTTATTTGTCATCGCTAAGCCCAGTGCGCTGGCCCTTGATTTGTGGCTGGGCAAAGAGAGCGTGCAGTATTTTCGTGAGCGTGATCTGCGCCAATTATTGCATAAGCATATCGACGCCGAGGGTTCAGACGTTGACGCTACCGAGGGGATCGGTGCGCTCAACTTTCTCGCCATTGATGATGTGCCAGTATCCGAGGAAGGCGAGATAGTCTCAGATGAGAGCATTATTCAAGTTGATATTATTGATAATAGGCCGGTATTTTTTGCCGGTAAACTCTCCCCCGAACAGGAACAAAAACAATTCGCACATCGATTGTCATCTACTCCTCATCAATGGATTATACTGACCGACAACAATGATTTTCCTGCCTTTGCTCTAGATTCAGATGCTTATCTACGTCGTGTATATTGTGCCGTTGATGAGGTTGTTGAGCCTTTCGACTACTGTCATAAACCAATGATTTTGAATGATCCAAAAACTCGGCTCGGCGCAGTACTCATTTTGATGAAGTCGGAAGCAGATCAGCATTCAGACACACCCTTGAAGCAAGATTTGATATTGCTTTGGGCTGAGGAGAAACGTATTGTCACCGGCGCCGACATTCTTGGTCGATTGCTCAAGGGCATTGGTTTGTATAAGTCCCTTGACCTACAAAGCAAAAAAGAGTGATGAATTCTGTGGGCCAGATCCCACATAGCTTAAAGAAGTAAGGCTTAACTCAGAAATAATTGACCATTTTGCCGCTCGGGCATGGCGTTTACCTGTCTAGAATAGATGTTTGCTACGCTACAGCGGCAAATATGCTAATGTGCGCGCCATTTCTTAATTTCATATAAAATTTTTAATTAGGTCGTATTATGATCCCATGGATCCAACTAGGCACTGCGCAAATTCTCAATAATGGCGGCACGTTAACATTTTCCCAGCGAGGTGATGAATTTTCAATTCGTTTATCTGGCATACGCGGCGAACTGATGAATAGCCGTGTATACAATTCAGAAAAAGAGCTTTCTAAACTAGGCTGTGCATATTTAAAATCAACAGAAAATGCCCAGGTACTAGTGGGTGGGTTAGGTATGGGATATACCTTGGCTGAGGCGCTCAAGATCGTCACCCCAAGCTCCCAAGTGACAGTTGCAGAGTTAATTCCTGAAGTGGTGGCTTGGAATCAAGGGCCATTGGGTAACTGCGCTAAAAATCCATTAAAAGATCCTCGCGCGAAAGTACATATCGGAGATGTGCAAGCATTATTAAGCACTAACAAACCTACATATGATGCGATATTACTCGATGTGGATAATGGCCCTGAAGGACTTACTCATTCGGATAACAATTGGATTTATTCCTTGCCAGGACTGCAAAGTATTTATAACACTCTGCGCCCTAAAGGGATGCTAGCAATATGGTCGGCCGGGCCGGATTATTTATTTTCTGTACGCTTGAAAAAAGCAGGGTTTGAGGTAGATACACGGATAGTAAGGGCACGCATAGGCAAGGGCAGTCGACACACTATTTTTCTAGCTAGAAAAGCATAGGGTGAAGCTATTAACCTGCCCATCAAGAGAGACTAATTCCTTATGCCTAAATCTCAGTAATTCTGCCGGTTGAAGTCGATATTGTTGGGAGAAAAATTGCCCTGATAGTTGGCTGTTAGGTTGCTTTCATCGGATGGAACAACCTATACTCAATCGATGGATACCCAATTCAAATAGCTAATTTAAATGATAATAGCTGGTTATAAAAGTAATCTGATTAAATGCAATGGATACAGCATTTGGCAAGAAGATAATGTTATTTTTATTTATTCTGTTGGGTTATGGGGGAAATCAACTGCCGAACGATTCAGTAGAGATTATACCAAAATGCGCGAGCCGCTGGTCGGCAAACCATGGTCAGTTATCAATCACAGTAAAAATTGGGTCTTAGGAACACCAGAGATTGAACCAATATTGGGTAAATTGGCTAAACCAGAAGACAATGACGGATTAGTGGTATCAATCCGAATTGTCAGTGAAAATGCCCTCGCTCAGTTTCAGATGAAAAAAATCACCGAAAATATACCAAAAAGTTATTTCAGAATGAGTTTTATAGAGGAAGTCGAAGCATTTAACTGCTTAAAAGAGCATGGCTTTGATACACAAATCCAGCTTTTTTCTGAGCGTATTGACGTCTAAACTGAATGTTATAGCAGGCAGGCTCTCCTTTTTAGCAGAAATTTCATATTGCCTGACGTCACACTCTGATAAATCAATTTAGCATTATTTATCAGATCACCAGGGACAGCTTTTACGTTTGAGTTGGTAATGACGGCGTGGCTTGATTTTCACTATTTAGAACAAATCCATGTTGCTCCAACCAGGCTAAGCCCTCAGCTATGCTTTCAACTAAAACGACCTCCTTTTTCTTCAAATTATTGCCCAAATATTTTGTTAGGGTGAATTTCTTTATTTCAACGTATTCATCGCCAAGAACAAAGACTAAATGAGTGCGTCCATTCTGCCTCACCCAATCTTCCATTTCGCTTAAAATTTGAACAATGTCGGTTGAGCTCAATCCCCATTGACGGACATCAACCAAATTTCCCCAAGGGGCTCCATTTAGTGTTTTTACCTGCAACTTTAATTGGTTAAAAACCCGGCGTGTATCGTCTATATTGATAGTGCCGACAACGGTGGTGATAAGGATATTGCCATTCCAACTGATATTATATGAACTATGCTTCTTCATGATCCTCCAAGAATCCAATATAAATTGCATTCTTTCTAGTCGCCGATATCTCATAAGCAAGCGCACTTAAGATTTACCCTACGTCGAGTATATGAAATATTAAAGCTTCATGTCCAATAACTGTAAATATTTTTACTGAGTCTGTTATCTTAAGACTCTGTATTTTTTCACGACCATTTGGCACTACGCTGACTTATGCGCTTATTCGCCGTCAGGATGTTTGAAGCTGTGCGACCAAACAAATTAAGATTGATGAAGTTATCACGCCAGAGAATCCCCCAACTGTGCTGGTGGGCGATGCTAATTGCGAGATGAAAACTTAGGTGCGCAGACCAATTAGTCATAATTTGCCTTAGTATTAGTTACATATTGCGGTAAATAACTCTTCATACCTAGCGGCAGGGCTAAATCTCTGAGATATATAATGTTTATTTTAATATTCTTGATCTTTTTAATTTATTAATAAGTAAGCTTACACTAAACACGCTAATCGTTAACTTATCACAATAATCAAAGTCACCGTGGAGACGCAAATGTTGCTATTTAAATCGAAAACGCAAAAGCACAAGCTGTGCAGTAGTGTTGTTAAAGCCATGCGAACTCCAACTATTATTACCAATAAAGAAAACCTAGTCGTTTGTGTCAACCTCGCATTTTGTGAGGTTATGGGTGAGGCCAAATTCGACAATCGTAACTTTGCAACTTTGTTCGATCAAAAAGGTTTACAAACGTTTTTGAAAAACGGCGTTGAGGTTATTTTGCATACCACTAGCATAGACATTTTAGGTGAAGTTTTTTCTCTGCATGCTGTTGAACTTGTTGATAACAATCCTATTGACGCGGGGTTTTTTAGTAAACTTTGTGACAAACTGAGCGAGGGTTTGCTGATCGTTAACGAATCGGGCGAGATAGTACATTTTAATCATACTGCAGCCCAACAGCTGAAATTAAGTGAACGGGATTTGGGAAGAAAATTCACCGAACATCAAGGTGGCAAGTTATTGGCTCAAGCAATCAGTGAACTAAAAGTATCCTTTTCGCTCGTCGATGGCGGTAATGAGGTATTAATAAGCGAGAGTTGGTTTGAGCATTGCGATCAAGTTTTCAAAGCGATAAAGCTAATACCTGAAACACAATCGGCGGAAACTAAACAGCAATTAGAGATGCTGAGCCGAGTTGTTAGTTCTACCAGGGCATCGTGTTTGATTACCGATACAAAGGGGAATCTTGTATATGTTAATCCCGGATTTGAGAAACTTACTAAATACACAGCCGCAGAGGCTTTGGGAAAGAAACCCGGTAAAATGTTACAAGGGAAACATACCGATAAGGAGACTGTTAATCGAATTTCTCAAAAGTTAAAGGCCCGTGAACCTTTTTATGAAGAAATCCTTAATTATACAAAAGATGGGGAGCCGTATTGGATAGTTCTTTCGGTTAATCCTACATTCGATGAAAATCGTCAACATACAGGTTTTGTAGGGGTTAGCTCGGATATTCGCGAGACCAAACAGCAGGTTTTAGCGCAATTGAGTCAAAAAGAAGCAATGAGTCAGCATTCTGCAGTCATGGAATTTGATCTGCAAGGTAAATTGATATCAGCTAATCCGTATTGTATTCAACAGTTTAATAATATTACTGAGACAGAATTCAAAAAGATCGTCAAAGGGCTATTTGAGCACGTGTCAGTGGAACAATCCACTCGCATTAAAGAGGGGGACAGCGCGGACGTTGTTATCGCTGTTCATTATGATAACCGTGAAATTAAGTTTAATTGTATCATTAGTCCAGTTAAAGACTTAAATGGTGCTGTGAATAGGTATTTAGTTTTTGGTGAAAATATATCAGAGCGTAACCGAGTTATTGAAGATACTCATGAAGCAATGTCACAAGTCCTTGATCGTATCCAAGAGATTGTTACCACTATTAACTCAGTATCAAATCAAACCAATCTGTTGGCCTTAAACGCAGCTATAGAGGCTGCAAGAGCAGGAGAAGCAGGGCGTGGTTTCGCAGTTGTCGCTGATGAGGTAAGAACGTTGGCTCAGAGTTCCACCGATGCAGCAACACAAATAGGTGAATTGATCAATGAAACTCAAACCCATGTGGATGGCCTGTCAACCTATTTAGGTAACTAGTAAGGAGCAAACTAGCTTGTTTAACTGATTTCATTAGTCACTTTGAAATTATTTGTTGCAAAAGTTAGGAGGGTAATCCCCCCGAAAAATAACTGAAGACAATTTTGAATAACTCAGGGATGACGTTTTTGCTTGGGGTGAGATAGAAGGGATGAGTTTCTTGATTATTTTACTCGGGGAAAAAATAATCATTTGATTTTGATGAATATTTTAATTGAATTTATTTAACAAAAGCAGTCATTGTTAATAAATAATCTGATCCGCTGAAATTCTTTTTGCCTTAGCTCCTAGGTGACAAGCTTACGTAATTAACCGGTATTTTTTAAAGTAGAACAGGCTTTGGCACATCTTTCATTGAAAAATAATGTTTCGCTGTATCAATGTCGTAACGATGACGAATAAGATCATGATAATAAAAGTAATGATTATTGAACAACGAGTACCAAAGACTTACTGAAACCGATTAACATAGGTCTTAACTGCCCAACCCCACAGAGCTGGATTGACGAGTCTATCAAGCCTGAAAACGTGTCAACACTGTTAGTCGATCATGCTAATTGAGAGTTAAAAGCATAGCTGTGCAACTATAAACTTCTACTGGTATAAGTGTCATAAAACACTATAATCTCATCAATAGTATGAATATTTCATATCTTTGGGGAAGTGTAATGTCAACAATCCGAAAAACTATTACTGTTACAGATCAACAAGACGAATGGATAAAAGCCCAAATTGTTGCTGGCCGATACACCAACGATAGCGAATATATCCGTGCTCTGGTACGTAACGATCAGGAGCAAAATAGCCATGATGGCGCTATAAGAAAAGCCTTAATTGAAGGTGAGGCAAGTGGAAAGCCACAGCCATTCGAGGTAGGTGCTTTTAAAGCAAGAATGATGGCTAAACATGGCTAGTTACCGTCTTGCTCCATTGGCCGAGCTGGATATGGAAGCAATTGGGGAATACTCTTTTGAACAATGGGGTATCAATCAAGCTAACTATTATGCTGATGAACTTGTTTTAGCTTTTGAAGGTTTGGCAGAGTCTCCTTGTTTGGGGGTATCCTGTGACAATGTTCGGGTAGGCTATAAATTTTATCGCCAAGGCAAGCACTTGATTTATTTTAAAACAACCGATTATGGTGTGGCGGTTATAAGAATACTGCATGAGCGAATGTCACCCAGTCTCTTTCTTTAACTTTTCACAGGATACCCTTGATTGAATATTTCAGAGCTACTTTCTCCGATAAACAGTTTTCTGCAATGCTCAACCCCACAAAGCTGGATTGACGAGGCTATCAAGCCTGAAAACTTGTCAACACTGTTAGTCGATCATGCGAATTGTGAGCTGAAAGCCGCTCAAACCGCCATGCTGTTATTACGGCGTTATGCGGTCGACAAGGAAAGCGGTGACGCTTTGCTGGCTTGGCTTAAACCGTTTGAAGATTATGTTTATCGCCAAATAGGCAGCGGTGACTTTAGTCAACATGTTAGCTTATCTAAAAAATTGATCAGTAAATCAGATTTTTCTCATGGTGATGAATTGATTGCTAAAATGGTAATGTTGATCAAAGAAGAATTACATCATTTTCAGCAAGTGCTCGAGATCCTCCACAGTCGCGGAATCGAATATCAAAACATCAAAGCCGGTCGTTATGCTCGCGGCATGATGCGTCATGTGCGCACCCATGAACCAGCAAAGCTAACCGATACGCTTATTTGTGGTGCATACATCGAAGCCCGCTCTTGCGAACGTTTTGCCAAACTTGCACCTTATTTAGACCCAGAGTTAGAGTCGTTCTATGTGTCATTGCTTCGTTCTGAAGCTCGCCATTTCCAGGATTATTTAACCCTCGCGCAAACGGTAAGTGGACAAAGTATCGACCAGCGAGTTAATTTCTTTGCTGAGAAAGAGGCAGAGCTAATAGCAAAAGCTGACGATGATTTTAAGTTCCATAGCGGCACACCCATATAACTAATGAAACTTGCTAGGTAGCTCAAAGCACTAGGTTGTTGCCGTTTTAAAAACTCACAGTCACTTATTTTCTTACGCAAAAAAAGCACCCTAAGGTGCTTTTTAAAATTAAAAATCTTTACCAAATACGCACACGGTCTTCTGGCGCCAGATATAGAGCATCATCTGGTTTTACATCGAATGCTTTATACCAAGCATCATGATTTCGTGGGGCTAGTGCGCGGAATTGACCTGGAGCATGAGTGCCAGCACGAAGCTGAGACAACATGCTCTCTTCTGTGCGTTTTTCACGCCACACTTGGGCCCAAGCTAAGAAGAATCGTTGATCGCCGGTGGTGCCGTCAATAATCGGGGCTTCTTTACCATTTAGGCTTAATTTATAAGCATGATAAGCCATGGATAGCCCGCCAACGTCTCCGATATTCTCGCCTAAACTGTTACGACCATTAACGAAATTGTCTGGGATTGGCTCATAAGCGCTATATTGGGCAGCTAGTGCATCGGCTTTGGCATCAAAGGCGGCTCGATCTTCATCTGTCCACCAATTTTGCTGAATACCATTAGCATCTGATTTTGAACCTTGATCATCAAAACCATGGCCCATCTCATGTCCAATGACTGCGCCTATCGCACCATAATTTACCGCAGCATCTGCATTCGGATCGAAAAAAGGTGGTTGTAGAATGGCGGCAGGGAAGACGATTTCATTGAACGAACTATTGTAATACGCATTCACTCTTTGCGGCGCCATACCCCAGCGTTCCCGATCCGTTTTTTGCAGTTCTTTGGCTGCACTATCGGCTCTAAAGAATTGACGTAAGCGCACAACATTGCCAAGCAAATCATCATCGCTGATTTTCAGTCCATCGAAGCTTTGCCAAACATCTGGGTAACCAATTTTGGGGTTAAATGCGGCTAGTTTTGCTTGCGCATTGATCTTGGTCTCGGCCCCCATCCAATCTAGGTTTTCGATACGCTCGCCTAAGGCTTTTCGTAAGTTTTCAACCAACTCTGCCATTTGCTGTTTAGAACTGGCAGGGAAGTGTTTTTCTACATAGGTCTTACCTAATGCAAAACCTAGAGACTGGGTTCCTGACATGTCAGCAATTGCTCGTTTCCAACGAGGACGAGGCTCTTGTTGACCGTTCAAGGTTTTACCGTAAAAATCAAAGTTGGCGTTAAAGATATCATCAGACAAAAAACGAGCATGATTGCTGATGGTGTGGTAGCTCATATAGTCCTTCCAAACCGACAACGGCTGGCTATTTACCAACTCTATCACGGCTTTAATTGGCTCAGGCTGGCTCATATTTAGCTGAGGAACCTGATATTCGGTTTCTGCAAAATAGGTGTCCCAATCAAAGCCAGGATATTCGGTTGCCAGATTTTTACGCTCAACTTGATTAAGGGTTAAATCACGGTTACGGCGCTTTTCACGAGGCCATTGTAGTTCTGCAATTTTTGTTTCAAGAGCGAGAATTTGTTGTGCCTTTTCGGCGGCATTCTCTACTTCTGCAAAGTTCAACATTTGTTCAATATGCGTCACATAAGCCTTACGAATAGTAACAAAGCGCTCTGATTCTTCTAAATAGTAAGAACGGTCAGGTAAGCCTAAGCCTGCCACACCTAGGCTCAATTGATACTGATCTGGGTTCAAACGGTTGAACCACATACCACCATCAATGGGGGTGCTGGTGCCCTCAAGCCAAGACCGACCAAAGGCAGCCGTTAACTGAGTCTTATCTTGAATATCCGCGATACCCTTTAAAACCGGCGCGATTGGCGAAATACCTTTAGTGTTGGCCGCATCGGTATCCATATAGGCAGCATAGAAGTCAGCAATCAGTTGTTGCTCTTCGTTCAATTGTGTCGCAGTAGTGATTTCTTCGATAATTTGTTTTATTTCTGTTTCGCTGCGCTCGGCTAACTTATCAAACGCGCCGTAGCGAGTCTTATCACTGGGCATTTCAAAATTCTTATACCAAGTACCACCGGCATATTGGAAAAAGTTGTCACCGGGTTTTACTGATTCGTCTCGGGCATCTAATTCAACTCCAAAACTGCCCAACTCAGCGCGGGTAACTTTGCCACTATCGGCTTTAGCCGTTTCAGTCTGGATAGCTGAGAGGGTGTCTGTGGGCTCGCCACAAGCACTTAATAAAAATACGCAAGCGATGCTTGATGCAATAAGTGTTTTGTTCATAATTCCTCTGGCTCTCTCTAAGTCGGTGCCTTGCTAATGTGCAGGAAATCAGTTGATTTGCTACACATCTGTCTTGTTAATAGTTTAATTGCTGGCTGTTGGCGGTAACTATTTCGTGCGCTACCTTAGTGAACTCTTCGATGAATTGACACATTTTCGGGATAAATTATCGAAAAATTGCGTGTAAACACATCAGCACAGCTAACTTATACTGCTTAAACAGCCCATAGGATTATATTATTGAGTAGTGCGGGCAAATAAAAGAGGGTAAAACGCACACAAAGTAATGTGAATTAGCCGATGAATACCTTGACCCGCTCGCAGGCCTCAAAAGTGCCTTGGGGTACTAAGGGACAAAATTAAGCAAATTAAGTGACTTAGTCTACAGTTTCCCTTGCATAAGTCGTCTAAATCAGTATAATTCGGCGGCCTTGATTTTCGTGCTCTAGGGCACAGGGGAGCAGGGCAAACAAGTTAACAGTAACGCTATTACGAGTTTGAGGCATTTATATGGTTACTATTCGTTTACAGCGTGGTGGCGCAAAAAAGCGTCCATTTTATCAAGTAGTGGTTGCTGACAGTCGTCGTTCACGTGACGGTAAGTTCATTGAGAACATTGGCTTTTTCAACCCAACTGCACAAGGTCAATCAGAGCGCTTACGCTTAGATCTTGAGCGTGTTGAGCATTGGGTAGGACACGGCGCAAGCCTGTCTGAGCGCGTTGCTCGCTTGGTTAAAGATGCAAGAAAAGCAACTGCGTAAGCATTGTTTAATAAAATTGAGGTATAGATGAGTCAAGCGTCTGACACAATAGTGATTGGCAAAATCGGTGCACCTTACGGTGTGAAAGGTTGGGTTAAAATCACTACCTATACTGATGAGACTACAGGTGTATTTGATTACGCTCCTTGGCTTTTGGGCGAAGCAGCAAAAGAATATACCGTTGACAGCTGGCGAACGCACGGTAAAGGCGTTGTCGCGAAACTAATTGGGGTTGAAACGCGAGATGATGCTGAAAGTATCAAAAATCTCGATATTTCAATCAAAGCTGAACAGCTACCTCAATTGGCCGACGATGATTATTATTGGCGAGACCTAGTCGGCATGCAGGTAGTGACTTTAAACGGTTACGGTCTGGGTGTAGTGAAAGAGTTATTTGAAACCGGTGCTAACGATGTAATGTTAGTAAAAGCTAATTCAAATGACGCTTTTGGTCAAAAAGAACGTATGTTGCCTTTTATTCGCGAACAAGTGATTAAAGAGGTCAACGTACAGGCGAAAACAATCACAGTAGATTGGGATCCCGGGTTTTAAATGAACCCACCAATGTCCGATGTTGAGGATACCTCAACAACACAACGTTGGTTTGGTGTGGTAAGTCTGTTTCCAGAGATGTTTGACAGTTTTACTCAGCAAGGTGTCACTGGACGAGCGGTGAAAAACCACTTGTTGTCAGTAGAGTTTTTTAATCCAAGAGACTTTACTCATGACAAGCATCGAACAGTTGATGACCGCCCTTATGGCGGCGGACCCGGCATGCTGATGATGGTTCAGCCATTAACTGACGCTATTCACGCAGCTAAATTAGCTGCGGGGAAAAAAACTAAGGTGATTTACTTGTCACCTCAGGGAAAGAAGTTAGACCAAGCTGGTGTGAAGGAATTGTCTGAGAATGACAGTTTAATATTTGTCGCCGGTCGATACGAAGGTATCGATGAACGAGTAATAGAAGCCGAGATCGATGAAGAATGGTCTATTGGCGATTATGTACTTAGTGGTGGTGAACTACCGGCCATGGTTCTAATGGATGCTATATCTCGATTTGTACCGGGAGTGTTAGGACACGATCAGTCAGCCCAGCAGGATTCGTTTACTGAAGGTTTACTAGATTGTCCCCATTACACCCGGCCTGAAAATCTTGATGGACGCAGTGTACCTGAGGTTTTATTAAGCGGTAATCACCAAAAAATCAGGCAGTGGCGGATGCAACAGTCGCTAGGGAGAACCTGGCTACGACGCCCTGAATTGTTAAATGACCTAGCTCTGACTGAGGAGCAAAAACGATTGTTGGATTTGTTCCAAACATCGTTGGCGCAGCATGATGACAGTTAATCTAGGATGAGAGGTTATGATGAGCAAAGTCAATCAAGATATCATCAAGAAAATTGAAGAAGAACAGTTAAAGACTGATCTTCCGAGCTTCGGCCCGGGTGACACAGTTGTTGTTAAAGTACGAGTTAAAGAAGGCGAAAAAGAGCGTCTTCAGGCTTACGAAGGCGTTGTAATCGCTAAGCGTAACCGTGGCCTACACTCTGCATTCACTGTACGTAAGATCTCCAATGGTGAAGGTGTTGAACGTGTTTTCCAAACACACAGCCCTGCTATAGCTTCTATTGAAGTTAAACGCCGTGGTGCGGTACGTCGTGCTAAGCTTTATTATCTTCGTGAACGTTCAGGTAAATCTGCACGTATCAGAGAAAAGCTTAACTAAGATTTTAATTAATGCGTTATTGTTAACTTGTGAAAACCCGCGAAAGCGGGTTTTTTTATGGCGAGGGGAAATATCTACAATCCATTGAGTAGCATTGGCTCATACCTATCAATATCAGCTTTAATTTGCTATTCAGCTAACCTTCAGTTTATTTCAGTTATTCTTCTAATTATAAGATTTAATTACATATTTTTGGTAAAACGGATTCACTTAAAAGAGTTGGTATAGTTTCTGCTTTTAATACAAGCATAAAACAAATAAGCAATGAACAA
This sequence comes from Aliiglaciecola sp. LCG003, assembly GCF_030316135.1. Taxonomy (NCBI): domain Bacteria; kingdom Pseudomonadati; phylum Pseudomonadota; class Gammaproteobacteria; order Alteromonadales; family Alteromonadaceae; genus Aliiglaciecola; species Aliiglaciecola sp. LCG003. Next base: position 2,875,799 of record NZ_CP128185.1, on the reverse strand, counting down.
TTTATATTTTCACCCAAGGAGACAAGAATGAAAAAAACACTTCTAGCTATTACCTTATCCAGCTTGCTGATCTCAGGTTGTGCCTCTAATGCTAGCAATGCACAAAAGGGGGCCGGCATCGGTGCTGTACTAGGCGCATTGGCGGGTAAAGGCACGGGCGACAACGATAAGAGTCGCTACGTTTGGGGCGCTGCGCTAGGTGCGTTAGCGGGTGGCGCTATTGGTAACTATATGGACAACCAAGAAGAAGAGTTTAGGGAAGAATTGAAGGGCAGTGGCGTTGAAGTGTATCGAGAAGGCGACAGTATAAGACTGTCGATTCCAGGAAATATTACCTTTGAAACGGCCCAGGCGAATATTGTGACTGGCTTTTATCCTGTTCTTAACGATGTGGCTAAGGTGTTAACTCGCTATGAGAAAACCAAGCTGAGCATTGAAGGTCATACTGATTCAGTTGGCGACGCCACTTACAATCAGCAGCTTTCTATACAACGAGCCAACAGTGTTGCAGCTTACTTAGAAAGTAAGAATGTTATGTCGAGTCGACTACAAACAATAGGGTATGGAGAGTCACAACCCGTAGCGTCAAATGATAATGCTCAAGGTCGACAAAAAAATCGCCGGGTAGAACTACGGGTTATCCCGATAACTGGATAGACATTTAGCAGCAAGGCTGCATGTTGATTGCTTTTTAAGCGGCCGCTGTAATGATTTCAGAAATATACTTAGTAGGAATTGCGCAAAATTTATTTGTGACGCAAACTATCCAAACTGATTGAACTAACGGTAACCTAGGTTACCGTTTTTTTGTGGCTGAGTTATTGTAGGAGTAATAATGTTCATAGATCCGTCTTGGCGAATTCTGACCATAGGGGATGGAGATCTATCATTTACCTACTCGTTGCTAAAAGATCGCAAGGTGGAAAACGTTTATGGCTCAGTACTGGATCCTGAAGTTATATTAAGAGCCAAGTATCGTGAACATGCAATTGATGCATTATTGGATCGTGACAAGAAGATATTTTACCAGCTTGATATCACTCAAACCCAAAGCATACCAGCCCAGTTAATCCAGCAATTTGACCTAGTGATTTTTCAGTTCCCACTGATACCCAATTTTGGCCGTGATCCAACCTCAACTACTGCGCCGCAAATGGACAGTAATATTTTGAATCGACATCTACTGCTTAGCTTTATTCAAAACTGTTTTGAGGTGCTGCTCGACCCTGCTGGGCAGGGGCTATGTTATATCACATCTAAAGATGTGAAGCCCTACGCTGACTGGAACATCGAAAACCTAACGCCGGTGCCCGGTGCAGCCCATTTTTTGGGATGGCAGCCTTTTGATAGCCAGAATTTCCCTCGCTATAAAGTACGTAATGTAGACCGAGATAAGCAGATTAAAGACACCGCCGGGAAAACCTATGTTTGGGGCTACAAAGGCTTGCAATATCCAATGCTGGATTTGCGGCCCTCCAGTAAATCCCTGCTGGGCTACTGTAAGCTGTGTGGAACGGGTCCACTATTAACAGAGCAATCTTTAGCAGCGCACCAACTATCCAAAAGCCACCTGCGCAAATTGAATTATGAAACTAAGTGGCAGGACTACATCAAGATGAAAGTCTAAAAAGCACACTAGACCGCGACTAAGGTTCGTTTGAGAACCATGATATTATTCTGACAATTTGACGTTCCGCCATCTTTGTAAGAACTACTGTGTGTGAACAAACTAATCATCAAATGCTAAATTGAGAGTAAATCTATGAGCGACCATGAAAAGATTTCAGAACAGCAAAAGATGCTGACCCAAGTTGAATATTTTCCCAGTGATAAGGCGCTGCACCAGCAGCGTATGCATGCTAAAACCCAGTGTCATCAATTTAATTTACTGCCGCCGTCGGACTATAAAAAAGGCATGCTACTGTTAAAAGACTTATTTGCAAAAAGTGCTGGATTTTGGATCGAACCTCAATTTTATTGTGACTATGGTTATAATATTTCTTTAGGCAAACACTTTTACGCCAATCATGGTTTGGTGATACTTGACGCCGCACCTGTGAGTATCGGTGACAATGTGCTGTTAGCACCTGGGGTGTTGATTTCCACCGCCACCCATCCTGTTGATCCGCAAAAACGTAAAAAAGGCATTGAAACGGCGCATCCAATTCGCATCGGCAATAATGTGTGGATCGGCATGGGTGCCAAAATATTGCCCGGTGTGACTATAGGCGATAATGCCGTTATTGCTGCCGGCGCGGTTGTGAATAAAGATGTGCTTGCCAACACAGTGAATGCGGGTGTACCGGCTAAAATGATTAGCAATATTGAGGTATGATGATCTACTAGGTTGGAGTAACTATTTTGAAAATAGATAATTGGAGTTATCGATGAACGACTTTCATTCGGCAGAATTGGAAGAGGCATTGACCTCTATCTTGTTGAACCAAACTAGCTCGATAACTGAATATCAATTGATAGTGACACTGCAAAACGAGCCTTTTACACTTTTCGACCCTGAAGCGTTGCGTGACCCATTAAATTTGTTCCGCTGTCATTTCATTCTGTTCCATCATTTATATCGCTTGGCAGATAGTTTCAACTATCAGCAATTGGGACAACTTAATATTCACACTACCTGTATTGAATTACGCCCATGGGCAGTCGGCTCAAATAAGCTCAGCGAAAAGGACCCGTTAAGACAATATTATTTAGATTGGAGTCATTTCCAAAAAACGGACCAACAGGCGGTCGAGCAACTACTGGAGAGTTTCTGGCAAAACATGCAGCGGTCTGAGAGGCTAGATATCACCCCGCAAAATAAACAAGCCGCCTTGGCAGAATTTGGTATCGCAACATTAACCACTCCAGAACAGTTGAAACGCCTATATCGTAAACTGCAACATCAACATCATCCAGACAAAGGCGGCAGCGGGGATAAGAGTAAGCGTTTGGAACACGCTTACTCCTTACTCAAACAATGTTTTTAGGCGTAGTTGAATTTTGTAAAAAATAACTGAAGTAGCCTTCTTCGAGTGGCTTGCTAAACCAATTACCTTGAATATGATTGCAGCCCATTTGTCGTAAGATGTTGACTTGATCCCTTTCTTCGACTCCCTCGGCGATTATGCTTAAATTCAAGTTCTTTGCCAGATCGACCACGGTTCTGGCAATAGATTGGTCTTCTTTACTATTGTGCATGTTTTTTATAAATGATTGGTCAATCTTCAATTTATCTATAGGAAAGTCTTTCAAATAGCTTAGCGAGGAATATCCGGTGCCGAAGTCGTCGATAGCTAACTTAACACCCATTTGTTTGAGTTGACGAAGGGTGTCCAATGTATTGGTATCATTGTTGAATAGTACACCTTCAGTTATTTCCAATTCTAGATTGCTGCCGGGTAGGGTGTGTTTCGTCAACGCTGAGGTGATGGTGCTAACAAATCCTGGGGCGGTAAATTGTTTAGGGGAGATATTCACTGCGATTACAAAATCAGTGTAGCCGGCATTAACTATGTCTTTTGCTTTTTGGCAGGCTGTATTCAGCGCCCATTCACCCAACGCTAAAATTAAGTCTGATTGCTCAGCCAATGGAATAAATTCTGCTGGGGAAATCCATTGATCCTCTCTATGCCACCTTATCAGGGCTTCGGCGCCAGTGATTTTGTTAGTCTGTAAATTAAGTTGAGGTTGAAAGTACAATTGGAACTGCTGTGCTAGCAAAGCGTCTCGCATGGCAACTTGTAGTTCATTTTTACGTGCAATGGCGTCACCCAGCTCCTCACTGTAGAGGATGTAATCTGTGTGTTGTTGACTGGCGGATGCATCAAGAGCAATACGGGCATTACGGATCACAGCTTCGACGCTAGCACCATCGCCAGGAAATGTGGCGAAGCCAAAATCCAACTCCAAGCGATACTGCCCTGAGAACTGGGTTGCTTTCATTTGCTGATTAAGATGCTTTACAAAATGCTCGGCCAGTGTTGGATCAGGTGTAGAGTCTATAATGATGGCGAAGTTTTTATCACCAATATGAAAACATCTAATGTGCGGCTCAACGTCTAAGCAAGCTTGCTGCAGAACTTTGGCCAGTTCAATAATGACCATTTGGCTTCTGGTATGGGACACATCCGCCAATAATTTACTAAAGGAACGGATTTCAATCTGCCCTAAGGTAAAAGGCTTGTGCTCAATGACCATATACTCGATGACTTCGCGAAAACGATATTGATTAGCAAGCTCTGTTTCCGGATGATGATAGGCTTGAGATTGCAACCTTTGCTCAGCGACTTTTTTGGCCGACACGTCGAGTAAATGCAGATCCCAGCGACGTTGATCGGTTAACCAATGTAATTCGCACTCGTACGTATATTGTTTTAGTTGATACTCAAATCGAGTGAATTTTTTGTTGTTTTGTAAAGCAGCTCTCTGGTATCGACTCAAATCCATGCAAAGTAACGACCTGACATCATTTGGGCCAAGATCTAGAGTGGTTAGTAATCGATATGTTGCCGGATTAGAATATATAACCTCACCTTGTTCATTCAGACTAATAATTGGGTTTGGCGTGCGATGTTGAAACATAGATACATCAGTATTTTGCTGTGCGGATAATAAGCAAGTACTTAATGTACGCTTAAAAAACCATCCCAATAATACTGCAGCCAAGATGAATATTAGGATTAAGAAAATGGCGTACTGGAGCAATCCAATATCCCCTGACAGTTGCTGCTTATCGATTCCTATCGAGTTTAGCAATTTCTTGGCACTTGATATTTCCTGTTGGATTTGCACTATCTGGCTGATACCCAATGGTGGGGCTAGTTGGTTGCTTTGAGCCTGTGGGATATTTGCGCTCAATTCAATTGCTTGTAAGTGTATACTTTGTTGGATCTGCGCTAGTTTTGCTAAAGGCTGGCTCGGCCCAAGTTGATGGCTAAGCTCTGTAATACTCGCGACTGTTTGCTGAGAACTAATGGTAAATGTCTGTTGAAAATGGTCAATATTAAAAGCGTTCGAATATGAATCTAATAAACTTTTCTGAAGAGTTAGATTCTGCTGGATCTGCTGTACTTGTGCTTGTGAACTGGTTCCTAATAAAAGGGAAGAGTGTTGGAGATGATAATTCGCCACCAATAACATAGCTGAAATACCAATAGCAAAAACAAACATTATGACAAAACCAATGTTAAATTTGCTTAAAAGTTTCCTTGGAGAATTCTCCTTCATGTAGGCAATTCCATATTCCGTGTTAAATCTATCATTTTAAAAATAAACCATTAGTGTCTAACAGTCGAGTTATGGCGTAAATTTCTAAAATAAAAGCACTTTTTAAATTACAGGTTGTGCTAGAATGCAAAGGCTGGTAAAAAGTCAACCCTGCTTCTGTAATTAAAATGCAAGTTTAGTGTATCGTTTGGTTTACAGCTCTGTTGTGACTACTCTATCTACATCTACACCTACACCGAATTATAAGGTAAAAATCGAACTATGATTAAAGATCCCGTCAATAATGTCCATATTTCATCTGAGGACGTTATTGTAACTCCTGAGCAATTGGCCGCAGAACTACCCATTAGCGACAAAGCACTGAAAGGAATTGAAGATTCTCGTGCCATCATCTCCGATATTATTCACCGTCGTGACCACCGTTTATTGGTTATCAGCGGACCATGTTCAATCCACGATATTGAGTCGGCTAAAGAGTATGCGATAAAACTCAAAGAGCTACATGAATCCAGTAAAGATACGTTGTATATCGTTATGCGAGTGTACTTTGAAAAGCCGCGTACTACCGTTGGCTGGAAAGGGATGATAAATGATCCTCATCTTGACGGCTCCTTTGATATTGAGTGTGGTTTACGTAAAGCTCGCGAGCTATTGATTTGGTTGGCTGAGCTTGAACTGCCTGTGGCTACTGAAGCCTTAGATCCCATTAGCCCCCAATATCTCGCAGAATTATTTAGTTGGTCTGCTATTGGTGCAAGAACCTCGGAGTCACAAACTCACCGTGAAATGGCCAGTGGTTTATCCATGCCAGTAGGCTTTAAAAATGGTACGGATGGCAGTTTAGGTATCGCTATTAATGCCTTGCAATCAGCCGCATCGGGTCACCGTTTTATGGGGATCAATAAGCAAGGCCAGGTCAGTGTTATCAAAACCCAAGGCAACCCAGATGGGCATATAATCTTACGGGGTGGTAAACAGCCAAACTATGATTCAGTTTGTGTGTCTGATTGCGAAACTGAAATGAGCAACGCTAATCTTTTTGCAGGTTTAGTTGTTGATTGTAGTCATGCTAATTCTAGCAAAGATTACCGCCGTCAGCCTTTAGTGGCGCAAAATGTGGTTAATCAGATCCTTGAAGGGAATCAGTCTATAATTGGTGTAATGCTCGAAAGCCATCTTAAAGCAGGCAATCAAAGTAGTGACGGCAAAACCCTAAAAGATCTAGAGTATGGTGTGTCTATCACTGATGGCTGCATTGATTGGAAGGCGACAGAGGATTTGCTCGATCATTCTAGAGAAAAACTAATCACAGTATTACCCATGCGTTTAAACAAACTACGGGAATCGGCATAAGCGAAATTTATCATGTCAGACAATCCAGAATCACTCGATAATTTACGTCTGAAAATCGACCAGTTGGATAGCCAACTGGTCGATTTGCTTGCGCAGCGCGCACGCTTAACCACTAAGGTTGGAGAATACAAAAGTCGCAGAGGCTTGCCGGTATATGTTCCTAGCAGAGAGGCCGAGCTGATTAGCAAACGTCGCGCTGAGGGTGAATCTAAAGGGGTTTCAGCAAGCTTAATCGAAGATTTATTACGCCGTATTATGCGCGAGTCTTATCAAACCCAAAGCAATCAATATTTATGCGTAGCAGCAAAGGTAAATAAAATAGTGATAGTGGGTGGGCGAGGGGCTTTAGGGCGTATTTTTGTCGATATGTTTAAAAGAAGCGGTTATCAGGTTGAGATTCTTGAGTATAAAGATTGGCCTAAGGCCGAGCAGATATTGACAGGCGCAGATTTGGTCTTAATTGCTGTGCCTATTGCGTTGACGGAAACGGTTATTGCCCAAGTGGCTCAGTTCATACCGAAAAAAAGTATCTTGGCTGATATTACCAGCACAAAGCAAAAACCCCTGCAAACTATGTTAGACAATCACAGTGGACCTGTGGTGGGCTTACATCCAATGTTTGGTCCAGATGTTCAAAGCTTAGTTAAGCAAGTTGTGGTGGTTTGTGAGGGGCGTCAGCCGGAAGCCTATCAGTGGCTAGTCGAACAAATCCAAATGTGGGGAGCAATTGTGCATTTGAGCACGGCCCAAGAACATGATGATGCTATGGCGTTTATACAAGTTATGCGCCATTTTAGTAGTTTTGTTTACGGTGCTCATTTAGCTGGGGAGAATCCAGATCTTCAACAGTTGGTCGCATTTAGCTCGCCGATCTACCGCCTTGAGTTGGCGATGGTCGGTCGTTTATTTGCTCAAGATCCAGAGCTTTATGCAGATATAATCTTTAACAACGTTGAGAGTATAGGATTATTGAAGCGTTTTCGTGACCGCTTCGATGCCGCACTGTCATTGTTGGAAGGGAATAACAAAGGCGAATTTGTAAAACAGTTTTTTGCCATTGGTAACTGGTTTGGCCCATATGCTAAAGAATGCTTAGTAAGCAGTAAAAAATTATTGCTCAAAGCTGATGACGATAGGGTTCTATAAAAGCTAGTAGCGGGTTATTTAGCCCTAAATCACATTACTAGTGGTACTGGTTAAAAATTTGGTCTAGGATTTTGTTTCAACTATTTGTTCGCCTTGCGCTAAGTATCTGTTCCATGAGTTTACGATTACGGTTAATTATTGCCACTTTGAGTTTAGTCGCACTTTCAATTATTGTGTTGGGTGTGATTTCGGTTAATATCGCTGCCAATAGAGCCTCAGAAGCCCTAACTGAGTCAGCTAAACAAAAGCTCATTAGTCAAAGTGCTCAAAGCAGGGAAGCCGTTGAAGAGTACTTCCATATCATTGAGTCACAGCTGAGAGTTCAATCTTTTTCGCTATCTACCATTGAAGCTGCGCGCGAATTTATTCCTGCTTTCAATCAATACCATAGTCAGCGGGGTAATATTAATTCAACTGAAATTAGCAAAACTGAGGAGTTCTATGACAAAGATTTTGTGTAGCACTTCAATGAGTTAAATCCACATAAAATTCAAAAAGCATCAGAAGTCTTAACCAGTATAGGTGCCAATGGTTTAGCTTTATAATATGACTTTATCGCAGGGTCAGATTATCCATTAGCAGAGAAGGCAGAGCTAACCCAACTTAGAAATAATACTGATTATGCCACTGCACATGCGAAGCATCACCCTTCAATACGTCACTTTTCTGAAGAGTTTAACTATAGCGATATTTATATTGTAGACATAAAAACCGGCGATATTGTGTACAGTGTTTTTAAAAAGGTCGATTTTGCCACCAACTTAAAAACCGGTCCCTACGCAAACTCTGAGATTGGTCTTGCCTATCAAATGGCGGCTAAATCAAGCTCAGAAGATGAGGTGTTTTTCACTCACTTTAGAAACTATCGTCCCTCATATGATGCCTTGTCTGGCTTCGCTTCTTCACCTATTTATGTTGACGGCAACAAAGCTGCTGTATTGATCTATAAAATGCCGATGAAACATTTGAACAGTCTATTAACTCATTCTGGAAAGTGGAAGGACTATGGCTTTGGTGATACCGGAGAATCTTATCTAGTCAGCTCCGCTGGCGTACTGATAACAGAAAGTCGCTATTTTTTAGAAGACATGGACTCATATATTAAAGAGATCAGTGAAGTACACCCCAATCAAGCCAAAGAAATGCGTGCTCGAAACACGTCTATCGGTGTTCAACCTGTTGATACCGCAAGTGCAAAGGCCGCATTGAGCGGGCAGTCAGGGTTTATGAAAGTAGAAGACTACAATGGTATAGAGGTTTTTTCTGCATATTCCCCCCTTAAAGTTGGCAATATTCAAATGGCGATTTTAGCGGAAATTAAAGTAGATGAGGCCGTCCAAGCATCTAAAAGTCTCCGCAATGAATTAATTTGGACCATGATCTTAGAGATGATTATTTTGGTCTTTATCGCCGGCGTTATTTCATGGTTTATTTCTAATCGGATGGTGAAGCCTTTAAATGAATTGGGGGATGCGTTTGAGGAAGTAACCTCTGGGAACGGTGATCTTACTAGCCGCTTAAAGTCCTCTAATATTCCAGAAATAAATCGAGTGACTCAAAGTTTTAATACCTTTATTGGGCAGATTCGTGAAATTATTGCGCAGATAAAGTTGGATGCTGATACCTTGGCGTCAGCCTCTCAACAACTTAGTGCTGTAACTAGCCAAAGCTATAATATTACTTCGATTCAAGGAGAGCAAACCGAAATAGTCTCATCTTCTATGGTTGAGCTGGCGGCCTCAATCGAAGAGGTTTCGCGCTCTACCGTAGATACCAGTACCAAAAGTTTACAAGCACAAGAGAGTTTAAAAGAGAATATGGAGCGTGCTGATATGGCAGCTCAGAACATTAAACTTCTGGTGCAATTGATTAATGATTCAAGCGAAGTGATATCGAGTTTAAAAAATGAAGTACAACAAATAACAGCAGCCTTAACTGTAATCACCAGTATTGCAGATCAGACTAACTTGCTGGCCTTAAATGCGGCAATTGAGGCTGCTCGGGCTGGAGAGGCAGGTCGGGGGTTTTCTGTAGTTGCAGATGAAGTGCGCGCCCTTGCTACACGCTCACAACAAAGCACAGTTGAAATATCAAAACTCGTAGAAGTGATGAATATTTCTTCTCAAAAATCAGTTGAACGTATGGAAAGGGCAGGCGCTGCGGCCAGCGGCGGTATTCATTTAGTCGATTTAGTTACAGTGGCAATGGATGAATTATCTGTGTCGCTTAAAGCGCTATTAGCTTTGACGGATACGGTGGTTGCAACCACAGTTGAACAAAATGCAACGTCAGCTTCGGTTGCGGAAAGTGTACAAAAAATTAACGATATGGCTAGTGAAGTCATGGATGGTTCAAATCAAACCCGACAGGCTGCAGAGGAACTAGCTAAAATTGCTGAAAAGACCCGAGAGCTGGTGTCTCGGTTCAAAGTATAAATAACTATAAACTAAAAAATCCGTTAGTCTGGTTTACTAACGGATTTTGTTTAGTTACTCATCTAGGTGAAGCTGCCGTTTGTTAATCTGCTAAAGCATGGACTGCTGCAACCTTGGTGGGACTAATTTCTTCACTTGGGTAACAGCCCAACACTTTAAAATATCGTGTTGTTCCCTTGAGTTTATCCAATGCTGTTTGCATCGGACCATCTTGTACATTTCCTTCAACATCAATATAGAACATCTCTTCCCATGGATTTCCGGTAATCGGGCGAGATTCCAGCTTGGTCATATTGATATTGTTGTCACGCAAAACGGTCAGGGCTTCTACTAGCGCCCCTGATTTTTGCACAGTCGACATGACTAAGGTGGTCTTTGCCGGAACCTGTAATGGGACTTTCACTGCTTTACGCGCGACTACGATAAATCGACTGTGGTTCTCTTTCTGATTAGCTAGATTAGACTTTATTGCAGTTAGCCCATAGAGTGCGCCACCTGCTTCACTACCTATGGCTGCGGCGCAATCGCTACCTAGTTCATTTACTTTAAGCATGGCTGCTGAGGTGCTGTCACAGGGTTTAACTTCGACATTACCCAATTCAGCAAGAAAGTGACTGCACTGAGCGAACACTTGAGGGTGGGCGTAAAGTGTACGAATCTTGCTCATTTCGATATCTTTTGCTACTAACATCGCATGTTTTATTGGATGGGTTAATTCGCCAATAATAGATAAACTGGTGTGCTGTAGTTGGTCGTAGACTTCGTTGATACTGCCGGATGAAGTATTTTCAATCGGCAATACCGCATAGTCAGCCTCATTGGTTTCTACCTTTTTGACGATTTCTGCAAAACTTTTACAGCCAATTTCCATTAGCTCACCAGGGCGACGGGAAAAATACTTTTGGGTGGCTAAATAACTGTATGAGCCGCGGTCACCTAGAAATGCCACTCGGTTTAGCGGCAGGCTGCTGCCAGGGTTGGCTCTTTCCGCCAGTAAAGCTTGTTGATTCAACACCGAATCTTCTATCACAACATGAAAAATTTGGGTGACGTAATGCGCATCTAAACCAAACTCTTTGCCTTGTTTAATTAAGCGGATCAATAGCTGCTCTTCACGTTGATGATCTCGAACCGGAATTTGGTTACGGATCTTAGTTTCTGCAACACTATTGGTATATTGCTGGCGTTGGGCGAGTAATTTTAAAAGGTTGCTATCGAGAGTCGTAATCTTCTCTCTTAGCTGTTCTAGTTCCTGTGTAGACATTTGACTCTTCACCTGCTTTTAAAATGCAAAACCTCCATGCTTTGGAGGTTTTGTGTGGACTCGTAAATTCACAACAAACACTCACCTAAGGCTAGGGGGGCGTATAAAACAACCGTTTTGTGAAGTGGATTTTTTTCATACCTCGAATCTATTAATTCACCCCTCACTTGTCAATCAATAGTTCGATTATGTTTGCATATCTTATTCATAATCGTGAATCTCTAGCAATATATCCCTGCGTTACCTTGACATATATAAAGACTCCCGATTAATCCAAATCTTTATAAAGACATATATGGACGCTCCCCTGATGTCAACGTACTAATTGCCCCTTCGTGCTGATTTTCTGCACGAATTACGTTTTTACTATTCTATTACCGCTAGTCTGTTGTCTTGAAGGCAGTCTAAAATGGCTTAGTTCTGACATATATTCAGGCTCTTTATTAGCGTTGGTTTAATCAACGCTGGCCTCTGATGAACTCCGAACCTTATCGCCTAAAAACACCCAGTCGGATTGTTATCCGTGTCTAAGTCTGGCTTTGATGAGGTAGGTAGACCGTTTTCTTCATCATTTTATGACTAAGCGGGGTAGGTAAAGTAAGTGTTATCCCGTGTCTTGCCTTCCACAACACCCACACAGGCTTGGTGCCTTTGTCCTACACGGAATTGAGCTCGACAGGGATAACGTAAAGTGATTCATGTTATGCGCTCACTTGTGAGGACGTAACGCGATAGTGCTCCTGACGTGTGAGCAATATCCAGATTAAACGTGCTAAACGATGGGCGACGGCGACTGCCACTTTATTAAACGGCTTGGTAACGCGAAGTTTAGTGGCCCACAGTGATAACGGATCAGTTCTTTGCGCGGCACGACTCACGACAGACCGCGCACCATGTACCAGTTGTTTACGTAAATAACGGTCTCCGCGTTTGGTAATGCCGCCCATCTTACTGATATTGCCTGAGGCGTGTTGTTTAGGCGTCAGCCCTAACCACACGGCAAATTCTTTGGGATTATTAAACGCCTGGCCTTTATCAATGGCGGCTAAAAACGCTGAGGCATTAATGAAACCAATCCCTGGGATGCTGAGCAATATTTTGCCACTTTCACTGTTATTAACAAAGTGATGCAATTGCTGCTCAATGGCCTTGATGCGAGAGCGTGTGTCTTCATATTCTGCCTTTAACGCGCGCATCATGGTTCTCAACTGGTTACTGCGTTGTTCGCTATCAATTACTTGGGCTAATCCTGCACACAAGGCCACGTGGCCACAAGGAAATATTACCCCAAATTCACTTAACAACCCGCGTATCTGGTTACTCAGGGCCGTTTTGTTTCTAATTAAGCGCTCTCGAATTCGATGCAAGCAATTAATTTCTTGCTGTTGCTCAGATTTTACGGGGACAAAGCGGATATGTGAGCGCTGGCTGGCTTCTGCTATGGCAAAAGCATCGTTATGGTCATTCTTGTTGCCTCGCACAAAAGGCGTGACATGTTGGGCTGGTATAAGCTTGGTATCATGACCTAATTTAGCAATTTCACGCCCCCAGTAATGCGATGAATAACAGGCTTCCATCACCACCAACGTAGGTGGTTGTTGGCGCATAAAATCAAGTAGCTCAGTCCGTTTTAATTTCTTATTAAATTGCGGTTTAATATGTTCATTTACTCCGCACACTTGAAATACAGTCTTTGCCAAATCGATGGTAATTGTTTTAAGCTTCATATTGGACGTTCCCTATGTAAATAGTCTTGTTTAAGAACTACTATTTTGGCGCATTGACGCCGTATTGGGGAGCGTCCATCTCATCACCCATTCATTACATGGACCATTACATGGACAGCCATCGTAAACATTACATGGACAGCCATCGTAAATGCTTCCATCAGAAACATGGTTTTTGACCGCGATTTAACCAGTGTTTGATTTTTATGCTGAGAAGTCGAAAGTGATTGGAAGTCTGAATTTGAAAGGAAAGGGGGACAGCGGTGGTGTTCCGCTGTCAGATCGCCATTACATGGACAGCCATCGTAAATACATCATCATTGCATGGACACCCATCATCATTGCATGGACAGCCATCGTAAATGCTTCCATCAGAAACATGGTTTTTGACCGCGATTTAACCAGTGTTTGATTTTTATGCTGAGAAGTCGAAAGTGATTGGAAGTCTGAATTTGAAAGGAAAGGGAGACAGCGGTGGTGTTCCGCTGTCAGATCATCATTACATGGACAGCCATCGTAAATGCTTTCATTAAACATTACATGGACAGCCATCGTAAATGCTTTCATCAGAAACATGGTTTTTGACCGCGATTTAACCAGTGTTTGATTTATATGCTGAGAAGTCGAAAGTGATTGGAAGTCTGAATTTGAAAGGAAAGGGGGGACAGCGGTGGTGTTCCGCTGTCAGATAACGATAGACTATTCAGCGAATTAGTCGCTGAGTAAGGTGACTAACATTCTGCGCACTTCATCTGCCTCAAAAGGCTTGTCACATAGCGCGTTTACTCCAGTTTGCTGGATGTTAGCCATATGCGCGCTGTCAGCAGCTTCTGATGTTACCATTATGATAGGAATATGTGATGTCTGCGGATTAAAACGAATAAATTCTGAAAGTTCACGTCCATCCATTTCAGGCATATTGTAGTCTGTTACAACTAAGTCATAGGTATTGTCTTTAATGTAGGTTAGGGCCATTGCACCATTTTCAGCTTCTTGGATTTTTTTCAACCCCATGCCTTCTAGTACACGGCGAATGTGGTTTCTAGCTAATCTACTGTCGTCAACCAATAAAACTCGTACTTCTTCAACATCAAATAAATCCAGTTCTAGTTCAGAAGTGTTGATCAACTCTAACGTAGCCTTCAATGCTCGTGATAAATGCACAGGTTTAAAAGGTTTTGGTAATATTGCTGCTACGCCTGCTTGTTTAAATTCATCTAATTTAGCCACGCGGTTTTCACTGCTTACTAGCATAAACGGAATTGAGGCCGTTTCATCATTACCCTTTATATGCTTTAGCAAATCTAAACCTGTACCGTCTTCGAAATACATAGAACTCACTACCACGTCACTGCCATGGGCTTTCAAAGCACTTTTAGCTTCTGCTATCGTCGAGACAGAATCTATCTCACCGACATTTTCTTTAATCAGTAGTGAGGTAATGATTTTACGTTGAGTATCTGAGGGCTCAATCAATAAGATATTGACTTCAGATAATGAGATATTTTCCATAATGGATTCCTGTTATTTGACGAGAGGATTGGCTAGCCACCGACAAGTTTTACGGTCATGCCTTTTTTTTCGAGAATCGATTTGATTTTATCTCGATTATCCCCTTGAATTTCGATAATACCTTGCTTGATCGCTCCGCCCGTCCCACAGTGCTTTTTAAGCTCTGTGCACAGGGTTTTGAGTGGTTCTGGCGATAATCCGAGGCCTTCAATTGTGGTCACTCCTTTGCCCTTGCGACCCTTGGTTTCTCGTCGGATCCTGACAATTCCGTCTTTAGAGAGTGATTGAACAGGCGTAGTGCTTTGTCTTTCAATACGACCACCGTCGGTACTATAGACAAGATTATTTTCAGACATAATACTTTAAGTTGTGAATAGAATAACGCTCAGTTTAGACAAATATTGGATGGACATAAACATCAATTATTCAAACAAGCGGACTTAATTTAACTTATTATTTTAAAACACCTATATTTATTCGATTAACGGTTTAAAATTGTTGTGTCGGTTGTGTTCAAGGCAAATCTGGGAAGAAATTCATGTTTGAGTAATTGAGGAGATAAAAATGAGCGTAGAGTCTCAGCTATCGGAAGACCAAAAAACGTTGACTATCCACATGGATGAGAAATTTGATTTCGGCAAAGTACAAGAATTTAGAATCGCCTTTACATCAGCACCTAGTACTATTCATACAATCATAGTCGACCTAGAACAGACCGAATATATGGATAGTTCTGCGCTTGGTATGTTACTTAACATGCAAAAAACTATGGTTAGCCAAGTGAAGACCTTTCGGATTGTGAATTCTCGTCCCCAAGTTTCGAAAATATTAAAAATCTCCCGCTTTGATAAAAAATTTCAATTAAGTTAAATAGTAGACGGTCTCATGCGGATTTTGATAGTTGATGATGAGTCATTAAATCGCTCTTTGCTTAGGTTCATGCTCGAAGAGGCTGGATTTCCTGACTGCTATGAAGCTGGCAGTGGGCAGCAGGCCATTGAACTCGCGGCTCAGATTGACCCTGATTTGGTACTTTTAGATGTAATGATGCCAGATATGGACGGTTATCAGGTCGCTCCTATCTTGAAAAGTATGTCTGACGAAATATATCTGCCAATTATTTTTATTACAGCCTTGGATGATCAAACCGCTCTTGCTAAGTGTCTAGAGGTTGGTGGTGATGACTTTGCGGCCAAACCGTTTGATAAGCTTATTTTAACCGCTAAAATTCGTGCTCACCAACGTACTCGGTTACTCAGCCGACGAGCCTTTGAACAGAATCAAGAGCTCAATTACTTTCGTAATGGGGTGCAACGAGAACATGATATTGTTGAACATATTTTTAATAATGCCTTAGCGCTGGACAAAAAATTAGCTTGTTTTTTTGATTACAGACTGACGCCAGCCAGTCGTTTTAACGGTGACCTGTTTCTGGCTGAAATAAGCCCATCCGGCGGAATTTTCTTTTTAGTTGGTGACTTTACGGGGCACGGTTTGGCCTCTTCTATTGGTGCCTTACCTGTTGCTCGAAGCTTTCAAGCTATGGCGAGCAAAGGTATGGCAGTGTCAGACATGGTAGCTGCGCTAAATAAAACCTTGCTGTCATTGTTGCCTGGCGATATGTTTTTTGCAGCCGCATTGGTTGAAATATCAAATACCGGACAGCATTTTACCATCTGGAATGGAGGCATGCCTGATTTATGGGTGATTAAAGCTGACGGTGAAATAGCTAAAACACTTGCTTCTAAGCACATGGCGTTGGGGATCCTTGAAGAGCACGAGTTCGAGAATAATGTCGAATATTATGAGGCCAAAAGTGATGAACGACTTGTAGGCTATTCGGATGGCGTTATCGAACTGATGAATATTGATTCACAAATGTTAGGTGAAAAAGTAGTGTTA
Source organism: Aliiglaciecola sp. LCG003 (assembly GCF_030316135.1). Lineage (NCBI taxonomy): Bacteria > Pseudomonadati > Pseudomonadota > Gammaproteobacteria > Alteromonadales > Alteromonadaceae > Aliiglaciecola > Aliiglaciecola sp. LCG003. The sequence goes on along the minus strand of NZ_CP128185.1, from coordinate 2,859,234 downwards.
GGTTGGTTGTCCGAAACGCCCGATATGACGGTTGAGGATATTATTCACAAGATAGAAAGCTTCCGAGGTAAGGCAGAGCAACTAGATGATATTACCTTCATCAGTTACACCTGCCAGAATTTGGATAAGCTAAAGCCTGACCATTTGGTAACTCAATTGCCTTTTAATGTTAGTGTTGAGCTATTACCTGATCAGTTAAGAGAGTTTGATCCGGTTTATGATCTGGTGGCTATGGTTGCCTCTCAATTGGGAATGTACGGGATCCGTTCAGACCTGAGTACTGTTTTGGGAGAATTATTCAACAATTCACTTGATCATGGCTTATTGGAGCTAGATTCAAACTTAAAAAATAGTACCGATGGATTTTTTGAGTTCTATGAAATGCGTTTTCAACGCCTGGCAGAACTGAAAAATGGCAGTATTTCTATTTCTATTTCAGTTTCATTTCAGCCCAATGGTAAAACCTTGATTGCTAAAGTAAGCGATACAGGGAATGGGTTTGACATTCATCAATCCCATATTTTCAATGATGATTTTACTTATGGTCGAGGGATCCCATTAGTCAAAGAACTCTGCGATAATCTGGAATATAGTCCCGATGGTAGCCAAGTTACCGCCACCTTTTTAATCTAGTAAGAGAGACAAATTGTGATAATAAGACAAGCCCAACCAAACGACTTACAAGCCTTAGTGGGCTTTAATCAAGCTATGGCACAAGAGACCGAAGGTAAAGCCTTGGATACAGACATATTAACTTCCGGCGTTTCTGCGATGTTGAGTGATAGCAATAAAGGTTTTTATTTAGTTGCAGAACAACAAGATGGCGAGATTGCAGGAAGCCTGATGGTCACCTATGAGTGGAGCGATTGGCGCAACAGTCAATTTTGGTGGGTGCAAAGCGTATACGTTCGCCCGGAAAATCGTCGCACAGGGATTTACTCCATGCTTTATCAAAAAGTTCAAGAGTTGGCTGAACAAACCGATGGTGTGTGTGGCTACAGGCTCTATGTTGAAAAAGAAAATGTTATAGCTCAAGCAACCTATGAAAAGCTTGGTATGGGCCAGAGCCATTACTTTATGTATGAATCAAAATAGAGCGATTGTTCAATTTCTAATTGCTATTGAGAATTATTATCAATAACGGTAAGATCGCCTTATCTTAACTAACCCTATGGGAAATTATGCGAAAGTTATTTGGATATTGTGTTATTGCAATTGCAGCTTTTGTTAGCAGTTCTGCTTACAGCGCTGAGGTTAACGTATACTCCGCACGTAAAGAAGCCTTGATAAAACCCGTGTTGGACAATTTTAGCCAAGAAACGGGGATCAAAGTGAATTTGATCACTGGCAGTGCCGATGCGCTGATTAGCCGGATTGACAGCGAAGGTAAATATAGCCCTGCTGATATTCTACTCACAACAGATGCTGGTCGCTTAGTTAGAGCAAAACAGCAAGGTCTGACCCAAGCGTTTACATCTGAAACCATTGATAAACAGGTTGCGCCTGCTTTAAGAGACCAAGAAGGCCATTGGTTTGCGTTAACCAAACGTGCTCGTCCTATCATGGTTGCCAAGAGTAACTCTACTTTAGAGGGCCTCAGCAGCTATGAAGATTTAACTAACCCTGAATTTAAGGGCCAAATTTGTATCCGATCTTCTAGTAATATATACAATCAATCAATGTTAGCTGCCTTGATTCATTTAGAGGGAGAGGCGGCAGCGTCTAAATATGCGACTGGGCTGGTTAAGAATTTCGCTCGTCCGCCTAAAGGTGGTGATAGAGACCAAATTAAAGCCATGGTTGCTGGTCAATGTAGTGTTGCGATTGCAAATACCTATTATCTAGCGGGTATGTTGAAAAGTAGCGACCCAGCAGAGGTAAGTGTGGCAGAACAGGTTAGGGTTATTTGGCCTAATCAACAAGGTCGTGGGGCTCACGTGAATATATCTGGCGCGGCGTTGATCAAGAATGCTCCTAACCCTGAAGAAGCGAAGCAACTGTTAGACTATTTATTGAATGAGAAGTCTCAAGCTTGGTATGCCGAGGCTAATTTTGAATATCCGGTACGCGAAGACGTCCAGTGGAGCAAAACGTTAAAAGGTTTTGGTGAGTTTAAAGCCGAAAGCGTTCCCCTAGAACGTGTAGGTGAGCTTAACGCTGAAGCATTAAAAGTCATGGATAAAGCAGGCTGGAAATAACCTACTTGGGTCAAAAATTCACATCTAAATGGTTTAAAAACATAATTCCAGATAGATTCAACACCAGCCTACTCATTGTGAGTGGGCTGTTAGGACTTCCGGTATTAGTTGTGTTTACCAGTCTGGTTGACCCACAACCAGAGATCTGGAAACACCTCGCTGACACCGTTCTAGCTGATTATATAGTCAATTCTCTACTGCTCGCATTTAGCGTTGGTCTGGGTTGTCTGTTGCTTGGCGGCAGTCTGGCTTGGTGCGTGGTGAGGTTTGAATTCTGGGGGCGAAAAACCCTGCAATGGGTTTTGGTCCTGCCACTAGCCATGCCCGCCTATATCATCGCTTACACTTACACGGGGTTGTTAGATTTTGCCGGGCCATTGCAAAGTGCTTTACGCGAACACTTTGGTTGGTCTTATGGTGAGTATTGGTTTCCCGAAATCCGCTCGCTTTCAGGCGCTATAGCCATGCTGATATTAGTGCTATATCCCTATGTTTATATTTTGGCTCGTACCGCATTCGCGGAACAATCCAAGAGCCTACGAGAAGCTAGTTTAAGTTTGGGTATCTCATCTTGGCGTTATTTCATTCAAGTCGCACTGCCGATGGCAAGACCTGCCTTATTAGCAGGCACAGCGCTCACCATGATGGAGGCGTTCGCCGACTATGGCACTGTGCAATATTTTGGTGTCAGTACCTTTACTACCGGAATTTTTCGCACCTGGTTTGGGCTTGGTAATCAAATTGCCGCCTCACAATTAGCCGCACTGCTGTGCACCTTTGTGTTAGTTTTGCTGCTGCTAGAACGCTGGTCACGGAATAAAGTACGCTATTATCAACGGGGCAATGTGGCTGATACTATCCCGCGGATCAAGTTGAACCCCAGCGCGGGTCTAACCCTATTGCTCCTTTGTGCGCTGGTGCCGCTGTTAGGTTTTTTTGTTCCGGTTTATCAATTGTTGATCTGGGCGTTAGCCAATTCCAACGGTTATATCTCTGACGACTTCTGGCAATTGCTATGGAACTCATTCTTTTTAGCGGGTGTGGCAGCAGTTTTGATCGTTGGCCTTGCCATAGTCTTTGCCTATGGGAAGCGGTTAAGTCGTCATCCCCTTATGAGTATTCAAATACAAACGGTAAGTTTAGGTTACGCTATTCCCGGGACTGTTATTGCGGTGGGTGTCTTGTTACCGTTAAGTTGGGCAGATCACGGTATTAATTACCTGAGCGAAACCTTTTATGATACCTCAGTCGGTTTAATTCTTTCCGGTACCTTAGTTGCTTTATTATTGGCTTACACCGTTCGGTTTCTCTCAGTGGCCTTGCAAAATGTCGACTCTGGATTGGCTAGGATCACGCCTAGTATGGATGAAGCTGCGCGCTCTATGGGTCTTTCCTCCCCTAAAGTTCTGTTTCGGGTGCATATACCCATTATGCGCGCAAGCATCATCAGCGCCTTGTTATTAGTCTTTGTTGATGTACTTAAGGAATTACCCGCCACTCTAATTTTACGTCCATTCAATTACAATACCCTGGCTGTCAGTGCATTTCAGTACGCATCAGATGAACGTCTGGTGGATGCCGCAGCGCCGGCACTGGCAATTGTCGCTGCCGGCTTAATTCCGGTTATTATGTTATCCAGAGCGTTAGATAAAAATAGAGAACATTAGAGATCATGTTAAGCCTGCAAAATATAGATGTCTTTTACAAGCAAACCCAAGCGGTAAAAAGCGTGTCTTTGACACTCGAAAAAGGACAAATAGGTTGTCTGCTGGGGCCTTCTGGATGTGGCAAAACTACCATATTACGAGCAATCGCCGGTTTTGAAAAAATTCAGCAAGGGAAGATCAACGTCAGGCAAAAGTTGATGAGTAGTAACAGTGATTTTGTCGCGCCTGAGAAACGTAAAATTGCCGTTGTTTTTCAAGATTTTGCATTGTTTCCTCACCTAAATGTTGAGCAAAACGTGGCATTCGGTTTGAGTCATTTAGTTCCTAAACAGCGTATTGCCCGAGTTGAAGAACTACTAGAATTGGTTGAACTCACTCAACATAGATCACAGTTCCCACATCAGCTATCCGGAGGCCAACAGCAACGGGTTGCACTTGCCAGAGCGATGGCGCCAAAACCAGACTTGTTACTATTGGATGAACCCTTTGCCAATTTGGATGCTGATTTACGTGAAGATTTGGCGAGGCAAGTACGTAATATTTTAAAGCATGAGCATACGACAGCGCTTATGGTTACCCACGACCAACATGAAGCATTTGCAATAGCCGATGCCATAGGCGTTATGCAACAAGGTGAGTTGCACCAGTGGGGCAGTGCCTATGATTTATATCATCGACCGGCCACTAAATTCGTTGCAGGTTTCATTGGCGAAGGGGTGTTTCTTAAGGGGAAGGTGATAGGTTTGCACCAATTAGAAACCGAGTTGGGGACGTTTTCATTAACCCAAGGCGATGATACTCCGGTGGACACCATAGTGGATGTGTTAGTCAGACCGGACGATATAGTACATGATGATAACAGTCCGATATGCGTAGAAGTGATAGCAAAATCATTCCGTGGCGCACATATCATGTACCAGTTGCAATTACCTAACGCCCCTTTTAGTCAAGTGCAGTGCTTAGCCCTGAGTCACCATGATCATCAAGTAGGCGAGAAAATTGGAATACGTCTAGATTTAGAACATATCATTTTGTTTTCAGCCGATGAAAATTCAAATCTTTCAATTGTTTAGTGTCATTCAAAAATAACTAAATGGCGAAGCTAAATGCTATTTTAACCTATTTTTTCCGCGCTCCGACGGAGCCAACTGAACTTCTGCTATGCATAGCGGTATTACTAGTAGACAAGTATTTTAATTCGAATAGGTGCTATCCATGTTAAAAGCGATTAGTGAATGGTTTCAGGAACAAATTGGACAATCACAGCAACACGATCAGCAAAGTACAGTTGAATTAGCCACAGCTGTACTGCTGTATGAAATTATGCGGGCAGATGAAAAATTTGAAGAAGCTGAGCAATTGGCCTTTAATGCGTTGCTCGAAGGGCACTTTTCGTTGCAGCCAGACGCTGTACAATTGCTGGTAGAAGCGTCTAAACATGAAGCTAAGCATGCAGTCGATTTTCAAACATATACTCGTGTTATTAATCAGCAGTGCAATGTCGATGAAAAACGCAAAATACTGCACATGTTGTGGCGGCTAGCTTATGCAGATAGACATATCGATGTACATGAAAGTCATCTGATACGCCGAATTTCAGATTTACTACATATTCCCCATAGTGAATTTATCCAAACTAAGCTAACCATCATCGACGCCAACCAAGCTAATTAACCGCAATACACGGGATTGAGGGCCGGTGTTGTTTTTTCAATACAGGCTAACACCTTGATCCCAATAGATAAATACAAGTGCCTGCAGTCCATGTTGCTAAAAAGGTACATATTACTATTGGTGCTCTGCTTGATAAATTGTATGCCAAGCTCAACCTATTGATAAATATATAAAATATTTAAGTGGCATAGTTCCTGATATATCCTGTTAGTAATTGTGATTTAGCTGTAACTGGTTCCTACAGCTATGTAAAGGACTGCACAATGATGAGTACTTACCGTAACTTCTTGTTATAAGCTGCGATGGCGTTGCAACTTCAGGTTAAGTACTTTGAGCACTTTAAGTCGTGCTACGGGGCAAGGATGCCACCATTTTTATATTTTATGATATTCAGTACTCAAGGAGAGAATAATATGCAACGTTCACTGGCAATGGGATTACTTGTACTAATCGTAGGATTACTTCAATTTGTGGTTAGCATCCGAGCGATGGCTCAATCCGATATAATCGCTGAAATGGATCAGGATGAAGATGGCATGATCAGCATTCGAGAAGCCGTTGCAAATCCAACTTTATTAGCATCTTTTGGTAAAATAGACACCGATGGCGATGGCAAGATTAGCCATCAGGAATTGTCTCAATCAACTTTATTAACTCAAGTTGAACTTGAGCATTAAGTCCAACTAGCGGATGCCTTGTTTTGCCGGTTTTATTTGTACTTTTTGTCTGGTTCAACAGTTCCAATTAGTAGATTATCGTAGGATACTGCCAACTTGCTTGTAGTCTTAAAAGGTATGAAGATGCAATTTGGCTCTCTACGCCAACTTACACTGTTGAGTTTTCTTGTCGCCCTGATTCCGTTGGCCGTATTATTGTGGCATAGCCAGAGTTCACTCACCAAAATGGCCAAAATAGCCGCCAGCGAAGCGCAATTTTCTGTGGATATGGCTCGCCAAATCGGTGCGATGGAAAATATTGCTATTGATGTAGAAAGGTTGATTCGTCAGTATCATGTGTTGAAAAAACCAGAGTTGCAGCAATTAACAGAAAGTTACATCCAACGGCTACTGGAAAAATTACAAAATGTCTGTTTTGAGCTGCCGGATCAGTTTCCCTGCCAATCGGTGGAAAATCGGGTTCAATGGTTCAAAACTAATCCAAACATAGAAGACCCTTTATTACTCGACGCGCAACTTGCGGAGTTTCGCCGTGCGATAGCTGAGCTCCATCAGCAGGTGGATGCACTGCTGGACGAACGTATTGAGCAACAACAAGAATACGTTAATTCGGTGCAACAAACCCAAGCATGGTCCACCGGTATATTGGCGACCTTTTCACTGCTTTTGATCGTGTTTGCCAGTCAGTTAATTCTGTCACCGGTGGCTAAGATTGAACGCATCATTGGCGAAATTGCGAAGCAGTCGGAAGTCCTCCCTGGCATTTCCAAATCCGGCCCTAAAGAGCTGATTGAGGTTGAATATAAACTACATTGGTTGGCTGACCGGTTAAATCAACTTGAACATTTACGTCATGCATTATTGCGTCACGCCTCCCATGAACTTAAGACCCCGTTGGCAAGCATTAAAGAAGGCTGTTCACTATTAACTGAATGTGTAGTGGGGCCGCTAAACGATCAACAAAAAGAAGTTTTGTCCTTACTTAACAGCAGTACCGACAGGTTGAATTTATTAATTGAACAATTACTTGACTATAACTTGCTATTGCAACAGGCTAAACCAGTGTATGAAAAAACAGACACCAAGCAGTTATTTACTGCGGTGTTGACCGATAATGCATTGGCCATTCAACAAAATCACAACCAAGTTAATATCGATATTAAGGTCGATTCCATGTTGGTCGATCCCAACCTGTATCGTCGTATTTTGGATAATTTGGTTTCCAATGCATTAGCCCATGGCAGCATCGGTCGACCCATTGATATAAAGCTCTACAGACAAGCCGACATGTGGGTTTTGGATGTAGCTAATCGAGGTCAAAAGATCCCAATGGAACTGAGAAAATCTTTATTTGAACCCTTTAAAAGAGGGGATAATCGACGCAACGACAGAGTAATAGGTTCGGGGTTGGGTCTATCTATCGTTGCCGATTGTGCACGAATGATGCATGGCACCGCTAATATAGTAGATGTGGACTACGCTGATGTATGTATGCGAGTCAGTTTGCCTTTAAGCGAGGGGCTGTCATGAAAGGATTCATTGTTGTAAGTGGATTCAGTGTATTTGCACTCTCGGGTTGTGTGCTGTTTGACGGGGTCAGTGATAGAGAGCCTTCTAGCAATCAAGTTGAAGTCGAACTAGTTGCTGAAAATTTCTGTTTGAGCCAGCAAACGCAACAGCAGATAGAGCATAACTGTGATGTACTGTATTGGCTAAATTACTGGGTTGAACAAGAGCAGCTCAGCTGGCCACAGCGCTTAGACAAGCTCAATGAGCTTGGTGACTCGCCGGCTGATTTAATGAAAAAAGTGTTGCTCAGTCAAATTAAGGGCACGCCCTATCAGCATCGATTGCGAGCGCAGGGCTGGGCTGAGCAAATCTTTCCACAAATGTCAGGTCCAATGCGGCAACTGTTTAGGGTGATCCTACACAAGCCAAGTGAAGAATTATTAGAGTTGGAATCAGGTTTAACCATCCTAACCAAACTCAATACCAATCAATCAAAGGTATTAGATGAACAAAAGCTACGCCTACAAGAACAGCAACAGCAGATCGATCAGTTGCTAAAAATTGAGGCTTCGATGATGGAAAAGAAAGAGGGGATTAACCAATGAGTAAAGCAGAAGAACCATCTCTACCGAAATTATTGCTGGTAGATGACGACGAAAGTTTACTGCGCCTCATGACAATCCGTTTGCAAGGTGAAGGCTATCAGGTCGCCACTGCAGAAGGAGGCAAAGAAGCACTAAAGTTACTCAATGCCCAAAGCTTTGACGTAGTGCTTAGTGATTTGCGTATGCCAGGCTTGGATGGGTTAAGCTTGTTCGAAGAAATTGTCGCCTTGCGGAGGGATATCCCAGTGATATTAATGACCGCCCATGGCACCATTCAAGACGCGGTTGAAGCCACTCAGCGTGGCGTATTTGGATTCCTGACCAAACCCATAGATCACGATGCATTGCGCGACTTGTTAGTCAAAGCCGTCAGTCAGAGTCAAGGTGTACAAAAAGGTACCTGGTGCGAAGAAATTATTACCCGCTCGATGCAAATGGAACATCTGCTGGATCAAGCCTTCCGAGTAGCGCAGCGGGATGTCAGTGTATTGATAACAGGTGCCAGCGGCACAGGTAAAGAACTCCTAGCTCAGGCATTGCATAATGCCAGCTCTCGGGTCAAAAAACCTTTTGTCGCAATCAACTGCGGGGCCTTGCCGGAAAACTTACTTGAATCTGAATTGTTTGGTCATGCCAAAGGTGCTTTCACCGGCGCGGTAAATGAGCACCAAGGCCTATTCAGAGAGGCTGATGGCGGCACTTTATTTTTAGATGAAATAGGGGACATGCCGATCACCTTGCAGGTCAAACTATTGCGTGCATTACAAGAGCAGCAAATTCGTCCCGTTGGCGGCAGTAAACAAATTCCGATTAATGTTCGCGTTATCTCTGCGACCCACAAGAATTTGGCCAAAGAGATGGTCGATGGCAATTTCCGTGAAGATCTATATTACCGCTTGAATGTCGTCAATTTAACCTTGCCTTCTCTGCGCGAGCGCTCTGAAGATATTCCGTTGTTGGCAAGACACTTGTTAGCGAAAAGTGCCGAGCGGCACGATGTTAATGTCAGTCGTTTCTCTGACGATGCCATGCAATTATTGGTCACTGCGCCTTGGCCGGGTAATGTTAGGCAGTTAGTCAATGTGGTTGAACAATGCGTGGCATTGACCCAAACCTCAGTTATCGCGTCACATTTGGTTGAGCAGGCACTATCGGCATCGGAACAAAAATGGCCCACCTTAACTGAAGCCCGTGATGCGTTTGAGCAGAGTTACTTGCTCAAACTACTTAAGATGACCGACGGTAATGTTACCCGTGCGGCGGAATTGGCTGGGCGTAATCGCACCGATATGCATAAGCTAATGAAAAAGCACGACTTACATTCCACAGACTTCAAACCAGAAACAGCTTAATTTTTACCGCAACAATCAAGCTGTGTCCCCACGGTCACAGCTTGTATCAGACGATTGCTAGAAAATACTCATTTGCTGATTGATACATTTAGGTAAGTCGAATTTTGGTGAATTGATATTTGGGTATGATTGACTTAATTGATTGAAAAACTGCTCTGCAAGCCAAGGTGCTTGTGCATTGTCGGGCATGTGAAAAAAGATGTAGGGGCTGATATTGTCATTTTGCCATTCAACGATTTTGTCTACCCAAGGGGCCAGAAACTCAGCGTTTCGATGTAAATTGGGATGGCCTACAAAGCGCACGATTGGACGACTGCCGGTGGCGACCACATGAGTTGGAATTTTCGGCTTTTTCGATTGGACCTCAAGGGTCAAGGTATCCGAAGGATTATGACAAGCGAACAGCCCTCGGGTATCCATAATCACTCGATTTATCGACAGTTGAGTTAATAACTGATTAAGTCTCAACTCATTGTCAGCTTTATCAAACCAAGCTAAGTCGCGCACCTCAACAGCGATATGCATATCTTTGGGTAAACTGAGCAAAAATTGTTTTAATTCATCGAACCGATTGGGTCCAAATGAGCTAGGAAGCTGCAACATGACACAGCCTAATTGGTCTTCTAGCAAGGCAAAACGTTTAACAGTCTGGGCCAATAATTCGCTATTATGGTTCAGGTTTTTACTATGGCTGATGTCTCGGGGAAGCTTGAAGGTAAATGAAAAACCCCCATCTACCTGTTCTTTCCAACCGAGCATAGTGTCTTCACTGGGTAATTGATAAAAGCTGGTATTGCCCTCAACACTGTTGAACCAGCTCTGATAACTTCGCAACGGATGTTGGCGACTGGCCGAGTTTGCATACAAGGTGCCGAACCATTGCGGATGACTCCACATCGGGCAGCCATAATTAAGTGTTGTCTGAGGTTGCTGCATTTTTCTACAAAGTCCCAATTATAAGGTGATTTTAGCCCACAAAATGTTATTTCAACAGTGTGCAATGACACGGTTTTGTTTATACTATGCGGCTTTAATCCTGTGATTTAACAGAAATTTCACTGCGGGTGCCAGTTAGTGTATCAAGACTAGGGATCCAAGCAACAGAGGCTATACATGCGCACAGATTACTGCGGCAACATTAATGCAAAATTTATTGGTCAAGAAGTCACACTTTGTGGCTGGGTAAATAAACGTCGAGATTTGGGCGGTGTAATCTTTCTTGATCTGCGTGATAGAGAAGGGATAGTGCAGGTTGTTTATGATCCTGATTTGAAAGATGTATTCGAACTGGCTAACAGTTTACGCAGTGAATTTTGTGTGCAAATTTCCGGTCTGGTCAGAGCTCGTCCTGAAGGCCAAATAAATCAAGATATGTCTACTGGCGAGATTGAAATTTTAGGTAAAGAGCTGACTATTTTGAATAAATCAGCCGCGCTGCCATTGGATTGGAACCAAGAAAATTCTGAAGAACAGCGACTAAAGTATCGCTACCTTGATTTGCGTCGTCCCTTGATGAGCGACAGATTGAAGTTTCGCGCTAAAGTGACCAGTTCAGTACGCAGTTATTTAGAAAATCAAGGTTTTCTAGATATCGAAACACCAATTTTGACCAAAGCAACACCTGAAGGTGCGCGAGACTATTTAGTTCCGAGTCGCACCCACAAAGGCGAGTTCTTTGCGCTTCCCCAATCACCCCAGCTGTTCAAGCAATTGCTGATGATGTCGGGCATGGATCGTTACTATCAAATCGTTAAATGTTTCCGTGATGAAGATCTGCGCGCAGACCGTCAACCTGAATTCACTCAAATCGATATCGAAACCACCTTTTTAGATGCCCAGGGCGTGATGACTATCACCGAAGGTTTGATCCGCGATTTATTCAACAAGATGTTAGATGTTGAATTAGGTGATTTCCCCCATATGACTTATGCAGAAGCTATGCGTCGTTTTGGTAGTGATAAACCAGACCTGCGTAACCCGCTGGAATTGGTTGACGTTGCTGATTTACTTAAAGACGTTGAATTTAAAGTATTCGCCGGCCCTGCCAATGATGACAATGGTCGTGTTGCGGTGATTAAAGTGCCTGGTGGCGCCAAATTGTCACGTAAGAATATTGACGACTACGGAAGTTTCGTTGGTATTTATGGTGCCAAAGGTTTGGCATGGATGAAAGTAAATGACTTGTCTGCGGGCATGGACGGTTTACAGTCTCCTATTCTTAAGTTTTTATCCGAACCGGTTGCCATGGCAATTGTTGAACGCTGTGAAGCTAAAGACGGCGATATCATCTTGTTTGGTGCCGATGCTAACAATGTCGTGACCGAAGCATTAGGCGCGTTAAGACTGAAGCTAGGTGAAGACCTGGACTTATTAGAAGGTCAGTGGAAACCATTGTGGGTGATTGATTTCCCCATGTTTGAAGAATTCGATGGTCAGTTCCACGCACTTCATCATCCGTTCACCGCACCACGGGATATGACGCCACAGCAATTGGCTGAGGATCCAGCTACGGCTATTTCAAATGCCTATGACATGGTATTGAATGGCGTTGAGTTAGGCGGTGGTTCGGTACGTATCCACAGTCAAGATATGCAAGCTGAAGTATTCAGATTACTTGGTATTAGTGATGAAGAGGCCCAACTGAAATTTGGCTTCTTACTTGAAGCTCTTAAGTTTGGTGCGCCGCCCCATGCAGGTTTAGCTTTCGGTTTAGACCGCTTAGTAATGCTTATGACAGGTGCTACTTCTATTCGTGATGTAATGGCATTCCCGAAAACTACCACCGCTGCCTGTCCTTTAACCAACGCGCCCAGTGAAGCTAATCCTGAGCAGTTAAAAGAATTGGCTATCGCCACTACGGTTACCAAGAAAGCGGATTAATATGGCGTTTCGCCGTCCCGAATCTGTGCTCATTGTTATTTATGATGCTGCTTCACGAGTATTAGTGTTGCAGCGTCAAGATGACCCAGATTTTTGGCAAAGCGTGACCGGCACCCTAGAGCACAATGAGCTGCCGTGGGAAACCGCCAGTCGTGAAGTTGCCGAAGAAACCGGCATTCATATCGAAACACATAGCTTGCAGCTCATCGACTGTGGCTGCACCAATCAATATGTGATTAGAGATATTTGGCGTCATCGCTATCCTCCGAATTGTCGTTACAATACCGAATATGTATTTGCCTTGCAGGTCACAGGAGACGAAGTGATTAAGCTAACAGAGCATTTGTCTTATCAATGGTTAGATAAACACCAAGCAATAGATAAAGTTTGGTCTGACACCAATAGAGCTGCCATTATAAAATTTGTGCCCGATGCTGGTGAGCAAAGATGTCGATAATTCTCGGCATAGATCCTGGCTCGAGGATCACCGGCTATGGCGTGATCAAGCAAGTAGGCAATAAATTTAGTTACCTTGGAAGTGGTTGTATTCGTATGCAGGGTGATGAGCTTGGGCCCCGTTTGGATCAGATTTTTAATGGCGTCAGTGAAATCATATTGCAGTTTCAACCCAATGAATTTGCCATCGAACAGGTTTTCATGGCAAAAAACCCTGATTCAGCACTTAAATTAGGCCAGGCCCGCGGTGCGGCGATTGTGGCGGCTACCCAATCTAAGCTACGAATTGCTGAATATTCAGCCCGACAAATTAAGCAAAGCGTCGTTGGCAAAGGCTCAGCAGATAAAACCCAAGTGCAGCATATGGTCACTTACTTGCTGAAACTGGCAAGTACACCCCAAGCCGATGCGGCCGATGCACTGGCAGTGGCTTTGTGCCATGGTCATACACATCAAAACTTGCTGAAACTTGCCGGCCAAGCCAAAAAAACTGTGCGTGGACGACTTCGATAATAGTTGTTCTGAACCATTGCACCTGACCCTAGTAAACTAATAAATAACAGGAAATAAGCATGATTGGACGGATCAGAGGGTTATTACTCGAAAAGCAACCACCAGATATTTTGATTGAAGCGGGTGGTGTCGGCTATGAAGTACAATTACCGATGACAAGCTTCTATCAATTGCCAGAGGTTGGTCAAGAAGCCATTGTTTATATTCATTTTGTGGTAAGAGAAGATGCCCAGTTACTCTTTGGTTTCGCTGACAAATCTGAACGTGCCTTGTTTCGAGAATTGATTAAAGTCAATGGCGTAGGCCCTAAGTTAGCATTAACTATATTATCTGGCATGTCAGCGTCGCAGTTTATTACCTGTGTTAGCCAAGATGATTACACCGGCTTGGTTAAATTACCTGGGGTAGGTAAGAAAACCGCAGAACGTTTGATTATTGAAATGCGTGATAGGCTGAAAAAATTGTCGGAGCAGGGTGATGGCGCGGCCCACTTACCCTCGATGCAGGTAGACGGTGACAGCCAAAGTTTAATTCTGACCAGTGATGTTAAAGAAGATGCATTGAGTGCGCTGGTCGCATTAGGCTACAAGCCAGTGCATGCTGCCAAAGTGGTTAATTCGGTATTTCGCGAAGGAGTATCAAGTGAAGATGTGATCCGTGACGCTTTACGATCATTAGCGTCCTAGAGGTTGTGATACAACAAGTCTGTACTAACGTTGTAATTTACTGTATAAAAACACACTAAAAGAGCAAGTAGAAGTTTTCATGATAGAAGCAGATCGTCTGATCCAACCCATAGCCAGCAGTGAAGATGAAATCATTGACCGTGCCATTCGACCCAAGATGTTGGCGGATTACACTGGGCAAGATCATGTGTGCGAACAAATGGATATTTTCATCCAAGCCGCCCGTAATCGCCAAGATGCGTTAGATCATCTACTGATTTTTGGCCCGCCAGGATTAGGCAAAACTACCTTGGCCAACATAGTTGCCAATGAAATGGGGGTGAATATTAAAACCACCTCGGGGCCGATTCTGGAAAAAGCCGGTGATTTAGCCGCACTACTCACCAATTTAGATGAAAACGATGTGTTGTTTATCGATGAAATCCATCGTCTAAGTCCTGTGGTAGAAGAAATTCTTTATCCGGCAATGGAGGATTATCAGTTAGACATCATGATTGGTGAAGGACCGGCAGCGCGCTCGATAAAACTCGATCTGCCGCCATTTACCTTAATTGGCGCTACCACCCGAGCAGGCTCTTTGACCTCACCACTGCGTGACCGGTTTGGCATCGTGCAGCGTTTAGAATTTTATAACGTAAAAGATCTGACCCAGATTGTGCGGCGCTCAGCAAATTATCTGAATTTATCTATGGGTGAAGAAGGCGCGTTAGAGATTGCCAGACGCTCTAGAGGTACACCACGTATTGCCAATCGTTTATTACGTCGTGTCCGTGATTTTGCTGAAATAAGAGCCAATGGCGACATCAGCCAAGATGTTGCCGCCCAAGCCTTGGATATGTTGGATGTGGATAAAGAAGGTTTTGATTACATGGACCGTAAATTATTGATGACCATCATCGAAAAGTTTATGGGCGGCCCAGTAGGGTTAGACAACCTAGCAGCGGCTATTGGTGAGGAAAAAGATACTATCGAAGATGTAATTGAACCCTTTCTCATTCAACAGGGTTTTTTGCAACGCACACCACGGGGTCGCATTGCCTCACAACGGGCTTTCTTGCACTTCGGCCAAGATTATAATCCACAGGCATAGCGGCCTATTCTAAGTTGCTAATAAGTCGTTCAATTGAAATTGCTCACTACTGGTCTCGCCCTTATTATTGCTTTGATGTGAAGGGCTGTTGGTGCAGTGGATTTCAGCCACCGTCAATCAACTATCTGGCGTTAGTCATTTTCAAAAAATACGCAAAAAAAAGCCCGCGAAAAACGCGGGCAAAGCAACAAGTGTTTGGAAAGGAAAATTCCAGGGAACAAATATGTTTAAAACAAAGGAACATTATCTGACTGGTGCAAGAAAAAATGTCTTTGCGTTAGTCCAGAGAACGAGGCGTATTCTAGCGACGTGGGAAAAATCGGCAACTGAAATAAATTGCTGTTTCGAATTAGAAAAACTAATGGGTCTGTAATTTATCTTGATTTCGATCTTGCGCTTAGGCTTTTAAAAACAGTAGATGCAAAGTTTAATGTAATAAATTATGATTGTTTTTTGTTAATTTTAGATTAAATTAATTGTGGTCAGAATTGTCCGCTTTGAAAAAGTATGCAAGTTGAATGCATGAATATATGAGTTTTGGCTTAATTCTAGGTTCGAACTTATCAAAACACTAATAGAAAACACGATAAATAGCTTGTTGGCTGTATAAATTAAGGTCGGAATCAATCATGGCTCGCCCATGTAGTATAGATTCATATTGCATAAATATGCAGTTTATCAAGGCGGGCAGATAATCTGAATAAATGACTCTTTGGGTATAAAATGGCTACACACATACATAAAATCAGAGTGTATTACGAAGACACCGACGCCGGTGGCATCGTTTATTATGCAAACTATTTAAAGTTCTTGGAGCGAGCTAGAACCGAGTGGTTAAGAAGTTTTGCCATAGAACAACAAAGTTTATTGGAACAATCTATCGGTTTTGTCGTCAAACGGGTTGAAATGGACAATCTAGCTGCGGCAAAATTCGATGATATGTTGCATGTTTACAGCGAATTAATTGAATTGAAACGTGCTAGCATGACGTTCAAACAAACAATAAAAAATGCAAACCAAATAACTTTGGTCAATGCGCAGATACGAGTAGCATGTGTGGATCTAGCTAGAATGAAGCCCATCGCTATTCCGAAGTTTATTTTAGGGGAAATCTCAGGTGTCATCTAATTTGTCATTTTTTGATCTGTTCTTACAGGCAAGTTTGCTTGTGCAATTGGTTATGTTGTTACTTTTGGCGACATCGGTGGTGTCTTGGACCTTCATTATTCAGCGGGTAAAAGTGCTGGGACAAGCGAAAACTGAAACCAAAAAGTTCGAAGATAAATTCTGGTCGGGTGTGGATTTGAATCAGCTTTACCAAGAGTTATCGGCCCGTCAGTCTGTTCAGGGCATGGCAAGTTTATTCTGCGCAGGCTTTAAAGAGTTTGTGCGCTTACGTAAATCAGACTCATCCACCGAGACCTTGATGGAAGGCACACATCGTGCGATGCGAGTCTCCTTATCTCGCGAGGTAGATAATCTGGAAGCCAACTTATCTTTCCTCGCAACGGCAGGTTCAATTAGCCCGTATATTGGTTTGTTTGGAACAGTTTGGGGGATCATGAATTCCTTTATCGCGCTGGGTGAAGTGCAACAGGCTACCCTTGCCATGGTCGCACCGGGTATCGCAGAAGCGCTAATTGCTACGGCAATGGGCTTGTTTGCAGCCATTCCGTCGGTTATTGCCTATAACAGATTCAGTAATCAGGTAGAGAAGTTAGAGAATAGCTACGGTAATTTTATGGAAGAGTTTTCCAGTATTTTACATCGTCAAACTTTAAATCAACGCACTGACAACGCCTAGGTACGTTTATGTATGAAAGAAAAAGGCGCCGTCCTGTCTCCGAAATAAATGTTGTTCCTTACATTGATGTCATGTTGGTGTTGCTGATCATTTTTATGGTCACAGCACCACTGGTGACCCAAGGTGTAAAAGTGGACTTACCCAAAGCCCAAGCCGAATCGCTGTCGGAAGAGGCCAAGCCACCTATTATTGCCTCAGTGAATGCTGCCGGTGAATATTTTATCAATGTGGGTGACAGCCAAGATGTAGCTATGTCCGCTGCGGATCTAGCGGTAATAGTGGCGCAACAGATCAAAAAGGAACCTAACACACCTGTGGTTGTTAAAGGTGATGGTGCGGTTCCCTACAATAAGGTAGTGCAGTTGATGGTATTGCTGCAACGTGCAGGGGTGCCTTCTGTCGGTTTGATGACTGAATCACCAGAGCAGTAGGGGGCAAGATGTCTAAGTTTGGCTCTGCGCTTTCTATCTCGCTGGCATTGCACGGCGTACTCGCTGTATTTTTGTTGATAAGTGTGGATTTTCATTCATTGCCCAAGCCGGTGAGTCTTCAGTCGCCCGATTTCGCGCCAATTCAAGCGGTGGTGGTCGATGCGAAAACGATCAATGAGCAACTGAATAAAATCGAGCAAGCAAAAGAAGCACAACGGCAAAAAGAGTTAAAAAAAATTCGTGATGAGCAGCGCCGCAAAGATGAAGCTGCCAAACGCATTCGTGACGAAGCAGATAAAAAACGCCGTCAGATTGAAGATAAAAAGCGGCGCGAGCAAGCTGCTATAGCTGCTAAAGAAAAGCAACGTAAAGAACAGCAGCAAGCCGAGCAACAAGAGCAGGAGCGTCAAGCTCGCGAACTTGAACGTAAGGCCGCTGAGGAACGGGAACGCAAGGCCCGTGAAAAGCAAGAAGCAGAAGAGCGTGCTAAACAGCTAGCGCAACGTAAGAAACAAGAGGAGCAAGAGCGCAAAGAGTTGGAGCGTTTAATGCAAGAACAGCTAGAAGCGGAGCAAGCTCAGCAGGCGGTGCGTAACCAACAAAGACAACGGTTTGTTTTGACCGAGGTGCAAAAATACCAAGCGTGGATAGAAGCTAAGATTGTCCAGAATTGGAATTATGATGATTCAATGAAAGGTAAAACCTGTCGGATCCAAATTCGCTTATCGACCACAGGCTTTGTGATTTCAGTGCAAACCTTGGGCGGTGACAAGCGAGTATGCTTAACCGGCGAGCAGGCGGTGCGACGAGCAGGGGAGTTACCTATGTCCTCAGACCCTGAGGTCTACAATGAATTAAAAGATATAACATTTAACTTTGGTTTTTAAATTTGATGAAAAAAATTATTAGAGTATTGGCAAGTTGTATGCTGCTGAGCTTCTCAGCAGTTTCGAGTGCTTCATTAGAGATTTACATTACCGAAGGCGTCAATTTTGCCCGCCCGGTAGGAATAGTTCCATTTCATTTAAGCCCAGGTACGGTATTGCCCAGCAGCATCCATGAAGTGGTTGCAGCGGATCTCACCCGCAGTGGTAAGTTCTTTGCCATCGCCCAAGACAAATTACCACAGGCGCCAAATAGCGACGCGGATATGGATTATGGTCGCTGGGTTGAAGCTGGCGCAGAGGCGGTATTAATCGGCCATATTGAACAGCAAGGTACAGATCAATTTAAAGTATCGTTGCAATTAGTTGACGTCCTTCGAGGACAGATCACCGGCGGACGCACCCAAGCCTTAAGCGACGGTAAGTTAGTTGCCAGTCGCGATCATATCTTAGATGAGTGGAACATGGTGATAAGGGGTGACCAATTCCGTCAGTATGCCCATCGCATCAGCGATATAGTGTATGAGAAATTAACCGGCGAAAAAGGCGCTTTCTTAACACAAATCGCTTATGTCATTGTGCGCGATGCAGCCACTGAAAGTAAGCCTTTTCAATTGGTAGTGGCCGATTATGATGGTGAAAATGAAACGGTATTGCTGCGTTCCAACGAGCCGCTCATGTCACCTACTTGGTCTCCTAATGGTCGGCAGTTGGCGTATGTGTCCTTCGAGCAGAAAAAACCGCAAATCTATATTCAAGATATCTATACATCGAGTCGCACTTTGGTGACGGATTTTCCAGGAATCAATGGTGCACCAGCGTTTTCCCCTGATGGCAAGCAACTAGCTATGGTGTTGTCAAAAGATGGTAATCCAGAAATTTACATTATGGATATTGCTTCTAAGCAGTTACGACAAATCACTCGAAATCGTGCAATCGATACTGAACCCAGTTGGTCTCCGGATGGTAAACATTTGATTTTTAGTTCAGAACGGGGTGGTAAACCTCAGATTTATCGAGTAAATTTAGCTTCAGGCAAGACTAGGCGAGTTACTTTTGAAGGGGATATGAACCTGGGGGGAACCTACACACCTGACGGTAGTCAGATGGTCATGGTAAACCGCACCAGAGGAAACTATCATATTTCTAAACAAGGTATTGATTCTGGAAATATGTTGGTTCTTACCAAAACCTTTTTGGATGAATCGCCGAGTATTGCACCTAATGGCAGTATGATAATATACAGTACGCTGCATGAAGGAAAGCAAGTGTTGTCATTAGTGTCTCTCGATGGAAGGTTCAAGGCAAGATTGCCGGTGTCAGACGGGCAGGTAAAGTCACCTAGCTGGTCACCATTTTTATAATAATTCAAACACGAATATAAATTTCTAAAAATGAGAAGGACTAAAGAAATGCAACTTAAAAAATTATGTAGAGGGTTATTGATTGCACTGCCAGTGTTAACCATGATGGCGTGTACTTCAACAGATAATAAAACTCTTAGCGAAGAAGAAGCCCGTGCAGCGGCGGCGACTCAAGCGGAAGTCGAAAGACAAGCCCGTGATGCACAGCAAGCAGCTGAAGCCAAAGTACTTGAAGATCGTAGAATGAAGCTTGAAGAGATGCGTCAAAACGATCTTGCCACTTTGCAACAAGATCAAGTTGTATACTTTGATTTTGATACGTCAAACCTATCTTCTGCTGCCTATGCAGTGTTAGAAAAACACGCCGATTATTTAGCAAAAAATCCTAGCCAGTCTATTGTTATTGAAGGTCACTGCGATCACCGTGGTACACCGGAATACAATATTGCACTGGGTGAACGCAGAGCCAAGTCTGTGCAAACTTATTTAATGAATTCAGGTGTAAGTGCGTCACAAATGAGTGTTGTGTCTTACGGTGAAGAGAAACCAGCGGTAAGTGGTTCGTCAGAATCTGCTTTTGCACAAAACCGCCGTGGTATTTTGGTTTATCAATAAGATTAGGTAATGATGATTAAACGCAATGTAGCGATTAGTCTTTTACTGGTCAGTGGAGCCGCAGTTAATGCGGCTCCTGCGCCTGTATCAGACTTGAATGACGGCTCTTTGGAGCAACGAGTAGCAGTGCTTGAGCGTATCGCACAAACGCGCAGTGATATGCAGCATCGGGTGCAGCAGCAGTTAGATGAAATGCAATCTGATGTGAGCGAGATGCGTGGTACATTAGAGTTGCATAATCACCAACTGGAAAAGATTTTAGAGCGACAGCGTGAGCTGTACCTTGAAATTGACCGCAGAGTTGCCGCTATCAGCGCTCAGACTGCCAGTTTACCTGTTTCTGGCCAATCCGTTAGCTCAGCGTCCGTGGACAGTGTGGCGTCTTCTCAGGTGCCTAGTGCGACTAATATGAGCGAAAGCGAGGCCTATGATCGGGCGGTGAATCTTATACTGCGTGACAAAGAATATGATCAAGCGATTCCGTTGTTCCAGTCTTTCATCCAGCTTTATCCCAATTCTAGTTATGCACCCAACGCCCATTATTGGTTAGGTCAATTACTGTTTAATAAACAGGATTGGGTTGGGGCAGGTGAGCAATTCCAAATTTTATTGAGTGGTTATCCTGATTCAACTAAACGTGGTGATGCTTTGTTCAAATTAGGTGTAGTTGCACAAAAACGCGATAATTTGGCCAGAGCCAAGCAATTATTTCAACAAGTTTTAGATGAATATCCTAATTCGTCGGCCAGTAAATTGGCAGATGCTAGATTAAAATCGCTCAATTAATCGCTATAAAAATAACCACTTAAGTTAAGTAAAAGTTAAATTTCACTTAACCTTGGGTATAAAAGCAGCAAACAGTTAAATAGTTCGTATATTTCTCAAATTAGAGGTTGCGCCCTGACGATATTTGAGTATTATATGCCGCCGTTGCAGGAGGTAAGCAACAACACTGAAAGAGGGTCGTTAGCTCAGCTGGTAGAGCAGTTGACTTTTAATCAATTGGTCGCTGGTTCGAATCCAGCACGACCCACCACTTTCAGGATTATACGACTAGTTGTCAAATAATCCTTAAAACCTTCGACAACTTTGCAGGACGCAAATTTGAATATGCTAAGCATAACCCGATAAGGGTAAAGAACAGGACTTCGACAGAATTTAGGCTCATCCTAAATTCTGACATTGGTAAGCTTCAATTAGATGGGTCGTTAGCTCAGTTGGTAGAGCAGTTGACTTTTAATCAATTGGTCGCTGGTTCGAATCCAGCACGACCCACCATCTAATCATCAACAAATTCCCAAACTTAACTAAACTGTCTTAAACATCCTAGCGTCTTACAGCGATCAAGAGGGTCAGAGTAACTTGATCTTTCTTTGCCGTTTTCAAGTTACTCTGACCCTCTTGATCTACTCTTGATCTCTCTTTAGCTGAGGGCTTCCTTGAAGTCGCTTTTGTAGCGTCTTGATATGGCCAGCTGTTTGCCAGATTTGAGAGTCACCACACCATCACCGCTGGCCGCATACTGAATATTATCAATAGCTGCATGATTGACGCCGTGACTTCTATGTATACGACTAAACCCCATCGACTCAATGCGTTGTAGTGTATTGCCTAGAGTGCCTCGCAAAGGGTAGATCCGGCCACCTTGATAGAGGTTGACATAGTTGCCTGCTGATTCAAGCCATTCAACCTCTGTTACTTTAACTAAAAACTCCTTATCAAGCTTTTTAACCAACAGGTGATGGGGCGCGGCACTATTGCTGCTCGTAGAATCGTCCTGCTGGGACTCTTGGGCCTCATCCTTAATAAGGCTTGCCTCTCCTTTTAAACGGCCGTACAGGGCTATTACGAGTTGGTGGAGCACCAACCAAGTTATGTATCCCCAAATATCTTTTCGATATTCATACCAAAACTCTCGCAGCCAAGGTGCAAAGTCATAGTTTCCGCCAGCAAAAAAATAGATGATTTCTCTAAACATCACCATCAATAACACGTGGGCGATAGAAAAAAGCGTCGCGGCGAGCAAATGGATCAGGATCTGTTTGGGTATATGGGAAAAGCGTGGCGGAAATCGTCTGAACACAGCAAACATGGCAGGGAGTAATAAAAAGGTACTTAATGCACTTGTGTATTCCCATGCAAAAGGTTCCCAGATGGAAATAGATAATTGTCCGCCACGACTGTGCTCCATTAAAACACTGGTGGCATTAATGCTGTTATTGGTAAAAAGGTAGAGGCCAATTAGCCCAAAGGTGAATACAAATTTGTGTTTTTCAAACCGTGCTAACCAAAGTTGAAATGAATTATCCCCAAATGCCACCGCTTATCCCTCATATCATCCATAGCCCCACTCTAGGCTGTGTTTTTTACTCAGTAATCCGTTAAATATTACCAAGCATAAGTAAACTGTAAGGGAATAGCATGACACAAAATCATATTGGCCGTCGACACGATTTGGACTGGTTAAGAGTACTGGCATTTTCACTGTTAATTTTGTATCACATTGGTATGTACTATGTTGCTGATTGGGGTTGGCATATCAAAAGTGAGCATACTAGTATTTGGTTGCAAGAGCTGATGATATTGACCAATCCATGGCGCATGTCGCTGATCTTCTTCATTAGCGCAGTAGCACTTTCATTAGTTCAGCAACGTTATGGGGCTGGAAAACTGTTGTTATTGCGCTCAAAACGTATATTGATCCCACTTATATTCGGTATGTTTGTAGTGGTGGCGCCGCAGGTGTATATCGAATTCAAAGATCAGAATTTGATATCAATGGATTATTGGTCCTTTTGGCGGGAATATATAGATGTTGACACTCAGCTATTACCCCAGCGCCATTCTGAAATCGGATTGTTGACCTGGAATCATTTATGGTTTTTGCCCTATGTATGGGTGTATAGCGTCATCATCCTACTGTTACGCCATCCATTGAATCGACTAGCCAATAGCCCGCTGCTGGCCAAGATCCCGATGCCAGCAATGATGCTAATTGCCATGGGTGGTTTAATCGCGTTTTGGTATAATTTAGCCGCTGACTATCCCTCTACACATGGTTTATTTGACGATTGGTACAATCACAGCAAATACTTTTTGGTGACTTGTGTGGGTTATCTGTTTGCTCAACATCGCCATTGGTGGTCAGCTGTTATCAGTAAACGCTATTGGCTGCTGTTAATCGCTTGTTGCGGCTATATTTTTATCGTGCTTGATCGGCACCAATACTTTGTCTGGTTAGCAGAGCATTACGAACAGTCACTTTTGGTGAGGTTATTTTATGGTGTGGCCTTTTCTGCAAATCACTGGGGCTGGATTTTTGCTGTGGTGGGTTTAGCGGGTCACTTTCTTAACAAACCCAGCAAATTGCTGACTTATGCTAATCAAGCGGTTTTGCCTTGGTATATTTTACATCAAACCCTAATCGTAGTGATTGCCTGGAACCTGCGCTCATTTGGTTTAAATAGCGGATTAGAATGTATATTGATCCTGTTGTTAACCACTTTAGGCTGCATTGTCGGGTATGAAATGGTACGTCGTACTTGGCTAAGCAGAATATTATTCGGACTAAAAGCGACTCAAAAATCAGGGTCTCAAGCCAATAATCAGCCTAATTTAGCAAAAAGTCTCTGATCTGCTATGTAATACCTCAAGCTAAACTATAAATTATCTTAGCTTGAGGTATAATGTCCGGACGTAACCACCCTGTATAAAAGAGAAGTAGCATGTCGCAGGTGAATCGAATTGATTCAATAGACTATCCGTTTCCAGCCAAACCAGTGGTTTTATCGGGTAGCCAACAAGCGTTTTATAAATCTGAGATTAAACGTCTGTTGGTCGAGAAAAATGCCGTATTGGTGTCTCACTATTACACCGATGCTGAAATTCAGCAGCTTACCGAGGAAACCGGTGGATTCATTTCTGACTCACTGGAGATGGCCAGGTTTGGTCGCGACAGCAGTGCGCAAACACTGATTGTGGCTGGCGTGAAGTTTATGGGGGAAACCTCAAAAATTCTTAGCCCAGAAAAAACCGTCTTGATGCCAACCTTAGATGCCACTTGTTCGTTAGATTTGGGTTGTCCCATCGATGAATTTAGTGCCTTTTGTGATGCCCACCCTGATCATACTGTAGTGGTGTATGCCAATACTTCAGCTGCGGTTAAAGCTAGAGCTGATTGGGTAGTCACCTCAAGTATTGCTCTAGAGATTGTTGAGCATTTAGACTCTCTTGGTGAGAAAATTATTTGGGGCCCGGATCGACATTTAGGCGCGTACATCGCTAAACAAACAGGCGCTGACATGCTGATGTGGCAAGGCGAATGTATCGTGCACGACGAGTTTTCTGCCAAAGCACTACGAGACATGCAACATCTTCATCCTGATGCTGCGGTTCTAGTGCATCCAGAGTCTCCGGCTAGCGTGGTTGACATGGCAGATGCAGTAGGCTCAACCAGCCAATTGATTAAAGCCTCGCAAGAGCTGCCACACAATAAATTTATTGTTGCCACTGACCGCGGCATTTTTTACAAGATGCAGCAGTTGGCACCAAACAAGCAGTTTCTAGAAGCGCCAACAGGCGGGAACGGCGCAACCTGTAAAAGTTGTGCTCATTGTCCGTGGATGGCAATGAACGGCTTAAAAGCGATTTATGATGCATTGGTTGATAGTCAAGGGCATGAAATTTTTGTGGACGATGATTTACGCAGAAAAGCCCTAATCCCCTTAAACAGAATGCTCGATTTTTCAGCACAACATAAGCTTCTGGTCAAAGGAAACTCATAAACCCTAAGAAAGCCGCATATTTTTGCGTTTTCAGCTTGATCACTGAAAGGTTATTACCTACTATACGCGGCGCTCGCAAATCATCGGTTTGTAGCAAAAAATTTGGAGAGGTGGCTGAGTGGCTGACTAATTTGTCTGGAACAAATTAGAGCATGCGAAGCATGACCCGAAGGGTGAAAGGCAGGATGCCTGGAGTAACGCGCACGCCTTGCGCCGAATTTAAGGACAACCTTAGAATCGAATAGGGCATAGAATACGTAAAAATTTGGAGAGGTGGCTGAGTGGCTGAAGGCGCACGCCTGGAAAGTGTGTTTAGGGTTAAACCTAACGAGGGTTCGAATCCCTCTCTCTCCGCCAAATAATTAAAACCCGCACTTGTTGCGGGTTTTTTGCGTTATTGAATCGCAGAAAGGTGCGATAGGGTGAGAAGCCTCGCGGTTCGACTAATTGTCAGGAACAATCAGTAGCGCCGAAGGCGCCCGAAGGGTCGGGCACAGGGATGTGCCTGAGTAGATCCCTGTCTCTGTGGCCAAATTATATAAACCCGCACTCGTTGCGGTTTTTTTGCGTATTTGAATCGCACAAAGGTGAGTTAGGGTGAGAAGCCTCGCGGTTCGACTAATTGTCAGGAACAATTGGTACCGCCGAAGGCGCCCTAATTATCATTTCGCACGTAAGCCTCACTAAATGTAAAGCCGCCGAATACAAAATCAACTAACACTCTAATTAATAGTATTGAAAATAAACAATGTTCAAGGCAAAGTAGTGGTGTATGAAAAATAACCATGTGTAATGGTGGCACAGATAAGAATTGCTTTGTTTCGCAGGATCGCTAGGCAATATATGTGTCAGATTAAAGTGATATTTAATTATAAAGACATAAAGATGAAGCCAAGTGTGACTCCGAAAACGGGTAGTTTATTAGAAGCTTATTCAAAACAAATATTTGAATATCCGCTTCCCAAAGCCAAGATGACTCATGAAATTGCCGTCGTTAATGATGGCAAGATGGTAGTTATTTCTCAAATGGATAGCAGTACTCTAGTACAGATAGACTTGGATAATATGGGGCGTCCGATTAATGCTTTCAGCTATCAGATTGGCAATCAAACTTCTGGGCTTCATGGTGTATCTATGTCGACATCTTATCTGGGAGATATCTGGGTTACGCTGCAAAACGATTCGGAACTCATTCGCCTTACACCTGGAAAAAGTGCATCAGTTGCTCCTCAAATCCAGTCAGTCATCCAGGTACCCAAACCTGGAAAGGGTCCACATTGTGTCTCAGAATTCGGCGAGGATCTTTGGTTTTCGTGCAAAGATCCCAGTGATGATACTGGTGATTATTATGTATGCCGCATAAATAAAGCTAATCCAAATAAGTTTTCACTCTGGAGAGTGCCTAAATCTCCAGTCTTCGTCATGAAACACCCGAAAACTGGCGATGTCTACGCCTCAATAGATTCTAATAGTAAGATAGCTAGGTGTAAAAATAGTGAAGGTGCATATTGTCAGCAAACAATCCAGAATCCAGAGCTTCTAGAAATCCCATCTGAGCAAGGCAGTACTGTAGTCGGTATGTGCATTGGTCCGGATGAAAATCCATGGTTTGTATTGTTGGGTGGTTCGGGTGCTGGCACTGGTACTTTTGGGAGGATTCTACCAAGTTGTGATATTGAGTTTGTACAACTTACAGGGCCGTTAGGAGCCAAAGCTGGTCTGCTACATATCACTTTTGCACCCCATACAGATGGGGAAAGTTATCGTGCATATATTTTGTCATCAGATATCACAAAGGACAGCACATTTAATCAACCTAACGCGCTATTTGACGTAACCCTAGACTCTAAGACCTTAGAGGTTTTAAGTGAAGTGAGTTTTGTATTCCCGACACAGTATAGTTGGGCCCATCGTGTTTTTTATTCTAAGCATGGACTTTATTGTACACAACTACGAACTTCGGGATTGGTTCATATTATCCCTAAAATTGAAGGGAACAAACCTCAAATCAATGAAGGTAATGAAACATTTAAAAAATTTGGAATGGGTATCAATAGCAAAACTGTAGTGTATGTGTGAGGGATAACCAATACGTAAAGCCAACGGATATTTTAAATTTCATAGCTTTATGGGGCGAGAACTCGCTAGCTGAGGTTGAGTGAATATATAGCCCCAAGTCATACTTAGGAAAGCTATTATGCTAAAGAGTTCTTTGAAACTCTCAATAAATCCAGTCGTTATGCTATCGCGCACGGATTGATAAGTGCCAAAAAGAACGAAACTAGGCTGCGGCGGTTTACAAAATGCATGAGCATGCTTAATCGCCAAGAAAAGCCGAAATAAGGTGAATTCAGCATTATAATTCAATTAACCCTGCTGCAATTTGCATCGGTCCATTAGTCGGATTAATGCAGCACTATATGGTCAATTCTTTCTACGTTTTGATGAGGCAATATTATGATAAAAGTAATTACATTCTATTTTTTTCTGATGTTTTGTTTTGATGCTTTAGCAATTGAGAAATTTCCAAACCTACTATTTTTAGAAGGCGAACAACAGTCACCCCCAGCTGATTTGAGTGCAGTGAAATGGCTTTCAGGTCATTGGAGGGGAGAAGCATTTGGAGGCCTCATTGAAGAAGTATGGTCACCGCCTGTTGTTGGAAGCATGATGGGAGCATTTAAGCTAGTTGTTGAAAATGAAGTACAATTTTATGAAATTGAGACAATATCTGAAGAAAATGGAACACTTATATTCAGATTAAAGCATTTTCATAGCGATCTAAAAGGCTGGGAAGAGAAAGATAAAACTTTTGATTTCCCATTAGTCAAACTCACAGAAAATAAAGTCTATTTTAACGGTCTGACTCTTGAGAGGATTAACGATAAAGAGATGAATATATATGTAGCGATTGAATCTGATGGCAGCACAACTGAACAGAAGTTTACTTATCAAAGGTTTGAGTAAAAGGCTTGAGAGTAGGGCTCAAGGCACTACCAAGCTGTTAGTTTCATATGAGTATATATCGCACAGTCATCATGAATTTGTTTTTTACATCATTGGTCTTGATGGCAAGTGATAAACCTAGTGATTCAACAGATGAGCAATGGAACAAGTATCTTGAGCACAAAGCTTCGCGGGATAAGATGCTTGAGGCTCGTTATAATAATGAGTTAAAGCATAATCCACCTAAACCGCCTTGGATTAAATACCCTAATCGTCATCCGACAGATATATTTTGGCGAATGGGTAATGGAGAAGATTATTTAGTCGATTATTTCGGGTTATATTTTAAGTATGCTTCGGTATCTGAGACTAAGGCTTATATGCTTAAATACCCAGAACACAAGGATTGGCTGGGTACGTATGAAAGCATCAAAAACTAAAAATTAATATACGGTCCTTAGCGCCCGCATCGTTTAACCTTTAGGTTCTATATGGTTGAGTTCTTGTATTTACTGTCTTCACGAAAATCGCCAAGAGCGCTAGTAAAGCAATTTAATCACCCTGATGGCAGCTGCAATAACAGAAGCGGAAATTTTAATTTGGCGCGACATAGTGCGAACTTAACAAACCCAAGTCAGCGGGAGAAGACATGAAGTTTAACTTTTTTTACTTAGTTTTACTCATTCCACTTTCAACTATTGCGTCCCAATTGGAAGAAAGTGAAGTGTTGCATTTATCTGGCGCTGTTTACTCGTTTATAGCCGAAGTTGGATTGTGTGGTAAGCAATACCCTGATTTGAATGACCAAACAAAACGCTCTCACGCTTTTTTTAAATCCATAATTGGCAGAGTTGAGGCGTATTACGCATCCTTAGATAAAACGTCCAAGTTTGTAAAGGTTGAAAAAGCTGGTGTCAATATTGCTGGCCGCAAGATGATGCAAGCTATGTCAAATGGTGGTATCTCGAGAGACAAATGCAATACTATAATTGCTTTTGGCTCAGAATTAGACTTCCCCGAAGATCTACAAAATGTGCTATCTAAAATGGGTAGCTAGTTCGATCTCAACCGGCCGAACGCCTCGTCGGTGTACTCGGCCATAGGCTTATTTAAGTAGATTTTATGCCATTCACACCTTTTCACATGGGTCCAGGGATACTGATCAAATCACTACTTCAAGGTGGTTTTAGCCTAATGGTGTTCGGTTGGTCCCAAATCGTAATGGATATACAGCCGCTTGTTGTTTTAATAACGGGTGAAGGTCATCTTCATGGTTTTTCCCATACTTATATAGGGGCTTCGTTGTTGGCTGTATTTTCAGGTCTAACCGGTAAGTATTTATCGGAATTGGGTTTGAAAATTCTGAAAATGGATTTTTCGTTTTCTATCGAAATATCTTGGCTAGTGAGTTTTATAAGTGCATTTATGGGTTGTTTTAGCCATGTGATCTTGGATAGTATTATACACGCGGATGTTGAACCCTTTTCCCCGTTTTCGCATAACAACGGGTTTTTAGGCCTTATCTCAGTTTCAACTCTTCATACCCTGTGTTTGTATAGCGGCTTCTTGGGTGCGGCAATATTTTATGGGGTGGGTTACTTGAAACGTAGTAGCTAAAAATTAGGATGCAGTTCCTTGGACCTGCAACATTTAACCGTTATGGATTAAAAGGATTTAAAATGAAAAAATTTCTAGTGTTAACTGTGATACTTGGTTTTTCTACAGCTGGATATGCTGCAGGAAATATGGATAAAATTACTAATTTGAATGAGTTTAGCTATTTCACCCATACTTACTATCTGCATCCACAACCTGAGCTAATTGAAAATGCGATTAAATTTGTCGATTCTTCTGATGTTGCCTCCAATCCAAATGCAAAAGCACCGCTGCTTATGTCGTTTAGTTGTCTATTTTCTAACTATGGGGCATCTGAAAGGGAAAAGTGGCAAGAACAAATCAAGAGCACAGGGGAGCCTGCTAAATCCATACTTACTCAGTCAATCAATCAGTCACCACTTGAGTTATTAGCGGCAACAGCTACTTCTCCAGCAAAGAATGACATGAATTGGTCTTGTTTCTTCGCAACCGGAGACTTCTCATATCTGAATTCAATCATAGAAGGACTTCAGCATTTGGATAATCGTGAAGATATGAATTTATACTTAACCGCCGCAACCGCTAAATGGTCACTATCAAGTAATGCTAAACGGCATGTTAAAGTCACAACGGCAATGGAGGCCATGAAAGGCGGTGATGTAAAGGCGATGCAGCCAGTTGCTGATGAGATCTTAAACAAGGACCCTCAAGTTATTAGAGCAGAAATGCTAGCAGTTCTAAAGGAGCAGAAAGAAAAAGGAGTATGGAAATAGTCTTTTCAGCCCTAGAAATTAAACGGCGTAATGCACACCTTGAATTTTGCACCAGGTTGTAGTCGTTTAAAGGATATAAATTTAGTTAGTCTAGCCCTTGTGTCGATTTATTGTGGCCAACTATATTATTGCCTCTGAAACAAGCGTCAGTAAAGTTGTTCGTCGACTCTTTTGAGCGCAAGGAAGAAATCCAAACATGGGTTTGTTTCACTTTGGATACGCGAGTGTTCAAGCACCAGACGGTTATGCAGTGATTGCCACAATCCGCAGTCTGATCCGAATACATTAACTCAAATTTTTCTTTCAAGCAGGTACTCTGGAGAATCTTACCTCTGGGTTAACCTGCGACAAGGCAATGCAGATATAAAAAAGCGTTAAAATTTTAAATACTTAAACATGGATATTTAATCTTCTTAGCATTGTCTTATCCGTGGGGGAAAGATCTAAAATGGCGCTTCTGGCAAGGGTTTCTAACACATTGCTGGCGTTGTGATTGGCTTTATCGAGCGCAATGTAATCAGATTGTTTAGTGGAGGGGACGGGATTGATCCTAATGTAGCGTTTCCCAAGCAAATCTCTGGCTTGCATGATCGCAAGTTGCTCCTGACAGTGAAGTGTGAACTGAAATAAATCATGAAAAGCCAACCACTGAAGGCTTCCCGGGTTCAATGATGCTTTTGGCGCAGACGCAGGAGAGCTGTTTGCCGTGCCAATACTGACCATGTGAATATCATCAATTCCAATATCTGCAGATTTCAGAGCTCGTGTTATCGCCAAAGCATCTGGCGCATTGGCGATTAATCCGCCATCTAGATAGCTGCCTTTATTCACAACATGAGGTTTGAAAAAAGTAGGTGCTGCCGATGTTGATAACATGGCATCCATGATGGTCGCGTCAGTCGGTTGGTTATAAGAAAAATCCTTGCTGCCTAATATTGTCGGAGTAGCCAAACTGTGATCGATGCTGGTCAGCATCAGCTTACATGGGTTCTGGTTACAGGTATTAAATTGCTCGCCTGAAAAAGTGGTTTCTTCCCCGTCACGAATCAGTGATGAGTTTATAGCCGCTTCGAGTGGCCCTGTAGGATAGGAACTTGTAAACAAACTCTTGAGCTTTCGTCTAAGGCGTTTTGCGAATATTTGTTCACCATGCTCGCGCAGTTTAGACACCAAAGTAGCAGCGGGAATACCATAGGCCAAGCCGGTGGCGATGATCCCGCCGATGGATGTGCCGCAAATGAGATCAAAACACTGATTGAGCGGCCGGCCGGCTTTTTCTTCCAACATAGTCGCAATGTAGCCACTAAAAAGCCCTCTGTAGCCACCACCGGTCAATGCAAGTACTTTAAAGCTGTTGTCGGTCTTGTCTAAATCATCTGCCAGGTTATCAAGCAGCTTTCCGTGTTTCATCTCTGGGGCCATATTTTTTCATCGTTAGATTTCGTTGATCACTAAGCCAAAATCTTTTTTAACGTCCTTATTAGCGATAATCATATTTTCACCCAGCCATTCACAGTTATTGCCCAGGGCAGTTGCCATGATCATTTTGTAGCCTTCAGGGACCTCAACTTGGTTGTTTGTCCCGTCTGTAATAAACACATGCTCGTTGTACAATAGCTTATAATGCTCTTTCGCGGGCTCATCAAAATCTAATATTCTGTCATCAAAATGTTTGAGTCCCCTTAAAAAATAACTCTCCACTTTTTTTCGCAGCTCAGGGTGGACATTGTTTTCAATAGTCGCCTCAATCACACCAAGTGTAATGATACTCAGGTAGCAACGGCTAACAGGATAGGAGGTGAATAAGTGGTGATCAGCGTTGCGGAAAAACTTAATAAAAGCATCCGTGCTCAATAAGTATTTTGTCATTCAAATAGATCCACTTTAAGGTTTGGCTGCGCTTTTTTGTGCTCAATCGTAAAATCGAAATCCAGAGGCGGAATCGACTTGGGCATAACATCGGCCAGCGACACTTGCTCTTCCTTGGAATACAACTCAGCTATTTCATCTAAGGAGAATAGGAATACCGGCTCTTTGCCCTTTAAGCCTCCAACCGCTTCAATATTTCCAGCAAGAGATGAATCGACAACATCTTTCATTTTGAGCTTGGCGCTTCTTACTGTTGTAGATTTAACGGCATACTCTCCACTATCCTGCATAACAAGAACACCTTTATCAGCTAATAAGGTAATTACTTGATCACTGATCAGCGAGCCAAACTTCTCGCGTAAGTGGTTTATGCCATTGCTGAATGGGATTAATCGTCTACTCCCAATATCTTTTAACACCCTAAACCCCTTTTTTGTGGTCTCAATAATACTATTGTAGCCACATAAGTGCCCGCGTCAATATATGTGGCTATATAATGTGCATCTTGAAGCTATATCAGAAGTGATCCTATGAATATTTATGCTTGTCGTCGGACGTGATATTTGTTCTAACATCTTTAACTGCATGAAAGTTTTAATTTTTCTTATATTCATTTGAGTAGCAAGACGGTATCTGGCAGCGCTCTATCAAATTAATGGCGATTTAAGTACATGTGATCTAAATTTATTGACTAGCCGTTTGAAAATTATATTGCCCAAAATGCTTGCGAGTTGTGATGCGGCGATTGAGGCTTGCCTAAGTGATTTGGTTAGCATGTAAAATAAGGAGGTTATTATGTCGACAATTTCAATTAACGGGGTAAATCACCCGCTGCCCGACGATCCACGCACTACGCTACTTGACTTTTTACACCAAGAACTGGCTTCCTTTGGCACAAAGAAGGGATGTGATCATGGCCAATGCGGAGCTTGTACTGTGATTGTGGATGGTAGGCGGGTAAATGCCTGTCTAATATTCGCCTTCCAACTACAAGGTAAGAACGTTAAGACCATAGAGGGAATTGCTGATGGCGACGACTTACATAAAGTGCAACAGGCGTTTATAGACAACGATGCTTTTCAGTGTGGCTTTTGTACGCCGGGTCAAATATGTTCGTCTGTGGCAACGATCAAAGAGATGGCACAGGGTGAGCCAAGTATTGTGCAGTTTTCAAAACAATACGATGTCAAAGAAGATATTAAGGAGCGGATGAGCGGTAATCTTTGTCGCTGCGGTGCCTACCCAAATATCATTGCAGCCGTTGAAACGACAATGACAACGTCTAAGGAATAACATGGAACCCTTTAAAGTTATTCAACTAACAGATAGCAAAACATTGTCATCAATTGGTGATTGCCAAGGTAGCCGATTTCTTGCCGGGGGCACTAACCTGATTGACTTGATGAAGCATCAAATCGAGACGCCGGTTAGACTCATTGATTTGTCCCAATGGGAAGCAAGCGATAAAATCGAAGAGTCTGATGATGACATCAGTGTCGGCGCTATGGTGACCAATACGGAGTTGGCGAATTTTTCAGCCAAACATCCCGCTTTGTCGGTGCTGGCTCAGGCTTTACTTAGCGGGGCAACAGTGCAACTTCGCAACCGTGCCAGCACTGCCGGTAATTTGCTGCAACGAACCCGGTGCTATTACTTCTACGATACCTCTAAACGCTGCAATAAGCGTGTACCCGGTAGCGGCTGTGATGCGTTGCAGGGCTTTAATCGTATACATGCTGTGCTAGGGGCCAGTGAACATTGTATTGCATCTCATCCATCCGATATGGCTGTGGCAATGACCTTATTGGATGCTAAAGTTCATAGCATAGACACTGCGGGGTCAACAAGAGCGATACCAGTTAGAGAGCTTTACAGGTTGCCTGGTAGTACGCCTCATATCGAAACCTGCCTAAAAAGTGATGAATTGATCACCCACGTCAGTATTCCTAAGCGCTCAAGAGGCACACATTATTATCAAAAGGTACGAGATCGCCAATCCTACGCTTTTGCGCTCGTTTCCGTGGCGTGCACGTTAAAATTAATCGACAACAAAATAGAAGATGTGCAAATCGCATTCGGCGGGGTTGGCACCCAGCCGTGGCTTGCAACCAATACCATGGCCAAACTTCAGGGGCAGCAAGCAACCACCAAGAACGTTGAAAATGCTTTGGATGCAGATCTCATAGGCGCTAAAGGAGCGGGCCGTAACGATTTTAAGATCTCACTTACCAAGCGGACTTTGAAACATGTATTAACTACTGTTATCCAACATCAACAGTCTAATCCGGGTTACGAAGGGGCATTGTATGACCATAACCAATAGCAAAGCGTCTTTCTCCATAGGACAGGCCATGAACCGGACTGATGGACCGGCCAAAGTGCAGGGCCAAGCAACTTACGCCGCCGAACATCAGCTTGATGCAAAACCCTTGATAGGCTGGGTGGTCACATCGAAAGTCGCTAGCGGACAGATTGAGTCAATCGATGCATCAAAAGCTGAACAATCAGAAGGAGTGAGCGCGGTACTAAATTACACTAATTCACCGGCTCAATTGCAATTCGGCAAACCTGAAGACGAAGGACGCTTCACCCAAAGCCGAGCTATGCTAAATGACACCAAAATTCGCTATTTTGGATGGCCGGTGGCATTGGTCATTGCGAATACCTTAGAACAAGCAAGATATGCTGCCAGCCTCGTTGAGGTCAAAGTGCGTGCCGACAAAGTCACTCTATTTACCCAAGCGGAACAAGCACAGCAAACACCCGACGAATTAGATGGTGGGCTAGATGCAGATGCGTCAGCAGGTGATATTGCAAGCGCGCTGGCAGGCTCTGATCAAAGCATAAATGTAACTTACCAAACCCCATCTCAAGTGTCTGCTGCGATGGAGCCCCATGCCTGTATTGCCAATTATGATGGCACTAATCTAACCGTCTATACCAGCATTCAGTTTGTCGCTACTGCGGTTGAGGCTATCGCAACCACGTTAAACATGGACAAAAGCAAGGTCAGAATTATTTGCCCCTATGTGGGGGGCGGATTTGGCTCAAAACTTGGGGTTCATGCAGAAACAATACTAGCCTGTTTAGGCGCTATACATATGCGCTGTCCTGTAAAGGTTGTCGCAACCCGCCGACAGGTATTTCATTTGGCGCCGCACCGGGGTAACTCCTATCAAGATATGCGCTTGGGTGTGATGAATTCCGGTCATCTAAGTGGCATTGAGCACAAAAGCTATATGCCAATGGCACGTGGCTATGCCTTCGCCGAGCCAACCGGCGCCGGTGCCCGTTCTACCTATCAAGCTGACGCAATATCCAGTACCCATCGGGTTAAAGAAGTTGATATGCCCACAATAGATTCAACTCGTTCGCCGGGGGATGCCATAGGGTCACTGGCATTCGAGTCGGCAATAGACGAGCTGGCAAAGCAAATCGATATGGATCCCGTTGAGTTTAGAATGCTTAACATGCCCACCAAGCACCCCATTTCGGGGTTGCCTTTTTCCAGCCATCAGCTTAAAGCTTGCCTGCAAACCGGAGCGCAAAAGTTCGGCTGGCAGGCAAGAAACCAAGGTAACAAAGATAACGATGAGGAATGGTTAACGGGCTTTGGTGTCGCGTCAGCAATACGTATGAATATGATCACCCCCTGTTCGGTAAAATTGGAATTGAGCGCCGCTGGCAATATCAATGTATCTACCGATATGACGGATGTCGGAACAGGTACCTACACCATTCTCACCCAAATCGTATCCGATTTTTTCAGCCTGGCGACTGACAGAATTCAGGTGGATTTAGGTAACAGTCACTCACCAGAATCTTGTGGCTCAGGTGGATCCTTCGGAGCATCTAGTTGTGGTTCCGCAACGTTAAAAGCCTGTAAGCAGTTGAATGAAAAAATTCAAAGACTGTGCTTCTCCACTACTTCGCAGGATCGGGTGATCTTGGCAGGACAGACTATTACTTTGCCAGACTCTGAGGTAAATAAAACTAGAGCGGTGCAACTTGATAGTTTAAAACAGCAGTTAGGCGGAGGCACGATTCAAACCACCGCCCACATAGAGCCAGGCCAAGGGCATGAGGACTACGAGCAATTTTCTTACGGTGCACATTTTGCCAAAGTTGAGGTGAACAAAACCACCGGAGAAGTAAAGCTGATAAAACAACTAGGGGTCTTTTCTGCCGGACGCATCCTAAACAGCAAGACCGCTGCATCACAGCTAAAAGGTGGCATGGTTTGGGGAGCGGGTTACGCCCTTCGAGAAGAGCTATATACCGACACCCGAGATGGCAGTTTTATTAACTGTGACTTTGCCGAGTATCACTTGCCAGTCAACCGAGACATAGGCGAGGTCGAAGTACACTTCATCGAAGAGCCTGACTACAAAGCCTGTGAACTAGGCTCTAAAGGAATTGGTGAGCTGGGAATAACCGGTGCGGGGGCGGCGATTGCAAACGCTGTAGCAGATGCCACTGGGGTACGAGTGAGATCTTTTCCCATCACGCTAGACAAACTATTTCCCGCATTTGAAGATAGCTAATTCGCCCAACGGCGCAGTTTTCATTTACATCAAGTCGATATAGTCTGGGCCATTGCTTCTCTAATCTGATAAATAAGCAATGGCTGATGAATTTGTTGCGCCAAGGGATATAGGCATCTGAAGACGATGATGGCTGGGCCCATATAGGCACTATAGGCAAACATATCTCAAACCACGCATCATTCGCTCAAAGAAATTACGGCTTCAAAAAATTAAGGGCTCTGTTTGGCGCAATTGATTTATTTGAACTTAAACAAAAGAATGGCTCTGGTACTTACGTTCGAGATAAGCGAAAAGCTAAAAGTGCTTAATTGAACAGTGTGATGGGCTATAACTCAAATAAATTCTATTTTTAATCCGCAAAATCATTCTAAAAAAAGATATTTTATACTCGCAATATCTTGTCCTGGACACGAGTGAAAACAATAAAGGTCGCGTTTTTGTAAAAATTAATCAGCACTCGCAGTGGTGATGGAAAATGCCTCATTTGCGCAAGTGTAAATTGCGAAGGTATCGATGGATTAAATAACTCAGCCGAGATGCCATCCATGAACAGCCTTAGTCTACACTAAGTTTTAACCCTGGTTGTGGCGGTGAATTTATACTACTGCCTTGTTCCATCCATTTTAGTTATAGATTTGATACTCGCTACTACGATATCGAAGGCCAACTGCTAGAGATAGCAGCAGGGTAGACTAAAACCCCAGACTATTATATTTAGCTGTGCAGTGAACTTCTCGTTTTTCAAGTTAACCTTGGGTGTATCGCTGCGCATCAAGCACAAACAATTGTGTGGGCAATTCTTCAGTGACTTTCAAAAAAGCATTTTGACCAAAACGGGCGGCTAGATCCTGCATCGATGACTCGTCATCGGTAAAAATTAAGTAGCTAGATTCTTTCGCCCAGCTTTCAGCTTCATCAGTGCCGTAGCCGGATAAATAAAAGTATTTATGCTTTTTTAGTTCATCGCAAAATCGTTGGTGGCGCAGTGCGTTTTCCTGTGCTGAAAGCATACAACTAAAAGGGTTTTCAGGGGTGATAAAATAGGCACTTTTAAGGTTTTTTAAACGCAGAATTGTGTTTACCACTTCAGAGGTTTCGCCCACATGAAGCCGATGTAGTTCACCGGCATATTCAACCATATATTTCGCGGTGCGATAAGCATGCAAAAGGTGCTCGTCAATCATGTTGTCTATTCCTTATCAGTCAAACACGACAGCAATTTTTCTATCTAAATAACCACTGCTTCACCGCGTCCATATTCTGGATCACCACTTGTTGTGCTCTGGGGTCGGCAGCAATGACATTCATGTCGATACGCATCATCTGCATCAAGTACTGCACCAGCGCACCACGGACTTTTATCAGAAGTAGGTTGTCACTCATACCATAATCATTCGCAACTATGGCTTGTTGCTCTGCTGATAGGCGCTGGTCTGGGGTGAAACACACATTTACCTGCGTGTTCCAGGCCTCATCTTGGATAATGGTTTGTGTGCTAGTGCCCATAGGCTCAGGGGTGCCATAAAAACGGGTGAGTACAAAATCACGATAATCCTGGTTCTTTTCACAAAAGGCGCGCACATGCCAGCGCATTCCTGAATGCACAATAGAGTGGGGCACAATAATGCGACCATCTTTATCAGGAGTATTCACCGAACGATAATCAACTTCTAACCGGGTTTTATTGCGACAAGCTTTGACAATCTGGCGTAGCACTTCCGGTCGTATTCGATAAGTGGGTAGGGGTATTTTATGGGTGTAATTAAAGCCCAAGGTCATGTCTTCGAAAGTATTCATCAAGTCACTGTTGCGATGAATAAGCTGTAAGTATTCATCTGCGTCACCTAAGGTCACTTTCGGACTAAATTGTTCTGTGGGCTCATACCCTTTCAAGGATGAATTATAACTAAGGTTGTCTGGGCCAATGCTTTGTCGGTATTCAGTGATATCTTTCGAGGCTTGTTGTCTACCGATCCCAAAGTAATCGATAAGATGGCCTGCATTTAATTTACCTTCCCACAGCGCCACTATCTCAATCAATCGATAGCGCTGCAATAAGTCATACCGAAACGGCCAATGGGATTTTTGTTTCATATGTGTCGTCAATAGCTACATTTAATGTGATAAATAACAACACAAAACTTCATTAACAGCAAAATAATTTATTAAATATGTATGGTTAATGTACATGTGTCAAATTTCTAAAAATGTAAATCCCTTTAATAATAAGGGGGTTGGCCTGTTTGCCAATCCGCCCCTGTTGGATTTATGCACATTCCTGCCTGAAAACTACTCATGTTTATCCGAACAGTGATTTACCTGTCGTAATTGACGACATATTATTATTTCACGGTTTAAACAAGAGGAAGCCACCATGACCATCTCTCAACATGCTCAGAAGCGTTGTCAGCAGCGCGGTATTTCTCCAGACCTTGTTGTATTGCTAAACGCTTTAGGAATGGAAACCCAACAGAAGGGCAACACCTATGTGCTTGAACTCGACAAGCACACTCAGAAAACCTTAACAAAAAAACTCAAACGATTGTTAATGCAAATTCAGCGCAATGTGTTTGTGGTTATCTCAGATGACGACCATGTCATTACCATCGCACATAAGCACTAGGAGAACGTAACATGAAAATGGACTTCATCATGGCTGTCTTGCCAAAGCCGATTTGCCAACCCGACTTCATCATGGCTGTCTTGCCAAAGCCGATTTGCCAACCCAACGATAATTCCTTGAACGAAAGGGGACGAGTATGACCAGTTTTGCGGATCCAGATATTATTGCTTGCCCTCACTGTGAATCTCGTTACCTTCGTCGTGTATTACGCAGTTTAAGTATGTTTGGTCAACAAACTTACTCCGACGGCGGTAATGGCGGGATATTGAGCAATGTTATTGTGCGTGAAAGTCGTTGTACCCATTGCAGCAAAATTATCAAGGATGTGGACGCGCTGCCTGCGTTAGGCACCCAATCAAGAAAGTCTTTTTGGCGACAATGGTTTGCACCCAAAGAGTCGCTTTACTATCTACCTCAGGCATCCTTTGATGTTTATCTTGACCTTTTCAATGATGCCTCTGATATTTTGCAACAGCGCAGGTATGCGGTTCTGGCTTACCGAGAGTTTAATATCAATTTCAAAGTGTATGGCAGTGAGCGAGTGGCATCGAATGAATACCAGCGGGCCTACCGTATGCTTACGGACTTTATGTTAGACCATCCCATGGTACCAGCCATCGATGAATACATATTGATTTGCGCCGATATTTACAGACTTCGTGGGGAGTTTTTACTTTCAAAACAAAACTATGCTAACGTGACCGGTAAAGAGTTTGCCCATGTTGTCGAGCAAGGAAAGCGCTGGTGTAACAGTAAAAACACCAGTTTGATGGCCATCAAAGAGCCCGATATGGTAAATAATGCAAGGAACGCATCGTGAGAAAACAAAACAGCTCGATTCTTTTTAGTCCCTCTGATCTCGTTCGTTTTGTCCAATCTCCATTTGCCAGCTGGATGGAAAGACTTTGTTTAGAACAGCCGCAGACCAAAGCGCTAAAAGATAAACCTGATCCCTTATTAAGTTATTTAGCTGATAAAGGCCTTGAACATGAAGCCAACTATCTTAGTAATTTAGTCCAAAGCGCACAGCGCTTGGTAACTATAGGGGATGGTCTGTCCAATGATGAAAAAATAGCAGCCACCATTGCTGCGATGGAAGATGGTGCGGATGTTATTTTTCAAGCATGTTTAGCAGCGGATAGCTTTCAGGGCTTTGCGGATTTTTTAGTGAAAGTTGATAAGCCATCTAAGCTGGGTTCGTATTCATATGAACCATGGGACACTAAGCTAGCCAAACAGCCTAAAGCGTATTTTATCATTCAACTGTGTTGCTACGCCGACTTACTAAAGTCTGTACAAGGAGTGCTGCCAGATAACATCGCGGTTGTATTGGGTACCCAAGAGAAAGTTCAGTATAGCAGCTTAGATTTTTGGGCTTATTATCAGGCGAAGAAGACCGAATTTATAAATCAGCAATCAGGCTTTGACCCGAGCAATCAGCCCGATCCCTTCGCATACAAAGACCTTGGTGATTGGACTGACTATGTTGAACAATTGCGTCAGCAACAAGATCACCTATCCAAAATTGCCAATATCACAAGGTTACACATTCAAAGGTTGAACCGTGCGGGGATCAACACCTGCGAACAACTAATCAATAACAAGCAGTTAAGCATTGGTAGCATGCCGGTAGAGATCAGTGAGCGTCTTAAGCACCAAGCTAAGTTGCAGAAACAAACCGAAACAACAGCAACTTTGGCGTTTGAATTGCTCCCCATGGACCAAAATGATCCCAAAGGCTTGGCAATCCTGCCGCCCCATGATCAAGGCGATTTATTTTTTGACCTAGAAGGCTTTCCATTAGAGGAGGGCGGTTTGGAGTATTTGTGGGGCTGCAGTTACTTCGACACTGGTGGCAAACGGCAGTTTTGGGAGCGCTGGGCCCATGATCATCAACAAGAAAAGACAGCATTTATCGACTTTGCTGAATTCGCCTATAAGCGCTGGCGGCAAAACCCTAGTATGCACATATATCATTATGGTCATTATGAAATCAGTGTATGCAAACGCTTGATGGGTCGTTATGGCGTTATGGAAACTCAAATCGATGACATGCTACGAGCTGGAGTATTTGTTGATTTATACAAAGTCATTCAACATGGCATGATTTTAGGGGCCCCGAGTTACTCGATCAAAAAAGTAGAGCAGCTTTTTAGAGAGCAGCGCGATACAGATGTGGCCTCTGGTGGTGAGTCGGTGGTGGTGTATGCCAAATGGCAAGAAACTCCCGATGGCCAAAGCTGGCAAACTTCAAAAGTCTTATGCGATATTCGTGATTACAATATTGATGATTGTAACTCCACTCAAGAGCTCACAGCATGGCTGCGCGAGCTACAAAAGAATTATCAGATTGAGTATGTCGAGCCCTTCCCAGTGGCAACAGGCACAACGGCACAACAATCTGACCAAGATGAACCTGATCCTGTTCGACAAATTGAGACGAATTTACGAGTATTGGCGGATGCTCAAGGTACATCACACCAGACCAGCCTGATCACTAATCAACTGGCCGATTTAGTGGATTTTTTCTCACGTGAAAACAAACCGACCTGGTGGCGATTTTTCGAGCGTAAAGCCATGAGCTTTGAAGAATTATTTGATGATCCTGACTGTCTAGTAGGTTGTGAGCGCACGGCTACCGATCCTCAACCATCGGGCAAAAGCGGTAGGGGCGCGCCAGTGTATGAATATCAATTCATTCCATCCCAAGAGTTTAGAAATAGGCGTTTTAAACAAGCCTTTGTATTGGAAAGAAATATTGGTGTGGTGGGTATTGAAAATGTTGATGATAAGGCCGGGCTGGTATGGATTAAAGGAAAGCGCAATGCACCTTTACCTGATTATCTGACGCTAATTTCCTATGAATATATTAATCCAGGTGCAGTTGAGGACCGAGTGCGCG
Organism: Aliiglaciecola sp. LCG003; assembly: GCF_030316135.1. NCBI lineage: Bacteria > Pseudomonadati > Pseudomonadota > Gammaproteobacteria > Alteromonadales > Alteromonadaceae > Aliiglaciecola > Aliiglaciecola sp. LCG003. The sequence continues at coordinate 2,816,789 of NZ_CP128185.1, read as the reverse complement.
GAGCAGCCATTAGATTTACTAACGAGCAGAAATTATCCAAGCCGCTGGAAGATTTTTTACTAAGACGATCACCAGCGTTACCCCAAGGTTTACTGCAGCAAATCGATAGTGCCAAAGACGCCAACAAACTGGCATTGATCACTCAAGCAGTATGTCGCTTAGATAATTCGTTTCTATCCATTCAAGGACCACCTGGAACAGGCAAGACCTACACTGCATCACACGTAATCCTTGAGTTATTGCAACAGGGTAAATCCATCGGGGTCAGCTCCAATAGTCACAAGGCGATTAACAACCTGATGAGCGCAGTTGCGAAGCTTATGCTCGCAGCGGGGCTGCAGATTCCCATGTACAAAGTGCAGCAAGACGACACTGACGAGATGTTTTCCCTTTACCCTATTCAGCAGCTCAATTCGCGAGATGGCAATATTCACCTTCAAGGCGCTGGTCTATATGGTGCAACCGCATGGGGTTTTGCGCAAAATGAGCATTCATTTGATTATTTGTTTATCGATGAAGCTGGGCAAGTATCCGTTGCATACCTCATCGCCATGGCTAAAAATGCCAATAATATTGTGGTGATGGGCGACCAAATGCAATTGCCGCAACCATTACAAGGCAGCCATCCAGGCGACAGTAGTTTGTCGATTTTAGACTACCAACTGCAAGAACATGCCACAGTGCCCATCGACAAGGGCGTTTTTCTGAATCGCTCGTACCGCATGCACAGCGCGGTTAATCAGTTCATATCAGAGATGGTCTATGAAGGCCGATTGGATAACGATGCTAACTGCGATCGACAACACATACATTTTCCCAAACAGCACCACACAAGCCTAATCGAGTCAGCGGGGATTATCGCAATACCGCTAGACCATTCAGGTAACAAACAGAGTAGCGCAGAAGAAGTTGCGCTTATACGCCTATTGGTCGACGATTTACTCAAAAGTGAGCACACCGATAAAAACGGCAATAAAAAGCCAATCACCGGCTCTGACATACTGGTGGTCGCGCCATTTAATCATCAGGTAAACGAGCTTAAAAAGACATTGGGATTTGATGCGCGAGTAGGCACAGTGGATTTATTTCAAGGCCAAGAAGCGCCAGTGGTGATTGTTTCAATGACCGCCAGTATTGCCGCTGAATCCGCTCGAGGCGCAGATTTTTTGCTAAGCATAAATCGCTTAAACGTCGCGATTTCAAGAGCGCAAGCACTCGCCATAGTGGTTTACAGTGAAACCCTATTACAAGGCTCACCAAGCAATATCGAAGATATTAAACGCTTTAGTTTTTTTCAGCAGTTGGTTGACTTGTAGGCACTTGACTTAAAAAAGGGAATAAATGAAAGGATTAAATTCAGCGATAATGTTTTACATGAAGTTTAGTCAAATTGGCTTCGCTGCTTTTTTGAAATTCTAGAGAATTTGAGTATATTGATATAAATCGCAGGGGTAAATAAGTCCTTAAATATTCAATTCATCCACATAACTAGCGCAGTATCCTAAAGTAATGTACTTTTGGGCTTATATCGTTCAAAGAAAAAGGAAACCGTTTGAGCGCCAGCAATATTACTTATTACTCAAAGCAGGCTGAGAGTTTAAGTGCCCAATATGACAATGTCAGTTTTACTGATGTGCATAGTGATTGGCTAACGCATTTGCCAGACAAAGGCTGGGCACTTGATGTTGGTGCAGGGTCTGGCCGTGATGCAGCATTTCTTGCAGATAAAGGTTTAAGTGTTGTTGCTGTTGAACCCGCCGAGGGTATGCGTTCATTAGCTCGCGAAAAACACTCAAATCTTAATATTCATTGGCTTGACGATACGCTTCCAGAGTTACAAAAAGTCTTTGCTCTACAAATTAAATTTGATCTCATTTTACTTAGCGCAGTGTGGATGCATATTGCACCATCTAATCGTGAACGTGCTTTTAGAAAGCTAAGCACCTTATTGAAACCTAATGGCAAGTTAGTGATATCGCTGCGTCACGGTGAATGCCATGACGAGCGTGTTATGTATGAAGTGTCTACATCAGAGCAGGCGCAATTAGCCAGCAAGTTTGGTCTGTCATATGAGTTAGCTACCTCGCAGATAGCTAAGGACAAACTCGGTCGCGATGATGTAAGTTGGCAGACTGTGGTGCTTACCTTGCCTGATAATGGCACAGGGGCTTTTCCACTAATACGCAACATTGTAGTAAACGACAACAAAGCCTCTACGTATAAATTGGCGCTATTGCGCGCCTTGTTGCGCATTGCCGAAGGACATCCCGGCGCAGTGATAAGCCAAACCGATGACTGTGTTGAGTTGCCTCTAGGTTTGGTATCGTTGTATTGGATGAAGTTATATAAACCCTTAGTTGATACCTTTGCTATGCAGCAAAATAGCAACAGCAAAAAGGGCTTAGGTTTTATTAAAGAAAATGGTTGGCAAAAGCTTACTTCGCTTGCAAATAATGACTTGTATGTAGGGGCTAGTTATTCAAATAGTGCTAACGACTTTGCCAGTAGCTTGCATCAAACTTTAAAAGACATTAGTAACACCATAAAAGACATGCCAGTGAAATACATTACTTTACCTGGCACTCAAGATGCGGTGTTTTCGGTGCAAACCAAATTCAAAAGTAAACCCAAATGCATCATGCTTGATAATGACTATTTAGCCAGTTTTGGTTCATTTTACCTACCCAAACCTATTTGGGATGCGATGGCGCAGTTTAGTGTATGGATTGAACCGGCTTTGTTGAATGAGTGGGTAGCTCAAATGGAGAAATACAGCGGCAATAAAAACAATGGGTTTACCCGCCAACAATATTTTGATGCATTGCGTTGGGACAATCCACATCGCAATACCACTAAAGTGCGCAAGCGTATTGACGCACTTTTGGCCCAGCAAAATGTACATTGTGTGTGGTCGGGTAAGCGGCTAAGTATGACTGGCAAATATGCCGTTGATCACGCTATACCATTTGCGCGGTGGCCCAATAACGACTTATGGAATTTGCTGCCCAGCAATAGCCAAATTAATATCAAGAAATCAGATAAGTTACCCAGTGCATCAAAATTAAATAGCTGCCGATCGGATATAACTCATTGGTGGCAATCAGCTTGGCAGGATGATTCGTCTGAATTTTTCACTCAAGCGAGCTTTGCTCTGCCTATGCTTTCAAACCAAAATCGCAGCTTCGATGATGTGTTTGAAGCGTTTTCTTTACAACGTGATCGCCTGCGCGATTTACAGCAATTGACCGAGTGGTATTAATTTAGGATAGATTATAATCTCGCTAAATTGCTCTATTCTATCAACAGGGCATCTAATACAACCATCAATCTTTCTTATTTATTGTTACTTCAATATTTTTACTGTTGCCAGCGAACCAGCTTTGAACGTAGATGCTGCCGATAACTGGGGGCATGCCATCTTCTGGTATTTCTTTGTATCGCACGCTATTTTTATTCTTTTTTTCGAATTCAAACTTCACTTTCTTCTCAGACATTTTTCCTACCTTCACTGCAGCTTAATCGCTGGGATCTAATTTAATATCGGTGATTCTATAATTGTTTGAGAACAACAGACTAATAAAATTTTATCTCCAATACTCTACGGCTGCTTAAACAAGAGGTAGGCTAAAGCTATTTCTTGACCGGAATGTCTTCTAATAGCTGTATAATTGCGTGGTTGTTGGTTAGCTTGGCTAGGTCGATGAGATAGCTTTTTTCTAGCTCTTGCATGGGTTCGTCGGGCAATAGTTCTTTTATCGATTGCTCTTCGCCATTTGCTATGGCGGTTTTCAACGCTGCGAAGTTGGCGATGCCGTGCTCATTTTGGTTGCTGTTGTCATGTTCCATTGGTAGCGCTCCGTTTATGTTTACTGATTGAAGTCAAAACTTACTCTATGTATTAACCATATGGCTGGGTCTTATGTAATACAACGCTCTGAACAAAATAATCCCTAATATATTTTCTGTGATGTGGGTTCAAAACCTAGCCTTGGAGCTCAGTGGCAGGCTTATTTATGTAAGCGGTGATTTTGTCGCCACGCAGATGCATTCATTGCATAGGCTCGTTTGAACAAGCGGTTAAAGTGTCCGGCATCTTGGTAGCCTACTGACCAGGAAATTTCTTCTACGCTCTTGTCACTATGCTTGAGGTACTCTTTGCCTTGTTCGATTCGGAGTTGCTGTATGTAGCCAAGGGGTGTTTCGCCGGTGGCATCTTTAAAGCGTCGCTTGAAAGTGCGGGTGCTCATATTTGCCTTGCTGGCCAGTTCGTCGATGGTGACTGGGTTCATAAAGTGAATTTCTAACCACTGTTGAACAGATAAAATCTCATCGTCTTTATGGTAGGTTTGATGTCCCATGGAGGTGAATTCGCCGGAGTAACCGCGCCGAAAATCCACTAAAAATACCTGCTCAACAGATTCACCTACCTCAGGGCAAGACAGCCGAGAAAGTAAATACACCATGATCTCCAGTGCCGCATTCATACCAGCGGAGCAGTAAAGCTCACCTGTGGCAGTGATATAGCGTTCAGGACGCACATTTACTTTGGGGTATGAGCGGGCAAAATGGGCTTGCTTTTGCCAGTGAGTAGTACTGATCCTGTCATCCAAGAGTCCGGCTTCGGCCAAAAAATACGCCGCAGTTGCCGCCGCCATAATGGGCTTACCTTGTTCATGCCACTGCCGAAGACGAGGGTACAAGGCTTGTTGCTGAATGAGTAAGTCATCCATGTCTCCCCAAATACCATGCAGTATGACTAGATCTGTGCTGTGAATGTCATCCAGCGCACAATCTGGTGTCACTGCTAAACCGCTAAAGGTAGATGTGGGCTTACCATCTAAGGTCACCAGCGAAATATTAATTGGCTCACCCAGTAAACGTTTTTGTAAGCTCGACGCAAAGGCTAAAACATCGTGAGTAAGACCTAGGCTCAGGCCCATTGTATTTTCACAAGCGTAGAGGGTGACGTGCTTCAACATAAACAAATTTCCTATTCTGTTGGCGGTATTATTTACAATAATGGCCCGAATGACCAGTTAAATGTCCTGACTGACGCTGTTAACATGTTGTTTACACTTCTAGTATGTTCACAGTGAATTTGATACTGGAGAAAATCATGGACTTAACCCAAGAGCATGAAGCGCTAAGAAAGACAGTTCGAGATTTTGTAGATCGGGAAATGGATCCCTTTGTGGAAGAGTGGGAAAGTGCTGGGAAGGCTCCGCTGCATTCTCTATTCAAGAAAATGGGTGACCTAGGCTTGTTAGGCATTCATAAACCAGAAGCCTTTGGGGGCTCAGGTTTAGATTACAGCTACAATCTAGTGTTTGCTGAAGAGATCGGCCGTGCCTATGGTGGTTCGCTACCCATGGCAATTGGGGTGCAAACGGATATGGCCACACCTGCCTTAGCGCGCTTTGGTAGCGACGAGTTGAAGCGTGATTTTCTCGCACCTGCCATTGCCGGAGACATGGTGGCCTGTATTGGTGTTAGTGAGCCAGGCGCAGGCTCTGATGTGGCAGGTTTAAAAACCAATGCCAAAAGTGACGGTGATGATTACGTCATTAATGGCAGCAAAATGTGGATCACCAACGCAACCCAAGGCGATTGGATTTGTTTGTTGGCCAATACCAGTGACGGTAATGTACATGCCAATAAGTCTCTTATTATCGTTCCACTAGATTCTCCGGGCATTGAGATATCCAAGCCATTGAACAAAATGGGTATGCGCGCCAGTGATACCGCGCAAATCTTTTTCGATAATGTGCGGGTGCCCAAGCGTAATCGGATTGGAGAAGAGAACCGCGGCTTCGCAATGCAGATGATGCAATTCCAAGAAGAACGTATATATGCCGCCGCCGGTGCACTTAAAGGGATGGAACGGATCATTCAAGACACTATCCAGTGGTGTCGTGAGCGTCACACCTTTGGCCAGCCCGTGCTAAACAACCAAGTTGTGCACTTCAAACTGGCTGAATTACAAACTGAAGTTGAGGCTCTTCGCGCGCTAACCTGGAAGGCCTGTCATCAACATGTGAATGGCGAAGATGCTACCTATCTAGCCTCTATGGCAAAACTCAAATCTGGACGATTGTGGCGAGAAGTTACCGATGGGTGTCTACAGTATTGGGGCGGCATGGGGTTCATGTGGGATAACGTGGTTGCCAGAGCCTATCGGGATAGTCGAATTTTATCGATTGCCGGTGGCAGTGACGAGATGATGTTGGGCATTATTGCTAAGCATATGGATATATTTCCAAAGCGCAGATAAGTGCATTCGAGTTGGGAGATTGTACCCAGCACGTTTTTAAATGTGAATTTGGTTAAAGAAGTAGAGGTTAAAGGGAAATCAACATGGCTATTCCAGTATTGTTTCACAACAAATTAAGTTTACCGGTCATTTGCGCTCCTATGTTCTTGGTGTCTAGTCCTAAGTTGGTGATCAGTGCGTGTAAGAACGGCATTGTGGGCTCGTTTCCCACATTTAATACTCGCACCCAAGATTTACTCGACAGCTGGATAGAGCAAATCTCGACAGAATTGGACGCCTACGCCAAATCAAACCCAGAAAAGCCAGTTGCGCCCTTTGCGGTTAATCTTGTGGTGCATCCGTCGAACACTCGTTTAGAAAAAGACCGTGCGGTGGTGAAAAAGCATCAAGTGCCCTTTGTGATCACCAGCCAAGGCAACCCTGCTCAGGTGGTTGAAGAAGTCCATCAGTGGGGTGGCATTGTTTTTCATGACGTTATTCGAGCCGACCATGCCAAGAAAGCTATCGCGGCGGGGGTTGACGGCATCATCATCGTCACCGCCGGTGCGGGTGGACACGCCGGTGAGATCAATCCCTTCGCCTTGGTTCGAGAAATACGTGAGTTTTGGGATGGCCCGCTAGCACTGGCTGGCGCAATTAACGACGGTTACGGCGTGCGGGCAGCTGAAATTTTAGGGGCTGATTTTAGCTACATGGGCACACGCTTCATTGCTACAGAAGAAGCCGAGGTAGAAGCCGACTATAAATCAATGTTGGTGTCCTCTGAAATTAAAGACTTAATCTATACCGATACCTTCACCGGCGTGAAATGTAACTTTCTCAAGCCCTCTATCGCAAGAGCTGGAGTTGACTTAGAAAGCTTTCAGGCCAAATCACATGTGGATCTTGATTTAGGAGAAAGTAATGCCTGGAAAGACTTCTGGAGTGCAGGGCATGGTGTGTCTGGAATTAAGCAGGTTTTGCCTATGAAGGCTTTGGTGCAACAGCTTAAAAATGAATATCAAGGGGCTGTTGAGATGCCTGCTTTTACTACTAAAAGTTCATGATGTGAGCCAACAGGCTAGCAATGACTATTTTTCACTAACAACAAATACGGATTGGAAACATGGCAATCATTCAGTCGCAGCTTGATACACAATCAGCACAATACAAGCAGAACGCCAGTGTGATGCTTGACGCTGTAGACGAGCTGCGTGGTATCGAAACGCGCGTTATTCAAAATGCCCAGCAAAAAGCTCCGCGTTATATTGAGCGTGGTCTACTTCCACCTAGAGAGCGGCTTAATCTGTTGCTTGATCCCGGCGCGCCTTTTCTAGAGCTGTCGACCTTATGTGGCTATATGCAAGAGGGCGACACCGACGGCTCGGCAGCAGGCGGTGGGGTTATCGCCGGTATGGGCTACGTTTCCGGTACCCGCTGCATGGTGTTGGTCGATGATTACCTCGCAAAAGGTGGCAGTATCACCCAGTTAGGTAGTGTTAAACGCTTGCGCATGTACAACATTGCACTGCAAAACAAACTGCCGGTTTTAGCCTTAGCCCAAAGCGGCGGCGGCGATTTGACCTCGCTGGGCGACTGGTTTGGTTTTACCGGTGCAGGCTTTGCTTTACAGGCAAAGCTATCCGCTGCGGGTATTCCGCAAATTACCGTGGTGCACGGAAGTGCCACAGCCGGAGGGGCATATCAACCGGGTTTATCAGATTACGTAGTGATGATCCGCAAGCAATCTACTGTGTATCTTGCCGGGCCTCCGCTGCTAAAAGCGGCTACCGGTGAGATTGCCACAGATGAAGAGATTGGCGGGGCTGAAATGCATAGCTCGGTGTCAGGGGTGGCAGATTATCAAGCTGAAAATGACGCCGATGGCATTCGCATTGCCCGTGAAATTACCCATAGTTTAGGCTGGCATAAAAACAGCCCGGCGCCAATTAATAATACCAGCAAGGCACCCTTATATAACACTGATGAGCTGTTGGGTGTTGTCCCTGAAGATGCTAAAACCCCTTACGATGTTCGCGAAGTCATAGCACGAATTGCCGATGGTTCGAACTTTCTCGATTTTAAATCAGATTATGACGTAGGCACGGTTTGCGGGCATGTGGAGCTGTGCGGCATGCCTTGTGGCGTGATTGGCAATAACGGTCCTATTACCGCCCAAGGGGCAGCCAAAGCTGCCCAATTTATTCAGTTATGCCAACAAACCGCCACGCCAATTATATTTTTGCACAACACCACCGGCTTTTTAGTCGGAACCGAATCTGAGCGCGCCGGTATCATCAAGCATGGCGCAAAGCTTATCCAAGCGGTAACCAATACCACAGTGCCAAAAATTAGCCTTTTGTTAGGCGGCTCATTTGGCGCGGGTAACTATGCCATGGCTGGACGAGGCATAGATCCACGTTTTATGTTTGCATGGCCACGCTCGGTGGTATCTGTGATGGGCCCAGCTCAGGCGGGCAGCGTTTTAAGAACGGTTGCCAAAGCAAAGATGGCCAGAAGCGGCGCAATTGATCAAGACCGGCTCGATGCATTAGAAAAAGGCACCGTCAAAGTCATGGAAGCTAAATCCCGCGCGTTGGCCAATTCCGCCCGCTTGTGGGATGACGGCATGATTGACCCCCGTGATACCCGAGAGGTTTTGGCCTATGCATTGGCTATCTGCCAAGAAGGCGATAATCGCAAGCTCAATAGCAATACTTTCGGCATAGCGCGTTTCTAGTGATATATATTTGCGCCTGCTAAGGGCTGGGTTAGCAGCGCCGAAACTGAATGGAAAGAGATAAGCACTATGTTGAACATTAAACAGCAAGACTACCAAGAGATTTTAATCGCACAAAATAATGGGGTGTTGACCATCACATTGAATCGGCCCCACAAAAAGAATGCAATGAATTTAGCTTTGGTTAACGAGGTGACTGGGTTGTTCGCCAGTATCTCTGACAGCAGCGAAATCCGGGCGGTAGTTTTGCGTGGCAGTGAGGGTAATTTTTGTGCGGGTGGTGATATTTCTGACATGCACAAAGATGCGGCCAGTGAAGAACAGCGGCATAAAACAGTATGGGAATTCAATCGCAGTTTCGGCCGCATGATCACCCAAGTGAACCATGCACCGCAGGTGGTGGTTAGCGTGCTGGAAGGAGCTGTGCTTGGTGGCGGCTTCGGTTTGGCCTGTGTGTCTGATGTGGCGATTGCGGATGCAAATGCTGCTTTTTCAATGCCTGAAACGGGCTTGGGGATCATTCCTGCCCAAATTGCGCCCTTTGTTGTGGCCCGCATAGGCTTAACCCATGCTCGTCGCTTGGCCTTATTAGGCGAGCGAATTGGTGGTGAAGAAGCCAAGACATTGGGAATAGTACATTTTGTTTGTCATTCAGCAACTGAGCTGCAAGAACAGCTTGATAGGGTAGTGAAACAAGTCAGGCGCTGTGCCCCCAAAGCGAATGCGGCAACCAAAGCGCTGATGTTAAAGGTCGGTCAAGTTGAGCTCGAATCCCTGTTAGATGAGGCTGCAGATGCCTTCACCCAATCATTAACCAATGATGAAGGTCAAGAAGGTACACAAGCATTCTTACAGAAACGCAAGCCAAATTGGAGTGAGTGATGAATTGCAATCAGCTTGTATCTCCAACAAACCAGCCACGCCTAAGTGAATGAATAATGAGTTTATGATGAAAACACTGAATAAAATACTGATCGCCAATCGGGGTGAAATAGCGGTGCGGGTGATCCAAACAGCTAGGCGTTTGGGCTATCGAACTGTGGCGATTTACAGTGACGCAGATAGTCAGGCCCGTCATGTGTTGGAAGCCGACCAGGCTGTGTGTGTTGGCCCCGCGACTGCGGCTGAGTCTTATCTGGTGATAGAAAATATTATTGCAGCGGCACTTAAAACCGGTGCCGATGGGATTCATCCTGGCTATGGATTTTTATCAGAAAACGCCTCATTTGCTCGTGCCTGCGAGAATGCCGGTATCACCTTTATTGGCCCCGATGCCGAAGCTATTGAACTTATGGGCAGCAAAAGGCTCTCCAAAGTGGCTATGATTGCGGCCGGTGTGCCCTGTATTGACGGCTATCAAAGTGAAGATCAAAGTGATCAGGTGCTTATCGAAAAAGCCCAGCAGATAGGCTTCCCCCTTATGGTCAAAGCATCGGCGGGTGGCGGCGGACGTGGCATGCGCTTAGTTAACCGGCAAAGTGAATTGGCCGATCAAATAAAAACGGCACGCTCTGAGGCAAAAAATGCCTTCGGCAGTGGTGAATTAATTCTAGAGCGCGCGGTAATTGAGCCTCGTCATATTGAAATTCAGGTGTTTGCTGACACCTTTGGTAACACGGTTTATCTGGGCGAACGGGATTGTTCTATACAACGGCGACATCAAAAAGTGGTTGAAGAAGCACCGTCTCCTTTTGTCGATGATGCCTTACGGGAACGCATGGGCCAAGCCGCGGTTGAGGCCGCTAAGGCATGTAATTATATCGGCGCGGGCACCGTTGAGTTTTTAGTTGATAAAGATAAAAACTTTTATTTCCTAGAAATGAATACTCGCCTGCAAGTTGAACATCCGGTGACCGAACTCGTCACCGGCCAAGATCTGGTGGCTTGGCAGTTGATGGTGGCAACCGGTGAGCCACTGCCACTGACCCAAGAGCAGATTGTTATTAGCGGCCATGCTATAGAAGTGCGCCTTTACGCTGAAGATCCCCGCAACGGCTTTATGCCGCAAACCGGCGAGGTTTTATGCTGGCAAACACCAGAGCAGCGCGAAGGTATACGCATCGATTACGGAATAAACTGCGGGGATGTAATCAGCGCCCATTACGATCCCATGCTGGCAAAAATCATTGCCTATGGTGATAGTCGCTCAACCGCAGTCCGGCGCTTGGCTAGCGCCACCCAAGACACCCAACTGTTGGGGGTGAACAGCAATAAACATTTTTTAGAAAAGGTACTTAAACATCCGGCATTTTTAGCCGCACAAGCAACCACTGCTTTTATAGAACAACACTTTACCGATGACGACAGCATATGCGGTGATACCCCAGACGCTAGCACGCTAGCCCGTGCAGCCATTATTTATTATCAGCATGAACTGGCAAAGGTGCACAACTGGGATAGCGCTGCCGGACAAGCATATACCTTCAAGTTGGATTTTAACGGCCAAGTTTATGCTGTGCGCCTTGTAAAACATGCAAACGACTACTTGGTGTCCACTGCCAAGGGCGAATCACAGTTAGAGCTTGTGGCATATCATGACTGTCAGTGCGTGGTGGTTGAAGACGGTATACGTGAAACTTTTTACTATGTGTTACAACAAGATGTACTGTATTTAGATGATGGCACTGGTCATTATAAATTTGACAATGTGACCCACAAACCTGCAGTGGCGAACGATACCGCAGGAAGTGGCGAAGTGAAGGCACCGATGGATGGCGTGATTGTCAATCTGTTAGTTCAGGAAAACGACAAAGTTGAAGCCGGACAAATACTGGTGGTAATGGAAGCCATGAAGATGGAGCACCAAATGAAAGCGACCATTAAGGGCAGGGTAGACTTTGTCGGTGTGGCGGTTGGTCAGCAGGTAAAATCCAAGCAGCTGTTAGTGGCTGTAAGTGCTGAACAAGCAAAAAATAGCAACGAGTAGTGTAGGTTTTTATGACGGACAAAACAGTAAGAATTGGCGGAGCCTCGGCGTTTTACGGAGACAGTCAGCTATCCGCTAGGCAATTAGTAGAGGGGGGTGATATCGACTACCTTGTTTTTGATTATTTAGCCGAAGTGACTATGGCGATATTGTCCCAAGCGAAAGCTAAAAACGATAGTTATGGCTATGCCGTTGATTTCGTCACCGTCGCCATGAAAGATGTGTTAGCCGACTGTGCAAAAAAAGGCATCAAGGTGATCGCCAACGCTGGTGGAATGAACGTTCCAAGCTGTATTGCAGCGCTCAAACAGCTTTGTGATGAACTAGGTATTAAGCTCAACATTGCCGGTGTGTATGGTGATGACTTATCTGCAAAGCGTGATGAGCTAGCCGATTGCGACTTGTCTGAGTTGCAAAGCAAAGCCCCCTTGCCGAAAAACTTGGCTAGCATTAATGCCTACTTGGGCGCTAGGCCCATCGCCGATGCCCTAGCCGCCGGTGCTGATGTAGTGGTAACAGGACGAATAGTGGACAGCGCGCTGGTAATTGCGCCACTGATACATGAATTTGCCTGGGGTGAAAGCGACTACGATAAGTTAGCCCAAGGTGCACTGGCAGGCCATGTGCTGGAGTGCGGCGCACAGTGTACAGGTGGTAACTTTACCGATTGGCATCTAGTGCCAGATTTTTCCAACATGAGCTACCCGGTGGCAGAGGTCAGCAGTAACGGTAATTTTGAAGTGTGCATTGTACCTAATACCGGCGGCTTGGTAAGCGTAGCCACTGTTGGTGAGCAGGTGTTGTATGAAATTGGCGATCCCGCTAATTACTTGTTGCCTGATGTTTGCTGCGACTTTAGCAATATCGAGCTAAAACAAGTGGCCAAAGATCGGGTGCGGGTTTGCGGTGCAAAGGGCAGAGCGCCGGGTAATCAATATAAGGTTTGTGCCACCTATGTGGATGGCTACAAGCTAATGAGCTCGTTTTTTATGGGAGGCGAGCGCTGCGTTGAAAAAGCCCAGACTAATGTTGCTGCACTTATTAAACGCACAGAGCGTTTTTTTGCTCAAAAAGGTTTGCCCGCTTATCGTGATACTAATCTAGAGATTATTGGCTCAGAGGCAACCTATGGCCCTCATGCAAAAAACCAAAATACTCGCGAAGTAATGGTTAAATTGGGTTTGCATCATGATAACAAAGCCGCGCTGCAATTTGCTGCTAGCGAAATTGCTTACCTCGCCACCTCCGCCGCTCCTGGTATGAGCGGTTTTGGTGCTGGGCGGCCAAAACCCCAGCCCTTGATACGGGTTCACTCTGCGTTAATTGATAAAGCCTTGGTGCCTGTAACCGTGCAGTTGAACCAAGATCCAATTTCTCAGAAGTGTTATTTGACTCCGCAGCTATCAAAGCCTGCTGTAGCGGCTTCATACTCACAGCAGCAAATAGAAAACTACATACTTAACGATGATGAATTAGTCGATGTACCCTTATCGAAGCTGGTGTATGCACGCAGCGGTGACAAAGGGAATAACGTCAATATTGGCATTATTTCACGTGAAGCAAAGTATTTACCCATCCTATATCATCAGGTGACGGCCAAAGCGCTAAAGGACTATTTTGCCCATCAGGTGGAAGGTGAGGTTGAGCGCTTTAATCTGCCGGGTTTTAACGGATTTAACTTCCTGATGAGCGAAGCGCTGGGCGGCGGCGGAACCGCATCACTGCGTATCGATTCACAGGGCAAAGCGGCGGCGCAGATGTTGTTGTCGATGACGGTTAAAGTTCCCAAAAGCTGGGAATTGTAAGGCACTAAATTATCAGGGGAATAACTTGATAAGGGCTCCAGTTTAATTTAAAAAAGAGGCACTATTATGGGTTATCAATCCAGCCTTGCGGCAAACAGTTTTAGCGGCAAGACCATTATCATCACAGGCGGGGGAAGTGGCATTGGACGCTGCACGGCCCACGAATTGGCGTCTCTTGGCGCTACCGTTGTATTGCTAGGACGCACCCTTGAAAAACTTCAAAAAACTGCACAAGAAATTATTGATGACGGTGGACAAGCCCAATACTTGCCATTAGATATTCGCGATGAACAAAAAGTAATTGAAACCATCGGGCTCATATTGGCAGAAAACAGTCGAGTGCATGGCTTGGTCAATATGGCTGGTGGCCAATTTCGCGCTCCTTTAGAAGCCATAAGCAAAAAGGGCTTTGATGCGGTGGTGCAAACCAATTTAGTTGGCGGCTTTTTGATGGCAAGAGAAATATACAAGCAACATTTCAAAGACCATGGCGGCAGTATTGTTAACATCACCGCTGACAATAAAAACGGCATGCCTGGCATGGGACACTCTGGTGCCGCCCGCGCGGGAGTAGAGAATCTCACCAAGACCGCTGCATGGGAGTGGGGCAGGCATGGTGTAAGGGTGAATACGGTAGCGCCAGGTTGGGTGGCATCCTCGGGGCTTGATACCTATCCTGAAGAAATGAAAAAGGCGCTGCGCAGCTTGAAATATGCGGTGCCATTAGGGCGTATTGCCTGTGAGGCTGAAGTATCCTCGGTCATATGCTTTTTGATGAGCGATGGGGCTAATTTTATTAGCGGACAATCTATTTGGGTTGATGGCGGATCTAGCATGGGCTCGGCACCTGCGATGTACCCATTAAGCCAAGATAAAGTAACTAATAGTCAGACATGCGACGGTTTTCATCGCTCTGTTATACCAGAAGTATTGCGCTAAAAAACCAGATTGAAATTGCCAGCAGACGTTCTGTGAGTGAAGCTTTTGAACTCGTCTTAATACGGCAATTGCCTATAAAAATAATATGAAACGGTAAGTTATTGCCTAAGGGGTAAAAGATGAGAGATAAAGCACTGGAAAAGAACCTGATTGAACGTGTTGCAATGGGAGACCTATTGCGACGACGCAGCCGAGACAGTGCTCATCTACCGGCCTTAGTCGATTTTCATCAAGGTCAGCGCAGCGAAATCAGCTATGGCGAGTTAAATAATCGGGTCAATCAACTCGCCCATGGTTTGATTTCTAACGGGCTAAAACAAGGTGACAAGCTTGCTTTAATTTCTACCAACCAAACTGACATGGTGGTGGTTTATTTTGCTTGTTATAAGCTTGGCGTGGTGGTGGTGCCGATCAATTTTATGCAAAGCATAGATGACATTCGTTATAATTTTGAGCATAGCGAGTCTGTAGCGATCGTTTATCAGGAGATGTTTTCCGATATGGTTTTAGCCTTGCTTGAAGGCAACACTAGTATCAAGCTCACAGCTCAAATAGGCAATCAAAGAGGTCGCGCCAATTTTTCACTTGATGAGTTAATTGACGGACACAGCACCAGTGAAATTGAAGACCGCCTTATTGCTGATCGCGATACCGCTCATATGATTTACACCTCGGGCACTACCTCAAGACCCAAAGCGGTGGAGTCGTCCCATTTAACTTTAACCATTGCCGCGCTGACCGGTGTTATTGAATTAGATATTAATAAACAAAATCGCATGCTCTTGGTGTTGCCCCTCTTTCACTGCGCGGCTTTATCTATTTTACACCCCATTTTGTTACGCAGTGGCTGCGCCGTGCTGCATGCTGCTTTTGACCCTAAGGTGATTGTTAACAGCATCGAGCAGGAAAAAATTCAAACCGCAGCTTTTCTTCCGATGATGTGGAACGCCTTGCTGGCCACACCCGATATTGATAAACGTGATTTTAGTCACTTCAAAACTGGCATTTACGCCATGGCGGCAATGAATAGTCAAAATTTAGATAAAGTCAGAGATACTTTTGGCTGCGAAATGCACCTCGGAAGTGGGCAGACAGAGTTTGCGCCAGTTGCCTGTATTTATCGCGACAACACGCCAACTGAGTTTGCTGAGGGTAATTATTGGGGCGTGCCTGTTTGCACCGCCGAACAAGCGGTTATTGACGAATTTGGTAACGAGCTGCCAAATGGCCAAGTAGGCGAGATAGCGTGGCGAGGGCCACAGGTGATGAGCGGCTACTATAAAAACCCCGAAGCCTCAGATGAAGCCACTGGGTTTGGCTGGCACCATACTGGCGACTTAGGTTTAATTGACAGTAAAGGGCAGTTACTTTTTATTGATAGGAAAAAAGATACGATTAAATCCGGCGGTGAAAATGTATCTTCGCAAAAAGTAGAACAAATTCTAGAATCCTTCAAAGGCGTGGAAAGAGCCGCCTCATTTGGTGTGAGCCACCCTCATTGGGGCGAGGCAGTATGTGCCTGCGTTATAGCTCAATCAGAGGTAGAGCTGGATGTAGCAGAAATAGAATTATTCTGTAAAACTCAGCTCGGAAAATTCGAAGTCCCTAAGGCTATTTTCATCTGCCAAACGCTCCCCATGACAGGCACCGGAAAAATCCGCAAAGTAGAATTACGCCATCAATATAGCGATATATTTGCTACAGCTGACTAATAGACAAGATCAAGAGGGTCAGAGATCAAGAGGGTCAGAGTAACTTGAAAAATATCAAGTTACTCTGACCCTCTTGATCCTCTGACCCTCTTGATCCCTCTTGATCCCCAATTAGATGTATAGCTAATAATTAAATACTCTTGGGTTTAGGTTTGGTTTTAGGCTGGGATGATTTATGATCTAGGGCACTGTTCCAATACAATAAACAAATATGATCCCGCTTAAGCGAAAAACCAGCCCCAAAAAATCGGTTCGCTCTGTTGCTCAGACACCGAGAAAATGTCGCTGTGGTGGTGCACCGAGCAAACCCAAAGCAATAGCCGATTGTAATGATAGATGGTTCATCCGCTGCAAAGTTGAACGATGTTGTGCGTATAACATTGGACAAGGCTTAGCAGATACTATCTTGGGTTGGAACCATCTGAGTTCTCATCTATATCGATAATATTGAAAAGCGGTGGGATGGATTATGTTCACTACAAATACCGCAAAAGTGCGTTTCTAAAATAGCGCTACGGATATCACTTAAAGTTTGGTTAAAATAGCCTATTCACACCCACAGGTAATTAAACTATGCCGCAAACTCGCGCCGACTCCCTTGTAGTTCTGGATTTTGAAACCACAGGACTATCACCCGATATGGGCGACAGGGCTATCGAAATTGGTGCTGTGCGTCTTGAAAAGGGGGAAGTGGTTGAGCGTTTTCAGGCATTGATGAATCCAGGTAAGCGCATCAGTGCGTTCATTGAAGATTATACCGGTATTACTAATCAGATGTTGAGCCAAGCGGCTCCATGTGATGAAGTGACGGATGAGTTTGCTAGTTTCATGGGGGACAGCAACCTTGTTGCCCACAATGCGTCTTTTGACAAACGCTTCTTAGATGCCGAGTTACGTCGAGTATCCAGAGCATACACAGGTGCCTTTGCGTGCTCTTTACTGGTGGCCCGACGTTTATATCAGCAAGCACCTAATCATAAACTCGGTTCGTTAATCGCCTATAAAAACATCCCATCCGATGGCGGCTTCCACCGGGCGTTATTCGACTCAGAAATGACAGCGAAATTGTGGATGACCATGTTGCAAGATATTTCCCAAATCACAACTCGAGAAGATGTACCGTTTTCGCTAATCCAAAAACTGGCCAAAACACCCAAAATAGCGGTGTATAAGTTACTGCAATCTGGGTTGCCTAAAATCTAGAATCATTTTCACAGGGGATGCCGTCACGGTCACCGTCCATTTTAGTATTCGGGCAATTTTCAAGAAAGTATTCGGCTTCCGCTCTAGATGTCATTTGGCTGCAATGCTGCCTTCCATCACAGGAAAACGTTTGTTCAGGGACGAATTGTGTTGAATAAGGTGCTGGTATTAGGGGAGCCTTTTTAGGTAACAAATCCAAACGCTGAATCACCACCGCCACAATAACTATTAAAACTGCCACGTATAAAAAGCGCAGATTTGAGCGAGGTTTGTAGTTTTTAACAAGCTTAGGTTGGGTTCTCGATTTGACACCTTCAATTCGAGCATTAGTCGCTCTTTTTTTGCCATTAACCTGTTCGACATTAAAATAGATAAAGTCGCCGGTTCTAGGTTTACGACTCATGTCATTGAGTTCAGATATATGAATGAAAGTATCGTGGTTTAATTCGGCTGTTTTAATAAAACCGAATCCTCTGGCATCGTCCCACTTTGTTAACTGGCCTTTGTACATACCTTTCCTTGGCTAAATTTATGCACCAAAATAATAACAAGGAAAATCAATAAAATCTAACGACTAGTTAATAATCAAGAGGGTCAGGAATCTAATCTAATCAAGAGGGTCAGAGTAAAAAGCACGAGCCTAACAAACGTGTTCAGACAATGATCACGTTTTTACTCTGACCCTCTTGATCTCTCTTGATCTCTCTTGAGCTCGTTTGACTTTATTGGCGTAAAACATCGTTAAAGTGTCATTCTGCCATTTCTGGTTGTCTGTTAAGCTCTGGCTAGATTGCACAGTCAGGTATAGATGATGAACAAGAAAATTGGTGTTTTACTTTTTGATAAGGTGAATCTGTTTGATGTGGCAGGGCCATTGGAAGTCTTTGCTGTGGCCAGCGAACTGGGTCCGTTGCAGTATCAAATCGTTGCTATTGGTTTAGAGCAGAAGGCGTATCAATCAGAAACAGGTGTAAAACTGGTAGCAGATCACTGCACTATTAGTGATATGCATTTAGATACGCTGATTATTCCTGGCGGTGCAGGTGCAAGAGATGCGCACACTACCGAATCGCACAATCGTTGGTTAACCGAGCAAATCGATAAATGTCGCAGAGTGATGAGTATATGCACTGGGGCTTACCTTCTAGCCTCTACTGGGGTGCTGAATCACAAAAAAGCCACCACCCATTGGAACTACATTCAGGACTTTGCTCAGCGCTATCCGCAAATTGATGTGGTTGAGGACCAGTTGTTTGTCGATCATGGCAAGATAGCTAGCTCTGCTGGGATATCTTCAGGGATCGATCTTGCGCTGGCGCTAGTGGAAAGGGATTGCGGAAGTGAGTTAGCGCTACGTGTCGCAAAGTTTCTAGTCTTGCATTATCGTCGCACAGGTAGCCAAGCGCAGTTTTCTGAACCCTTACGATATCAGTTTTCAGCGGACAGCCACTTCTCAGGTCTTACCCCGTGGATACTGCAAAATTTGACCAACAAATTACCGGTTTCGGCGCTGGCCGAGCAAGTTTGTATGACGGAAAGAAGTTTTTACCGCAGTTTTATCAAGCAAATGAAAATACCACCGGGTAAGTATGTCGAGCGGTTGCGATTAGAGCATGCCAAGCAATTACTGGTCGAATCAAATTGCGCTATGCAAAAAGTTGCACAGGCCTGTGGCTATAAAAATTTAGATGTGTTTAGACGGGCATTTGAGCGCAAGTTTGCAATTTCACCTAATGCGTACCGCAGTCAATTTTCAAGGCTTCAATAGCAGCCTGCAATAAGTGAATTCAATGGTGTCTATCGAATGAGGATAATTTATAAAAGGGAATAGAGAAAAATTTACCAAGCCTCAGACTGATTGAAAGTCAATCTTTGCTCCTAATACTCAACCAAAACTTAAGGGGGGGTCATCATGACGTATAAACATAAAAAAGGCTTGCAAGAGCAAGCCATTATTCTAACCGAGGATATCTTCGAACCAATCCAAGATATCAACACCTTCAGATTCTTCTGGTTCATTCGGCGGTGGCTTGGTGCCACTGGTAGCGTGCGCCTGCATGGATACAAAGGCAGGAACTGCGGTTAATATAACAGCAAAAAAGATGGATTTAGACTTTCTCATATTTCCTCCAAACACGAAATGTGGATTCATTTCCACATTTCTATTATGCAGATATCGGAAGAAATTACTAATTCTTTAGGCCATCATTGAACGGGCTTTCATTTCATGTATGGCTTCGCGCAATACAATGTACATCACCCAAACGCCGAGCGCCTGCATGATATATTCATAGGAAGTGTATAAATACATAGCATTTTGATTGATTGTTGTACGAATAAGGTACTCTGTCACCATGGCACATTCAATTAAACAAACAACACCTTTGGTGTTATAAACTAACCAATCACCCTGAATATAGTTGGTGCCTTTACGGTAATGGGGGCGCAAAACGATTGCGCCCCTAACCAAAATGTATATGCCTATTTTAACAAAGAAAAAGTAGATCATCGGGCCGGTTTCACCAACTGAAGTCCAATACAGCTCGAATCCCACCACGATAAGTATAAAGGGCACGACTATCTTATTAATAGGATCGGAGCGAATTTGCCACATACATCCTAGAGCAAAAAGAAAGAACAATCCTTGGTAATAAATGTTTTCAGTTAGCAATTGGAAGGCGATAAAAATCCCAATTTTCTCAACGATTAAAATTAAGCATAACCCGACAATGTCTGCGTTGTTTCTGAAAAAGAATAAAATAAATAAGAAAATGCTGGCACTGACCAGATCAAAAATATAGGGCGTATCAAAGGTGAATATCCCCAATAAAATAGAAGCAACAATAGCTACTGGGGTGAGGAAATTATAGACGAACTGTCGGCTCAGCACACTAGAATCCAAAGTAACAAATAACTTTTTCCATGAAGGAGTGTTTATGGGCGTCATCAATTCTTGAACTGGAAATCTCATACATTTTACGCATAACTTCCATACTTAAATGTTCAATTGTGCCGGGTTTATTATTTTCAATTGCAGAAATGGTTTCTCTGCTTAACCCGACCTTTTGCGCCCATTCTTCTTGTGTAAAGCCGGATTTTTTACGCAACTCCCTGAGGACGGTTCCTTCAAACTTTTTTCGTCTACTCATACTGCTCTTACCTCTGTCATACTGCGACAGGCAAAATGTAATCTAAATTGCATAGATGGTAAAGAGAATTGCGTTGTTGAAATATTTTAAATTACTCTATTTCCTAACAAAACTTGGCTAACAGACGGCGAAAACCACAGAAAATATGCAAAAGTGCATTTTATCTCAACGCTGTTATTTTTTTCGTTGACTGGATTGACGAATGATCAATTCGGTCGGCATCATTGTGGAGATTACTTGCTCATTGGCCATTAACGCAATTAAGGAATCGACTAAGAGTTTTCCAGCTTGTGCGGTATCTTGCTTGATAGACGTTAACGCCGGTTGGGTATAGGCCGCCACCGAAATATCATCGTAACCGGTAATCGCAACCTGGTTAGGAATATCGATACCCGATTCATTGAGTGCTCGAATCATCCCTAGTGCTATGGTGTCGCTCGCTGCCACTACGCCATCATAATCAAATTTACCTTGTTTAATTAATTCAAGTGTTACTTGATAGGCATCATCGTAATTGAAATGGATGTCTAAGGGGGCTGGGGCCGTTAGTTGATGTTGCTGAAGTGTTTTTTGATAGCCAGCGTAACGCTGACTGGTTTCAAAAGATCGCCAGCCACTAAAAACAATATTTTGGCAATTTTGTTCAATTAAATGTTTTGTGGCTAGCTCTCCTCCAAGAAAATTGTCGGTGCCAACGGTAGGGTAGGACTGATTGGGCGAAGGTGCGCCCCACACAACAATTGGATAACTGGGATTAATCAGTGAATCAAACTTTTTGATATCATCGCCTTGGCCAAACACGATCAAACCATCGGCACGCTTCATATCAAAGAAATCGGCCAACTGAATGTCCTGATTAATATTCAGTGATACCAATAACACGTCATATTTGAGTGTGGTTAGTTCTTGCGCGATCACGCCGACAAAATTCAACATAAAGGGATCGGTGATCGACTGGTCAAATTCAGAACTTTTAATGATCACCACCGCTATGGTGTTGGATTTCTGCAAACGTAAATTACGAGCAGCTGTATTTATTTTAAATCCATGTTCAGCAGCGATGGCTTGAATTTTTTGACGAGTTTTTTGACTGATCAACGAATTGTTGTTTAGTGCTCTAGATGCCGTAGATTCTGATACCCCAGCTAATTTCGCTAAATCTGATAGCTTCCTAATTTTACTCGCCATTACCGTTACTTTCCTTTGAGCTTACTTCGACTGATGAAAATACGCTAAAACACCCGATTTGTTAAATTTATTTAATTTTATTGCAATCGATTGCGAAATTAATTGCAATCGATTGCAATTTTACATATCTTTAACATCGATAAGAAAAAGCAGGCGTTTAAGTCGGTTTATATGCGTCGAATTTAACATCTAACAGGTACAACGAAATGAAACACACACAATTTGCACACACCTTGCTCGCAGCTAGTATCGCACTTGCGCTTCCATCATTAGCCCGGGCTCAAGAAGCAGAAAAAGTTAAAAATGAAAAACAAGATTATGTAGAACAAATCGTGGTGACGGGTACGGCTAGTGGCCAATCTGTTCGAAAAGTCGACGCAAGTTATGCTTCATCCATTTTGGGTGAAGACGATATTAAGAAGCTTGCTCCAAAAAGTACTGCCGATTTATTTAAAGCCATTCCTGGCGTCTGGGCTGAAAGCTCAGGTGGAGTAGCGGGCGCAAACGTGTTTGTGCGAGGATTTCCCGGTGGTGGAGATGCCCCATTTTTAACCGTGCAATTGCAAGGTATACCGGTTTATACGCCTCCTACCTTGTCCTTTTTAGAAAACTCTTCAATGTTCAGAATTGATGAAACCATTGATTTTATGGATGCACTACGTGGTGGTCCTAGTTCCGTTGTGTCAAATGGTCAGCCTGGCTTGACCACCAACTTCATGCTTAAAGAGGGCGGAGAGTCAACTGAAGGCCGAGTGAAATACACCACTTCAGATTATAATTTGCAACGAGTGGATGCTTTGGTTAGCGGTGCGCTAGCGGAAGACTTATATTTTATGATCGGTGGTTATGTGCAGCAAAGTCCAGGGATCAGAGATGCGGGTTTTGATTCTGAGAAAGGCCATCAAATTACCATTAATATTACTAAAGTATTGGATAACGGTAAGATCAACTTATTCACCCGTAATACTGATGATCATGGTGCTTGGTATCTACCTACGCCGTTGGTGGCAGGGGTAGATAATAGCTACACGCAACTCGGCACTTTAAATCGCCAAGCATCTATTCAGTATGGTCCAGAAGGTGAATCTGAGGCATTCGATTTTGGTGAAGGCCGCGGCTGGGATGGCTCTATTTCCGGCGGTAGTATTAATTTGGACCTAGACGGAGATTGGGCCTTTGTCGACCGTTTCGCCTATACCTCTGGCAACGCTGATACCTTGGGTTTAGTGCCAAATGGCGATGCCGTAGCCTTATCTACTGTTGCCGACAACGGCCAATCAGCGATTGGCGCGGTAACAGGCAATACTTACGACGGTGATACCTTGGTACAACAGATAGGCCGTTGGGTAGTCAGAAAGCAAATCGAATCATTTACCAACGATTTAGCATTGACCAAAAAAGGCGATAACTTCTCAGCAACAGTGGGTTTATTTACCAGCAGTTTTTCTGCTAACGACTGGTGGTCAATTGGTAATCATTCCTATCATGTAATTGCCCCAGGTGGTGAAAACCTAACCGGTATAGCCTGTAACGACAATGAAGATAGTTGTGGCTGGAACTATGATATTAACTCTACTGGTGACGGCAATACGCGGGCGCTCTATGCTGCCTTTGAATATCAGTTAAGCGATACGCTTTCTGCTGATATTGGTGTGCGCCAAGAGAATCATGAAATTGAATACACCGTTGATGAGGGTCTCGATGGAGTGATTAACAAAGCAGTGCAATATGATGAAAACGATACTGCAATTACCCTCGGGGCGAACTGGCAGTTGCAAGAAGATATGGGTATTTTTGCTCGCTACAGTGAAGGTAGCAAAATGCCTTACTTTGATGATTTTCGTGACAACTTTGGTGCTTATGAAAACGGTGAAGATCTGATCAAAGAGGTGACCCAATTTGAACTAGGCTATAAGCTGGCCAAATCCAATTACTACCTCTATGCCACGGGTTTCTATAATGAAGTCAAAGGTGATACCTTTACTCGCGTTCCCGGTGGACCTACTGAAGTACTAACGAACCAAGCTTACGGTGTAGAGCTAGATGCGGCTTATTACAATGACACTGGCTTCTCTGTTACTTTGAATGCAACAATTCAAAATCCTGAAATTACCGACAGCGCGACAAATGAAGGTAACGAAGCGCAGCGTCAACCGGGTTGGCAACTTCGTTTGACCCCAAGTTATGAATTTGAAATGGTCAATTACGTGCTAAACCTGTATGGCACCCTTTCTGCGGTTGATGATCGTTATGCCGATAACGAGAATACCGTCGTATTGGAAGGCTATGAAAAATTAGATATAGGTCTGATTATTCAACATGACAACGGTATGCAATTCGAATTTGCCATGCAAAATGTGACCGATGAAGACGCGTTGACCGAAGGTGACCCTAGAAACCCAACGTCGCCAAATGGTCGTTTCATTTTGCCGCGCTCAGCTACCTTTAGCGTAAGTTACGACTTCTAACCTGCGTTAATCTCAAAGCACCTTGCTGGATTGCAAGGTGCTGTTGTTTTGGTTAACCTCAATTCGCACGCCACAAGCAATAAACCGCTACATTTTTTGGATTGATCATTTTGCAAGTTAACACTCTAAACCCCATGTCTCGATTGATGACAATAGTCGCGATTGCCGCCTGTTATTTTACCTTCGCGATTTTGCTCAATAGCGTCGGACCTGTCATTCTGCAATCAATTAACAGCTTTGATATCAGTAAACCTCATGCGAGTACTCTCGAAGGGTTTAAAGATCTGTCAATTGCTTTGGTGTCATTTGTCATTGCCTCATTTATTCCGCGAATAGGTTACAAAATAGCCCTGTTAGCGGGACTATTATTAGTTCTGCTTGCTTGTTTAGTCACGCCACTAGTCAATGAATTTGTAATGATCCAAGTGCTGTTTGCTTGTATCGGGACCTCTTTTGCTTTGGTTAAAGTGTCGGTTTATTCAATTATTGGCCAGTTAAGCCATGATGCAAAGGGCCATGCGTCGTTACTCAATACCATTGAAGGGATCTTCATGCTGGGTGTTTTATCCGGTTATTGGGTGTTTAGCAGCTTTATCGGCGAGCAACCAAGCGATTCGGCACAATGGCTGAATGTATATTTCTTTTTGGCGTTCTTAATTGGTATTACCATTATTTTCACTTTTTTTGCACCGATAGAAAAACCGCAAAAAAGTAGCCAAAGCGTAAAATTAAAAGATGACTTTCTGCAGATGATCAAACTGGCCTATAAGCCTTTGGTGCTTATTTTTGTGCTGTCGATCTTTTTATATGTGTTGGTCGAGCAGGGCATAGGTACTTGGCTGCCTACCTTTAACAACGAAATACTTCACTTACCGGTGAATATCAGTATTCAAGTTACTAGTTTATTTGCAGCATCTATTGCCGTTGGACGCCTGCTCGCCGGTCAGGTTCTGCGGGTATTCAACTGGTATGGTTTTTTGAATGTGTGTTTGCTTGGCATGGCGATTTTGATGCTGTTGATCCTACCCTTAACTAAAGACTTAGTTCCCGCTGGCGTTGATAGTATCTGGGATGCCCCTTTGGCTGCATATATTTTACCTTTGATTGGCTTATTAATGGCGCCCATATACCCCATTTTAAATTCAGTTATGTTAAGTTCCCTAAATAAATCCCACCATGCCGCTATGACAGGGCTTATTGTAGTTTTCTCTGCGCTAGGAGGCACAACAGGCTCTATTCTCACCGGTTACATCTTTGACATTTTTGGTGGTCAAAATGCATTTTATAGCGCGCTTATACCTATGCTGGGTATTGCTTTGAGCCTTTATTTTTTCCGACGTAAGACTACCCCGTCGCCTACATAGTTTTTGAGATCAGCAAAATGACGTACTCCCAACACCCTAAATATGATGTGCAAGACAATCTAGCCTTTTTGGACAGTGAGTTGTTTCACGCTGTACAAATGGCGGGGCTTTTCGACGATAGCAAAGCCTTTGCTGATGCATTACCTAAGTGCGATTATGCCAAGGTGACTCAGCACTACGACCAGCAAGTATCTGCTAGCGATTTTAATCTTCGCAGTTTCGTAAATGCACATTTTGATTTGCCCCAGCCGTTGGAGTTAAGGGATGTGATAAGCCAAGATGTGCGCTCACAAATAGAAGCCTTGTGGGATAAACTAGCCAGACAACCCGACCATCCACAAAATGATTCTCTGATCCCTTTGCAGCATGGCTATTTAGTGCCTGGAGGACGGTTTCGTGAAATTTATTATTGGGATAGCTATTTCACCGCCTTGGGACTGATGATTTCAGGGCGAGAAGCCTTGGTTAAATCAATGATTTACAATTTCATTGAATTACAACAACAAGTGGGGTGTATTCCAAATGGCAATCGCAACTACTACCGCTCACGCTCTCAGCCTCCAGTACTAGGATTAATGATTGACCTTATCGTTGAAGCGCAGACAGATGAGCAAGAAAAGCTGAATTTCATCGCTGCTACTGTTGCGGGCTTAGAAACCGAATATCGCTTCTGGATGGATGGGGCCCAAAATTTGTCGGTGTCGGATTGCGCTAAGCGTCGGGTAGTTCGCATGCCAAACTCACAGGTGTTGAACCGCTATTGGGATGATAGCGCTACGCCTCGACCTGAATCTTATCGAGAAGATATGGAGGCTGCCAGTGCCCTAGAGGCGTCCCAGCGGAATGATTATTATCGAAATATACGAGCCGCTTGTGAGTCGGGATGGGACTTTAGTTCACGCTGGTTGGCTGAGCACAATAATTTATCCTCGATTCAAACTACCCATATTATCCCCGTTGATTTGAATGCACTGTTGTGGAAAGTTGAAAAATTACTGGCGAAATATCACACCTTGCTAGGTCAGCATGCTAGGGCAATTGAATTTAGTGAAAATGCTGATAAACGTAAACAGGCGATAGATTATTATTTGTGGGATACTCAACGGCAATTTTATTATGACTACAATTTCGTCGCCGCGCAGCAAACCACGGTGAAATCACTGGCCGCAGCAGTCCCTTTATTTGTGGAAATGGCCAACGACGCTCAAGCCGAGTCGGTTCTGCAATGCATTGCACACGATTTTGTCTGCACTGGTGGACTGATCACAACTACTGAGCACACCTCTCAGCAGTGGGACTCCCCCAATGGCTGGGCACCACTACACTGGTTTACCGTGCAAGCTGCGCGTAATTATGCCAACACTAATCTGGCTGAGTTGATTATGCAAAGATGGCTGAATACGGTGGAAAATCATTTTCAACAACATGGTAATTTGATGGAAAAATACGATGTGATAAGTGCTGCGCAATTGGCCCAAGGTGGCGAATATGAAGTGCAACATGGATTTGGTTGGACCAACGGAGTGACCTTGAAGTTCTATGATTTACTCACCAAAGGGTAAGGTTGTCGGCGCTTTTTTACAGTGGAACTCTAACGTTAAAACCCTTTTCATTGAGGTTTGAAAACTACTTTACGTTTTTAGCATCTTCAAATAGCAAAACCTGCTGGTTGCTATTTTAATGAGATGCTAACTTGTCTCTTGAGGGCATAGTACGGTTTCTGCCACCTTCTTTGGCTTGGTATAAAAAGTGATCCGCCAGACCGATTGCTTTATCAATTGAGGTGTTTGGCGTGACCTCATTCACACCAATGCTAAGGGTCATAGTTATCTCTTTGCCGTCATGTATAAACACGCTATCTGCTACTTTTAAACGGATTTTCTCTGCTAAGGTGAAGGCGTCATGGGCATTGGTTTCCGGGAGCAACAATAGAAACTCTTCGCCTCCCCAACGGGCAATCTTATCTTGTTTTCGCAATGTCTGAGTAAATAAATTGGCTAGCTGTTGTAAAACACTGTCGCCGCCGTCATGACCGAAATTATCGTTGATGGCTTTAAAATGGTCGATATCACATAACAGCACCGACATATCCACTTTGCTTCGTTGTGCACGGTTGAACTCATAGTCCAAATATTCGCGCATAGCCCGGCGATTTGGCAGCAGTGTAAGTGGATCATGCATGGCCTGTTGTTCAAATCTATCACTTAATTGTTGCATCATTTCGAATGATCTATGCCGGGTGTATTCATACACGCCGAATAAAAACGTGACCGTTAAGAATGAATATATTAAGCGGGATTTAAATTCGTAGCTGTAACTAGCTTGCAGCAGCAATTCATTTGGGAAAAACAGCATAATACTGATAATACTGATGAAAACCCCAATATTAACCAATCCTTTTTTAAGACCCGCGAAGAAAAATGCAAAAGGTGGCACTATATATATCCACAATGGGCCAGTATTGGCATAACCACCGGTGTAAACTACCGAAATCATCAGGGCTAACAGGCAATAGTGAATAATTCTGCGTGAAACAATGTAAGGGTGCGTTATGCTTTTAATACGATGAATTTGGTGAGCGATTAAGAACACGATAGCGGCGACAAGCAGCAAGCTACTTAACACCTTTTCGTCTCGATATAGGGCACTCATTGATAGGATAAAAGTGACTATTAGCCCGATTAGGGAAAATAGATTCACCACGAAAATTTGCTGGTTTACCTCGTAAGTTTGACTGGTATTGTTACCTGAATGCAGATGATTTTTCAGCAAATTATTAAAGTTTAACACCATTTTCAATCATCGCCTTTGAGGTTTCTGAGACTTGCTGACTCATCTGAGTTACCAGCGCCCGTAATTGACTGACAGAATGAGCATAGCCGTCTTGGTGCAGTTCAGCCACAAATTTAAACGCTCTCACTTCTACGCGGCTTTGCTGCTCTTCTTGTGCCGTGGTTTGTAACCAGTATTGTCCGGATATCAAAACTTGCGACTGATAAGTAGAGATAAAGTGATCAATTTGAATACTCAACTGGCTATGACTTTGACGTGCTAGCGGAGATGCGGCAGAGACCAACTCAATTGGGCTGGCTGCCGAACTCATATCTGCTAACAGGGCCTTTTGAATACCCAGTTGTAACGGCTCAGCCCAAAAGTCTTGTTTGGAATAATATAGCTGGTGATCTTTTAATTGCATGGCCAAATTTGCTCTGTCTAAATAGCCAGATAAACGTACCTGCTTTAATACTACAATGGGTTTAGCTGGGTCACGCCGGTTCTCTGCTGCCAGCGCGCTAGTATCGCTTAGTAAATAATAGTTAATGTTCTGAACTGGACTGCTAGAGCAGGCCGCCAATAACATTATTATTGAACACAACAGTAATTTATTCATTATTGCCATCCTTGTTACCAGTGTTTTTTGCTCTAGGTTCAATCACCGGTTGCGTGCCATCGGCAAAGATTAAGCTATTTGGGGTCTGGTTAAGTTGCTGTAAAAGGGGCGCGAGTTGATCCAAGGTTAACTGAAATTTTTGCATGGTGGAGATAAGTTCATCATTGCTGTCTGATCCTTGAGAATAATCTTTGAGGAGTCCATCTAGACTAATCAAGGTGTCATTTAAATGATCACTGGTTGATTGATCTGTCACATCCCTTAAGACTTGGTTTAACGAGCCAGCCGTTTGCTCAATGCTTTGACCGGTTTGATTAAGTGTTGCCAGCAAAGTACTGGCACGAGTAGAAAGCTCTGCAAAGGGAATCGTGTTGATGTTGTCCAATACATCACTGACTTTTTGGGTAATTTGCGCAAACTCACCACTGGTGGTGGGTATCACGTTATAGCCTAAGAATGTCTGCGGCGTATGTTGATCCAGATCTTCGTAGTGCTGCAGATCAACATAGAGACCACCGGTGATAATATTGCCAATTTTCAATGACGCTCTAAGTCCTTGATCGACCCATCTTAAAATTTGGGATTTTACGAATACTGCACCCTGACGGTTATCTGGTTGCTGGACGCGGCTGGGCTGAATAGTGATCAAAATGGGAATCGCATAGCCTTCATCTAAAAATTCTTCGTTGGCCACACCGGGTAAATTAATCTCTAATACTTTACCGATTTCAAGGCCTCGATATTCAACCGGTGCTCCTACGGTTAGACCCCGTATGGTGTCCTTGATTAAGATAATAAAATTCACGCCTAATTTATACCGCTCGTTTACAGCGGTATCATAATCACGATATATATCAAAGTAGGCGCGTTTGGTGATCACATCTCCTGCGGGCATTCCTTGAGGAATACCAAAGGTTACGCCATTTGTTAGCATAGTTTCCAAGCTGCCGGTTTGCACTTCGATACCGTTGGCAGCCAACTCGAATCGCACACCACTGGTGTTCCAAAATTTTGTGTTTTCAGTAATTAGCTTGTGGTAAGGCGCTTCGATAAAGGCATTGTAGTAAACAACTCGTTCTTCAACATTGAAATAAATATCTTCAAATTCTCCCACTTTGAGGCCTTTATAAACAATGGGATCGCCTTCTTTAAAGGCGAATTCGGCGTTGCTGTTTAAAGTGATTTGCAGGCCGGGTGTGCCTGCCGGCGTAACTGGAGGGTTTTCCAAGGCGACATAAGAGGTGATGGGCTCAACACTTTCATTCACATTATCATCTTGACTGGGCTCTAAGGTAATATAAGGGCCTGATAGCAATGTGCTTAAGCCTGAAACTCCGCTGAGTGAAACTCTTGGTCTAACTAACCAAAAGCTACTGTTTGATTTTAACAAGTGCGCTGCGCTTGGCTCAATTCGGGCCGTAACCAGCACGCCACTCATATCAGCTTTGAGCGCCACTTTTTTTACTACACCAACTTGAACATCTTTGGTTCTGATTTTGGTTTTATCAGCTTCAATGCCGGTTGCTGAAACAAACTCAATGGTGATTAGTGGTCCTTGATTGGCCCACTGGTGATATACCATCCAGACCCCAATGGATAGAGCGAGCAGTGGAATTAGCCAAATTTTAGAGATACGGCGACTTTGTGACACAATCGCGTGCTGCACTTCATGTTGATTGTTGTCATCTTTGTTCATTGTTATTCACCGAATTTGTCCATATCAATCGTGTATCGAAGGTCATTGCTGCCAACATAGTTAAAACGACAACTCCACAAAAAGCTAGGGCTGCGGGTCCTGGATAAACACTCATGGTATTGCCTAACTGAATTAGACTCACCAGTATTGCGACTACAAATATATCAATCATCGACCATCTGCCGATAAACTCCGTCACCCGGTACCAAAAAATCCGTTCAGAGTGTCGACTATCTTTACCTTTTTGTACCGTGTAATTGAGCCAGATTAAGATCAGTAATTTACCGACAGGGACAATCACGCTGGCAATGAAAATCACTATTGCGATTGGGTAAGAGCCTGATTGCCATAATAAAATAACTCCCCCTAAAATGGTACTGGGTTCATCAGTGCCCAAAAGGTAAGTGTGCATGATGGGTAGGGTATTGGCTGGAATGTAAAACAAAATAGAGGTGCAAAGCAGTGCCCATGTTCGCTGAAGACTTTCAGATTTGTGTAATTTGGCCGGCTGGTGGGGTCGTTTTGCCACCGCCAAATATAATTGATGTTTGTCCATATACAATATTGCCGCAATCAAACACAGGGTAAACCCAATGTAAGCGTAGAAAGACATCCCCAGACTAATGTCCGCCAATGAACTGACTTTCACCAAACTGACCAATACCCCAATGAGAAATATTTCAGCCATGCTCCATGGGATTATGCTAAAAACCAAGGTTAAGATACGTTTAGAGAAAGGCCATGATAGTCCTAGTTGTAATGGGCATACCACAAGCAAAATACCGATTAATACCATGGCGGGTATCACAACGATTGACAGCATTTGTAAAATGGCCAGCACAATATCTCCTTCCTCTATAAGAACTTGGATACCAGAGATAATACCGATGGACTGTTCTTGACCATTGGCACTGAAACCCAGAAAGTTAAATGGCAAAGACAAGCCTAAAAAGATCAAAGCAGCAATACTAAAGGCAATAATGCTTTGGACGGAATGCTGGTTAAAACGAGTTAATACAAAGCCACATCTAGGGCAAGTTGCGGTTTGCCGATTAGATAAAAATGGCAGTGCCACTTTGTTATCGCATTCATGGCAGGTAACGATAGTAACGTGTTTGTTAGCATAGACGTTGCTATTTGGGAGATGGTGAGTGCTAGTCATGTTCTGCCAGAAACTTAAATGGACAAGGCGCAGCGATGCGCTTTGATGAAAGTAGCCACCGAACAGTCAATATCATCAACGGTGGTTGCCCAGGAACAAATACTAATCCTTATAATGCTTCGCTCTTGCCACTTAGCTCCAACGCACCAGAGCTCACCGGAGCGTTGCAATGCCTTCAATGTTGCTTGGGTTATCTCATCGTTTTCACACTGGATGATTACCTGATTGAACACCACATCATTTACCACTTTAAAGCCGTTCTTGGCTAATTGTGATGCTATATAGACTGCCCGCTGATGCAACAGCTCAACCAATTGGGCTATGCCCTTTCGACCTAAGTATCGCATACAGGCCCACAGCTCTATTCCTCGGGCACGACGTGACATATCCGGTGTGAAGTTCATATTATCACGCTCATCACTGGCCTGAATATATGAACCTTGCTGATGAAGGGCGTGAGTTAGCGCATCTTGATCAGAGCACAAAATAATCCCGCAATCGTAGGGTGTATTTAAGGTTTTGTGTCCATCTACTGACCAAGAATTGGCTAATTCAACGCCTTGGGTAAGTGAGTCAAACTGTTTTGATGCGCTGGCCCATAAGCCAAAGGCACCATCAACATGGACCCAGCAGCCTGCCTCATTCGCTTGGGGTATAAGCTGGCTAAAGTTATCGAAAGCACCGCTACAGACATTGCCAGCTTGCAAAATTAATATACAGCTTTGATCCAGTTCAGGTAGTTGGTCTACCTTCATTCTGCCTTGCTTATCACATTCGACCCATTCTAGCTGTTGGCGACCAAAACCGAGCAAATTCAGCATTTTAATAACAGTGCCATGAGTCTGAGTACCGACAATGATGCGCAGCGACGGCGCCCCAAACAGGCCGCGTTCTGTTAGGTCCCAATTTAATTTTGATAGTTGTCGATAACGGGCAGCGGCCAGCCCACATAATGTAGCTACCGAGGTGCCACCCACTAAACCTGCGACACTACCGTGGGGCAATGAAAAAAGCTCAGTTAACCATCGTTGACAGACGCTCTCGGTTTGAGCGGCAATTGGGGACATCACATACAGCCCAGCATTTTGATCCCAGACATCAGCCATCCATTTTGCGGCAAGCCCAATAGGCAGCGCACCACCATTTACAAAACCAAAATAACGACCAACCGAATAGGGCACGGTATTTTGTGCGCCTATGTGGTTCAGTTGGCCAAGAATTTTTGCGGGGTCTTCACTGGCTTCAGGTAAGGGGATATTCAATTCTTTAAGCAGACTCAGGCTTTGTTGATTTGGAAATGAACGCATCTTGGGAAGATTTTTAGTGTAGCTATAGGCAAAGTCAGCAGCTTGTTTGAGTAGCTCCTGGTTATCTTGTTGTGAAAATAAGTCGGCCTGTAATTTTGACATAGATGCTTAGCGATTCCTTTTACTATGGCTAACTTATCACTAAAGTAAATTTTGAGCATTAAAAAAGCCATCTTATTTGATGGCTTTTAGGTTCAACTTATTGCACGTCTAATTAGTAGTTAGCGTTACCAGGTGTGCGCGGGAAGGGGATAACATCGCGTACATTTTGCATACCAGTTACATAGGCCACTAAGCGTTCAAATCCAAGACCAAAGCCTGAATGGGGTACACTACCATAACGACGTAAATCACGATACCAACCGTAATCTTCTTTATCTAGGCCCATTTCCTCTAGACGACGGTCGAACACATCAAGGCGTTCTTCACGTTGTGAGCCACCGATAATTTCACCGATACCAGGGGCTAATACATCCATAGCAGCGACGGTTTTACCATCGTCATTGATACGCATGTAGAAAGCTTTAATGTCCTTTGGATAATTTTGCATGATGATGGGGGCACCAACATGTTCTTCGGCTAAATAGCGCTCGTGTTCAGACGATAAATCAACGCCCCATTCCACTGGGAATTCGAACTGCTTACCGCAGTTTTGCAATATTTCGATGGCGTCGGTGTAATCCATTCTGACGAATTCTTGATCGATCACTTTTTCCAAGCGGCTAATGGCGTCTTTATTAATACGTTGGGCAAAAAATGCCATATCGTCGGCGCGCTCAGCTAATACCGCTTTGAATACGTACTTCAATAGATCTTCAGCCAATTGGGCGACATCCGATAAGTCAGCAAATGCGACTTCTGGTTCTATCATCCAAAATTCGGCCAGATGGCGGCTGGTGTTGGAATTTTCCGCCCGAAAGGTAGGACCAAAGGTATAAACCTTTGATAAAGCCGTACAGTAGGTTTCGGCGTTTAGCTGACCTGAAACGGTTAAATAGGTTTCTTTGCCAAAGAAGTCTTGTGAGTAATCAACTTCACCGGCTTCTGTTTTTGGGACATTCATCATGTCTAAGGTAGACACACGGAACATCTCACCCGCACCTTCGGTATCACTTGCAGTCAAAATTGGTGTGCTTATCCAGAAGTAGCCCTGTTCATGGAAGAACCTGTGTATGGCTTGGGATAAACAGTTACGTACACGCATCACAGCGCCAATTACGTTGGTACGCGGACGTAGATGGGCATGTTCACGCAAATACTCAATACTGTGACGCTTTGGCGACATTGGATAAGTATCGGGATTTTCAACCATGCCTAAGATTTCAATTTGATTGGCTTGGATCTCAATCGCTTGTCCTTGACCTTCAGAGGCTTTTACTTCACCTGTGACGGCAATAGAACAACCGGTGGTTAATTTTTGTATTTCTGCATAGTTTGCTAAATCACTCTGGGCGATAACCTGAACTGGATCGAAGCAACTGCCGTCGTGTAGATTAATAAACGACAAGCCTGCTTTTGAATCTCTGCGGGTTCTAACCCATCCTTTAATGATTAGCTTTTCTCCAATTGGATACTTGCCAGCTAAAACGTCAACCACAGGGGCGTGCGCCATTGATATTCTCCACTACTGCAGGATTTTAACCTGCTTTATTTCATTAAAAATGCTAAATGCAAACTCAGCGACTACTATTCAGTATTAGATGAATCCGGATTCTTACTGTACATTTATCAAGATAAGCTGATATAACCGTTCCGGAATACAACGCTGTTTTGATAAGGTGTGTAATCTTACTTAGCTAAACCGCAGACTCAAGTAAAAATAGGCACTAAACGTATAATATGATTGAACAAGAGCACTGGCCGGGCAAAAATCGCCGCAAGACACCTCGAAGTCACGATAAATTCTACCAAATAGTATTAGCCTTGAATATCTTTGCGTGGGTTGTTTTTGTCGCCTCATTGATTGTTTTTCACTATGCAAGGCCTGAACTGATCTCTGGAGTACAAGAATATTGGGGAGTCGATGGGCGAACTGACTGGTCCATGTCACTTAGTCTCTACCTACTTTTGCTGTTGGGATTTTGCACTATCCTCAGTGCTTCGCTGTTGGTTATGCGGCGATTAAGGAATCGCCGCGAGAATGATTATTTTGGTATTAATGTGGTTATACTACTAGCCGTATCTGTCACTGTGCTAAGTTGGATTTTGTACGACATGAATGGCTGATGTGCCGCTTAGCTAATTTAAACTCTGTAGCGAAATCGCAATTGCGGCAGTGAGCTGACTAAGTTGTTCTGAGCTAATGATAAAAGGCGGCATGATATAAATCAGCTTCCCAAAAGGCCGGATCCAAACCCCGTTATCAACAAAGATTCGCTGTAACTGCGCCACGTCGACCGCTTGTTTACATTCCACTACGCCAATTGCGCCCAGTACTCTCACATCAGCAACTGCCACATGTTGTTTTAACGGCAAAAGCTGTTCTTTAAGCTGTTGCTCTATGTCTGCTACCTGTTGTTGCCAGTGATTTTGTTGGATCAATTTAAGGCTGGCATTAGCTACCGCGCAGGCCAGAGGGTTACCCATGTAAGTTGGACCGTGCATAAATACCCCAGGTTCACCTGCGCACACCCCTAAAGCTACATCTTCGCTGCATAAAGTGGCCGCTAGCGTCATGTAGCCGCCTGTTAGGGCTTTACCAAGACACATAATATCAGGACTTATCTGTGCATGCTCACAAGCGAATAGCTTACCGGTTCGTCCAAAACCTGTGGCTATCTCATCACAGATGAGCAATATATCGTGTTCGTCACACAATTGGCGGCAACGTTTTAGATACTCCGGATGATAAATCCGCATCCCGCCAGCGCCTTGCACCACAGGTTCAATTATTAGCGCGGCCAATTGATGTTTATGGGCCTGGATCAAGTCTTCTAGTGGGGCAATATCATCCTCATTCCAATTCTGATCAAAGCGGGTTTGTGGCGCCGGTGCGAATATTTGATGGGACAGTACGTTATTGAATAAGCTGTGCATTCCATTGACTGGGTCACATACCGACATCGCAGCAAACGTATCACCGTGGTAACCATTGCGCGGTGTTAGAAATTTATGTTTCTCAGTTGAGCCTTGGCATGCCCAATATTGCAAGGCCATTTTCATTGCTACTTCAACGGCGACAGAGCCTGAGTCAGCCAAAAAGACTCGTTCTAAACCTTTAGGGGCAATGTCGAGCAGCTGACGGCATAAATCAATGGCAGGTTGGTGGGTGATCCCACCAAACATCACATGGGACATTTTACCTAATTGATCTACTGCAGCTTGATTCAATTCTGGGTGATTGTAGCCATGAATAGCCGCCCACCAAGACGACATGCCATCTACCAACTGCTCGCCATCTTGCAAGGTTAAATGCACCCCTTTGGCGGATTCAACTTGATAACAGGGAAGGGGGTTGACTGCCGACGTATAGGGGTGCCAGATATGTTTTTGGTCGAATTGGAGATCAGATAAATTGGAATTGTTCAATTATTGCTCACATGTAAATTTTTTGAAGTGGTACGAGTTGACAATAGTGTTTTGCGCCTTAGACTAAGCCAACATAATTGGATAGTAAAGGACCAAACATGACCAGCCCCGCAGTTTCTTCTCAATTGGGTGATATTCGACACGATTGGACGTTAGAGCAAATAAATGCATTATTTGCGCTACCCTTCAATGATTTGCTATTCAAAGCACAATTAACCCATCGGCAACATTTTGATCCCAACTATGTGCAGGTTAGTACACTGTTATCGATTAAAACAGGAGCTTGCCCAGAAGACTGCAAATACTGTCCGCAAAGTGCACGTTACGATACGGGCTTGGAAAAAGAGCGCCTACTGGAAATTGAAAAAGTTATTCAACGTGCTAAAGAAGCTAAGCAAACCGGATCTACCCGTTTTTGTATGGGAGCAGCGTGGCGTAATCCTAAAGAGCGAGATATGCCCTATGTGATTGAGATGATCAAAGAGGTGAAAAAGCTCGGCTTGGAAACCTGTATGACCCTCGGCATGTTAACCCGCGATCAAGCAGTTGCTTTGCAGCAAGCTGGTTTGGATTATTACAACCATAATTTGGATACGTCGCCTGAATATTATGGCGATATTATTACCACTCGGACCTATCAAGACCGACTGGATACACTACAAAATGTTCGTGATGCAGGGATGAATGTCTGTTCTGGCGGTATTGTTGGTATGGGAGAAGATGCAGCAGATCGTTCCAGTTTGCTAATGCAATTGGCCAATTTAGAGCATCACCCAGAAAGTGTGCCAATCAATATGTTAGTGAAAGTCAAAGGAACGCCATTAGATAATGTCGAAGATTTAGATGGCTTCGAATTTATCCGTACTATTGCAGTGGCTCGGATCATCATGCCCAAATCTTTTGTGCGCCTGTCTGCCGGTCGTGAATCAATGAATGAACAAATGCAGGCGATGTGCTTTATGGCCGGGGCAAATTCCATTTTTTATGGCTGTAAATTGCTTACCACCTCAAACCCAGAGACTCACGAAGATGTAATGTTGTTTAAGAAGTTGGGTATTAACTCTCAACAGACTAGAGAATATTCTGATGAAGCCCATGCAGCGGCCTTGCTTGAAGAAATTGAAGCGAAGCAAGCACAACCCTCGAACGACTTGTTTTATGATGCCAGCAAAACGTCAACGGCTAACGCTACTGCTGACTCGATCGGTTAAGCCGTGGCATTTGAATTTATCAAACAGCAATTAGACCAGCGCCGTCAAGCAGGATTGTTTCGAACGCGACGGGTGTTGAGTGCCTGTGATGGGGCAATGATAGAAGTCGATGGCCAGCATTATCTTAATTTCTCTAGTAATGATTATCTTGGCCAGCGACAAAACATCAAGATTTTACAATCTTGGGTAGAAGGATTGTCATTGTTTGGCGCCGGCAGCGGTGCCTCACCTTTGGTGACTGGCCACACTCAAGCTCATCAAGACTTAGAAGATTACCTAGCTGAAAATCTGCAGCGGGAAAAAGTCTTATTGTTCAATTCTGGTTTTGCGGCTAATCAGGCTATATGCCAAGCGCTAGCTCATGAATCGATGACGATATTGTCTGACAAATTGATGCATGCCTCTTTCATCGAAGGTGCTATGCACAGCAAAGCTAAATTTAAACGCTTTAAACATAATGACATTGAACATGCAAAGGCGTTGTTGGCTGAAAGGGAGGGGGACACCCTACTGGCGACTGAAGGGATTTTTAGTATGGACGGTGATGCTGGGGAGCTCATTTCGCTGGCCTCCCTTGCTAGTGATAGTGACGCTTGGTTGCTGGTGGATGATGCCCATGGGTTTGGAGTGACTGGTCAATATGGTCTAGGCAGTATCGAAGCGCTAGGGTTGAGCCAGCAACAGGTGCCCATTTTAATGGCCACCTTTGGTAAAGCTGTAGGAACCGGTGGGGCTTTTGTGGCAGGCTCTGCGGATTTAATTGATTATTTAATCAATTTTGCCAAACACTATATTTACAGTACCGCTATGCCGCCGGCTATGGCTCGCGCGACACTGACAAGCTTACAAACCCTTCGAGATGGTCAGCAGCAAGCTAAATTACAAACTCACATTAAGGATTTCAAACGCTTGTGCTTACAAGCCAATATCAGCCTTTTATCGTCAGACAGTGCCATCCAACCTATTTTGATTGGGGATCCGCAACACTGCCTGAGTATAAGCGAGCAACTCAAAAATTTGGGCATTTGGGTCACGGCTATTCGTTTTCCCACCGTGCCCAAGGGGCAAGACCGATTGCGCATTACACTAAGCACGGATCACACCCCCCAAGACATTGCTGCTTTGGTTGATGCCCTACAGATAGTACTTACAACATCATCAATGCAAGGTGAAAATTAGTTCCATGAACGAACCATTGATAGATCCTAGGGAGCAATCCAATACGTTGCTTAAGCAACGGCTTGCAAGACAATTCGGCCAAGCCGCAAAAGTTTACAATGATATAGCGCAAGTGCAGTTGGATATTGGTTTTGATGGGCTGCAAATGCTGCCTCAAAGTGGTGATTCAGCGTTGGATATCGGCTGCGGTACAGGGCGACTCACTCGACAACTTGCTCATCGTTTTAATAAGGTGTTTGGCATAGATTTAGCCTCTGGCATGATTGAGGTTGCCAAGAATGACATGGGAAAAACTGACAATGTTCAGTTTTCGGTCGCTGATGCTGAGCAATTGCCCTTTGAATCAGGTCAGTTTGATTGTGTGTTTTCTAGCATGGCGTTGCAGTGGTGCATACCAATTGAAGCAAGTTTAGGGCAAGTTTTTAGCGTGCTCAAACCTGGTGGTAAAGCGGTATTGACGATTTTGAACGACGGCTCATTAAACGAATTGAAAGCCAGTTGGGCGCAAGTCGACTCTATTCCCAGGGTCAATCAATTTTTGTCCCATGCGCAAATCGTCAAAGGAGCTAGAAGCGCAGGCTTTGTGGTGGAAGACGCGCAAAAAACCTATGTTACTTGGCATGCCAATACCAGAGCTGTGCTAAATAGCGTGAAAAAAATCGGCGCGGGTGTGCTGTCGGACACCGGCAATAAAGCCAGTTTGACGCGAACCACTTTAGCGAAGCTCGCTAGCGCCTATGAATCACAATATGCGATTAATAAACACCTTCCGTTGACCTATCAGGTCAGTTTTCTACTGCTGGAAAAACCACGTTGACGAGATCAATATTTATCACAGGCACCGATACCGATGCAGGAAAAACCTTTGTTGCTGCGGCGCTTTTAAAACGTGCTTATGCTTTGGGGCTCACTACCGCGGGATATAAACCCGTGGCAGCGGGTTGTGATACAACAGCCGAGGGCTTGCGTAACAGTGATGCTTTAGTATTACAATCAGAAAGCCATCCTTCATTGAGTTACCTTGAGGTGAATCCCATTGCGTTTGAAGCACCAATCGCCCCTCATATTGCAGCGGCTCTTGAGGGGCGCAGTATTTCATTAGCTGAAATTTCACAGGGTTATCAACATTTATACACCCAGCACCCCGATTTTTTGGTAGTTGAAGGAGCGGGGGGATGGCGACTGCCACTCGGTGATCAGCGTTTTATGTCAGATTTTGTTATTCAGCATAAAATACCAGTGTTGTTGGTAGTAGGTCTCAAGTTGGGCTGTTTGAATCATGCCATTTTGACCCGTGAAGCTGTTCTAAAAGATGGGTTAGAAGTCGTTGGATGGATTGGCAATCATATCGACCCTGATATGCTCTATGGCCAAGAAAATATAGCTAGCCTGAGAGATATGTTCCCTGAACCTTGTTTAGGTATTATACCTCACTTAAAGGGGCATCAAGATGCCAGTGATTTCCTCGCAGATGCGGACGCATATTTGACCACCTAGGGTAGCGCTGAGATTTCATCTATAATGAACTCGGCCTATGGGATGAATAGGCCAAGCTCAATTCGTTATATTTATTCTTTGTTATCGGGCGGTTAGATTGAATGCGCGATCAAGTAACTGGATAGATCTTCATTGGCTTTAATAAAGTGTTTGGTTTTGTGCTTAAAAATAACACCGCTCAAGTCGCCCTTTAAACTGAGTATGCTGTCCTCTAATAATAAAGCTGAACCTTCTCTAATCCCAATCACCGGAGTATCGGGCTGCAACAGACAGAATTCTTCTATTCGTTGATCTCTGGTTTCACCATTGTGCCCAGGAGGCTGGTAATCGGTGTAATGTGGATTGAGCTGAAAAGGGACTAAATTTAAGGCATTAAATGATTGAGGTTCAATAATTGGCATATCATTGGTGGTGCGAATGGATGGTCCACAGATATTAGAACCTGCACTCCAACCTACATAAAGGGAACCTGATATTACCGCAGTTCGGATCTCATTTATTAAGTCCCTGTGTTGCAATTGGTAAAGCAAGTTAAAAGTGTTGCCTCCTCCCACCAAAATAGCAGATGCCTCTCGGATAGCTTGCTTTGGATCCGTCTGCTGGTGGATTGATTCTATCTCAAACTCAGGCAGCGCTTGACGAACTTTGCTTATATAGTCATCCCAGGTCAGACTGACGCCAGCATAAGGAATAAAAAGCAGCTTGTTGACGCCTTCCAAAAACGGAATTAACGTTCTTTTTGCCGAACTTAAATATTCTTCATTGCCAGCTTTTGAACTGCTAAGCATTAATAACTTCATGATTTTTAATCCCAAATTCAATTTAGCGCTAGACGCGCAGCAGATGGAGGCTAAAATAGCACATCGCCACATCCAATTTTCGACTAGGGATATATAATACATGGCTGGACCAATCAAATCAGTGCTGTTTGTGTGTTTGGGGAATATTTGTCGTTCTCCTACTGCTGAAGCGGTGTTTCTACATAAAGTCAAACAGCGGACTTTAGCCATAGAGGTAGATTCTGCAGGTACTCAGGGATTTCACACTGGATGTGCGCCGGATGAGCGTTCCCAGCAGGCTGGCGAGGCAAGAGGCTATAGTTTTGAAGGTCTCAAATGTCGCAAAGTGGAAAAACAAGATTTTGAGTATTTTGATCTCATAATTGCCATGGACGAGGTCAATCTGCGTAACTTGCAAAGCGAATGTCCTGAAGAGTTACATGAGAAAATTCACTTATTTATGTCTTTTTCAGCCCTTGAAGAGGATATAGTGCCGGATCCCTATTATGGCGGCAAAAAGGGATTCGAATACGTTTTAGACCTGATTGAAAGCGCTTCGGATGGCTTATTAAACTACATTACTCGTAGAAATACTTGACATCAAACAAGCCTGTGAAAATTAATAGTAACTGCTGCACAAGGCTAGATATGGACACAAGATTAGCAGTTAAAAAGCCAGTGACTGAGCGATAACACTGTTTATAGTTTATTCTTGTATAGGATAGGCTTGAATGAGATTG
The DNA here is from genome assembly GCF_030316135.1 of Aliiglaciecola sp. LCG003. Taxonomy (NCBI): domain Bacteria; kingdom Pseudomonadati; phylum Pseudomonadota; class Gammaproteobacteria; order Alteromonadales; family Alteromonadaceae; genus Aliiglaciecola; species Aliiglaciecola sp. LCG003. The sequence continues at coordinate 2,774,555 of NZ_CP128185.1, read as the reverse complement.
AAAAGTGCTGTGTTTCACCGTAACGTCTCAGACCAGACTTAATTCGAGCAGAGCTGATCTGCAACCTGAAAATAAGAGGAACAATAGTGAGCCAATGGCAACTAGATAGCTGGCGCAGTAAACCTATACAGCAACAGCCTACGTACCAAGATCAAGACCAATTGAAATCTGTTGAGAAAACCTTGCAAAGTTATCCGCCGTTGGTGTTTGCAGAGGAGACTCGTCAGTTGTTTAAACAATTAGGTGATGTTGCTGAAGGAAAAGGCTTTTTATTACAGGGCGGTGATTGTGCTGAATCATTTAATGAATTTAATGCGCCGAAAATCCGTGACACTTTCAAAGTCATCTTGCAGATGGCGATTGTTTTAACCTATGCAGGTAAGTGTCCGGTCACCAAAGTGGCCCGTATGGCGGGACAATATGCTAAACCACGCTCGGCGGATTTAGAAACCATTAACGGTGTGACCCTGCCGAGTTATCGTGGAGACATTATCAATAGCTTTGAGTTTACTGAGGAAGCTCGCCAACCTGATCCGAATAGAATGATCGAAGCTTACCATCGTGGCGCCTCTACCCTGAATTTATTGCGGGCATTTGCTCAAGGCGGCTTAGCTGACCTGCATCAGGTAAATCGTTGGAACATGAGTTTCCTCGAGAATAATCCTTTGAGAGAGCGTTATCAGGATATTGCTAATAGATTGCAAGACACTTTAGAGTTTATGGATGTGATTGGGATCAATCATGCTAATAATGCTACCTTGCATGAAACTCATTTATTTACTTCCCACGAAGCTTTATTGCTCAATTACGAGCAAGCTTTGACTCGCATCGATACATTAACCGGCAAACCTTATAATTGTTCGGCACACATGGTATGGATTGGCGAGCGGACTCGTCAACTCGATCATGCTCATGTTGAGTTTTTTAAAGGTATCCATAATCCTATCGGCGTGAAGATTGGACCCACAATGGAAGAGGACGAGTTAATTCGTCTTATCGATGCCTTGAATCCAGATAATCTAGCTGGTCGATTAACCTTTATCACCCGTATGGGTGCCGATAAGCTCGCACAGAATCTGCCTCGTTTACTGCGTAAAGTAAAATCCGAAGGGCGTAAAGTAGTGTGGAGCTCTGATCCAATGCATGGCAACACTAAGAAAGCGTCTAGCGGTTATAAAACGAGAAATTTCGATGATATCCTCAGCGAAATTCAACAGTTTTTTGCTGCTCATGAAGCAGAAGGGACACACCCTGGTGGTATTCATTTAGAAATGACGGGACAACATGTAACTGAATGCACAGGTGGGGCATATCAAATCAGTGATGATGACTTAGCCCAAGCCTATAAAACTCAATGTGACCCAAGATTGAATGCTGATCAGGTGCTAGAGATGGCGTTCTTAGTGGCTGATCACTTAAAGGCTAAAAAATAATCTAGTATTGCAAACCACTATATGGAAGTCAGCGAGGTGAGTGCTGGCTTCCATTTGAGTTACTCAACCTGAGTTTGCAGCAGGCACGCATTAGGCGCTGCGTTTATCCATTTCAACCACATCGGCTTTTTCTTCGTTTAGCACAGATTTAAGATCAGCGCCTTTGAGTAACTTACCTACCATGTCTTTATTTTTAGATAACAAAATCGTTAGCTCTTCAGAGATCTCTGGCGCTAACTTAATGCCTTTAGCATTGAAATAAGCACCAAGGTTATCGGCTACTTCCAACATTTTGTCATATTTGTCTGCAGCTTTTTTATCGGTGGTCACTAGTTTTTCTTCCCCGTTATGTTCAACAACGTATTTTACGATAATGGCCATGTGGATTTCCCTTATTGAGTAAGAAGTATAAATATAGATCATGCACTGTCTGTTTGTACAGTATTAATTGAAATAAATATACCTAGTAACGTCAATTTCACTTATTGTAACAAAGAGGAATCTATTTTTATGAAGCTATCACAGTGGTCAATTAACGCTTTTGCAGTCAGACTAGGCACACCATAAACCTCTGTCGAGCAGTTATGTTTAGCTTTGATATGGGCGAGCAGCATACTGAAGTCACCATCGCCGGAGCACAGAATTACCTTATTTAAATTGGCGCTGGCTTCCATTATGTCGATAGTGATCCCCACATCCCAATCACCTTTGGCAGAACCGTCCTGACGTTGAATGAATGGTTTGGTTTTAACCGCAAATCCAATGTGTCTAAGCGCATCTTGAAACTTAATTTGCGAGTCATTCTGTGGGGCGATAGCGTAGGCAATTGCGTTTGTGATAACGCCTTGTTGGCTGATGTTTTGCCATAATTTGCGGTAGTTAAACGAACCTTGGTAGGCATCTCTGCAGGTGTAGTAGATATTCTGAACATCTACAAATATTCCAATGTTTTGCATGCTGACGCCTTTTGTAACCGATATAAAGTCACCTATTTTAGGTAAAGTAGGTGACAAGGGATATCAGTTTAACTTTTACTGGCAAGATAATCTTCATAATTACCTTTAAAGTCGACCAGGCCGTTAGGGGTTAATTCAATTATTCTTGTCGCCAAAGAAGATACAAATTCTCTATCATGACTGACGAAAAATAATGTGCCTGGGTAATTTTCTAAAGCGAGGTTCAAGGATTCAATGGATTCCATATCCAAATGATTGGTGGGTTCATCCATCAGCAGAATATTGGGCTTTTGCAGCATCAATTTACCGAATAGCATACGGCCTTGTTCGCCACCTGATATAACTTTGACCGATTTATTAATTTCTTTTTGTGAGAATAATAAGCGACCCAAGGTACCGCGGATGACTTGCTCGTCATCGCCTTCCTGCGCCCATTGATACATCCATTCAATCAGCGACATATCTTGTTCAAATTCAGATGCATGATCTTGCGCATAATACCCAAGTTGAGAATTTTCAGACCATTTTATCTGACCTGTATCGGCTTCGAGATCGCCAAATAAACAACGTATTAAACTGGTTTTACCGGCACCATTGGGCCCAATAATAGCTACCCGTTCGCCCACTTCTACCATAAGGTCGAGTTTGCTAAATAAAGCGGTTTCAAAGGCTTTCGACAGTCCTTCTACTTCCAATGCCAGTCTGTGCAACTTTTTATCTTGCTCAAATCGGATGAATGGATTTTGACGGCTGGATGGTTTGACTTCTTCTATTTGAATTTTATCTATTTGTTTGGCTCTAGACGTTGCTTGTTTTGATTTTGATGCATTAGCAGAAAAACGACTGACAAATGTTTTTAATTCAGCAATTTGTGCTTTCTTTTTGGCATTTTCTGATAACAAGCGTTCTCTTGATTGGGTAGCAGCCGTCATGTATTCGTCGTAGTTGCCCGGGAAGACACGCAACTCACCATAATCCAAATCAGCCATATGGCTACAAACACTGTTCAGGAAATGACGATCGTGTGAAATGATTATCATCGTACAGCTACGGGCGTTAAGAGTGTCTTCCAACCAGCGAATCGTATCTATGTCGAGGTTGTTGGTTGGCTCATCAAGGAGCATGATATCTGGTTCAGCAAATAATACTTGCGCTAGAAGTACACGAAGTTTCCAACCTGGAGCAACTTCACTCATTGGACCGAAATGCAGAGATTCATCAATACCTACGCCAATAAGGAGTTCGCCTGCTCGGGATTCTGCGGTGTAACCATCCATTTCAGCAAATTCTGATTCCAGTTCTGCGGCTCGAATACCGTCGGCTTCAGTCATCTCCGGATTTGCGTATATGGCATCACGCTCTTCTTTTACGCTCCACAGTTCATCATGGCCCATGATGACAGTGTCGATAACACTATATTTTTCAAAGGCGAATTGATCTTGTTTTAGCTTACCGATACGTTCATTTGGGTCTTTTGAAATATTGCCCGCAGAGGGCTCTAAATCACCACCTAAAATTTTCATAAAGGTCGATTTACCACAACCATTGGCGCCGATTAAACCATAGCGATTGCCATCGCCAAACTTGACCGAAACGTTTTCAAAAAGTGGCTTTGCACCAAATTGCATTGTGATGTTGGCTGATATTAACAAGACGATATTCCCAATAGTTAAAACGATAAAGTTACGAGCATTAATATGCCGTTAAAAATTGCGCCATATTATGCCACAGTTTTACTTTTGAAGCGCCAGAAACAGCCAGAATAAAGCTACGATTTGTTTAATAATACTCCCCCAATCATATTTAAACATGCTAAGTATTCTAAAAAGGGTCAATTCTGTAGCTTCACTTTAAAGTCGCTACTTAGCTGATATGTTTGTTAACCATTGATGCCGTAATGTGCTATAAAATAAGTCGTTAATCGAGTAGAATTCCGCCTAATGTTTGCTTGAGTGTTTCACTCACATATAGAGTTGGGTTTGTGATAAGTAAATTTTTATTGTCAGTAATTTTCATGCATGCTTTATGGGTTATAGGCCCTGCTGAAGCATTGGCATCAGAGTCTAAAGCCCTTGTCTTTGTGGTTAATTCTCCCGGTTCGTTTCCCTATTTGTATTATGATGATGTGCAGCAAAAGTATTCCGGTTTGGTCGATTATTTCTTTTTAGAAGTAGAACCTAAAGGATTTCCACCAGTTGTTTTTGTCGATTCTAATCAACTGCGCAGTGAACAATTTGTCATAGAGGGTAAAGCGGATTTATATTTGGCCAATGTAGGTTGGCTACAACGTCCTAAGCTGACAATAGCAAGCCGACCTTTTGTCTCCCATAAAACATTTTTATATAGTATTGAACCATTCGAAGCTGATTTTTCGCTATCCAACACGGTTAGAGGACGAGTATGTACACATGAAAATTTTGTCTATACCGGTCTAGAGTTTTATTTTGCAAACTCTAATTTAGTGCGGGTAGACTCAAGTAGTCATAAAGCTATGGCTTCTATGTTAAAGAGCAAGCGCTGTGATTTTGCCGTAATGAATGACTACAATGCTATGGAAGCTTTTAGCACAGATGAGTTCTGTAAAACGAGTATTTACCAGTCCCCCGAGCCGACAAGTACGGTCGATTTAACTTTTGTAATGCGTCCACAAATGCAGGCATTAAAAGAAACTATCGATAGATTGTTAGTTGAATTTATTAGCAGTGGTCAATTAGATGCAAAGTTGGCGTCCTATCCTAATATTCCTGACTTCCCGAAAAAAGCCACCTGCCTCTAGATAAGTTGTTTTACTAAGACTCCTTGGGTACAGCTGGATTTTTGTGTGAAGTTAGGCTACCAACTAAATTTTTCAAGACAAATTGCAAATTGTATGGAAAATCAGCCTAGGTGGTGATTTTTATAAACTGATTCTTATCAAGACATATATGGACGCTCCCCTGATGTCAACGTACTAATTGCCCCTTCGTGCTGATTTTCTGCACGAATTACGTTTTTACTATTCTATTACCGCTAGTCTGTTGTCTTGAAGGCAGTCTAAAATGGCTTAGTTCTGACATATATTCAGGCTCTTTATTAGCGTTGGTTTAATCAACGCTGGCCTCTGATGAACTCCGAACCTTATCGCCTAAAAACACCCAGTCGGATTGTTATCCGTGTCTAAGTCTGGCTTTGATGAGGTAGGTAGACCGTTTTCTTCATCATTTTATGACTAAGCGGGGTAGGTAAAGTAAGTGTTATCCCGTGTCTTGCCTTCCACAACACCCACACAGGCTTGGTGCCTTTGTCCTACACGGAATTGAGCTCGACAGGGATAACGTAAAGTGATTCATGTTATGCGCTCACTTGTGAGGACGTAACGCGATAGTGCTCCTGACGTGTGAGCAATATCCAGATTAAACGTGCTAAACGATGGGCGACGGCGACTGCCACTTTATTAAACGGCTTGGTAACGCGAAGTTTAGTGGCCCACAGTGATAACGGATCAGTTCTTTGCGCGGCACGACTCACGACAGACCGCGCACCATGTACCAGTTGTTTACGTAAATAACGGTCTCCGCGTTTGGTAATGCCGCCCATCTTACTGATATTGCCTGAGGCGTGTTGTTTAGGCGTCAGCCCTAACCACACGGCAAATTCTTTGGGATTATTAAACGCCTGGCCTTTATCAATGGCGGCTAAAAACGCTGAGGCATTAATGAAACCAATCCCTGGGATGCTGAGCAATATTTTGCCACTTTCACTGTTATTAACAAAGTGATGCAATTGCTGCTCAATGGCCTTGATGCGAGAGCGTGTGTCTTCATATTCTGCCTTTAACGCGCGCATCATGGTTCTCAACTGGTTACTGCGTTGTTCGCTATCAATTACTTGGGCTAATCCTGCACACAAGGCCACGTGGCCACAAGGAAATATTACCCCAAATTCACTTAACAACCCGCGTATCTGGTTACTCAGGGCCGTTTTGTTTCTAATTAAGCGCTCTCGAATTCGATGCAAGCAATTAATTTCTTGCTGTTGCTCAGATTTTACGGGGACAAAGCGGATATGTGAGCGCTGGCTGGCTTCTGCTATGGCAAAAGCATCGTTATGGTCATTCTTGTTGCCTCGCACAAAAGGCGTGACATGTTGGGCTGGTATAAGCTTGGTATCATGACCTAATTTAGCAATTTCACGCCCCCAGTAATGCGATGAATAACAGGCTTCCATCACCACCAACGTAGGTGGTTGTTGGCGCATAAAATCAAGTAGCTCAGTCCGTTTTAATTTCTTATTAAATTGCGGTTTAATATGTTCATTTACTCCGCACACTTGAAATACAGTCTTTGCCAAATCGATGGTAATTGTTTTAAGCTTCATATTGGACGTTCCCTATGTAAATAGTCTTGTTTAAGAACTACTATTTTGGCGCATTGACGCCGTATTGGGGAGCGTCCATCTCATCACCCATCGTTGATTCTTATCAAGACACCCATGGCTAATCTGAGTAGTTCTTTACCTGGATAGTCATTCAAGATCGTGCATTGCACGGCAGTTGCTATACCACTAAATTGGAGTGAATACGGCCTAATACCTTATACGTGGATTTTGCTGAGAGTGATTCAATGAAAGCTACACTTTACGCTTAGACCAGGTGTAAGCTAGTTTGATGGGCGCCTAAAGTCTGACTTATCCGTTTATGTCAAGACTAGATACACCTGCTTTCAACGAAGGAATTGTTTTGCATTAACAACTTGTTGGACGGAAAGTGGGGTGTTATTTTCAAAATCTACATCATGGCCAATTTCGATAATATTCACTTTTCTATTTGCACCGGAAAAAGGCTTGATGCTCGTGATACTGATACCTGCTCGGATCAGAGTTAATGCAACATATTTTACTTCTTCAATATCAACTTGATCGCCGAACCAAATTGCATTGGTTTTGGCATTTTTCAGAGTAGGAGCGCTTTTTGAAACTGAGATCCCCTTTACGGTCAGACTCTTCCAAACTCTTTGTTGATCTACCTCTTTGACGAAATACCTAATTTCAGTTGCCATACTGAAGGAAATATCTTCCTTTTGCTCAATATTTTCAATATTTTCAATGGTTTCGTTGGCAAGTAGTGACATTTTAATAGCATCAACACTGGTATTATCAGGATCGACTAGCCATTCATCGACTTTACTCAATAACACAGACAAACTTGACTCGGTATTGTGTTTAAATTCAGCTAGCGTTTCACTTACATGGATATTTCTGGTCTCTAGAGATTTAACACTATTTTTCTGTTCCATATTCTCAGTTGCAGCATTGATATTCGAATTAATGCCGAGAATGCAGGTTGCCGCCAACGCTAAGACAAGTAGGCTTATCATAGCTCTTTTATGTTTTTTTTTGACTGTCCATAAATATCGAAATTAGGCCGATGAACATTGCAAGTAGCGGCATTGAGAATGCTTCTAGAGACATAGTTTTCTACTTATTGTTTTTCGTGTCGTGAGCGAATTGCCCTTTAAAGAGGGTATAAACGTTAGTTCAATTTGGGGATTATGTGAAATTATAAATTGATAGGTTACATTCGAACGAAGATTAATCCTCTAGAAACCCATAGCTAGCAAAATGTGTTAAAAAGAAAATGACGATTAATTAATTTGGGAATAGGTTGAAAATTTTCTAGATGGGTTTAGGGAAAGGGTTAGCAAGAATTAGCTGTTCCACTATATAAATATAAATCGCTGACCGCTGCTCTGGATGATATTAGCAGTGAAATATGCTGTAATCTGACCAGTATGGCTAACTAAGTTAATCTGTAGTCTTTACGAATATAGAAGCCGATGGGTTGAGTCAGGCAAATACACTCGCCCAAATCAACCCATTGGTAATTATTCATCCAAAGGAGTATTGAAGTCTTCAGACAGCTCAAAGTCACCTGTAACACTAGCCACTTTGCCATCAACAAATTTAATGACCAACTCTTTACGGAAATCTTCGCCACGTTTACGCATGCCGCGTTTCATTTCATATACATAATACCAAGTATTATGATCGAAAGAGTCTTGCACGACAGGACGCCCGAGGACATAGACTACTTGTTCTTTGGTCATTGCAATACGAAGTTGCTCGACGTTTTTATCTTGTAAAAAATTACCTTGCGGTACATCAATACGATATATCCAGTCGGCGCAGCCAGACATGGCAAAGCTAAGTACAACAACGATCAATAGGCTTTTAAACTTCATTATCCAATTCATTTCATTTTTTAGTTAATAGGATTAAGCACACTTGCGCTTTTACAGGACACGCATGCTAACTCACCCCACTACTTGCAATCAATCTTTTCTAGCAACAAGGGGAAATCGCTATTGATAATGCTGAAGTAACTCCTTGGCATTGGCAATCGCGGAGTCGGTTAGTGTATCTCCAGCTAATAGACGTGCTAATTCTTCAATTCGTTCATTTTCTTTTAAACAAATCATATGAGTTTCGGTGGTTTCATTGTCAGTAAACTTTGTTACAAACATTTGTTGATTACCACTTGCAGCTACTTGGGGTAAATGAGTCACACAAATTACCTGACATGACGCCCCCAGTTTTCTTAGCAACTTACCCACTACAGAAGCGGTTGGCCCACTGATACCGGTATCTACTTCATCAAATATCATGGTAGGTATTTGATTTCCTTTGGAGCTGATAACTTGCAACGCCAAGCCAACTCTTGACAATTCACCACCAGAAACTACCTTATCTAGCGCATCGGGCGCTATACCCGGATTGGTTGAAATCGTGAATTGAATCCGATCTAACCCTGAGCTACTGGCACTTTGGCGTGGATCAAAATCGACCTGAACGGAAAATTTCGCCTTGGTCATGTTCATTGCTTGGATATGAGTTTCTACTTGTTGAGCTAGCGCTTGGCTGGCTATTATACGTGATTCGCTCAGCTTTTTGGCACTTTTCAGATATTGGCTATTTAGTACAGACAGTTGCTGTTGTAGTGCATCCAAGGACTCTTCTTGTTTATTTAATTCACTTAACTCAGTGGCTAACAACTGATGGCAATTGTAAAGTGCTTCTGGACGCACACCATGCTTGCGAGCAAAGTCCAAGGCTTTAGAATAGCGCTGCTCCACTTGTTGCATACGCATAGGATCAATTTCGAGTTTGTCCGAGTAGGCCCGTAACTGGTTCGAAGCTTCATCGAGATTAATCAATGCCTCATTCAAAATCGCTACTATGGGAGAGAGTTCAGCGTCATGCTCTTGGAGCTCCGCAAGCATTTCGACACTGGTTTGCACTGCATTCATAGCGCTATTTTCGTCAGCATCATATAAGCAATAGAAGCTCTTTTGGGTTTGCTCCAACAGAGTTTGGCTATTACTCAACTTTTTGTGCTCGATTTCTAACTCTTGGAACTCGTTCTCAGATAACGCGAATTCATCGAGTTCTTGGACTTGGTATTCTAATAAACTTTTACGATCAGTTCGGCTTTGTTGTTCACCAAGTAACAGTTCCAACTCGCGATGAGCTTGATTTAGTGACCCATAATGACTTTTCACATCATGGAGCAAGTCAGCATGATCGGCAAAGTTATCTACCACTCTTTTTTGCATATCGGGCTTGAGTAATTGCTGATGGGCATGTTGACCATGAACACTTACCAAGTTAGAGGCTAGCAATTTCAGCTGTTGTAATGGGACAGGGAAGCCATTTATATAGGCTTTTGAGCGTCCTTCACTGGATATTACTCTACGGATAATTAAATCTGCCGGCACTTCATCGGCATCCATAAAATCATTATCAATAAGCCATTTTTGAACATTGAGTAATTGGGTTGTATCAAAGGTTGCGCTAACATCAGCTTTACTGCTATTCGCTCGAACCAAGCTGGCCTCGGCTCTATCGCCTAAACATAATCCCAAGGCATCGATTGCAATAGATTTCCCTGCTCCCGTTTCACCGGTGATAACAGATAAACCCTGACGGAAATCAATATCCAAACTTTTTACAATTGCTAAATTTTTAATAGATAAATGGATCAACATAAAAATAAACACATGTTCATATATACAGTAACTGTAAATATATACATATTTTGAAATTTGTAAAGTGAATTGCGAATTAAGCCGTTCAGTTTTTACAGCTGCATTTAATAAAGTTTTGAGCCCCAACCCAGCTTGGTACGTAACACATTGAAATAGTTATAATCTTTAGGGTGAATAAGAGACAGTTTGTCCTGATTCTTTTTAATATTAATAATGTCACCGGGTAACACTGTTAATACTATATGACTGTCGCAACTTACTTGTAAGTTGTCTGTGTTGTCTTGGGATACTTTCATTTTGACGGTACTATTGGCGTCGACCACTATGGGTCTGCTACTCAATGTATGGGGAAACATGGGTACTAATGTCAAAGCGTCTAAGTTCGGAGTAAGAATCGGCCCCCCCCCGGACAATGAATAGGCTGTTGAGCCTGTAGGAGTGGCTACAATCAGTCCATCTGAGCGTTGGCTAAAGACAAAATTATCGTCAATATAGACTTCGAACTCCATCATATGCGCCACTTTACCGTGATGCAGTACCACTTCGTTTATTGCTGAATTGGCACTTTGTAAAATGCCGTCGCGAAATACTTCAACCTGCAATATGAATCGTTGTTCGCGAACACTTTCCCCTTGGAAAATGCTTTCTAACTGACGCTCGATGTCATCTGGACTGATATCAGTTAAAAAGCCTAAATTACCACGGTTTACACCGACTACAGCGACATCATGCTTGGCCAACACTCTGGCAGCACCCAACATATTTCCATCGCCGCCAACAACTATTGCTAAGTCTGCTTGTGTGCCAATTTCTTCCAACTCTGCTGACTCAAAACCGTTACCTACCAGCATGTTGGTCACTTTTCGTTCTACCAAAATGCGGCAACCCTTGCTTTTTAAAAACTGCACGATTGCATTCAAGCTTTTGTTGGCACCTTCGTGTGCGGGTTTACCAATCAATCCAATGGTTTTAAACGGCATAGTGATGAAAACAACGTTAGTAAAAAAGGAACTGCAGTATACCCATGCTTTAATGTTAAAACCAAGTAACAATAGCCAACAACTAGCTTAGCTGACTCGGCTCAACGTGCAGTCCAACCACCGTCAATTACTAGGGTTTGAGCCGTCATGTTACGAGCTCCATCACTGATCAAAAAGGCGGCGCTAGCGGCAAGTTCATCGATACTGATAAACGCCTTTTTTGGCATTGGCTCAAGCATTATTTTATCGATCACTTCTGCTTCAGTTATATTATTTTGCAAGGCTTGTGCTGCGATTTGTTGTTCCACCAGTGGGGTTTTCACATAGGCCGGACATAGGGTGTTTATCGTGATGTTTGCTTGCCCAATCTCCAATGCCACCGTCTTGGCAAAGCCGAGCAGACCATGTTTCGCGGCTACATAAGCTGATTTGTAGGGGGAGGCGACCAATGAATGCAAGGAGCCAATATTAATAATACGGCCAAAATTACGCTCTCGCATACCGGGCAAAAAAGCCTTCGACAATAATGCGGGTCCAACTAACATGATATTGATTAACATCTGCCATTTATCCGCAGGGAAATCTTCCAATTTAGAGACATGTTGAATGCCAGCATTATTAATCAATACATCTATTTGAAGTGGCATCAAGGCATCAACCAAGCCTTCTATTTGTTGGCTACTGGATACATCTATTACGATAGAGTCTGCAACTATACCTAACTTCCTCAATTTGCCGGCCGCTAACTCAGCAGACTGGCCATTGATATCAGCAATCACTATATGATGGCCTTGATTCCCTAAGTATTCGCCAATGCCATAGCCAATACCACTTGCACCACCGGTAATTAATACGGTTTTAGTAGACATAAATTCCCCTATTAGCTCTATTTATTTAGCCATGTGTTTAACAATATTTTCGACAGCCTGAATCTGTTTGCCAGATTTAGTTGCATAATTCTCGCCGGTATATCCCCACCAATCCCAGCAACCTTGAGGGTTGAGTGGCATCATCATGGATGCACGAGTTTGGGGGTACAAGACAACCATATGGTTACTATCGGCCCAGTTGTTTAAGCCATTTTGTTGAATGAATTGCTGGTCTACAGCCTCTGCGTTCTGATTGCAGCCATGAAAGCTCATGTGAAGGGTGCATTGCTCACCTTGACTACAGCTATTGGGCACATACGCATAACCTGTTTTTGCCAATGTGCTCGCGACTTCACCGCCCAATTCACGTTGATCAAATTCCACTACCTGACCGCTAGGTTTCTCGCTAGCTGGTTTCAACGAATCGAACAAAAATGACAAAAACTCACCCGCGGCATCATAGTTACATTTACCGATAAATGGCGCTTTGGATTCATCGCACTGGTGGCCGTTTTTTTGGGTTGGAAAGTGATGAGCGAATGGCTTGTCGCTAATGTATTTAAGGTTTTCAGGCTTTATCCAGTTTGAATATTGGGTAAACAGTGCTTCGCTGACCGGGGCAATTACGCGGGTGTCTTTGTTACCGTGAAATAACCAAACCTTGCTGTGCTGTAAGTTACCAATTGCATCAATCAGTCCAGCTTTGGCATAATTCTCGGCTTGTTGCTTAAGCAAGGCAAGGTCGATGGGGGTATCCACTTTGTTTACACATTGGGATAATGCGCCACCAATAGATCCCTGTGCACAATAATATGGCCCAGCAGCAATGATCGCAGCTTTATCGACCCATTTAGAGTGGGCAAGGTGAAATTGATTCGCCATAAATCCGCCACTTGAAATCCCCGATACGCTGATATGCTCAATATCTAAATCCAGCTGTTGCAAAGGGCCAGCAAAGGCTTTTGAAACCAGCATAGGTAAAGCTAACAGTAATAAATTTTTCATATGAAACTCCAGCTCTTATTGTTTTAGGAAAGCGCGGATAGCATCAGTATGCTGGGAGATGCCAGTTACACCTTCAAGATGTCCCAAGGGGCCTTCAAGCATTTTAATTTGGCTTTTTTTACCGCTATCGATCAATGCTTGATGAGTTTGTTTAGCGTGGTAGGGCATCAGCAGTTGATCTTGGGTAGCGGGTAGGAACAATGTCTTTGCTGTGATGCTCGCGATGGCTTTAGAAAAATCATGTTGATGGCCGGTGATAAATAGCTGGCAGGCCCTGACTAAATAAAGCAGATGATTTGCATCCATAGTTGTCGCGCGGGCCTGTGCTCTGCTGCGCAGCCAATTAACTATGCTGTGAGATTTTCGAATATCATGCAATGGCTCACTTTCGAGGGCCTGAAAGGGCACAGTTTGTTTGCCTAGTTGGTTGAAAAAATCCGCAGATAGGGCATTTTGAGTGATCAACATTAATGACGCGGTTAATCCGTCAATAGGGGCTGAACCGGCATAATAATCGCCATCGTTCCAATTTCTATCGAGTTTGATTGGCGTGGCCCAATGTTCTAAAAGTGCCGTTGTCCAAGGGTCGGATTGGCCAGCTCCTATAACTGACATCATTCGTTCAACTTTACTCGGATAAGCTGCCGCCCAATCGATGGCTTGCATTGAACCCATTGAGGGCCCAACGACAGCGTATAGTTTTTGAATACCCAAAGATTCAAGCACCAGCTTTTGAACATTGACGAAATCACGAATGGTAACCACCGGGAAGTCTAGACCATAAGGTTTTTGAGTGTCGGGGTTGATGGACGCTGGACCCGTTGTGATCACATGGGGATCACCAACACCTAAATTAGCCAAAGAATCCACACTGATCACAAAAAAGCGATTGGTGTCGATTGCTTTCCCAGGGCCTATAATGGCGTCCCAATATCCCAGGCTGGCATCGGCTACATCATATTTTCCGGCTGCGTGGGAGTTGCCGGTAAAATAATGGGTAATTAGTATTACATTATCTTTTTGTGGGTTTAGGTTGCCATAGCTTTCCCAGCCAACATTCACTTCCTTTATGTTATTACCATTAAAAGTCTTGAAGTTTTGGCTGGTGAAAGTTTGTTTATCCACCAACAACTCAGCATTCACTGAACTGCACATGATAGCTAGGATAGATGATAGGGCTATGGCCCAGATATAGTTGACAGGAAAACGCTTCAACGACGGCGAATTTGACCTATGTATTAAATGATTATTCATCGAGTTACCTTAAAACCAATTAAATAATGCAATGGCCAATGACAAGCCTATTAATGGCACAACCACGGTGAGCGCCCCAACAGCCCAATAGGCCCGTTGATGGGTTTCATGACAAATGGCGCGTATGGTAGTGACCACATAACCGTTGTGAGGTAATGAATCTAGCGCGCCGGATGAGATAGAGACTATTCTATGCAGTTGCTCCGGGTCGACTCCCTGATCCATGTAGTGTGGACCAACCAAAGGCAAGGCTATTGCCTGACCACCTGATGCTGAACCGGTGAGGCCTGCGATCACACTTACCGCTATTGCCGCGCCGATAAGCTCATTACCGGGTATTTGAGTCATTATTTCAACAGCTTGTTGGAAGGCTAGCGTTGATTTTGCGATGGTACCAAAACCAACCACAGCAGCGGTGTTGCCGATGGCAATCAGGGCACCTGTAGTGCCTAAAGTCACCGCCGCACCAAAGTTGTGGAAATATTTGTAGTTGATGATAATCAATGTCATCACACCACCACCAAGTGCAACTATTAATGCCATTTGCTGTAAAGCTTCATGCAAGCTAAAAGACAATACCAACACGACTAATAAAGGGAAGAGTCCTGTAAGCGGATGGGGGTAGTCACGTTCTGCTATTTCTGGGTCATGCTCTTTATGTTCAAAAGTCTCTCCGTTGGCAAGAGCTTTGTTGATCATTTTGCGGATCCACCAAAAACCCATAGTTGCCATGAAAATGGCGACTACTAAGCTAACTTCCCAAGCAGCGAAAGGGGATGTACCTAAATATTTAATTGGGATCCAGTTTTGAATTTCCGGCGAGCCCGCCGATGTCATGGTAAAGGTAACCGAGCCGAAAGCGAGGGCCGCGGGAATAAAACGACGGGGTAAATTTGCGTCTTTGAATAGACTTAATGCCATTGGGTAAACGGAAAAAGCGACCACGAAAACACTCACGCCACCATAGGTTAGTATGGCGCAAGCAATCACCACTGCTGCCACTGCATGTTGTTTGCCTAGACGTTTAATAATAGCTTTGGCAACCGCGTCAGCTGCGCCGGTATCCTCCATGAATTTGCCAAACAAACTGCCAAGTAAAAACATAAAAAACCACGAAGCAATAAATCCCGAGAACCCTTGCATATAGGTTTCAACAAAATTTACTTCACCGATAAAAACGGGGATTCCACTGGTTAGTGCTACAACCAAAGCACACAAGGGTGCCGCAATAAACAAATTCATGCCTCTTATCGTAAGTATGATAAGTAACAATAGTCCACCTATTAAGCCAATCAGACTGAGCATGGGTATTCCTTTTTATTAATAATATTTCAATGACAAGTCTGTGACCGCAGACAATATAATATGCCGCACAGTGTTAACGTTTTTCGGTTTAAACAACATAGTACTATGGTACTAAGGTAAAACGTTGCGTTCTGAATTACAGTACTCAGGCATCAAGTACTGACCACAAACAATACACATATTAAAATAATGAAAACTGTGTAAAAGGACATCTAATGAAAACTACTCCGTCTAATGCTTTGCCTACTATTAGAACGAATCTAAAAACCAGCGCTATTGCCTGTGCAGTGGCGTTGTCTGGACTATCGGCCCCATTACTTGCTCAAGAAAAGGAACGTGGACTGGAAAAAATTGAAATTACAGCCCGTAAAACCGTAGAAACATTACAAGAAGTGCCTATCTCTGTAACCTCTGTTGGGGCGACCAAGTTGGACGAAATTGGCGCTTCGGTGATTACTGAAATAGCGCAATTTTCGCCAAATACAACCTTGCAAACAAGTCGTGGTACAAACTCAACCTTAACCGCCTTTATCCGAGGTGTAGGCCAGCAGGATCCACTTTGGGGTTATGAGCCGGGCGTGGGAATTTACGTAGATGATGTCTATATGGCACGCCCACAAGGCGCAGTTTTAGACTTGTTAAATGTAGAACGTATAGAAGTATTGCGCGGCCCACAAGGCACCTTATACGGTAAAAACACCATTGGTGGTGCGATTAAATATGTGACAAAGGCTATGTCTGGCGACCCAACGATGGAAGTACGAGCTACTGTGGGCAGTTACGGCCAGCGAGATTTAAAAGTAACCGGCCAATTGCCTGTTATTGAAGACAAGCTTTATATCGGAGCAGGTTTTGCTACCCTAAATCGTGATGGTTTTGGTAGTTTCCTTCAATCTGCGTTGCCTAACCAAGATACCGAAAACTATAACAAAGATGTCACAGCAGCTAGAGTAACAGTAGAGTTCACCCCTGCCGATGATATGTTTTTCCGTTTCAATTGGGATAAAACGGTCGATGACTCTAATTCTAAAGGCGGTTACCGTCTGTTACCGAGTTTGCTAACGGATGCACCTGTGCCTGATAGTGTGTTTGATTCTTACACCAGTTTGCCAACAGAAAATAAAGTTGAAACCGAAGGGTTCAGTTTGATGGCCAACTGGGATGTATCTGATCAATTATCATTAAAATATATTGGCTCTTCTCGTGAAAGTTACTCGCCGACCAATATTGACTTTGACAATACCGCATTGGACATTTTTGATGTGCCTGCGATTTATGAAGATGAAAATACCACTCACGAGCTGCAAGCAAACTATCGCTCAGATAAATTCTCATTGGTGAGTGGTGTGTACTATTACGATGGTGAATCATGTGGTCAATTTGAAGCAATTTTAGGTGTGTTAGGTCGTGCAGCATTTGCCACTCCAGGGCTAACTCGTGAAGTTTCAGGCTGCAATAACAGTGAAAGCGTCGCGATTTATGCGCAATCATCTTTTGATATCACCGATAAGCTATCGATGACAGTAGGTGCACGTTATACCGATGAAGAAAAGCAAGCCACGGTTAACAATGGTTTAGTATTTGACAATGTATATCCGTCTTCTGGCTGGATCCCTGGTTATGTTCGACCAGACGGTAATTTAGTACCACAAGTATTGGGTAGCGATTCAGATGGAGATGGTGTTTTAGACGCACCTGCGGTAGAAAGCTGGAGCCGATTCACTCCAAGATTGGGGTTAGAATATCAAGTTAGTAGCGATATGATGTTGTTCGCCAGCTACTCACAGGGCTTTAAATCAGGAACCTTTAATCCTCGGGCGACAGCGCAAGAAAAGGGTGCACGTCCAGAGATAGTTGATAGCTATGAAATTGGCGTCAAGGCTGATTGGTCGGATAAATTGCGTACCAACATTACCTTGTTCTCGTTAGATCATAAAGATCGTCAATACATTTCCGTTATAGCCGGTGATAGTGCAACTGACTTAAATCAGGTGTTGGGAAATGTTGGTGAATCAGACGCACAAGGTTTAGAAGCGGAAATTACCTATGCCGCTACAGAGTCATTAACCTTTGATTTTGCACTAGGGTTGATCAATTCTGAATTTAGCACCGTAATAGAAGATACTCCTGCTGGGCCAATTAACATTGCTGAAGCGTTTTCAGTTTCTAACACGCCAAAGCGAACCGCTAACTTTGCGGTTAACTACCTACTAAACACCAGTGGTGGGGATGTGATGTTCAATGCGAACTATTACTATCGCAGCGAATACAGCTTGTTTGAGCAAGACAACCTGTTGAACCAAGATGGTTATGGTTTATTGAATCTCAGTGCGGTGTGGTACAGCGACGACGGTAATTGGAATGCAGGTTTGCACATTAAAAACTTGACCGACGAAGAATATTTGGTCGGAGGGTACCAGTTCGTTACACCAAACCCAGACGCGCCGAATGATATTAGTCAGTACACGCCAGGCTTAGGTGGCGATAACACTTTGATTGGATACTATGGGGATCCAAGAACTATCCACCTAACTGTGGGCTATAATTTCTAACTTTTTTGTGTGTTGTTTGGGCGGCTTTGCCGCCCTTTTTTTTGCTATTCTGTTGAGGGGCTCTTAATATAGCGGCTCTCTCCAAAGGTAAGTAACTGAATACACTCTATGAATGTAAAAGCATTAATTGCAGATGACCATCCTCTTTTTCGCGTTGCCTTAAAGCAAGCAGTCTGTGCACTATTAGATAAAAATATTGCTGAAGCTGCTAGTTTGCAGGAAACCTTGGATTGTTTAGTCAAAGATCCGGAAATTGAATTGGTTTTTCTGGATTTAAATATGCCAGGTAATGATGGTCTGTTTGGCCTGAGCCAGATACGGCTCAGGCATCCGGATGTACTGGTAGTTATAGTATCGGCAGAGGAGCAAGCTCAAATTATCCAGCGCGCGATTAATCTTGGCGCAAGTGGCTTTGTTCCAAAATCAAGCACATTAGAGCAAATCGCCGAAGCAATCGAGCAAGTGCTTGATGGTGGCCAATGGTTGCCAGCTCATCTTATTGACGAGGTTGAGCAGGCGCTACCTGATGAACAATCATCATTTGCCCGTCACTTAGAACAACTCACTCCTCAGCAGTTTATTGTGCTGAAAATGATGGCTGATGGTTTATTAAATAAACAAATTGCTTACGAACTAGGTATAAAAGAAACCACTATTAAACAACATGGTTCAGCCATTTTGAAGAAACTTAAGTTGAACAACCGCACTCAAGCAGGCGTGCTTTTCAAGCAAATCATGCAGTAAGCTGATTTGCACAGTAGAATCGGTTCAGACAGGATATAGTGAAAATGGCTGCTCATCTAATAGGTTAATAGTCGCCCTAAGCGGTTAACTTGGCCTGACGCAGCATACGTTTAAGAGCTGCACTTTTGAGAGGTTTGGGCAAAAACAACAATCCCGCGTCAAGGGAACAAGAACGCATTTCTTCACTGCGTTCGGCTGAATTTAAAATTCCAGGTAGCTTGATATTAAAATGAGCACGGATGGCATGACTCATTTCAATGCCAGTTAGGCCATCATCCAAATGATAGTCTAACAACATTAAGTCGACAGGTTGTTTGAGATCAGCGACCTGCTCAATGGTCTCTATGCTGACCACAGTTGCCTCCCAACTAGTCAATAATTGTTTCACAGCAGTGCGGGTTTGAACGTCATTTTCGACCAATAACACTGTCTTGCCCTTTAAGATAGCTGTCTTAAGTTCTTGAGTTGGCGGTTGGTTGGCCGGGGCTAACTTACTCTGGCAAATATTGACTGCAACACTAAATTGACTGCCTTTTCCTGGTTCTGACAGCAGCTTTACAGGGTGTTTTAATAGACTAGAAATCTTGTCCACTATGGTTAACCCCAATCCTAAGCCTTGCTGTTGCTGGGTATGATTGAGTTGTCTAAACTCTTCAAAAATGCATTGTTGCTCGTCAACGGAAATTCCTGATCCGGTATCTAATACACGAATTTGCAAACTGTGCTGATTGCGTTTACAGCCCAAAACTATGCGACCCTTGGCGGTATAGCGCACCGCATTTGAGAGTAAGTTTTGGATGACTCTGCGCAGTAACTTTTTATCGGAGCGGATCCATAAGGAGCTGCGTACGTAATGAAATTCTAGACCTTTTTGCTGGGCAATCATGGCAAACTCATTGGCCAGCGGATCGAGGATTTCGGTAATTGCAAATGGCTGGATGTGAGGGACTAAAATTCCAGATTCTAATTTTGTCATGTCTAACAATAAAGACAATAATTCCTCGGCGTTGTTAAGGGAATCTTTCAAAGACTGACTTAATAAACGGATCTCTGGCTCAGAGGATTTTTGATTGATTAGCTCGCCAAATAAACTTGCGGCATTAAACGGCTGCATCAAATCATGTCCCGCAGCGGCTAAAAATTTGGTTTTACTGTCGTTTGCTAGTTCAGCCTGATGTTTGGCTATCGTCAGGGCCTGATTGGAATTTTTTAGCTCTTCAGTACGTTTTGCTACCCGCAATTCTAATTGTGTTTTTGCCTGTTCAAGTTGTTGTTGTATTTCAATATACTCGGTTATATCACTATAAGTAGTAACGAACCCACCGCCTGGTAGTGGACTACCATTAAGTTCTATGACTTGACCGCCAGGTTGTTTACGAACGTATTTGTATCGGCTGCCTTGTCGAATGTACTCAATGCGTTTGGCTATCTCTTGTTGCGCGTCATCACTGTGGCCGAACAAGCCCCGCTTAGCGTTAAATTCGAGTAATTCCTGCATGGATAATCCAGCTTTGATGAAGTTGTCAGGATAATCAAAAAGCTCCACATAACGCTGATTCCACGCAATTAATTTCAAATCAGGGTCTATTACGCTGATCCCTTGTTGTATATGCTGGACACTGGATTGCAATATCTCATGATTAAATTGAAAGGTCTGAGTGGCCTGTTCCATCCATTCAAATAACTCAGGTAAGGATACCTGGTCTTTTTCTGATATGGCTGAGATAAGGATGCGAGCACTAGCGCCGCCAATTTTACCTGAAAGAATGCTTTCCACCCGCTCCAACAATAGTGGGCTTGCATAGCCATCTCTAGAATGTCGTTGTGAGAATGTAGCAAGTTCGTCTTGTTCATGATGATTTAATACATTTTGAGTTAGTGCTAATAGTCTATTCAACTTGATAACTTGACGGACCGGGCTCTCTTCTGACGTATCATCGGCTGTGCTGTGAGTTAACTTTCGATTAGGGATGAGTAAAGTTACTAGCACGTAACACAGGGTATTGGCGAATACACTTAGCATAAAGCCTCTGCCAAGCTCCAGATCGGTTGGCATAGGATCAAAATAATAACTGCCGGTAATACTTGGCCACAGTAACCAATAAAACCAACATAGTGCGCCGACAATCAGACCTGACAAGGCGGCTAAGCGATTAGATTTTTGCCAATATAATCCGAAGATAATCATCGGCATGATTTGTGAGAGTAGGGCAATAGAGATGATGCCACTATTGACCAGTGGTGAGCCCGAACTGACATCACGATGATATAGATATGCGATGAATAGTACTGAGGCTATGGCCAGACGACGAATAAATAATATTACTCCTGGTGTAAGGTCGTTTTGTTGCTGATTAATTAGCTTGAACTTGATCCATATGGGCGTAATAAGGTTGTTAGAGATCATGATGCCAACGGCAAGGGTGGCAACAATTACCATGCTGGTCGCAGCGGCTAACCCGCCCACAAAGCTGATTAGGGTTGCGATTTTTTGCTTGGCCATTAGTGGTAAGGCTAGTGCATAGCTATCGGTGCTAATGGTCTCTGGATTGAGCAAAATCTGACCCGCCAAAGCAATTGGCAATACAAACAGCGTCATACCCAATAAATATAACGGAAATAACCACCGAGCAGTCACTAATTCTTGTTCTCCTTTATTCTCAACAAAGTTGACATGAAACTGACGGGGCAAACAAAACATCGCACAAATACCAAGTAAAATATGACTGATAAACACCCAGATTGCCGGATCCGCTTCTATCACTTGTCTAGCGTTGGGGGAGTTTTGTGCTTGGCCCATCAAATCAAATATACCATCGAACAATCCGTAGCAGACAAACAGGCCAACGCACAGCAGAGCAACAAGTTTTAGCAAGGATGCAAAGGCTACGGTTAACATCAGTCCCGGTTTTTTGTCGATGAGATCAAATGTACGGGCACCAAACAAGATGGCAAGGATGGCCAGCAAAGCCGTAACATACAAACCTATATCAGAAGATAAATCAGGGGCTGCGGCGGAGATTAAAGTGATATTGTGGGTGACTGAATCAAGCTGCAAGGCAATATAGGGTACGACCCCAATGAAACATAATAAAGTGACAATAGCAGCCAGCATATGAGATTGACGATACTGCAATCCCACAAAGTCAGCCAGTGAACTGACGTTGTTTTGCTGGCATATTAAGGCAATTTTTTTCAGCGCGGTAAAGCCAAATAACATCACAAAAATAACACCTAAATAGGTAGGAACAAACGCCCAACCGTATAGTGTTGCTTGGGTTGAAGTACCGAAAAAAGCCCAAGAAGTGCAATGGACGCCCATGGCTAAGCCATAGATTAGTGGATGCTGTTTTTTTCGGTCCAACAATTTGTCGCCAATGAAGCCAACTAAAAACAACAGCAATAAATAACAAAACACCACGGTCGAGATGGTTGCAACGCTAAACATTTACAATACAGCATAAAATAATCAACAATTTCACCACTTTACCTAGACAAGTCAGATTATGAAAGCGGCAGAATTAAACATCTAATTAAAAAAAAATGTAATTCAATAAAAAAACTGGGGTTTTTACCCTTGAAGCCCATTAAAGCAACCCCATCTATAGGCTCAATCAGATTCAAATTACAATTTTAGAGTAAAAATCAAAGCGATGGAGTCAGGCATGAATAAAGATCAGCAGCCCCAAGATTTAAACGAGCATGAGCAGCAAGAACATTCGGCTGTTGATGATAGCAACGAAGTTCCAGCGGAACAGCAATCATTGTCAGCAGAGCAGCAAACCATTTCAGAGTTACAAGCTGCACTAGCCAAGGCAGAAGCAACAGTATCTGAGCAGCGTGATTCAGTATTACGTGCTAAAGCGGAAATGGAAAATGCACGCAGACGAGCTGAAACCGAAGTGGAAAAAGCACGTAAATTTGCCTTGGAACGTTTTGCCGCCGAATTGTTGCCAGTGGCAGATAATTTAGAGCGTGCTGTACAGCTCGCTGATCATGAAAATGAATCATTAAAACCGATGATGGAAGGGGTAGATATTACGCTCAAGTCATTTATCTCTACCATTGAAAAATTTGGACTTAATGTGATTGACCCTCAAGGTGAAGCATTTAATCCAGAAAAGCATCAAGCCATGTCGATGCAAGAAAGTGCTGATGTGCCAGCTAACACTGTGTTGGCTGTGATGCAAAAAGGTTACGAAATTAATGGCAGATTATTGCGTCCCGCAATGGTCATGGTATCTAGAGCCTCTGAAGGCGGCGTAGATATCGAAGCTTAAATTGCATTTTTGGGTTTTTTTTTTCATAAAAAACATTGAAAAAATTCAGAATAACCCCACAAAAGGTACAGACTTTAGAATTACAGTTTTTATGGAGATAGACTAATGGGTAAGATCATTGGCATAGATTTAGGTACAACCAATTCATGTGTTGCTGTGTTAGAAGGCGACAAAGTTAAAGTATTAGAAAACGCAGAGGGTGATCGTACAACACCTTCCATCATTGCATACAGCAATGACGGTGAGATTTTAGTTGGTGCGCCAGCTAAACGTCAGGCGGTTACTAACCCACAAAATACCCTATATGCGATTAAGCGTTTAATTGGTCGCCGTTGGGAAGATAAAGAAGTTCAACGTGATATCGACATCATGCCTTTCAGCATTGTTAAAGCTGACAACGGTGATGCGTGGGTTGAAGTGAAAGGCGAGAAGATGGCTCCGCCACAAATCTCTGCTGAAGTGTTAAAGAAAATGAAAAAAACGGCAGAAGATTACTTAGGTGAAAAAGTAACTGAAGCGGTCATCACCGTACCGGCTTACTTTAATGATTCACAGCGTCAAGCCACTAAAGATGCAGGTAAAATTGCAGGCTTGGATGTTAAACGTATCATTAACGAACCAACTGCTGCAGCCCTTGCTTATGGCATGGACAAGAAGAAAGGCGACAACGTTGTTGCTGTATATGACTTAGGTGGTGGTACGTTCGATATTTCAATTATTGAAATTGATGAAGTTGAAGGCGAGCACACATTTGAAGTACTTGCGACCAACGGTGACACACACTTAGGTGGTGAAGATTTCGATAACCGCGTAATTAATTACTTAGTTGCCGAATTCAAGAAAGACCAAGGTGTAGATTTACGTAAAGATCCCTTGGCTATGCAACGCCTAAAAGAAGCGGGTGAGAAGGCTAAAATTGAATTGTCTTCTGCACAACAAACAGAAGTTAACTTACCGTATATAACAGCTGATGCATCTGGTCCTAAGCACTTAACGATTAAAGTTACCCGTGCCAAACTAGAGTCATTGGTTGAAGATATGGTTAAGCAAACTCTTGACCCAGTTAAGCAAGCGTTATCTGATGCAAACCTTTCAGTTAGCGATATAAATGACATCATTCTAGTGGGTGGTCAAACACGTATGCCATTGGTTCAGAAGTATGTAACTGAATTCTTTGGAAAAGAGCCACGTAAAGACGTGAATGCTGATGAAGCCGTTGCAGCAGGTGCTGCGATTCAAGGTGGTGTTCTAGCCGGTGACGTTACAGACGTACTTCTACTAGATGTTACTCCTTTGTCTCTTGGTATCGAGACTATGGGCGGTGTGATGACGGCGTTGATTGAGAAAAACTCAACCATCCCAACTAAAAAATCACAAACCTTCTCTACGGCGGAAGATAACCAATCTGCAGTAACAGTTCATGTGTTACAAGGCGAGCGTAAGCAAGCCGCAGGTAATAAGTCTTTAGGTCAATTTAATCTTGAAGGGATCCGTGCTGCTCAACGCGGTGCGCCTCAAATCGAAGTCACCTTCGATATTGATGCTGATGGTATTTTACATGTTTCCGCTAAAGATAAGGACACAGGTAAAGAGCAGAAGATAACTATCCAAGCGTCTTCTGGTTTGAGTGAAGCAGAAATCGAAAAAATGGTAGCAGATGCAGAAGCTAATAAAGATGCTGACGCTAAGTTTGAAGAAATGGTTCAGACTCGCAACCAGGCTGACGGTATGATCCACGGTACCAGAAAGCAAATCGAAGAAGCGGGTGATGCATTGCCTGCTGACGATAAAGCTACAATCGAAGCGGCTATTGAAGCCCTTGAGACTGCGGTTAAAAACGAAGACAAAGCGGAAATCGAAGGCAAGACTCAAGAGTTGATTCAAGCTTCTGCTAAATTGATGGAAATAGCTCAAGCGAAAGCGGGCGCTGAAGGTGCTGCTGGTGCAGAACAGCCTGATGCGAAACAGTCTTCACAAGATGATGACGTGGTTGACGCTGAGTTTGAAGAAGTAAAAGACGACAAAAAGTAATTGTTGTCTTGGCCTGAACCATTCAGGCTTTGATCCAAACTGGGCGCAGCAAGATTTCTTACTGCGCCCTTTATTCGTTTTAGGTTAGACAAGTTCAAACACTATTTAACGTGTTTGGCATCATATAGGATAAACGAGCAGTATGTCGAAGCGAGACTATTATGAAGTGCTTGGAGTTAGCAAAAGTGCTGACGAGCGTGAAATAAAAAAGGCTTATAAACGCCTCGCGATGAAGTTTCACCCGGATAGAACTAAGGGTGACAAAGCGATGGAAGAAAAATTTAAAGAAGTCCAAGAAGCACACGAAATCCTTACCGATGGCCAAAAGCGAGCAGCGTATGATCAATATGGTCACGCTGGTGTTGATCCTAATCGAGGCGGCGCTGGCTTTGGTGGTGGTGGTGCTGACTTTGGCGATATATTTGGCGACGTTTTTGGTGACATTTTTGGCGGGGGTGGCCGTGGAGGTCGACAATCTCGAGCTCGTCAAGGCTCTGACCTTCGATATAATCTTGAGTTGTCACTTGAAGAAGCCGTAAGGGGCAAGAATGTAGAAATTCGCGTGCCTACCTTGGTTGCTTGTGATGGTTGCGACGGCTCTGGTGCTAAGAAAGGCAGTTCTCCCACCACCTGTCCTACCTGCCATGGTAATGGTCAGGTGCAAATGCGCCAAGGTTTCTTTGCCGTGCAGCAAACCTGCCCAACCTGTTCTGGACGTGGGAAAATTATTGCAGATCCTTGTCGTGAGTGTCATGGTCATGGACGTAAGGAAAAAACTAAAACCCTGTCTGTGAAAGTACCAGCGGGTGTAGACACCGGCGATCGTATTCGTCTCACCGGAGAGGGTGAAGCGGGTGAAGCCGGAGCGCCAGCAGGTGATTTGTATGTTCAGGTCCACGTTAAAGAACATAGTATATTCACTCGTGACGGAAACAACCTGTATTGTGAAGTTCCATTGAGCTTTACCAAGGCGGCGTTAGGCGGTGACATCGAAGTACCTACCCTAGATGGCAAGGTTAAGCTTAAGATCACAACTGAAACGCAAACTGGCAAAATGTTCAGACTTCGCGGTAAGGGTGTTAAATCAGTCCGTAGTGGTAGCGTTGGTGACTTAATGTGCCGGGTTGTGGTTGAAACACCAGTTAATTTAACGTCTCGCCAGAAAGAGTTGCTTGAAGAATTAGATACTTCAATGGGTAAAGGAGACGAAGCAGCTAAATATCGTCCAAAAGAACAAGGATTCTTCGACGGTGTGAAGAAATTCTTCGATGACCTAACCAATTAATTGAAAGTATTATATAAAAAGCGCCTTTTGGCGCTTTTTTATTATCTTGCTATTGATATTTTTTATTGCCAACTGTTAGGTTAAGAAGGTAGATTCAGAACCAATAAACTACCAATACGAAATTGCTGTTTTTAGCAGCTCCAACATTATAAAAGAGGGAACATATGAGACCAATCGTCAAGTCTGCTTTGCTAGCGTTAAGTTTATTAACAGGGATACATTTAGCTAATGCAGTTGAACCGGCTCAGTCCGACAAGCATGCGGCCAGTGCTGTGCAGTTCAGACAGGCGTTGCTACAGTTAGTCAGAAGCAATGTAGGCGCTTTAGGAGCCATGGCTAAAGAAGCGATCCCAATGGATGCACAGACCATTGAAAAAAATGCGTTACGCATTGAACAGCTTTCTTTAATGATGGATGATTACTTTTCTGTTGATACCCGCAAGTTTGATGTAAAGACAGACGCTTTGGCTAAAATTTGGCAAGACTATCCAGATTTTCAAACAAAAATCACCGCTTTAACTGATGCGGCACGAACCTTGAGAGTTTCAGCTGAAGAAGGGCAGACTGACAGTTTTAAAGCTAACATTGGCGCGGTATTGAAAAGTTGTAAAGGCTGCCACGACAGCTATAAAGCTGATTAATCTCTGCTAAATAGAGCATTCAGATGAGCAGGCTATAAGTTTCTGAAGACTTAAATGCCTGCTTTTCTAGCGCAGTAATAACGCTAAAAGTAATATTCCACTTCGGGTACCGGGGCGGCTATCGCCACTAACCAATAAATAAATGCTGCTATCAAAGCTGCTATTATCAAGGCCAACACAATTCTTGAGGATGTAACTCTGGGTGAGTCTGCCACTTTATCATCAACTTGTTTGTAGCCACTTATCATGGGAGCAATCAACGAGCGGCGTAATCCAAATTTGTACCACAAGATAGCGACAATATGAAAAAGAATCACATAACTGATTAGCTCAAAGGTGAAGTGATGCAACCAATTGAGCCAACTTTGGGTTTCTGTATTTACCGCCGATATGTATGGTCCCGAGTGAAGCACATCATCGGTAGCGAAAAGACCACTGATGGTTTGCATCAATAAAAGTACGATAACCAAGGGCACCAATAAACCGCCTACAGGATTGTGGCCAATATAGTCTTTGTTGTTGCCTTTCATTAGTGCAATAAAATAGTTAAAAATAGCTTTAGGAGGCGCAAGAAAATCACTGAACCTAGAATGTTTAGTTCCGACGAATCCCCATATCAACCGAAAGATTATAAGACCCAGGGTGAAGTAACCAATGTAAAAATGGAAGTCCATCAAGTCACCACCCAACTCAGCCGTAGCCCATTGAGCAACTATGGCTAATACCAATAACCAGTGGAACAAACGAATCGGTAGATCCCAAATAAGTCTTTTACGCATTTTATTTCCTAACAGCTTGTTAATTTTACATCCAAGAACGCTTTTGCTGACTAACGATCTGTAGAGTATTAGCCAGAAAGTCTTTTGCAACTTTCGCCGGCATAAAGGGAATGGCTAGCGATCCTGATGCCAATATAAACACAATGTTTGCCAGATTATGACGTCGCATGATTGGATTTTGGACAAATTTGCTTTGTTGTACCTTATAATTAGCGAAACAATAATGATTGACCCCGAATAAGCCTTTGCGTATATAAAAATACTTCGGATCTGCAGCATAACCCCAGCGTTTCCAGCGGCACCAGATTAACACTAGAGCGACAAAAGTAACTATTTCGACAATGACAAGTCCAAAAGGATTGGCATGAGTTAATACAAAGCCTGATGCTAGGATATTCAACGGCAGTAACCAATAGATTATCTGCCGCCATATAAAGCGTTTGCTAATAGAATTAAATTCAACATTTCGCAGTTGATTTAATTCCAATGCATCCTCACTGATAGCCAAGGCTTGGTGATGAGTTACAGAAGGAACGATAATCTTATTATTCTGCTGTATTTGGTTAGCATGTTGGCCGGCCGAGCTGTTTTGTTTCATTTCGAGGTTTATCCGCCCCAATAGTACATCCAACCAATCTTGTTTAAATACTAATAACTGAAGTCTAGAAAGTCGCATTGTGACTTCCTGACGGGTGAATAACCCGCTGCGCCTTACATATTTATCGTCGGTTTTATGCAAGGTATATTGGTAAAACATAACGATGGAGCCTAACACCGACAGCAACGAAAGGGAGCCGGCAACGATTATTATGAGTAGTAACCCCGTCAATGCGACTTGCCAAATAGATTGTGTTTGTATGTCAAAATACGATTGGTAGTCAATCCCTATACTGTCCAACCAAGATACCATGTAAGAGGCTATGTCATCGTACACCGGCGCCAATACCCCAAGAATGATCCACACTCTATTATTGGTAATGCCATGTAAAATAAGATCCTTAATACTCCGGCTATTAATTAATTGTTCTGTCGGCGACTGAGGTTGTTTTTCCTCTGCGGATGGTTCATTAATCTGTATAGATTTTTGCTGCAGGATTTGCGACTTTAAGTACTTAGCATAATCCATAGGTAGAGCAACAATTTTTGCCTCCTGCTTAGCTGAACCCGCGGTATCGAGTTGCAAACAGGCATGGTTATTTAGACGATAATAAAGGGGCTGTTCAATAGTGACGTTTTGAATTCGTTCAAAGGGCAAGTTTATATTTTTCTTAGATAAAACCCCTGAGCGGATCTCGACAGTTTGGCCCTTTAATCTAAACGTATAAAACACGTATTGGAGCACAGATGACAGCACAATAAATGCGATCACTGCTATGACTACTGGCAGCCATACATGTGGTTTTTCTTGCAAAGTGGAGTAGCTAATTGCCAGAGCGGGAACGATATAAATCATATTGCCTGCAGCTAGTTTTATGCCGCTGGCGATAAAATACAAAATCGCAATGGGAGAAAGTCGTTGCCAGTCATCTTTATTCGGGCTGATTATAGCATCCTGGTCAGCCATCCAATTGGATATCCTTGTGCTGCAAAATATACTGCCGAAGCCTTTGTGCTTGCTTAAAGCTTAAACCCGGAATTTCGAAGGTATGCATCGAACCGCCGGCGCTAAATACTTGAATGGCAGCGAGACCGAACAGCCGCTCAATAGGACCACGTTTTATCTCAATGTGTTGAATGCGCAAAATAGGTTGGCTAATGATGTTCTTGAAAAATACGCCATAGGTAAAGTGTAAATCGTGTTCGCGCAGATAATACTTTTTACATGGAATTGCGATGAACTGATATGTACAAACGGCTAAAGTCACTAACCCGACTACCAATAATCCCGGCTTATATAGTTGTAGCATTGACTCATGCAAGGTGAAAATCGTCTGAAATCTGCTGATAGACATTACTGTAATGAACATCAAAGCAGCGATTAATATACTGCCGATGACCGCAATTATATACCTTGAATCTAAGGCTTCAAATGGCAATTCAATTGGGTCCGGTAAGTCTGCACTTGAGATGGC
The DNA here is from genome assembly GCF_030316135.1 of Aliiglaciecola sp. LCG003. Classification (NCBI taxonomy): domain Bacteria; kingdom Pseudomonadati; phylum Pseudomonadota; class Gammaproteobacteria; order Alteromonadales; family Alteromonadaceae; genus Aliiglaciecola; species Aliiglaciecola sp. LCG003. Next base: position 2,744,348 of record NZ_CP128185.1, on the reverse strand, counting down.
TAAATTGGAAAATTCCATGTATGAGTTCCATTGAAATACTATGGTTAATGTAACGTATTATGCGATGGATACAATCCTAGCAACTGATTTTCTCAATTGTACATCGAATGATTATGTCTTATACCTAACTAACTACTGAAAAATGCAACAAGATGTAGCACAATATTCAAAAGTATTATTGGCTGAAAAAGGGTGACTATGACTGCAATTGGTATATTTGGGGCGAATGGGCGAATGGGACGAGTGCTGATAGACGCCGCAGATAGTGATAGTTTAGTCGAGCTCAAAGCTGCATCTGTGAGAGCCGGCTCTGCGTGGGTTGGGATGGATGTGGGAGAATTAGCCGGCATTGGTAAGAAAAGCCTAGTTGTGACTGGAGATTTAAATGCAGCGGCCAGTTATATTGACGTGGTAATTGATTTTACTTTACCTGCAGCATTAGAAAGTAATCTGGCCTGGTGTATCAAACATAAAAAAGCCATTGTGGTTGGCACCACTGGATTGACTGAAAATCATAAAGCCATATTAGCGCAAGCGGCGCGCAGTATACCGATTGTCTTTGCGGCTAATTACAGCGTAGGAGTGAATCTGATGCTTAATTTGGTTCGTCAAGCGGCAAAAGTTATGGGTCAGTCGGCTGATATAGAAATTGTTGAAACTCATCACCGCTTCAAAAAAGATGCTCCCTCGGGAACGGCAATTGCGATAGGAGAGGCCATCGCAGACGAACTAAATTGGGATCTCAATCAATGTGCCGTTTACGCCCGAGAAGGGGATACGGGTGAACGCCAACAAAACACTATTGGCTTTGCCACTGTTCGAGCCGGAGATGTAGTCGGCGATCATACGGCGTTGTTTGCCGATTTGGGTGAAAGATTAGAGATAACCCACAAGGCGTCTAGTCGCTTAACCTTTGCCAAGGGTGCAATGAAAGCAGCAAAATGGCTAAAAAATCAACCTGCTGGGTTGTATTCGATGGAAGATGTTTTGGGTTTTAAATGAGTATTTCAGGGGCTTATAATCAAAATTGGTGTAAAAGCCTCATTTCTGTGATTTTTCTACATAATATTAGACCTGAATAAAGACTTGGTGTATGATCTCGGGAATTTGCCTAATTTTCGCGATTGACAGTGTTGATTTAGCGAAAATGCTTGCGGCAAAGAACGTAAACGAGATGTGAATCGAGGATTTACGCTCGTTTTTTATAGGGTTTTGAGGCGTTGTACGCTTTTTTTCCTTGGGTTGTCCTTAATTAGGAGGTTGACTTGGCTATTTCCGCCCTTTTGGTGCTAGAAGACGGTTCAGTTTTCAAAGGCACATCAATTGGAGCTTCTGGTGTTTCCGTCGGTGAAGTGGTTTTTAATACATCAATGACCGGTTATCAGGAGATATTGACAGATCCTTCGTATGCAGAACAAATCATTACTCTTACCTATCCTCATATAGGCAACACTGGTACTAATTCTGAGGATGTTGAATCAGATAAAATATGGGCCAAAGGCCTTATTATTCGAGACCTTCCTCTATTAGCTAGTAACTTCCGCAATCAATCTTCCCTTTCTGACTACTTAAAAGACAATAATATTGTTGGCATCGCTGATATCGACACGCGCCGCTTAACGCGTATTTTACGGGATAAAGGCGCCCAGCGTGGCTGTATCGTTACGGTTGATGATTTTAGCCAGCAAGCAGTTGACGATGGGATAAAAGCATCTTTAGCGTTTCCTGGTCTAAAAGGAATGGATCTAGCCAAAGCAGTTACTACTGATAAATCTTATGAGTGGCGTGATGGGGTTTGGTCACTGGAAGACGGTTACGAAAAAGATAAGCAAGATTGTCAGTTCCATGTGGTTGCCTATGATTTTGGCGCCAAACACAATATTTTGCGAATGTTAGTCGACCGTAGTTGTAAGCTAACGGTGGTGCCTGCAACCACCTCCGCTGCAGACGTATTGGCATTGCAACCTGACGGCATCTTTTTGTCGAATGGTCCTGGAGACCCAGAACCCTGTACCTATGCAATTGAAGCCATCCAAGCTTTTTTAGAAACGGACATTCCGATTTTTGGTATTTGCTTAGGTCACCAGCTGTTAGCCTTAGCTAGCGGTGCTAAAACCTTAAAAATGAAGTTTGGTCACCACGGTGCGAATCACCCAGTTAAAGACTTACACCGTGATGTAGTGATGATTACCAGTCAAAATCACGGTTTTGCTGTAGATGAAAATGCTTTGCCGGATAATCTTGAAGTCACTCATGTGTCTTTATTTGATAAATCTTTACAAGGCATACATCGAAAAGATAAACCTGCATTTAGTTTTCAAGGCCATCCAGAAGCGAGTCCAGGTCCACATGACGCCGCGCCTTTGTTTGACCACTTTATTGAATTGATGCAAGCCAGATCACACTAAATAACGCCTAGACTAGAGAAAAATTACTATGCCAAAACGTACCGACCTAAAAAGCATACTGATTCTGGGCGCAGGCCCAATCGTAATAGGACAGGCATGCGAATTTGATTATTCAGGTGCGCAAGCCTGTAAAGCGCTGCGAGAAGAAGGTTACCGAGTCATATTGGTTAACTCTAATCCCGCCACAATCATGACTGATCCTGAAATGGCAGATGCCACTTACATTGAGCCAATTCATTGGGAAGTGGTTAAAAAAATAATTGAAAAAGAACGTCCCGACGCTATCTTGCCCACTATGGGCGGACAAACCGCGCTGAATTGTGCGTTGGATTTAAATAAGTTCGGGGTGTTAGAAGAGTTTGGCGTAGAAATGATCGGCGCCACTGCTGATGCGATTGATAAAGCAGAAGATCGCGAGCGTTTTGACAAAGCTATGAAATCCATTGGCCTAGCGTGTCCTCACGCTGAAATTGCCCATACTATTGAACAGGCTCATGATGTGATTAGTCGCATCGGCTTCCCATGTATTATTCGACCGTCATTTACCATGGGTGGCAGTGGTGGTGGTATTGCTTATAATGTTGATGAATTCGATGAAATTTGTCGCCGAGGTCTCGACCTTTCACCCACTAGTGAGTTATTAATTGATGAATCGCTGATAGGTTGGAAAGAGTATGAAATGGAAGTGGTCAGGGACAAAAATGATAATTGCATCATTGTTTGTACTATCGAAAACTTCGACCCTATGGGAGTACATACTGGAGACTCGATAACTGTTGCTCCAGCCCAAACCTTAACGGATAAAGAATTCCAGATCATGCGTAATGCGGCTATGGCAGTATTGCGAGAAATTGGTGTGGAAACCGGTGGTTCAAACGTGCAATTTGGTGTGTGTCCGAATACGGGTCGTATGGTTATCATTGAAATGAATCCTCGGGTATCTCGTTCTTCGGCACTAGCTTCTAAGGCAACAGGATTCCCGATCGCTAAAGTTGCTGCTAAATTGGCGATTGGTTATACCCTTGATGAACTAGCTAATGACATCACTGGCGGGTTAACCCCAGCATCATTCGAGCCATCCATCGATTATGTGGTTACCAAGCTACCGCGTTTTAATTTTGAAAAATTTGCCGGTGCCAATGATCGTCTGACGACACAGATGAAATCAGTCGGTGAAGTTATGGCGATTGGTCGAAATCAGCAAGAGTCATTGCAAAAAGCACTTCGCGGCCTTGAAGTAGGTGTGAATGGATTAGATTCGATTATCGATATTAGCGACCCAGAAGCAGAAGAAATTATTATTCGTGAGTTGAGAGAGCCTGGCGCTGAGCGTATTTGGTATATCGGTGATGCTTTACGAATGGGTATGAGCGTTGAGGAATTATTTAACCTAACCAATATTGATCGTTGGTATTTGGTCCAAATCGAAGAATTAATTAAATTAGAACAACAAGTGTCTGAATTAGGGTTAAGTGGCATAGATGCTGATTTTATGCGGACCTTAAAACGCAAAGGTTTTGCCGATGCCCGCTTGGCTGAATTAACCTGTGTAGCTGAGAGTGATGTACGAGAGTTGCGCCGCGGTATGGATATTGTACCTGTATACAAGCGGGTGGATACCTGTGCGGCAGAATTTTCTACTAGCACGGCATACATGTATTCTACTTACGATGAAGAATGTGAAGCGCAACCCACCGACCGCGATAAAATTATGGTGTTAGGCGGAGGTCCAAATCGAATTGGCCAAGGGATAGAGTTTGATTATTGTTGTGTCCATGCTGCTTTAGCGATGCGTGAAGATGGCTATGAAACAATCATGGTCAATTGTAACCCTGAAACGGTTTCAACCGACTATGATACATCTGACCGCTTATACTTTGAGCCCGTCACTTTGGAAGATGTGCTAGAAATCGTTAGAATTGAAAAGCCCAAGGGTGTCATTGTTCAGTATGGTGGCCAAACACCACTTAAGTTGGCTCGCGCTTTAGAGGCTGCTGGTGTGCCTATCATTGGAACCTCACCAGACGCTATTGACCGTGCAGAAGACCGCGAACGTTTTCAGCAAATGGTCAATAAACTAAATCTAAAGCAACCCGCCAATGCGACTGTCAGTAATATGGAACAGGCGTTGACGGAGGCTGAAAAAATTGGTTTTCCATTAGTTGTTCGTCCCTCCTACGTCTTAGGCGGTCGTGCAATGGAAATCGTCTATGACCTTAAGGATCTTAAGCGCTATTTGAATGAAGCCGTTAAAGTATCCAATGATTCACCTGTTTTACTGGACCGCTTCTTAGATGATGCAATCGAAGTTGATATCGATGCTATGTGTGACGGTGAGAACGTGGTAATTGGCGGCATCATGGAACATATCGAACAAGCGGGAGTGCATTCCGGTGATTCAGCTTGCTCGTTACCTCCATATTCACTGAGTGAAGATATACAAAATGTGATGCGCCAACAAGTTAAGGACATGGCTCTGGAGTTGGGGGTTATTGGATTAATGAATACTCAGTTTGCCGTCAAAGATGGTGAAGTGTATTTGATTGAAGTGAATCCTCGTGCAGCCCGGACTATTCCATTTGTGTCAAAAGCTACGGGTATGCCATTGGCAAAAATAGCAGCCCGAGCTATGGTGGGGCAGTCGTTACCCTCTCAGGGCATAACCGAGGAAATCATTCCTCCGTTTTATTCGGTAAAAGAAGTTGTCTTGCCGTTTGCTAAATTCCAAGGTGTTGATCCCTTATTAGGCCCTGAAATGCGCTCTACCGGCGAAGTGATGGGAGTGGGGGATACTTTTGAAGAAGCCTATGCCAAAGCAAACTTAGGCGCAGGCGCTCCTATTCCTGCAAAAGGTAAAGCGTTACTCTCAGTGCGCCAAAATGATAAGCATCGCCTGGTCGATTTAGCGACTAAGATGGTTCAACGTGGCTTTGATTTAGAAGCTACTACAGGTACGGCTCAGCTTATAAATGATGCTGGCATTGCCTGTTCAGTAGTAAACAAATTGACTGAAGGCCGGCCTAACATTGTGGATGCAATCAAAAATGGTGAGTATTGTTATATCGTAAATACCACTGAAGGACGCAAAGCCATAAATGATTCGGTTTATATTCGTCGTGAGGCGTTGTTAAATAAAGTTGCTTATACCACCACTCTCAATGCAGCTTTTGCAACCGTCAGTGCCCATGAAGCAGATGATCGCGCCAGAGTGACATCTGTACAATCTCTCCACCAGAGAGTTAAAGAACGCTAAAGTTGTGTTAAACTAAAGCATCTAGAAGTTTAATTGAAGTGCGCATGTTATTGCGCACTTTCTTATTGTGCAACGAAGTCTTATAACTAAAAATACAAGAGAATTTTACGCAATGAACCAATACCCCATGACTGCAAAAGGCGCGGATTTATTACGCAAGGAACTTAATGAATTAAAGTCAGTGAAACGACCTCAGATTATTCAGTCTATCGCAGAAGCCAGAGAACATGGTGATTTGAAAGAGAATGCTGAGTATCATGCCGCCCGCGAGCAACAAAGCTTTTGCGAAGGCCGTATTCAAGACATTGAAGGCAAACTTTCCAATGCTCAAATCATCGATGTCACCAAAATGACCAATAATGGCAAAGTTATTTTTGGCACTACAGTGACCATCATTAATATGGAAAATGATGAAGAAACCACCTATAAAATTGTCGGTGATGATGAGTCTGACATCAAAAATAACCTAATCTCAGTTAATTCACCTATTGCCCGCGGACTGATAGGTAAAGAGATCGACGATATAGTCAATATCCAAACTCCAGCGGGAACAGTAGAGTTCGAAATTTCTGCTGTAGAATATGTTTGAACCTCATTAATTGTCACTAATACGCCTGTACGCGGTATCCATGCGTACAGGCAGTTCTCAATTTGATAATCTTAACCATACCTATGCTAACCTTGGCTATCTTAGCTGGTTCGATAATTCTTAAAAAATTCACCCACATACATAAACCTCTTCGCGACTGATGTGAGCTAAACATTAATTTTAATTGGTCGGTGTTGCGAAATAGGTTGAAGACGTTAGGCCGTCGCTGAATGGGAGTGAAAGCGGTACCCGAGCCATAGGGTTATTTAGCTCGTTTCTGACGCCAAAAAACTAAAGGTAAGCCTACTAAAGTCAAAATCCACAGGGGTAAATCCCCTAGCATTCTGTATGGAGTGACACCATCTGTCAGAAAAATATCATCACTCAAAACGGCAGCTTCAAATTGCGGTAAACGACTTTGAATATGTCCTTTATGATCGATAAACGCGGTGATGCCATTATTGGTTGCTCTAAGGACTGGCAAGCCAAATTCTTTGGCTCTAACTTGTGCAATTTCTAGGTGCTGGTCCGGCCCGTGAGATGCTCCAAACCAAGCATCGTTACTGACAGTAATTATGAAATCGGTTTGCTCGGTGAGATTGGCCGATATCTGCCTTGGGAATGCTATTTCAAAGCATATTGCTGGAGCTAGGTGATAGCCTTTTGCTAACAAGTTTTGCTGCTGAAAATCGCCTTGGGTAAAGGATGACATGGGGAGATCAAAAATAGGTGCTAACTTACGCAACACATTCTCAAATGGAATAAATTCACCGATGGGTAATAGATGATGCTTGTCATATCGATTGCTGTGTAAATAGTGATAATGTTCTGTTTTGTCAGTATTGGACTGCTTGCCTAGCACTATTAGATTATTAAAAACTTGGCGGGTATTGTAATTGTAGTTGACGATCCCAGTGATGAGCCCTGTATCGGTTTGCAGCGCCTTTTCATCTAGCTGTACAAGGTAATCTTCCGCTGTTGATTCCAATTGGGGAATCGCTGCTTCTGGCCATATTATTATGTCATTTGACCAATGAGCTTGGGTCATCTTCTGATATTTAGCCATGGTGGATAATTCCTGCTCAGGTATCCAGCGCATCTCTTGCTTGATGTTCCCTTGTACCATAGCTATGGACACGGGTTGTGCTTTGACAGACACCCAGTCATATTGATCAAGTGTCCAACCGCCGAGTATCGAAACAACAAGTAAAAAAGCTGGGGCTCTGATATTATGTTTTCTTAAGCCGGTGGATATCGAAATACAAATTGCAATGAGCAGGGCACTTAAACCGGATTCGCCAATCACCGCAATCCAACCAGCCAAAGGACTATCAATTTGGCTATAACCAATTGATAACCAAGGAAAACCAGTGAGTAGCCAACTACGTAACCACTCTACAACCACCCATAGCAAAGGAGCCGCTATGAGCCAGTAAGATGGTTTGACCCTATGTTTTAACAGACTTGCGAATATTGCCGGATATAAAGCTAAGTAACTACACAGTATTAGCATCAATCCTATCGAGCCCGCTAAGGGTAATCCGCCGAATTCAGAAATGCTAACATGCACCCAGGAAATACCAGCACCAAACCAGCCTAATCCAAAAGCAAATCCAGATTTAAAACCCGAGGGGGAGATTAGCAGTAGATAGAAAAAACCACTTAGACAGGCCAGCATAACCGGCCAAATGGAGAAGGGAGCATAACTAAAGGTCAGTAATGCTCCCAATACACAACTTAATCCATAATGAAGTATTGATTTCAGAACCTAGTCTTCCTTGTTAGGCAAGGTCACTTTTAATTGAAGTAATCGGCGCTTATCTGAATTAGTGATTTTAAAGCTTAACCCATCAATTTCTACTTCATCGTCCGTACTTGGCATATGGCCAAAGGCTTTAAGTACAATGCCCCCAATCGTATCAGCTTGCTCCTCATCGTAATGAGTTTCAAAAAATTGATTAAAATCTTCTATAGGGGTTAGCGCTTTTACCGAATATGTATAGGTATTGAGGGGTCTGATATCGTCTGAGTCATTTTCCTCAACATCATGTTCATCTTCAATTTCACCGACGATAAGTTCTAGAATATCTTCGATGGTAACTAAGCCAGATACGCCGCCATATTCATCTACCACAATCGCCATATGATAACGTTGTTGTCTGAATTCTTTTAACAATACATCAACTCGTTTACTTTCAGGCACAATAACAGCTTGGCGCAACACATCCTTTAAGTGAAACTCTTTGCCCGGTATAAAGGCATAGGCAAGCAGGTCTTTGGCGAGTAAAATTCCTTCGATATGATCTTTATCTTCATTGATAACAGGGAAGCGAGAGTGAGCAGATTCCAACATGACTGGCAAGAATTGTTCGACCGTTTCGTCGATGTTAATGGTGATCATTTGAGCCCGAGGGATCATAATATCACGCACTTTCATTTCGTTGACACCCATTACCCCTTCAATCATTTCACGGGTTTGTGGGTCAATTACTTCTCGCAATTCTGCGTCAGTAATGATATCAACTAAATCTTCTTTGTTCTTCGGCTCTCCGTTGAAGGTTTGGACCAACTTGTCCAACCAACCTTTATTCGAAGAACCGCTAGTAGAGTGGGGGTTATCGTCGCTCATAATACTTTTGTTTAGTTCCTTGACCGTTTATCTTTAATGATCTTGGTAGGGATCGTCAATACTTAATTTCGATAATAACGAAACTTCTAACTGTTCCATCTCTTGTGCATCCTGATCATTTTCATGGTCAAAGCCCAATAGATGGAGGGTTCCGTGTATCAACATATGTGCCCAATGATTGGCTAATGGTTTTTGTTGTTCATTTGCTTCTTTTGCGACTATTTCGGCGCAAACCACTAAATCACCGAGTAAATGTAACTGGATACCAGGCAGTGCTTCAAATGGGAAGGACAATACATTGGTCGGCTTTTCTTTGCCCCGATAGGCATTATTCAACTGTTGGCTTTCTTGTGGACTGACAATCCGGACCGTCACTTCTTGATCTTCGTTGAACCGTTCTCCCAGAGCTATATTCAACCATTGTTGAATATCTTCATGGGCAGGAATATCGGTGGCGTCACAAGCAATTTGCAGATCTAATATGGCTGCCACTAGTGTTATTTCTCATCCTGTTTTTGCTGTTGTTGATTCTGCTGAATTTTCAATCGTTCTTGCTCAGATTCATATTGCTCATAGGCTTGTACTATGCGCGCAACGACAGGATGACGTACTACATCATTAGCAGTAAAGAAATTGAAGGATATGTCCTGCACATCTTTGAGTACTTCGATGGTGTGACGTAGACCTGATCTTACCCCACGGGGTAAGTCTATTTGAGTAATATCACCGGTGATAACCGCCCTAGAATTGAAACCTATACGGGTCAGGAACATTTTCATTTGTTCAACTGTGGTATTTTGACTCTCGTCTAAGATAATGAATGCATCGTTAAGAGTACGCCCACGCATATATGCCAAAGGGGCGACTTCTATAACATTACGCTCAATCAGTTTTTCAACTTTATCAAAGCCGAGCATTTCAAATAAAGCGTCATAGAGCGGGCGTAGATAAGGATCGACTTTTTGGGATAGATCACCAGGTAAGAAGCCCAATTTTTCACCAGCTTCCACGGCTGGGCGAGTCAGTAATATTCGTCTAATCTCTTGTTTTTCTAGGGCATCAACCGCACAAGCGACCGCTAAATAAGTTTTGCCTGTCCCAGCAGGACCGACGCCGAAAGTAATATCATGATTTACAATATTAGACACATATTGACTTTGATTCGGGTTTCGGGGCTTGATCACACCCCGTCGAGTTTTTATATGAACTTCTTTTCCATAATGACCCGCTTCGGCTTTTTCTAAGCACTTAGCCTCTTGGATGGCAAGGTGAACCTGATCAGGCTCTAGAATGTGGGTGATACCTTTAACAGGTTGGGTCTCGATATAAAGTAACTTGAGTAACTCCGCAGCGCCGTTGGTCTGCAGCGGCTCTCCCAATACCTTAAACTCATTATTTCGATAGGTGATTTCAACACCTAAACGGCGTTCAATTTGTTTGATGTTGTCGTCTAAAGGCCCACACAGACTGGCTAAACGTTTATTGTCTGCCGGTTCCAAGATGATTTCGTTGCTAACTAGGGTACTCAAAATAAAAACAAACCTTTTAAATTAACCAATTGAAATAGGTACAAATTTCTCTACACCCAATTCATCTTTCAAAGCGGCGTGCTTAGACAAGATGGACTGAGGAGTAATGCTAATTCGAAGCCCCATATCCTGCTCCCTGCGGACTACTTGTCCTCGTAATGAATTAGCAAATACATCTGTAATCAGCACATCAATGAATTCGCCAATCATGTCCGGTGTGCCTTCAAAATTCACTACACGATTATTCTCGGTCCGACCGGATAATTCCATGGGATTTTTCTTTGAAGGTCCTTCTACCAAAATACGTTGTTCGGTGTTTAACATGTTTCTGGCGATGCGAAGTGCTTGCTGATTGATCCTACTTTGTAGAATTTGTAAACGCTGTTTTTTGGTTTCATCACTCACATCATCTGGCAAATCGGCGGCAGGCGTTCCGGGTCTAGCACTATATATAAAGCTAAAGCTTAAATCGAAATCAACTGCTTGGATTAAATCCATAGTGGCTTGAAAATCCTCATCACTCTCGCCAGGAAAACCAATGATAAAATCAGAAGACATACACAAATTAGGTCGTATCTTTTTCAAACGCCTAATTTTAGATTTGTATTCAATTGCTGTATGACCTCGTTTCATAAGATTTAACACTCGATCTGCGCCGCTTTGCACCGGCAGATGAAGGTGATCAACTAATTCAGGAATATTGGCATAGGCTTCAATCAAGTCTTCAGTGAATTCAACTGGATGTGAAGTGGTGTAGCGAATACGATCGATACCATCAATAGATGCTATTAATTCAAGTAACTCAGCAAATCTACAGATTGATCCATCGAAACTAGGGCCTCGAAAGGCATTCACGTTCTGCCCCAATAAATTAACTTCTCGAACGCCTTGTTCGGCAAGTTGTGCTACTTCCAGTAAAACATCGTCTACCGGGCGACTGACTTCCTCGCCACGAGTATAAGGGACCACACAAAAGCTACAATATTTTGAGCAGCCTTCCATGATAGAGACAAATGCACTGGGACCGTCCGCTCTTGGCTCGGGTAAACGATCAAATTTTTCAATTTCAGGAAAGCTAACGTCGACTACTGATTTTTGACCACCTTTTATTTGGTTGATCATCTCAGGTAACCGATGCAGTGTTTGCGGCCCAAAGATGACGTCCACAAAGGGAGCTCTTTGTCGTATCGTTTCCCCTTCTTGGGATGCAACGCAACCCCCCACGCCAATTATCAAGTCTGGTTTGGTTTTTTTAAGGTTCTTCCAGCGGCCTAATTGATGAAACACTTTTTCCTGTGCTTTTTCTCTGATTGAGCAGGTATTTAATAAAATAACATCTGCATCTTCCGCTTCTTGAGCCAGCTCATAACCGTGCGTAGAATCTAGTAGGTCAGCCATTTTTTCCGAGTCATACTCGTTCATTTGGCAACCCCAGGTTTTGATAAATAACTTCTTGCTCATAGCGCGCTTTCGGACCCTAATGTTTTGTAATTAATATGATGCATTATGATAAAAATACATACCGCTGAATTATGTCAATGTGACCGCAGATTTTAACGTTTTTTGAGCGTTTGCACCAGCCTTGTATTGAGAAACAGTGGCTCATTTCGTTTATTGCGGTGTTTGCTTGTGAAAAAGACTGATCGCGAAGATACTTTTTAAGTATCATTCATGGTGTGAAAAATAATTGGAAAGTGGATTATATGTTTGATGTGGGTGTTATAGGTGGAGGAATGGTCGGCAGCTCAGTCGCTCTAGGCTTGGCTCAACAGGGTTGTAAAGTGGCTCTTGTAGAATCAACTATGCCTGAAAGTTATGTAATCACTCAACCGCCAGACCTGCGTGTATCTGCAATTAATTTACTCTCACAAAATTTACTCAGTCAATTGGGGGCGTGGCAAAGCATTGAAAAAATGCGCTTGTGCCCATTCAAGCGTATGTCAGTGTGGGAAAATGCCAAACACCGCACCGATTTTGTGGCTAAGGACATGGATCTTGAGAATTTGGGACACATCGTTGAAAATCGTTTGGTCCAATTGGCTTTGCTCGAGCTCATCGGCCAACAGGAAAATGTCACCCTATTGAGCAATGGGATAGTCGATGGAATTCATATTAACAGTCACATAAATGTAACTGTAAAAAATACTGACAGTTTTAACTGCAAGTTATTGATTGGTGCCGATGGGGGGAATTCACAAGTAAGAAAGTTAATGAATATTGGATCTCAAGGCTGGCAATACACACAACAAGCTTTGGGTATTCAAATTAAGATGACTGATGGCGTCCAACGCGATATAACTTGGCAAGCATTCAGACCAACTGGACCTTTAGCATTTTTACCGCTTTATGGCGGTTATGGCTCCTTGGTTTGGTATGATGACGCGAACACCATTCGCTATTTAAACGGATTGAATAAAACCCAACTCAAAGCGCAAATACTAGAACACTTTCCGTCAGAATTAGTAGACTTCGAAATCTTAAATTACGCTAGTTTTCCACTCACTCGAATGCATGCCAACCATTACGCAAAGGGCAATACAGTATTAGTTGGTGATGCAGCACACACCATTAATCCTTTGGCCGGGCAGGGGGTTAATTTAGGCTTTAAAGATGTCCAGGTACTACTAGAAAAAATGTCCACATGGGATAAACAAGAAAATTCAATTAAACCAATTTTAGTGCAGTACGAATCTATTCGTCGACCAGATAATCTGTTGATGATGTCTGCGATGGATTTTACTTACTCGTTATTCAGTAATGATATTGGCCCACTTAAGCTTTTACGAAATGTTGGCCTTGCATTAGCTGACAAAGCCACACCATTAAAGAAACAAGTTATGAAGTATGCATTGGGATTAAATTGAACTGAGCTGGGGCAATATTGATGCCCCAGTTTATCGCCAATTCCCATTGTTTATTTCTGATCCCAAATACCTGTTTCTGTTTCACCTTGAATTTGACAATCCCCAGTGGAGTACTCTGGACGCTCCCCTCTATCTCGCTTGATGAAATAGTCTTTACTAATGGCAACTATGGTAGGTGTCATCCACACAATGGCAATGATATTGATTATAGTCATTAAACCCAGCGCCATATCAGCCATAGCCCAAACTTGGGGTAGGGAAGCCTTTGAGCCCCAGAAAATCATCAACAAATAACCTAGGGTATATACACCTCTGCCGATTTTGTTATCTAGTTTAAACATGTGCAGATTACTTTCGCCATAGGCATAATTTGCCACAACGGAGGTAAATGCAAATAAACTGATAGCTGCAGCCACAAAATCTCCACCAAAATCACCCAGATGAGAGCTCATGGCAGTTTGAGTAAGTCTGATACCTTCCATTTGTTCACCGTTAGAGCCCCCGGCGAGTAAAATTACCACTGCAGTGCAGGTACAAAGTATCATAGTGTCGATAAACACACCGAGCATTTGCACATAGCCTTGTGAAACCGGATGATTTGGATTGGGTGTGGCGCCTGCCGCTGCATGAGGAACACTTCCTGAGCCCGCTTCATTGGAATATAAACCACGTTGGATTCCATTTTTAATTGCAGCGCCAAGAGCTCCGGCACCGGCCTCCTGCAAACCAAATGCCGATGTAATGATATCGTACAACATTGCGGGTACTAACTGGATATTAATAAAGGTTATCGCTAACGCTACTAACACGTAAGTTACAGCCATGAAGGGGACGATCCATTCTGCAAACTTCGCTATGGCTCTAAAACCACCTATAACAATTAATCCAGCTAATACAATGATAACAAGTCCAGAGTATTGGGTTGGGATATCATAAGCATGATTTAATGCATCTGTGATGGTGTTTGCCTGTACCGCGCTAAAAATAAAGCCATATCCAAGAAACAAACATAGGGAGAATAGAACGGCTAGCCATCTCTTGTTTAGACCTTGTTGAATATAATAGGCTGGTCCGCCTCGATATTCACCATTTTCATCTCTGACTTTGTACAATTGCCCCAGAACACTTTCGGCAAAACCAGTAGCCATGCCTAATATGGCAATCATCCACATCCAGAAGATAGAGCCTGAGCCCCCTAATGAAATTGCTACGGCTACACCGGCTAAATTACCGGTACCCACGCGAGCAGATAAGCTGGTGCATAGTGCTTGGAAAGAACTGATCCCTGACTTGTCACTTTTTTGGCTACCTTTCATTATTGAAAACATATGTCCGAAGTGACGGATTTGGACAAAGCCAAGCTTGAATGTAAACCATAGCCCACCCAATACAAGCATCACTGCTAAAATTGGCACCTGAACTGTGCTGATAGCATCTTCACTTTCCCAAAGTACACTTAGGCCTTTGTTCCAGAGTAAATCGTTGATAAATGTCACTATGTCATTAAGCACGCTAATATCCGTAAGTATTTGATTTTATTTGGTTCAGTTTGAAGATAATGAATTGAGTGGCAAAGTGCTAGTATTTTTTAGAAATAAAAAGGCCCGAGAGGTTATCTCGGGCCCTTAATATGGCTGGGGTAGCTGGATTTGAACCAACGAATGGCGGGATCAAAACCCGCTGCCTTACCGCTTGGCTATACCCCAATTGGGTGACAAATGCTTGCGCACTTGTTTGTACTAAAAATGGCTGGGGTAGCTGGATTTGAACCAACGAATGGCGGGATCAAAACCCGCTGCCTTACCGCTTGGCTATACCCCAACAAAAATGGTGCGGAAGGAGAGACTTGAACTCTCACGCCGTGAAGCACTGGAACCTAAATCCAGCGTGTCTACCAATTCCACCACTCCCGCTTTCACTCTTGCATTCCTGCAAGAATTGGTGGCTACGGCGGGACTCGAACCTGCGACCCCATCATTATGAGTGATGTGCTCTAACCAGCTGAGCTACGTAGCCACGTACTTTTGTTCACTCCTCTGTGGAGTGGCGCGTATTATGCTGATCTGAAGTTAGGTCGTCAACCCTTTTTTTAGCATGAATATTCGTTTGCTTAGTAACTAAACAATGTGTTTAAAAAATTGGCAAAAAAGCAAGTCAAAATTATATATTGAGTAAATTAAGAGACTAATAAAGGTGTATGACTGTTCGTAAAATGAAGCTTCAAATTGAACAAGACTACCCTAAAAAGTGCATTCCACTCATTTGTACATATCTTCATGGGTCATTTTTCATCACCCACACCCTATTTGTTTGTAGGTGACGTGGAGATCGTTATATTACTGCTGTGAAGTCTTTATTCAGATTCTTGTTATTGATTTAATTATATAAGGCAACTAGGGTCTTAGAGTGCTATTACGCCGTTGCAGCACTATTACTAGGTTCAAAATTCGGGTTGCTGATAGCTAGCGAGTTGTGCTTAAGGTCAATTGCAAAAAAAAATCCATAATCAGTAAACTAATTATGGATTTTGTAGCCACTATATATGGATTAACCAGAATTAATATCAGGTAACCCACATATCGGATTTTTTATTTAATAGTTTGTATCTTATTGAGCTTTAACTTCAATAACAGTCAAACCATTCTCGTCGCCGTTTTCATCTGTGTAGATGATTCCGCCAACATAGTCTTCACCACTTTGTAATCCACGCATACCAACAAATACATTATTAGTACGACCGTCAACTGCACGAGAAGATGCTCTAACCGACATGTTAGTCGAACCAGATTCATCTACAGTCCATACATGTAACGGTGCTACAACGCTATCTGCACCATTTAACGACCAACCTAGTACAAATACTACGTAAATGTCGCTATTTCCTAGATTAGCTAAAGGAACAGGGTCAATTAATACTACAGATTCGTCAGAAGCAGCATTGGTACTTGTGCCAACTTCAGAACAACTAAACTGTGGGCATGCATAGACAAAAAGATCTAAATCTACAGCAGGATTTGCTTGATCTTCTGATTTAAGTCCGAATTTAGCTATGCGAGTTCCCTCTGGTACATCTACAAAGTAGAAACCAAGTCCAGGTTCGTTAAACGTAAATGACCCATCTTCGTCTTGTGCTACTGTACTGAATGAAACATCAGCTGTATCAAGACCAATACCCTGTGCAAAGAAACGACCATTATAAGCTAGGTCTACTGGCACTGTTACTCTTGCAGCAGAGCGTGTAGCAACAACGTTAACCGACTCTGGAGCATTTACACGAGGTGGTACAGTAGCTTTAAGCGCTACCGGGCTATATACATTGCGAATACCATCTGACCAAGTCACTGAACCGAAGGTCCATTGATCTAGTACTGCGTCACTATTTTTGCTAAAGGTAACTTCATACACACCTAAACCACCTGCATTAAAGCTCATGGTGTTAGTTGATACAAATGTTCCTAAATCAAAGTCATATACACTTACTTCTACATCAACACCTGCAGGTGCTTCAACAGTGGCAGTGTAGGTATCTGAGTCACTTACATTATTAACATAACGTCTAATCGTTTGTGTTTCAGATAATGACTCAATCGCGATCGACGCAATATTTAAGTCACTCGCGTCAGTTGGGAAGCCTGCATTTTCCAGAGCGCCACAGGCACCGGAGAAGTAATCGGCTTCAACAAATGCTGCATCACCACTTCCGCATAAGAATGCGTAATAGTCATTGAAAGTTGCATCGTAGATCAAACCTGGATCCACCGCACTATTTGGATTTGCATGACCAGCACCAAAATCAAACGGGTCAGCAGGCGTGCTGCCATCTTCTTTAGTAACACCTTGATAAGATGAAGTCATCAACGCAGATTTGATTGCAGAAGGCGACCAGTTAGGTTGAGCTTCTCTTACTAATGCTGCCATACCTGCAATATGAGGCGAGGACATAGATGTACCGCTCAAGTATGCATAGCTTTCTCCAACTGTACCAGAGTCGATTTGAGCGCCAGAAGTACCCGCTAAAATTTGCACACCAGGAGCCGTAATATCAGGTTTGATGATATCAGCAGTCGCTAAACTTTCACCACGTGACGAGAATCCCGCCATTTGATTACCAATTTGAGGCGCTGAACTTGCGGTGCCTTCGTTGGTCATATTAACGCTTACAACAACTTCATCTACCAATCCGGCTAAATCCAATCCATCTTGATTAGAGATCATTACGCCAGGAATGGTAATTCCAGTTCCATCACCACCCATCGCGATTGCTGGCCTGTCATCTGAGTAAATAACAACGCCATCTGCACCGGCATTTTGTGCATTCAATACTTTAATACTGAAATTACAAGTACCACGCGCGATAAGTGCAATTTTACCTTCAAGTTCACCAGCAGGATTATCTACACCATCGCCACACGCCAAAGCTGGCGTTACGGCAACTAATTCGCCACTTAAACCTTCTTCAGGGATAGGACTTGTGATTGCACCAGGAATTGAGAATAAATCACGGATAGTGTCGCCATCATTGACTTCAAGGATATTGCCTACTAAGGCCGCATCACCTTCATATGTCGAAGCTGCAACTGTGGTTACCCAAGGTACATTGTGTGCAACGGTTTGCGGACCAGGACCAGAGTTACCAGCAGACAATGAACTGAACACACCACCACGAGCGGCGTTAAAAAACGCAACATGCACGGGGTCAGTCATAGCAGTGCGGCTACCACTGATTGAGTAGTTAATCACATCTACACCATCTGCAGTTGCTGCATCGATTGCTGCTACTGAATCTGTAGAAAAACAACCACTATTACCCACAGCACTGCCATTCCAACAGACTTTGTATGCTGCAACTCGAGCACGGGGGGCGATACCAGATACAGTACCTATGTCAATTCCTTGTAATGACGCTGTTACACCTTCATTCCCGCCTGCTGTGGTAATAGTATGAGTACCGTGACCGTCTGCATCACGGGGAGAATCAAACTCGCCCGGTAAAATGGTGTTGTTTTGAGCGAATGAATCGTTGAAATACCTGGCACCGATTAATTTATTGTTACAGGCGAACTCTGGATCTGTTCCAGTATCACATTCACCGGCCCAATCTGGGCGACTGATTTCGATTGGATCAAAACCATCATCGGATAAACTTGGATTTTCTGGCCAGACACCAGAATCTACTACACCAATGATTACATTTTCGCCCTTAGTACCTAGGGTATGTAATCCACCTGGAGCAGTAAGCCCTAAAAATGCTGGTGTATTTGATGTATCCATCTGAAGAAGTTCATCAGGCCAAATGTTTAATACATTTGGATTAGATTTTAACTTGGCCAACTGAGCTGGTGATAAACTTGCGGCAAAACCATTGAATGAATGCTCGTAGGTGTAAATAGCATCAGTAACACCAACACTATTCATGACTGCTTTTTGCTTGTTTACTAATCCTTTCCGATAAGCAATAGATGCTGCAGAATTTGCATCATATTTTGCTTCATTGAATTGACCTTCAAATCGATCTGGTATCGATGCGCTACTTGCACCTTGTCGCGTAGCCGCTGGGGCATCTTTTAGTTGTACTATGTAGCGAGATTTTGAAGGAACCGAGTTAAGGCTCGTTGAATCTAAAGTGAGTAGACTACGGTCTGAATTTGATAATGCAAAAGCACTATGTACAGACATCGCCAAGAAGCACCCTGTACCGAGCACTGTTAGCTGTTTGCGTAACATAGAATTTTCCTTTATTTATATATAATTATAATTATTAAGCAGAATGGGTACTGCCTACGTATAGAAAACGTTATCCAAACTTCTTTGGTTTGGTCCGTTAACTATAACGCTAAAGTAATCTGTCGACTATTATTTATTATGTGTCGTATCAGATATTAGTTTTTACTAAGCAAATATCGTTCCTTAGATGCATCTGCATGATTTTTATATGATTTAACTTCAGGAGTGGGTAGTTATTCCCTTGAACTGTTAAAATAGATGACACTCATCGACTACTTTTGGTTTGAATTTTACCCAGCACTTCAACGGGAATTTGGACATTATTTTTGATTCCTTTGCTCATCCCAAGCAGACTGTAGTAGATTTCAAACTTGATTAATCCTGCCTTTATATAGGAAGTATCTAAATCGAAGTTTTTATCCCTAGCTATGGACTAAAAATTGGCTAAATAACAATTAATTTCAAATAAGCCCTTGACGTTCATCTTGGTAACTGTAGAATGCGCCCTCGCTTCGGGGAGTTCTTACAAGAACACTCATTCACAGAGAGTCAAATGACAAATCTGTGACACAGCTCTAGGGCAGGTGTGAAGCGGGGTTCAACCAGAAACGTTTCGAAAATAAATTAAAATTTTCTAAACAAAAAAGGTTGACACCGAATCCGGAGAGTGTAGAATACGCCTCCCGCTTGAGAGAGACCTTAGAGTCAAACTTCAGCAAGGAAAAAGATTTATCGGGTGACGTCAAATGCGACGCTTACCTTGAGCAAGAAAGCCGAGTGATAATGTTTACATATTTGCTGGCAAGATTAGCTCAAAATGTTCTTTAACAATTGATAACAAGACAATCTGTGTGGACACTCATTATAAGAGTGTTTACCAAAAAAATTCATATTTCGAAACTTTAATTGAAGAGTTTGATCATGGCTCAGATTGAACGCTGGCGGCAGGCCTAACACATGCAAGTCGAACGGTAGCAGAACTAGCTTGCTAGTTGCTGACGAGTGGCGGACGGGTGAGTAATGCCTGGGAATTTGCCTTTGTGTGGGGGATAACTATTGGAAACGATAGCTAATACCGCATAACGTCTACGGACCAAAGGGGGCTTTTAGCTCTCGCGCAAAGAGAAGCCCAGGTGAGATTAGCTAGTTGGCGGGGTAAGAGCCCACCAAGGCGACGATCTCTAGCTGTTCTGAGAGGAAGATCAGCCACACTGGGACTGAGACACGGCCCAGACTCCTACGGGAGGCAGCAGTGGGGAATATTGCACAATGGGGGAAACCCTGATGCAGCCATGCCGCGTGTGTGAAGAAGGCCTTCGGGTTGTAAAGCACTTTCAGTTGTGAGGAAAGGTTGATGGTTAATACCCATCAGCTGTGACGTTAGCAACAGAAGAAGCACCGGCTAACTCCGTGCCAGCAGCCGCGGTAATACGGAGGGTGCGAGCGTTAATCGGAATTACTGGGCGTAAAGCGCACGCAGGCGGTTGTATAAGCTAGATGTGAAAGCCCCGGGCTCAACCTGGGACGGTCATTTAGAACTGTACGACTAGAGTCTTGGAGAGGGGAGTGGAATTCCAGGTGTAGCGGTGAAATGCGTAGATATCTGGAGGAACATCAGTGGCGAAGGCGACTCCCTGGCCAAAGACTGACGCTCATGTGCGAAAGTGTGGGTAGCGAACAGGATTAGATACCCTGGTAGTCCACACCGTAAACGCTGTCTACTAGCTGTTTGTGGATTTTATCCGTGAGTAGCGAAGCTAACGCGATAAGTAGACCGCCTGGGGAGTACGGCCGCAAGGTTAAAACTCAAATGAATTGACGGGGGCCCGCACAAGCGGTGGAGCATGTGGTTTAATTCGATGCAACGCGAAGAACCTTACCTACTCTTGACATCCAGAAAATTTGGCAGAGATGCCTCAGTGCCTTCGGGAATTCTGAGACAGGTGCTGCATGGCTGTCGTCAGCTCGTGTCGTGAGATGTTGGGTTAAGTCCCGCAACGAGCGCAACCCTTGTCCTTAGTTGCCAGCATTTAGTTGGGCACTCTAAGGAGACTGCCGGTGACAAACCGGAGGAAGGTGGGGACGACGTCAAGTCATCATGGCCCTTACGAGTAGGGCTACACACGTGCTACAATGGCGAGTACAGAGGGAAGCGAGACAGTGATGTGGAGCGGACCCCTTAAAGCTCGTCGTAGTCCGGATTGGAGTCTGCAACTCGACTCCATGAAGTCGGAATCGCTAGTAATCGCAAATCAGAATGTTGCGGTGAATACGTTCCCGGGCCTTGTACACACCGCCCGTCACACCATGGGAGTGGGATGCAAAAGAAGTAGTTAGTCTAACCTTCGGGAGGACGATTACCACTTTGTGTTTCATGACTGGGGTGAAGTCGTAACAAGGTAACCCTAGGGGAACCTGGGGTTGGATCACCTCCTTACACTATAGGTATCACTTTTGTGATGCAGTGTTCACACAGATTGTTTTGTTGTTAATAAAGAAGAACGACGGCCTATTGGGGCTATAGCTCAGCTGGGAGAGCGCCTGCCTTGCACGCAGGAGGTCAGCAGTTCGATCCTGCTTAGCTCCACCAATTGCTGTTAGACTAAAGCAAGAATAGGCTTGTAGCTCAGCTGGTTAGAGCGCACCCCTGATAAGGGTGAGGTCGGCAGTTCAAGTCTGCCCAAGCCTACCAAATTCACGCCTATGCTGCGTTATTTGACTCGTCGTGTACAAAAGCGGTACACGTCCTCATCAAATGCCTTGCCTAGCCGCGAATTGCGCGTAAATAGTTGGCTCGTCGTTAAAAGGAAGTAAGCACCTTAATCAATATGTGTAGTAATAGCATAAATTGATTAGGGTTTTTTAAACCTTAAAAGTGCATTGTGTAAGCGACGTCATGTAATGATAGTCACCTTGCGCAAATGTTATCTCAAGAATCAGTGTTCACTACGTTCACGTTTCTTGTTTCGATAATTTTGCACGAACGTTCTTTAACAATTTGGAAAGCTGATAAAAGTAATCAAAACTAAGAGTAATAATTGAAGAGTAATCTTCAAGCGTACTCTATCTGATTTTGTGATTAGTACTTGTCACGCATACACAAGCTCTTAAATGAGCACCTATGATTTGTGAATAAAAAGGCGCAAATCAAACCAAAGAATATACCGTTAATCATTCATGTCTTTAACGGAATATTCAACGATTTGGTTTCTAGGCAAGTGGATACGAAAATCGAATGAGGGCGCATACGTATTTGTATGTAACCGAGTGAGATTGAAGAGCCACGCAGCATAGGAAGCAAAGCGGTAGGATATTTGGGGTTGTATGGTTAAGTGACTAAGCGTATACGGTGGATGCCTAGGCAGTTAGAGGCGATGAAGGACGTGTAAGTCTGCGAAAAGCTGTGGTGAGTTGACAAAACGCATTTGAACCACAGATATCCGAATGGGGAAACCCACCGCTTCGGCGGTATCATTAACTGAATACATAGGTTAATGAGGCAAACGAGGGGAACTGAAACATCTAAGTACCCTTAGGAAAAGAAATCAACCGAGATTCCCCTAGTAGCGGCGAGCGAACGGGGATTAGCCCTTAAGCTAATTGTAAGCCAGTGGAATGTGTTGGAAAGCACAGCGATACAAGGTGATAGCCCTGTACACAAAGGCGAACTTTAAGTGAAATCGAGTAGGTCGGGACACGTGTTATCTTGACTGAAAATGGGGGGACCATCCTCCAAGGCTAAATACTCCTAACTGACCGATAGTGAACCAGTACCGTGAGGGAAAGGCGAAAAGAACCCCTGTGAGGGGAGTGAAATAGAACCTGAAACCGTATACGTACAAGCAGTGGGAGCAGACTTGTTCTGTGACTGCGTACCTTTTGTATAATGGGTCAGCGACTTATATTTTGTAGCGAGGTTAACCGATTAGGGGAGCCGTAGTGAAAGCGAGCGTTAACTGCGCGTCTAGTTGCAAGGTATAGACCCGAAACCCGGTGATCTAGCCATGGGCAGGTTGAAGGTTGAGTAACATCAACTGGAGGACCGAACCCACTAACGTTGAAAAGTTAGGGGATGACCTGTGGCTGGGGGTGAAAGGCCAATCAAACCGGGAGATAGCTGGTTCTCCCCGAAAGCTATTTAGGTAGCGCCTCGGACGAACACCATTGGGGGTAGAGCACTGTTAAGGCTAGGGGGTCATCCCGACTTACCAACCCTTTGCAAACTCCGAATACCAATGAGTGATATCCGGGAGACACACGGCGGGTGCTAACGTCCGTCGTGAAGAGGGAAACAACCCAGACCGCCAGCTAAGGTCCCAAAATATTGCTAAGTGGGAAACGATGTGGGAAGGCTAAGACAGCTAGGAGGTTGGCTTAGAAGCAGCCACCCTTTAAAGAAAGCGTAATAGCTCACTAGTCGAGTCGGCCTGCGCGGAAGATGTAACGGGGCTAAGCAATATACCGAAGCTGCGGATGTCTACTTTGTAGACATGGTAGGGGAGCGTTGTGTAAGTGGTTGAAGGTGAGCTGTGAGGCGAGCTGGACATATCACAAGTGCGAATGCTGACATGAGTAACGATAATGGGGGTGAAAAACCCCCACGCCGGAAGACCAAGGTTTCCTGTCCCATGCTAATCAGGGCAGGGTAAGTCGGCCCCTAAGGCGAGGCAGAAATGCGTAGTCGATGGGAAACGGATTAATATTTCCGTACTTGGTATATCAGTGAAGGGGGGACGGAGAAGGCTAGGCAAGCTTGGTGTTGGTTATCCAAGTGAAAGTGCGTAGGGTAGAATTTTAGGTAAATCCGGAATTCTATTAGCCTGAGACACGAGACGAGACACCACGGTGTTGAAGTTGTTGATGCCATGCTTCCAGGAAAAGCCTCTAAACTTATGATATATCGAACCGTACCCCAAACCGACACAGGTGGTCAGGTAGAGAATACTAAGGCGCTTGAGAGAACTCGGGTGAAGGAACTCGGCAAAATAGTACCGTAACTTCGGGAGAAGGTACGCCCCTGTTTGTGAAGGACTTGCTCCGTAAGCGAATGGGGGTCGCAGTGACCAGGTGGCTGGGACTGTTTATTAAAAACACAGCACTGTGCTAAATCGCAAGATGACGTATACGGTGTGACACCTGCCCGGTGCCGGAAGGTTAATTGATGGGGTTAGCGTAAGCGAAGCTCTTGATCGAAGCCCCGGTAAACGGCGGCCGTAACTATAACGGTCCTAAGGTAGCGAAATTCCTTGTCGGGTAAGTTCCGACCTGCACGAATGGTGTAACCATGGCCACGCTGTCTCCACCCGAGACTCAGTGAAATTGAAATCGCAGTGAAGATGCTGTGTACCCGCACCTAGACGGAAAGACCCCGTGAACCTTTACTACAGCTTGGCACTGAACATTGAATCTACATGTGTAGAATAGGTGGGAGGCTTTGAAGCACAGTCGCTAGATTGTGTGGAGCCACCTTTGAAATACCACCCTTGTATATTTGATGTTCTAACATAGGTCCCTAATCGGGATTGTGGACAGTGTCTGGTGGGTAGTTTGACTGGGGCGGTCTCCTCCCAAAGAGTAACGGAGGAGCACGAAGGTTAGCTAATCACGGTCGGACATCGTGAGGTTAGTGCAATGGCATAAGCTAGCTTAACTGCGAGACAGACACGTCGAGCAGGTACGAAAGTAGGTCATAGTGATCCGGTGGTTCTGTATGGAAGGGCCATCGCTCAACGGATAAAAGGTACTCCGGGGATAACAGGCTGATACCGCCCAAGAGTTCATATCGACGGCGGTGTTTGGCACCTCGATGTCGGCTCATCACATCCTGGGGCTGAAGTCGGTCCCAAGGGTATGGCTGTTCGCCATTTAAAGTGGTACGCGAGCTGGGTTTAGAACGTCGTGAGACAGTTCGGTCCCTATCTGGTGTGGGCGTTGGATGATTGAGGGGAGCTGCTCCTAGTACGAGAGGACCGGAGTGGACGAACCGCTGGTGTTCGGGTTGTTTTGCCAAAGGCATTGCCCGGTAGCTACGTTCGGAATCGATAACCGCTGAAAGCATCTAAGCGGGAAGCGAGCCCCAAGATGAGTCATCCCTGACAGTTTAACTGTCCTAAAGGGTTGTTGAAGACTACGACGTAGATAGGCAGGGTGTGGAAGCGTTGCAAGGCGTTAAGCTAACCTGTACTAATTGCCCGTGAGGCTTAACCATACAACGCCCAAATGTCTTTGACATTGGTGTTGAATGAGTGACAAGACAACACAAAACAGGCTTGGTAAAACAAGCAAGAGTACGCAACTCGATTTGATTACGATATCGCTTTTCCAGATTTGTTAATGTTTGGTTTAACTACAAAGTTAAACGAGACAACCAGTTTATGCCTGGCAGCCATAGCGATACGGTACCACCTGATCCCATTCCGAACTCAGAAGTGAAACGTATTAGCGGCGATGGTAGTGTGGGGTTTCCCCATGTGAGAGTAGCACACTGCCAGGCTCCCATTTAGAAGAAAGGCTACCTATTTAGGTAGCCTTTTTTTATGACTGCGATTTAGCTAACGAAGTGCCTTTATGGGGTGGAGTTTTCTCGATTCTCTAGTAAAGTAATCACGCTTTGCGCCGTCAGATAGCCAGCCTCACCTTGCGCAAACATAACTCAATAATTAGAATTCGCTACGCTCAGCATTTTGTTTCGTTAATTTTGCACCACCAAACCTAACCCCTCAAATGTCATGCAATGCCTGTCCACGTATCAAACGGCTAGGTGTCAACCTTCCAAGGTGGTATCTCCAGTGCAGCATCCATGCTGCCCGTTCAGTCGGCTAACGCTTCTTCGAAGCTAACAGCAGCCTCCATCACCCCCATGTGAGAGCCTTACGAAAATAGCGAAAAGCTTATATCAACCGAATGCTTAGATGTTCACAAGAAGGAATACTGAATAAGTGCCACGACATATTGTTTTCAGGGATGAAAACGCTAAGCGCACAGGGACGTATTTACCGCGTGGTCGTGGTGCTTTTGTTCAGTGGTGCTTCCCTGCAGCGCTCTATGCCTGTCCACATAACACAAGAACAGCTTCAAGTTACTCTGACCCTGAGGGATCGACCCTGAGGGATCCCCACGAATATTCAATCATTAAAATTGTCTGCTATCATAGTTCTGATATTTAATACCGCAGTTTCAAATTGCTCGCTGAGCAATTTTAAATGCTTATCTACGAAGCCTCTCAATCCTAAATAGTGAAACGATAATACTCGTCTAACCTTAACTGTGTTCGCTTGATAGCGACGGTGTAAACCAGCCGTGAACATTGCTAGACCTATAATGTTGGCCAGAATACTGGCAAGTGTAGCGATAAGGATGAGTACTGCAATGCGGTGTATACATCGGCTTTTATGGTGTTCAAAACCCAATCCAAATAAACTGCTTTTGATATCTCTAAACTCTTCTTCAATTTGCATACGCAGTCGATAAATAGCGACTATTTTTTTACCTAAACTTTTGGTGCGAGGAAGTGATGTGGCAATTAACCAAGGGTCTGTAGCACCTCTTGCATGGACCTTGGAACACTTAGATTGGCGGGCAATGTTATGTTGCGTTAAGCTATGTCGGCCTTTGCTTTTTCCTTTAAATAACACCAAGGTACATGCTAAAGGTTGGCTGCGGCAAATATGGCTAGTAAACCCTATAGGTTGACTGGTAGCTCGCTTATATAACTCAGAGGTATGCTCCCAGTCTTCTTTTTGATTAACATACATCATAGGCTTGCGGACTCTTCCTGCAAAGTCCCACCCCAGAGCAATGACCTCTTTAAACCAAGGGGTTTTATAGCCAGCATCTGTCACAATTATCGGTTTAGCATCGTCATCGATAATCGTCTTTAATTTTGCTAAAAACGCCTTGTGCGTGCACCGTTTTTCTTTCGTGCTCATATCATGAACTTCTTGATAAATAGCCACTCCTCGGCCATTAAAAGCTACCGAAGCCCTTAGCAAAAAACAGCCTTTATGCGTATCTAAGTCAGACCAGTCAATCAGAATAATAGGGCGTGATGAAGCATTCGTATATTGCGTATAGATGGCTTGATAGATAGGTAATTGTTCATTAATAATGTGTTTATTAGACAACAAGCGGTCCGCTTGTTTAATGCGATGTTTTTCATATGCTGAAGATGAAATACCGCGTCCCATGCTGGTAACACTGGCTTTAGCTCCATTTAGCAAACTGCTCACACAACTCGTTAATGACGCTCGTCTAACTTTATGCATTTTGGGCGTGACAGCTCTAAGGAACTTCTTCAAAATAACAACTTCATTCATGGTATTAGTCTTTAGTGATGTTTGGCGATTGATCTGATCACCAAGTACCGTGAATGTTCCAAATTATTTTAAATTACTTCTCTGTTTATTTCGTGGGGATACCTCAGACTCTGACCCTCTTGAAATAATGGCCCTTTTGAAATAGAGAGCCTATTATCAACCATCCATGATAACGCGCTCAGCCACTAAATACTGGGGCCCCGTGCTGCTATGTTACTTTATTTGACCTACTTACTCACAGGAGTATGAATTATAGCTAAGTAGATAATAAAAAACGCTCAACTTATCTTCTGGATGGTTTGAACTATCCATTGCTTCAGTTGGGCTTCGCTTAACGCACCAGATATACGATCTTGTTCTTTACCCATATAAAACATTACTAATGTTGGTAGGCTTCTAATCCCTGCCTCGGCCGCTACTTGCTGATTTGCTTCAGTATCGAGTTTTGCAAAAAGAATATTGGTTGTCACTGATGCAAGACTAGAAAATACCGGTGCCATCATGTGACATGGGCCGCACCAGGATGCCCAAAAATCGACTAAAACAGGTAGGTCATTTTTTCCAATGTATTTGAAGAAGCTTTCATTATCTAACTGGGCCGGTTGCTGAGTATGCATTAGTGATTGGCATTTTCCACATCGACCTTCCAGGTGATTTTTATTGTCTGGGATACGATTAGTCGCAAAGCAATCTGGGCAAACAATATGCATAAGAACCTCTATTGATTTTTAAATTGATATCATGAAATTTTCATATTTAGAGTTTATAGCACGGTAGCAATGACATAGGAATAAATGAGGAAAGTAAATAATTACGCTAATGCCCAATATTATTTCTGATTAGATATTTACTATTTTAAGGGGAGTGGAGTTAGGGTGTTCCGTGACGACAAATAATTACGATGGTATATTTCCACGCTTTTAGTCAGCCTTAATACAAAGCTTACGATTATTAAGATATAGGTAATGGAAATTGAGGGCACAATGGCGTTAATAAAAATCCAACATACTTTTAGAAAGTAACATCGTTGGTTAGGGTTTCCTGGCAGGGATCATACCTATTTACCCGATTAGTGGGGTCTTGCTGATTTTTCGAAATACAGGTTTTTTAAAATTTCAGCAAATAGAGATCCGTCAATTAGCAGTCGATTTAAATGCTGATGGGCTTGGTCAAAAGTTGAAACTCAGGGTTTTTCGGATAAACACTAGAACTCTAAAAGTATTGTCTTCAGCGATGGAACGTACAAGAGATTATCAGGGAGTGTAACAATAGTAAAAGTAGACTATCCACTAATACGGGTCAAATTGGTTAATGTAGTGGCAGACTAAACCCGAATATCGTTTTAAGTGGTAACATTACACTGATAAACGAGGTGTTCAATGGTAAAAAGAAGTCGCCGGTCATTTAGTCCGGAATTTAAACATGATGCTGCGAGTTTAGTTCTCGATCAAGGTTATAACTATGCCGAGGCATCCCGTACAGTTGATGTCCATGAGAATACGCTGCGTAGTTGGGTGCAACAATTGGAATTGGAGCGCGGCGGTACAACGCCGAAGTCCAAAGCATTAACAACAGACCAGCAACGTATTCAAGAGCTCGAGGCTCGAGTGAATAGACTAGAACGAGAAAAGTCGATACTAAAAAAGGCTACCGCTCTCTTGATGTCAGACGAACTGAAATCTACACGCTGATAGACCGATTGAGAGAGCATGAGTCAACTGAATTGGTCTGTTCGGCGATGGGAGTAGGCGTCAGTAGTTATTACGAACGTAAAAAACGACAACGACTTATCAAGACTAAAAGGCGCATATTGCGAGCCAGGGTGAAGCGCCTTTTCGACAAAAGTCGTCAGTCAGCGGGTTCACGCACCATTGTCGCTATGCTTCGCGATGAGGGCGTTGTCATGGGGCGGTTCAAAGCGAGTCGGCTCATGAAAGAGCAAGGACTGATGAGTAAGCAGCCTGGCAAGCACGCTTACAAAAACGTACAAGTTGAACGGCCGGACATTCCAAATTTATTGGCTCGTCAGTTTGATGTGGAACAGCCAAACCAGGTCTAGTGTGGAGATATCACCTACATTTGGACAGGAAGTTCATGGCATTATGCCGCGGTGGTTATCGACTTATTTACTCGACGTGTGATTGGGTGGAGCTTGTCGAATCGAGCGGACGCAGAGTTAGCTGCCAAAGCTTTGGATATGGCCTATGAGCATAGGGGAAAGCCACAGGATGTTATGTTCCATAGCGACCAAGGTTCACAATATGGTGCTCGTAAATTCCGACAGAGGCTATGGCGCTACCGAATGACATAAAGCATGAGTCGACGCGGCAAATGCTGGGATAACAGCCCAATGGAAAGAGTATTTAGAAGTCTAAAATCTGAATGGGTGCCTTCAAACGGTTACTGTTCGATAAACGAAGCGAAACGAGATGTGGGTTACTACCTGATGAATTATTATAACTGGGAAAGGCCACACCAATTTAACAATGGGCTACCACCTGCTAAAGCAGAAGAATTAGCTAAAATGGTGTCCGGATTTAGTTGACCACTACATAAACTACACAAAGCAACAACATACAGTCCATTATTTTTTAAATATTGGATTTGGTTTGGCATTGATGTTCATGCTATCAACACCACTATTTCAAACCAATTTCAATATCGCCGCTTCCGGGCAATATTTGCTCTAATACTAGTATTGTTGAGTTCCTAGAGTAGTGCCTTTAGTTGGGTTTTAACCACAATTTTAGGTTTCGCGACAGAAGTTACAATGCATTAAGCATAAAAATGAAAGGTTACTCCCTATGTAAAATAATGACTATAAACCACGTTATTTGCTCATCATTGTACCGTGTAAAAAAATTTCCTACCCTAGGGCAGTAGATATACCAAAGCAAAAATATTAATAGATATACGACTAAAAGCTTATATGATTTGATTGATTTAAAAGTAATTTTAAAGCAAAAAATCGTAAGATTAGGCTATATTAATCATCATTAACTACTAAAATGTGAACAATGCTGTGAAGTTATTAGCTATTCAATTCGTAAGTGCGCTCTTGTCTATTCTAGTCTTAGGTTATATTGCTACCCCTTGGTGGATTGTTGCGATAGTTTCATCTTTCATTATTGTCGCTATTGGCTGGATATTGCAAAACAAGCCTGAAATTCAAGAAGAAACTAAGATTGATGACAAGAATTTTAAATTGGTAGGTAACAGTATTAGCAAAGCATCGAGTCGAATTGCAATTGGCGGTGCTTCGGTCTCGCATTTTTTAGATAAACTTGCAGGTTCATTTAAAATACAAGTGGATAATGCTCAAGAGATTGCCGAAAGAATTAAACGTTTAGAAGATGACAATGATGAGTTATTACAATTTGCTGATATTGCTGAAAATAGGATACAGGATTCGGATGGAAAGACTCAGAAAAGTAAATTGTTACTAGCACAATTATTAACTCAACATAAAACCTTGGCTGCACAAATTACCCATTCGAAAGAAATGCTATCTATGCTTAGATCTAGTGCAGAGTCCATCGGCAATATCACCACAACAATTAATCAATTGGCAGATCAAACCAATATGCTAGCACTTAATGCTGCTATAGAAGCTGCTCGTGCCGGGGATCAAGGTCGGGGTTTTGCCGTGGTTGCCGATGAGGTAAGGGACTTAGCGAAGAGGACTACAGATGCAACTAAAGGAATTGATAATGTGCTCTCTGATATAAATAAGTGCAGTCAAGATTCAGTCGCATCTATCGAACAGGTAGCGGATGCTGGGGAGGTCATGTCAACAATTATCAATCAAACTTCCGAGCTCATTCAAGATACCAGTGTTTCATCCTCAGAAGCGGCAAACGCGATGTCGAAGGTTAAAAATACTGTTAGTTCTCACGGAGAAACTAATCGCGGTATTAGTTCTAATGTTCTGCAACTGCATGAAACAACCAAACGACTTGAACACGATTTGAAAGATGTGTCGGATCAGGTCCTGTCTCTTAGTAACCAAACCGAAGATATTTTCCGGCAACTTGATTTTTTCAATGTTGAAGAAGATCGTAATTTCCAAGTGCAAAAAATTGCTCGAGAAACCGCTAGCAAGATTGGGAGTTTGTTTGAATCAGCTATACAGAATGGAAAAATCAGTCAGCAAGTTCTGTTCGAGTTCAATTATAAACCGGTGAAGAATACTAATCCTCAGAAGTTCACCACTGGCTTTGATCAATTTACCGATAGTCATTTACCTAGTATTCAGGAGCCAATCCTCAATCAATATAGTTTTATAATTTATGCTGGGGCGGTGGACATTAATGGATATTTCCCCACCCACAATAAAAAGTTTAGTCATCCCATGACAGGTAACTATGAAAAGGATTTAGCCAATAGCCGCACAAAACGAGTTTTTGATGACTATACAGGCGCTAGGTGTGGGAAGAACACTCAGAAATTTTTACTGCAGACTTACAAAAGAGACACTGGCGAAATAATGCATGACTTATCGGCTCCCATTTATGTAAATGGTAAGCATTGGGGAGGCTTTAGAATTGGCTACAGTGCTTCAGAACATTAGGTCACCTGGGAAGCGGAAACAAGAATGAATATAAGCCAGTAATGATCATTGTGTATAAAACCCACCGTTATAAAGAGTGATGCTTCGGATCTTATTCCTAATGGCTACCCTCATTGCCGCCCAGTGTTTAGCCATACGTTATGCAACTACATAGATATTTTTTGAGCTAAAGTTTTAATTCGTTTGCACAATGCATACCTTACCCTTTGTTGATCTAACGATCTTTTAATTCTTTAAGGGTTGATAAATAAACAGTTACAAATCATTTACCATTAATTGTACACACGGATTTAAATGTTTGGCATAGTCTGATGGGGAAATAAAAATAACAACTGGAGAGATAATGAAAACTTTTTTTAAATGGACAGGGCTGCTGCTTTTGTTATTAATTATATTAGGCAGTGCGCTGGGCGCCCATGAGTGGTATGCCAAAAAGCCATTCTTTTTTCGAGCTTTTCTTGACCGAACCTTGATTGCGGTTGCAATGGATAACCCCGAACTTCTTACTTCTATAGGTGTATTGGAGTCTATGGGCATCAGAGGACATAATGCCGAGCTCAATGATGACAGTTTACAAAAAGCAGATGAGATGTATGTTCTGATGAAACAGGTTCGTGAAAATCTGTTGTCATATTCAGATGATTCTTTGGATGATCACCAATTACTATCAAAAGAGATCGCGCTTTATTTGCTGGATGCCGGAGTAGCAGCTGAACCCTACCGGTTCCATGATTATCCGGTAAATCAGTTATTTGGGTTGCAGAATGAATTCCCAAGTTTTATGGACTCACAACATCAAGTCAATACAGTAGAAGATGCGGAAAACTATGTATCCAGATTAAAAAAATCTAGCGTTAAATTTGCTCAAAATATGGAAGGTTTGTTGGTTAGAGAGCAAAAAAATATCATCCCTCCAAGATTCGTAATTGATCGCGTACTTGAGGAAATGCAGGCATTTGTTGATGCTCCACCAGAGGAAAATATTTTATATACGTCTTTGGCTAAAAAAATCGAGGATGCTAGCGAATTTGATGATACTCAAACAGAACGAGTACTAGCCGAGACCTCGGATGCAATTAAATCTCATGTTTACCCAGCCTATCAGTCTTATATTGAATACTTTGATAAATTAAAAAGCAAAGCCGGTTCTGATGATGGTTATTGGCGTCTTGAAGGCGGTGATATTGCTTATCAGCAGGCATTGCAGTTTTTTACAACGACTAACTACTCAGCTGACTTTATTCATAACACTGGTTTAGCAGAAGTTGAGCGCATTCAGCAGCAAATTTTGACAATTTTAGCATCAGAAGGATTTGATGTATCACAAGGTTTTACCGCTGCAATCGATACGTTAAAGAACGATGAACGCTTCTACTATGAAGACTCTGACGAGGGAAGAGCGCAAATTCTTGTGGATTATCAGCTGATCTTAGATGAAATCAATGCGAAAATGGGAGAAGCTTTTAATACCTTGCCTAAAGCTGGCATGGAAGTGAAGCGGATCCCTGAGTTTAAAGAGAAAACTGCGCCTGGTGCATACTATCAGCGCCCGTCAATGGATGGTTCTCGTCCAGGTGTATTCTTCGCTAATCTTTACGATATTAAAGCGACGCCTAAATATGGCATGCGTACTTTGGCATACCATGAAGGTATTCCAGGCCATCACTTTCAAATTAGTATTTCCATGGAGTTAGAAGGGCTACCTATTTTTAGAACCTTGTCTCCCTTTACTGCTTATACTGAAGGTTGGGCGCTTTATACTGAGCGGTTAGCTTGGGAATTAGGATTTGAGAAGGATCCATTCGATAATATCGGACGTTTACAAGCAGAGTTATTTAGAGCCGTTCGTTTGGTTGTTGATACTGGTATTCATGCTAAGCGTTGGACCAGAGAAGAAGCCATCCAATATATGGCAGACAATACAGGGATAGCACAAAGTGATGTGGTATCTGAAATTGAACGTTATATCGTAATGCCAGGACAAGCGACTGCATACAAAGTCGGTATGATGAAAATATTGGAAGTCAGAGAAAAAGCCAAACAAGCGCTAGGCGATAAATTTGATTTGGCAGAATTCCATGATGTTGTTTTGAAAAATGGCGCGGTACCTTTGGATATTCTTGAGCGCCTCGTAGACCAATATATTCAGAGTAAACAGGCCAGATAAAATATATTCTAATTTGGGGGGGGCGACTGCCCCCCATATATTCGCCTTTGTTCTGACTGATATAAAATGAATTGTGATAATTTAACCGAAAGTATTTTATTGATTGAGCTTTCTTATTCTTTACTGCAAGTAAGATAAAGCAGGAAGGGTAAAAGTATATTGCACTCAATTTAGTGACAGCTTGCTTATTTCATATTTTTCAAATCGTTGTAGTTACACCAAATATATGAAATTACTTTTTATTAACAAGGGTCTCTCTACATAATGGTAAATCTAACTCAACAACAATATGATAGGAATTAATATGAATCAAATAAAAAGATCGACTATCGCTACAGCTCTAGGTGCAGTCGTTATTGGCTCACTTTCGTCAATTAGTTTACAAGCAAATGCTAATCCTTTTGCTATTCAAACCTTGGAGTCGGGCTACATGCAAGATGCCGCTGAAGGCAAATGTGGCGGAGACAAAGTCAAAGAAGAAGGCAAGTGCGGCGGCGATAAAGCCAAAAAAGAAGGTAAGTGTGGCGAAGGCAAG
This sequence comes from Aliiglaciecola sp. LCG003, assembly GCF_030316135.1. NCBI lineage: Bacteria > Pseudomonadati > Pseudomonadota > Gammaproteobacteria > Alteromonadales > Alteromonadaceae > Aliiglaciecola > Aliiglaciecola sp. LCG003. Next base: position 2,709,765 of record NZ_CP128185.1, on the reverse strand, counting down.
TGCGGTGGTGATAAAGCCAAAGAAGAAGGCAAGTGCGGAGGAGACAAAGCCAAAAAAGAAGGCAAGTGCGGCGAGGGTAAGTGCGGTGGCGATAAAGCCAAACAAGAAGGTAAGTGTGGCGAAGGCAAATGCGGTGGCGATAAAGCCAAAAAAGAAGGTAAGTGTGGCGAAGGCAAGTGCGGCGGTGACAAAGCCAAAAAAGAAGGAAAGTGTGGTGAAGGGAAGTGCGGCAGTGACAAAGCCAAAAAAGAAGGCAAGTGCGGCGGCCAAGCTTAAGTCAACTAAACAGTGTAGAACAAAGACCGGTTTATGCCGGTCTTTGTTGTTTGAAAAAGCCCATAAATAATTATTCGGACTCGTTATGAACAACAATTTGCTCCATGGGGCAGGGTTAGGATTACGTCGAGAAATGCTCGATGAGGTGTTGCCAGATATTCCCCCTGAGATCGATTTTTGGGAAGTCGCTCCTGAAAACTGGATCCCATTGGGCGGGAAGTATCAGCATCAATTGGAAGCTTTTAGTCAAAATACCCAATTCGTAAATCATGGCTTATCGCTTTCTATAGGCAGTTTCGACCCACTTGATATAAAATTTATTAAAGAAATAAAGAGTTTTTTAGACAGACACAATGTTATCTATTACAGCGAACATTTGAGCTATTGTTCTGGCAACGGGCACATGTATGATTTAATGCCTATACCCTTTACTGAGGAAGCCGTGCGGCATGTTGTGGAGCGAATACAAATCGTTCAAGATATTCTAAAACGCCCTCTTGTTTTGGAAAATGTGTCCTATTATGCCGCACCAGGTCAGGATATGACGGAGTTGGATTTCACCCTTGAAGTGTTAAAACGATCAGGTGGTTTGTTGTTGCTAGATGTAAACAATATTTATGTAAACTCAATAAACCATGGATACAATGCAACGGCATTTTTACAGGCGTTGCCAAGTGACAAAATTGCTTACGGCCATATTGCGGGTCATTATGATGAAGCCGAAGATTTAAAAGTGGATACACATGGGGCCGATGTAATTCAACCCGTTTGGTCGTTATTAGAGCAAGCCTATCAATTTCATGGTGTTTTCCCAACCTTACTGGAGCGTGATTTTAATATTCCATCCATTGATGAATTAATCCAAGAAGTAAATAAAATAAAAGCTATCCAAAGTAAAATATCCCAACAGAAAAATGGTGCCAAGGAGTATTCCTAATTGAATGACTTCAAACAGATTCAGACTGATTTTGTGGCCAGTCTAAGAGATCCTGAAAACCATCCCATGGTGGGTATTGAACCTCGCCGAATGAACATTTATAAGGAGCTATTTTTTACTAACATCTTGGGTTTTTTAAACACCGGTTTTCCTGTCTTGGCAAGTATTTATGGTGAAAATAAATGGCAACAACTTGCTCGCCAGTTTTTTGCTAAACATCAATGCCAATCCCCTTACTTTATTGACATCAGTAAAGAGTTCGTGACATTTCTCGATGAGGAATTTTCGGCTACTGAATTTGACCCCTGCTTTGCTGCGGAATTAGCTCATTATGAATGGTTGGAGCTGGATGTCAGTGCCAGAAAGTCCAAACAAAAAGCTATCATCTGGGATGGAGAATGTGATTTTGAACGAGTCAGCTTTTCAGGGCTGGCAAGCTTAGCGGGATATCATTATCCTGTGCATCAAATCACTATCGATAATCAACCTAAAAGCCCTAGTGAGCCAATTTATATTGTCGTGTATCGGAACTCGGCGTTTGATGTTAGATTCTCGGTAGTCAATGTTGTTACCGCCCATCTATTGAACGAAATCCAAAGTGTAAATTCTGTTGAAGTAGCGCTATTGCTCGAACATATGAGCGACGCATTGCCGCAGTTACCGAAGCAACAGGTCACCGATACTACAATTCAGTCGTTGGAACAACTTCTTAATCAACAAATATTGTTGCTTCCAAGAGATTAATCACTGTTAATTAAAGCCGCTTTGGATTAGTATTTGGCGCTTTGTGAACAATAGTTAAAATCGTTGGAGTGTCACTATGCAAGAACAAAATGCAGCTAAAGATCCGTTCAACTGGACTTACTTTTTTATTTTTGTGGCTGTCCTAATTGCGTTGCCGTTAATGCACGTTATTTTAGGGTGGTTTGCATTCTATCTTTGATTTTAAGTCGTAAAGCAAGCCACATAAGAGGATTTCTGTGTCAGCTGAATATATAAAATCGGTAGTTAAGACCGTCCCAGACTACCCAAAGCCGGGCATCATGTTTAGAGATGTTACATCGGTATTAGAGGATCATACTGCTTTTTCCAAGAGCATAGCCTTATTGTTGGAAAAATTCCTACCGCTGAAGTTCGATAAGGTTGCTGGTACAGAGGCCAGAGGCTTCTTATTTGGTGCACCATTAGCGATTGAAATGGGGATTGGTTTTGTACCTGTTCGAAAGCCGAATAAATTACCGCGCAAAACTATTTCAGAAACCTATGAATTGGAATATGGCATGGATACCTTAGAGATCCACGAAGACGCCATCAAGCCTGGTGAAAGAGTATTAATGATTGATGACCTTCTCGCCACTGGCGGCACTATGGTTGCCACCGCTAATCTGATTCGTCAATTGGGCGGTATTGCCGAACATGCTGGTTTCATCATTTCATTACCAGATTTAGGTGGTGAAGAAAAATTGAAGAGACACGGTGTAGCTTGCCATTCTTTATGTAGCTTCGACGGCGAATAATTCTTAATGGCATATCAGGTACTGGCAAGAAAATGGCGACCCAATCAATTCTCCGAATTAGTTGGTCAAGAGCATGTTGTTACCGCGATATCAAACGCTTTAGATAACAATCGCTTGCATCATGCATATTTGTTCACAGGTACTCGAGGCGTAGGGAAAACCACCATAGCGCGGATTTTCTCAAAGAGTTTAAATTGTGAAACTGGCATGAGTGCAACACCTTGCGGTCAGTGCCATACCTGTAAAGAAATTGAAAATGGTAGCTTTGTTGATTTACTCGAAATTGACGCTGCCTCTCGCACTAAAGTTGAAGACACACGGGAGTTATTGGATAACGTTCAATACAAGCCTACCCGGGGTGAATACAAAGTGTACTTGATTGATGAAGTGCACATGTTATCTAAACACAGTTTCAATGCGCTGTTAAAAACCTTGGAGGAGCCGCCCCCACACGTTAAATTCTTGCTGGCCACCACAGATCCACAGAAACTCCCCGTGACCATTCTGTCGCGCTGCCTTCAGTTTAATCTAAAAGCATTATCGCGCGAACAGATTAGTCAGCAACTATCTTACGTACTTGAACAAGAACATATTCCCTTCGACAAACCGGCGCTATTACAACTATCTCGTGCTGCACAAGGCAGCATGCGTGATGCACTGAGTTTAACCGATCAAGCCATAGCGCAAGGGAATGGCCAAGTTACTAACCAGATAGTTACTGATATGCTGGGTTTGATGGACAAAGGTCAGGTCATCAAGCTAGTGCATAGCTTATTTAGCAACAAGGCTAGTGAAGTCATGGCGTTAGTTGAAGCGCTTTCGCAGCAAGCAGCAGATTACGAGCAGGTGCTGGGTGAAATGATGAGCTTATTGCATCAGGTTGCATTGACTCAATTCGTACCAGAAGCCTGTAAACTTGAAACGGTTTCTGCCAGAGCTGTGTATCAATTGTCTAAAATGTTGGCACCCGAGCAAGTTCAACTCAATTATCAAATAGCCTTGCAAGGTAAAAAAGATATTGCTTTTGCGGCAGATGCTCGGGTTGGATTGGAAATGACCTTGCTGCGTATGATGGCTTTTAATCCCACACCCTTGAATTTGTCAATTGACGATACAGTGGATTTGTCTCGTGAAGAAATTGCCGCAGTTGCATCTACTGCATCTGAAGCGACTACAGAAGCGTTAGTCTCCGGTGGTGATGAAAAGCATAAATTGCAACCACTGAGTGATGAATCAGATGTTGACAAAGCGAGTCTTACTGAAGAGTTAGTGAGCCAGCAAGCCGATATTATACGTCAAGCTGAATCGTTGACGCCCAATAGTCAGCCAGCCAAAGAACCAGGGCCATCTAGCCAAGATAGTTATTCTGCAGATTTTTCAGAACAGAATTTTGAGCAAAATACAGCTCATCAAAATATAGACTCCGCTGATGACGATTTTTACTTTTATCAAAATGAACAGGCGGCATCTGAGTGCTCAGCACAAATGCCTCCTGAACATATAAACCATGACTATGCGCCTGATGTGTCAGCTACAGGGTCAAGAGCATCGACGGCTCAAGTCACTTCTCAAGTTAGTTTAACTTCAACCCAATCGTTAATAGATTTGAAAAATAAACTAGCACAAAAAGAAACCGGTTCGGAGGTTGCAGATGCATCGACAAAAAAGTCTGAAAGCAAGGCCGATTTCAGCCGATTTAGTCCCAAATCACCGATAAACGAACAACCTATTACGAAGCTGTTTTTGCCACCGGATAACCCATCGACTAGTGAGCAATCTGAGACAACCGCTCCGCAGGATATACCTAGCTCAGTTCTGCCATCATCAGAGGTGGGCAGGCCAAGGGATTTTACTGTTGCTAGGGACTATGAACCTGCTAAAAGTACAACATTACTTTGCCAAGACACCTCCGCAATGCATGAAGGTGGCTATACTCATCAAGGGTTACAAACTGAACCTCAAGTTCAGTCGGGACAGCTAAAGGGGCACGCAGATATACCGCCTTGGGAATCGAATCAAAATTCAGCCATCCCAGCCAGTATCATTGACGACCAAGATAGCAGTCAGTTCGATCCTATGGCCCATCTCCAAGAGGATGTGGATGTCGAGGTCGATTTTGACATTCCTGTCTTTTTAGAAAATGGTGAAAAGGTTATTGCAGCCCACCAATTAGATACATGGAGTCAGATCATTGAGGCCTCAAATGTGGCTGGTTTAACTAAGCAGTTGGCACTGCATTCGGCTTATACCAAGAATGCTAACGTGGTGACCTTGAATTTGATAGAATCGAAGCCACATTTAGATACTGAACTGGCTCGAAATCAACTTCAGCAGGCGTTGAGTGAAGTATTCCAGCAACCAATTGAATTACTGGTTGAACATGAAAAACCTAAAAATACGCCTTACGCAGTGCAGCGGTCGATCAATCAGGTACGAATCGCACATGCCCGTGATGTTGCTGAAAATGATGAAAATATCGGCCTGATCAAGTCAGTATTCTCAGCACGAGTGCTGAACGATAGTATTAAACCTAGATAGAAACCAAATAAGAGAGAGAAAACATGTTTAAAGGTGGTATGGGAAATATCATGAAGCAAGCGCAGCAAATGCAAGAGCGCATGCAAAAAACCCAAGAAGAGCTTGCTAACATAGAAGTTACAGGCGAAGCCGGAGCGGGCATGGTTAAAGTTACCATGACCTGTAATCATAATGTCAGACGAGTGGATATCGACCCTAGTTTAATGGACGATGAAAAAGAAATGATTGAAGATTTGGTGGCTGCTGCAATCAATGATGCGGTTAGACGGATCCAAGAAACCAATAAAGAAAAAATGGGTGATGTCACTGGTGGTATGCCGTTACCCCCAGGCTTCAAGATGCCCTTTTAGATTCAATGTTAAGGTTCTCTAGATGAAGTTTAGTCCGTTAATTTCTGAGCTGATTGAAACGCTTACTTATTTACCAGGGGTTGGCAAAAAAAGCGCTCAACGGATGGCATTCCACTTATTGGAGCGTAATCGTCAGGGAGCCTTGCAGCTAAGCCAAAACTTGCATGATGCTATGGAGCATATTAAACACTGTTCAGCCTGTCGTACCTTTACAGAGGCATCTCTGTGCGAAATATGCAGTGATGCGGAGCGTGAAACCAGTGGTCAATTGTGTATCGTTGAATCACCTCAAGATGTATTAGCCATTGAGCAAACCTCAGAGTTTAAGGGGCGATACTTTGTGTTAATGGGCCACTTATCTCCGATTGATGGCATAGGTCCAAACGAAATTGGCCTGAATGAGCTATCAAAACTATTAGATAGCGGGCTTTTCAAAGAAGTTATTTTAGCCACTAACCCAACGGTAGAAGGCGAAGCCACCGCCCATTATATTGCCCAAATGTGTAAAGACCGATCCCTGTCTGCCACTCGGCTGGCTCATGGAATGCCTGTTGGTGGTGAACTTGAATACGTAGACGGCAACACCCTCATCCATGCGTTTACCGGCAGACGTTCCATTTAGCGATTATTTTTAACAAAATCGAAAATTATTGTTGAAAAGCAATTAAACGACCACATCTCCTAAGCCTAGAACCAAATGCTCAATTAGGAGAAAATTGTTTATGGCTGAAGCCGCTCACCAAGAAACTCATGGATTTCAAACCGAAGTAAAACAATTGCTTCAACTGATGATCCATTCACTTTATTCCAATAAAGAAATATTCCTACGCGAATTAGTATCCAATGCTGCTGATGCTGCTGACAAACTTAGATTCAAAGCGTTATCAGACGATTCACTGTTTGAAGGGGATGGTGATCTTGCAGTAAAACTAAGTGCTGATAAAGAAGCGGGTACCATTACAATCTCTGATAATGGTATTGGCATGAACCGCGAAGATGTGATTGAGCATCTTGGAACTATTGCTAAATCGGGAACCAAAGAATTTTTCAGTCATTTATCCGGTGATCAAGCCAAAGATTCACAACTTATAGGCCAGTTCGGTGTAGGTTTCTACTCCTCATTTATCGTCGCTGATAATGTGGTAGTGCGCACCAGAGCCGCTGGAGACAGCGCTGATAAAGGTGTTGAATGGCAGTCGGCAGGAGAAGGTGAATTTACGGTTAAAGACATCGTTAAAGAGGATAAAGGCACCGAAATTATTCTGCATCTGCGCGAAGAAGAAAAAGAGTTTGCAGATGAATGGCGTTTACGCTCGATCGTAAATAAGTATTCTGAGCATATTGGCATTCCGGTTAAAATGTACAAAGCAGAAGTCCCTGAATCAGATGGGCCTGATGGCGAAAAAATCCCTGCTCAACCAGGCAACTGGGAAGCTGTCAACAAGGCTACAGCATTATGGACTCGCGACAAATCTGAAATTAGCGACGAAGAATACAATGAATTTTATAAGCATGTTTCCCATGACTTTACCGATCCATTGCTTTGGTCACACAATAAAGTCGAAGGTAAAACCGAATACACCAGCTTATTGTATATCCCATCAAAGGCTCCTTTTGATTTGTGGAATCGTGATCAAAACCACGGTTTGAAACTTTATGTTCAACGCGTTTTTATTATGGACGATGCGGAACAGTTCATGCCGGTGTATTTGCGTTTCGTTAAAGGCTTGTTAGATTCTAACGATTTACCTTTGAACGTTTCTCGCGAAATATTACAAGATAACAAAATCACTCAAGCTATCCGTCAAGGTTGCAGTAAGCGTGTTATTCAAATGCTTGAACGCATGGCAAAAAATGAGCCTGAAAAATATCAATCATTTTGGACTGAGTTTGGTAACGTCTTGAAGGAAGGCCCTTCTGAAGACCACGCTAATAAAGACAAAATTGCTGGGTTATTGCGTTTTGCATCCACCCATAATGACAGCGATGCGCAAACCGTCTCGCTAGAAGATTATATTGGCCGTATGAAAGAAGGTCAGGAAAAAATCTATTTCATTACCGCCGACAGTTATCAAGCTGCTAAATCAAGCCCTCATCTTGAAATATTCAAGAAGAAAGGCATTGAAGTTTTGTTAATGTCTGACCGAATTGATGAATGGTTGATGTCGCATTTGACTGAATTCCAAGAAAAATCGTTTCAGTCTATTGCCCGCGGAACCCTAGATCTAGGTGATTTAGATGACGAAGAGAGCAAGAAAGAACAAGAAGCAGCTGAAAAGCAGGTAGAAGGTGTATTAGACAGAGTTAAATCAGCGCTTGGAGACAAAGTCGTTGATGTTAAATTTACTCACCGCTTAACTGATTCGCCTGCGTGTATCGTGACAGACGAACAAGGTATGTCTACTCAAATGATCAAGCTTATGCAAGCTGCAGGACAACCTGCACCCGAAGCGAGATATCATTTTGAACTTAACCCAGAGCATCAATTAGTTAAGATGCTGGCTGAGTTACAAGATGAAGGTCAGTTTGCGCAATGGACAGCAGTTCTGTATGACCAAGCAGCATTGTCAGAGCAAGGTAGCTTGAAAGATCCTGCTAGCTTCGTGCAGAATCTAAACAAGCTATTGGTTGATTTGGCTAAATAGCATATTAGGTTAGTTAATAAAAAACGGGCTTCTAGCCCGTTTTTTGTTGTAACGGATATTTTTATACCTCTAATTGCACCCATTTTGCATATTTTCTACCACTTTGGCATTAGGTGTGTCTGATATTCTTGTATACCTACTAACGAATGTGTAAAGTTGCGGTTGGATTCAATTTTACTACTTAAGAGGACACGGCATGCGCATTATTCTTCTTGGCGCGCCAGGTGCAGGCAAAGGCACCCAAGCTCAATTTTTGATGGGAAAATATGGCATCCCGCAAATATCAACTGGCGATATGTTGAGAGCGGCGATAAAAGCAGGTACTGACTTAGGTCTTGCGGCGAAAAAGGTGATGGATGAAGGCAAACTGGTATCAGATGATCTGATCATTGGTTTGGTCAAAGAGCGAATTACTCAGCCTGATTGTAAAAGTGGCTTTTTATTAGATGGCTTCCCGCGCACTATTCCACAAGCTGACGCGATGAAGCAAGCTGGTATAAACGTGGACTTTTGTATCGAATTTGATGTGGCTGATGACGTAATAGTAGAGCGTATGGCTGGACGACGTGTTCATCCTGGTTCTGGCCGTGTTTATCACATAAGTTATAACCCGCCAAAAGAAGCTGGTAAAGATGACGTATCGGGCGAAGAGCTAGTGATCCGTCCTGACGACGAAGAATTAACGGTTCGTAAGCGGTTGACTGTTTATCACGAGCAAACTAAGCCATTGATTGAATATTACAGTGCCGAAGCCAAAGCAGGCAATTGTCAATATATCAAGATTGATGGTACCCAAGCGGTCGATGTTGTAAGTCAGGAATTAGCTGAAAAGTTATCTTAAACTACGATCAATAAAATTTTGTAAAAGCCCACTATGATGTGGGCTTTTTAATTCAATGCGGGAAATAACATGAGCACGCCAATTACAGCATTTTACGCTGGCTTGATGGGGATAACCTTTCTATATTTATCTATTTTAGTCATCAAACAACGTCGTGGTTTAAAAGTGAGTTTAGGCGATGGAGGCGACAGCCATTTTCAAGGTGTAATCCGAGCCCATGGCAATTTTGCAGAATACGTACCCCTTATCTTAATTCTTCTATTAATTGCAGAGCAAAACAGCGTGAACTATATTCTACTGCATGCTGTGGGGACCGCACTTCTGATAGGGCGTATTATCCATGCCTACGGCCTTAGGCATCACGTGGGCGTGAGCTGGCAAAGGATGTGGGGCACAGTTCTGACATTTGCCGCGCTCCTCACTGCTGCAGTACTAAATATTTTAGTAGTTTACTAATGTAAACTGAATAGCCATCTGTTTAAATTGACCACTTAGGTTTGATTAGGCAATAAAAACGGCGCCTATTTGGCGCCGTTTCTGATTAATAACTAACATAAGTCAGTTAATTCTAATTGGCTTAATTGGATTGGTTTTCGAGTAAGTTACTTCCAATCTCAATTTTCCTAGGCTTTTTCGCTTCAGGGATAACCCGTTCCAAGTCAATATGCAGTATGCCGTGTTTCATGTCTGCGGCCAGCACTTTAACGTGGTCACCGAGTTGGAATTTGCGTTCGAAGTTGCGTTCAGAAATACCTTTGTGAAGGAATTTACGTTCCCCTTCGCCTTTCTCTTTTGTCAGTGTTCCTGACACTTTCAAGGTATTTTCTTGTACTTCTATTTCAATGTCGTCTTGTGAAAAGCCAGCCACTGCCATAGTGATGCGATACTTGTCATCACTTAACAATTCAATGTTGTAAGGGGGGTAGGCAGTTTGTTTCTCACTTTGAGAAGCTGCATCAATCATAGATGCCAAGTGATCAAAACCGATAAACGAACGATAAAGTGGAGATAAATCTATATTACGCATTTTCATATCCTCGCTAAAAAGCAATATGTTTAATTATTTAAGTTTTTGCCCCGATAATTCGGCGGCGTTATGTGTCGACCCTTTCGGCGTCGACAAGTAATATGTGTGGTAAGCAATGGCTTTTTTCAACGTCGATAATTAAAAAAAGTTAAATTAATTTGTAAGGGTTTGATTTTTAACTAAATTAATTTTTTAAATTTTCTATTCATTTTAGGTAAATAATAATTATCTCGGTCAAAAGACAGTACAACATGACTGGCTTTACCTTGCAGTTCTTGCTCTGAGACAAACCCAAAGTAACGAGAGTCCTGACTATTGTTGCGATTATCTCCCATCACAAAATATTGACCTTCAGGTATCAAAATATTAGTGAAACTTGATTTAGGGTTAGGTATGTTCACAAATTGCACTTTGTGAGTTATTCCAAATAGATCTTCCTGAAAAATAGTACTTTCATCTGCTTTATACTGGATAACTGTGCCGTTAATGACTAATTGATTGTTGCGCATGGCGATCTGATCACCGGGTAAACCTATAATCCGTTTGATCAGTCTATCCCGCTCAGCAGTGGCTTGAATTACTACAATGTCCCCCCGCTGTGGATGACCTGTTTTGGCAATTTCAATGTCTGTAAAAGGTAGTTCGAGGCGGTACGCCATTTTGTCGACAAAAATCCGATCACCAATTTCTATAGTCGGTAACATTGAACCTGAAGGAACATGGTACCAATCGGCAATACTGCTGCGCGAAGCAAACATCAACAAGACAAATAGCGCAAATCCCCAGTTTTGTTTAACCATCCCGCCAAGTGTTTTTAACATGGGTCTTCCTCATTTTTTTCAGATTGGTCTATTTCATTTCACTTTAGCGACATATACAAATCTGCTTTGTAAAAAGATATGTGTGCTTTTGTCATTGATCACGGTGCACTGCAAATTCAACTGCGGCTTTGGCATGGATTAGGGTGGTATCATATAACGGTACTTCGGTATCTTGTTGGTTCACCAACAGTCCAATTTCGGTACAACCCAGAATAACGGCTTGCGCTCCTTGCTTGACTAAATCGTCGATAATCGCTAAATATTGTGTTCTAGACTCATCACGTATTTTGCCAATGCACAACTCATCATAAATGATACGATGCACCGTATTTCGCTGTATGGCATTGGGTGTCAGCACCTCAATGCCAAAATGCTCAACTAAACGAGAAGTGTAAAAATCTTGCTCCATGGTAAAACGAGTACCGAGTAATCCCACCTTTTTGATGTTATCCCCAATTAATTCTTTACCGGTAGCATCAGCTATATGTAATAAGGGTAAAGAGCAGCCTTGTTGGATGGTGTCAGCCACCTTATGCATAGTATTGGTACAAATCACGATGCACTGTGCTCCTGCACTTTGTAAGCCTAACGCCGTATTGAGCAAAATATCGCCAAGCTCAGTCCAATTGTCACTGCGTTGAAGTGCTTCTATTTGGGCGAAATCCACACTGTGCAAAATGATTTTTGCCGAATGTAACCCGCCTAATTCTGCTTCTACAGCTAAATTAATTTCTCGATAGTAATTCAGTGTTGATTGCCAACTCATCCCGCCAATTAAGCCTAGTGTGCGCATAATAATTACCTAGTCAATTAAATAATATTCAATGGTTGCGACCACCCGTACTCGCTTAACGTGGGGCGTGTTGCTATCTCGGTCACCAATTGTAAACTGACCTTGGCGGGCCTGTTTTATTTTGCCTAGTTTACTGCCACTGTCTTCGGCGAACTTCAACGCAACTTCGCGAGCCTTTTGTGTGGCATCTTCAATCATAGTCGGCTTGATTTCATTCAAACCAGAATAGAGAAACTGGGTGCGACTGGAATAGCCGTCACCTGATAATACCAAGCCTTGCTTGCCCAACGCGACCAAACTATTTTGCGCTGAAATTACCGTATCTATTTTAAGGCTATAAATGGTGACTGTTTGGGATGCGCTAAAACGAATGTCGTTGGTGGAATAGTTAGCATAGTTTTGGGCTTTTTTATCGTTCACCATTGGAGGTGATACTGAAATTTCATTGCTGTCGAAGCCGCTGTTAACTAAAAAAGATTTTATGGTGGCGGTTTTTACTTCCAATTGATCATACAAATCAACCAACTCATTACTGACAACACTTTATTGGATTGGCCAAATGGCTGTATCTGCGCTGACTTCTTTTTCAGATAAACCTTTGACTTGTACTGTCCGCTCATAAGATCGGTAGCGTTCAACACTTTGCTCTAAAAAATAGCCTAACAGGGCGGCGCTTGCTATTAGTGAAATTCCACAAATAGCCGCGGCTTTAGGTGCTTGCATGCTCAAGTTCCATTCTACACTTTTGAAGAACCTATCCTAGCGCAGTTCACTCAAGATAGGCTAGCACTTCAGACAGCCCTGGTACTCAGCGATATTTTTTAGATGTTATTTTTCGTCGAACAAGGGAAGGGGCCTGTAATGAAGGACTAGGATTGTCCCTTTGGCCAGGTGCTAGCAGCAAAAAGGCTCAGCCAATTGATTTGGCCAAGCACTCGCATCTTATAGGTTGTGAAGGTGATTTATTTACTGTGACGAGCTTTCAACACGTCGATTACATCACTTAATGACAAATCTGAGGCTTGTAACAAAACGATAAGATGATAGAGCAGATCTGCCGATTCATTTTTCAATTCTTCTAAATCACCGACGGTTGCCGCTAAGGCGGTTTCAACTCCTTCCTCACCAACTTTCTGTGAGATACGTTTTATCCCTTTGCTATAAAGTTTTGCGGTATAGCTAGTTTCAGGATCGGCATTTTTGCGTGAAGCCAATATTGTTTCCAATTGTGCGACAAAGGTCATTTCGGCATCTTGGCTATCTGCCCAGCAGGACTCAGTGCCCAAATGGCAGGTTGGGCCATTAGGAACAACCAATGCTAGCAGTGAATCTTTATCACAATCAGCGCTTATTTCTGTTAACGCCAAGGTGTGACCCGATGACTCACCTTTGGTCCAGAGCCGCTGTTTCGAACGACTGAAAAAGGTTACCTGACCAGATTCAAGGGTACTTTCTAATGCGGCCTTATTCATAAAGCCTTGCATTAGCACTTTACCGCTTTTAGCGTGTTGTACAATACAAGGCAATAAACCATCCATCTTATCCCAGCTTAAGGCTGTAATGCTTTGGGGAGTAATAATCATAATTATCTCAATTAAGTAGTGTCTGGGGGCTAAAATCGTCCCGGATTACCACGCCTTGGGCGCGTAAAAAATCTTTTAGTTCAGGGAGTGGAATAATACCTTTGTGAAATACTGATGCGGCCAATGCGCCGTCTACATCGGCTTGCTTGAACACATCATAAAAGTGATGCTTTTCACCTGCACCGCCAGAGGCGATTAACGGTACCTGACAGGCCTGGCGGATCTGGCTCAGTTGTCTGATATCGTAACCTTGGCGCACACCGTCTTGATTCATGCAGTTAAGCACAATCTCACCTGCTCCTCTGCGCTGAACCTCTTTCACCCAATCGATGGTTTGTCGACCGGTGTTTTGAGTGCGCTTTTCATCGCCAGTAAATTGGTAAACTTGGTATTGTTGGGTTTGTTCATCAAAATAGCTGTCGATGCCGACCACCACACATTGTTGACCAAAAGTATCGTGCAAGCGGGTAATCAATTCAGGATCGGCAAGAGCAGGAGAGTTGACCGATATTTTATCAGCCCCCATTTCCAGAATGCGTCCAGCGTCTTCCACCGACTTGATCCCACCTGCGACACAAAAGGGAATATCGATAACCTTAGCAATGCGGCTTACCCAGCTTTTGTCCACAACCCGTTGATCACTTGAGGCGGTAATATCATAAAAGACCAATTCATCAGCACCTTGTTGAGCATATTGTTCTGCCAGCGGAACGATATCGCCAATGATCTCATGGTTTCTAAATTTGACGCCCTTGACGACTTTGCCATCTCTTACGTCTAAACAGGGAATTATGCGCCTTGCCAGCATTGTATCGCCTCCTTGAGAGTAAACTTACCTTCTAACAACGCTCGACCTAATATTACCCCATCGACTTTACTGGGTTTCAACGCATCTATATCAGCTAATGAGCCGATACCACCTGATGCCTGCCATAGGACTTGTGGAAATTGTTGTTTCATTTCGGCGTATAGTTGATGATTAGCACCCTGAAGTGTGCCATCGCGGCTAATGTCTGTGCACAATACGTGTTTTGCACCAACACTCAAAAAATCGTTCAGTAAGCTTTCCAACGCTACGCCTGAGCTGTTTTGCCAGCCCTGGGTGGCGATAACTTTGTTGCCTTGCTGATCGATATTGACATCTAGCGCAAGGACAATCGCGTCGGGGCCATATTGGGTCACCCACGATTTGACTAGATCTGGTTGCTGGACTGCTAGGGAGCCAATCACAATGCGCTTAACTCCACTATCCAGCAACTGTGCCACATCCGATTCGGCCCGAATACCGCCGCCTGCCTGAAATTGCATGCGCTTGGTGTTAACCATTTTCTCAATCAACTGTAGTTGACGTTTTTGGGTATCTTTAGCGCCTGTTAGGTCGACAATATGCAACCATTGGGCACCTTGATCAGCATAGTCATGAACCACTTCTACAGGATCAATTGTGTATTGGGTTTTTTGGTTATAGTCACCTTGGTAAAGACGGACTACGGAACCATCGATCAAATCAATCGCAGGAATAATCATAGGTTTAAAAAATTCTCCAGTAGTGTAGCACCGGCTTCGCCAGAGCGTTCAGGATGGAACTGAACACCAAAAAAATTATCACGTTGGATGGCCGCAGAAAATGGCATCCCATAGTCGCACTTAGCTAAGGTATGTGCGCTTACTTCTACGGCAAAACTATGTACAAAGTAGAAGTAGGTATCCGCAGGTATGCCTTTAAAAATAGTGTCATTATTTACCGGAATAACCGTGTTCCAACCCATATGGGGTAATCTTAAATCGCCAACTTGCATACGTTTAACCTGGCCAGGAATAACATTTAAACAAGGGGTATCAAAGGGTGCATCTTGTTGGGCCTTTTCTTCTGAACTGGCGACCATCAATTGCATGCCCAAACACACACCGAGTACGGGTTGGGTTAAGCCTTGAATACAATTAACTAATTGTTTTTGTTGAATGCTATTCATCGCTGCATTGGCGCTACCCACACCGGGTAAAATGACTTTGTCAGACGCAGCAATTATGGCTGGATCGTCAGACACTTGCACATGCGAGGTTAATCGCTCAATGGCGAACTTTACCGAAGAGATATTGGCACATCCGGTATTAATTATGACGGATCGCTGACGCATGCTTAGAGTGCTCCTTTGCTGCTGGGCAAAGTATCGCCTTGTTTGGTGATGGCTTGGCGCAATGCTCGGCCAAATACTTTAAACAAGCTTTCAACCTGATGGTGTGCATTTCCCTCTGTGGTGGATAAATGCAGTGATAAACCCATAGCTTGAGCAATGGAATAGAAGAAATGAGGCACCATTTCTGTGGCCATTTCACCTACGGTGTCGCGACTGAAATCAGCTTCAAATTTCAAATGTGGTCGATTCGAGATATCCATTATGCATTCTGCGCGGCACTCATCCATCGGCAAAGCAAAACCAAAGCGGCCAATACCACGTTTATTGCCCAAGGCCTGTTTAAGCGCTTCGCCTAATGCTAGTGCAGTATCTTCAACACTGTGATGGTCATCGATATGGAGGTCACCTTTCACATCAAGTTGCAACTCGAAACCACCGTGGGTAGCTATCTGATCAAGCATGTGATCAAAAAATCCTAACCCGGTATGAATGCTAGACTTGGCGTTTGAGTCCAAATCAACATAGACATTTATTTGTGTCTCAGAGGTATTACGCTGGACTGTGGCCGTTCGACTGGCGCTTAGAATCGCTTTTTCTATAGCCAGCCAATTATTGGTTTGGCGGTCATACAATTGACTTTTTATGCCCATGTTTTGCGCCAACTGTATATCGGTTTGACGATCGCCGATTACCAATGAGCGAGTAAAATCGATCCGTCCTTGTTGCAAGTAATCTTTGACTAACCCTAAGTTGGGTTTTCGGCAACTACAATTATCTTGCTCAAAATGCGGGCAAATTAATACATCATCAAAGATTACGCCTTGGGATGTGAAAATATCCATCATTTTATTGTGCGGCGCATCAAAGTCCCTTTGTGGAAAGGAGTCTGTGCCTAAACCATCTTGGTTGGACACCATGACTAAGCGGTAGCCAGCTTGTTGCAGTTTTAATAAAACAGGAACAACTTGAGGTTCAAATACCAGCTTCTCTAAAGAATCCAGTTGCTTGTCTATGGGTGGCTCCTCTACCAAGGTGCCGTCTCTATCGATAAATAGGATCGGTTGAGCGCTCATTGTGTCGCTTCCTGTAATTCAAAAAAGGTTGTAATAAGACTAATAAGTCGCTGGTTTTGTTGTTCGTTACCTACAGTCACTCGCAAACAATTGTCTAAGTTTAATTGTTTGGATTGATCGCGGATCAACATGCCATGCTCGACCAGAAACTTCATTAGCTGATTTTTAGACGGGGTACGGAAAAGGATAAAGTTGGCTTTATCATCGCCGATTAATTCAATTTGTTGAAACTGCGATAATGCCTTTTTTACATTGCTGCGTTGTTGTGCAATAAACTGAATTTGAGTTTCTAGTCTGTCTAACCCTTTTTCCGTCAAAGCTTGTTGCGCAATTTGAGCGCAAGGATCAGGAATAGGGTAGGGGGCAATCACCTTTAGCATGGTCTGAATGATATCTGGCGAAGCCAAGGTAAAACCACAACGTAATCCGGCCAAAGCAAAAGCTTTAGATAGTGTGCGCAGTATCACAAGGTTGGGATAATTTTTAAGCTCACTCGCCCAGTTGTGCTGCCAATCAAACTCTATGTATGCTTCGTCTACCACTACTAGCGCTGAGTCGGCAAAGTGTTCAAGCACTGCACGCAACTGCTTCGTATCAACGGTTGTTCCGGTTGGGTTGTTGGGGGAGCAAATGAAAACAAGATTAACTTCATCTTTGGAGGCACATATGGCCTCTACGTCTAGGCTGAAATCTTGTTTAAGAGGCGCTTTCACAATCCCTACATTGCAGGTTTCAGCACTGATGGCGTACATGCCATAAGTAGGCGGACATATAAGAATTTTGTCTTTGCCGGGAGTACAAAAGGATCGAATTAATAATTCTATGCCTTCATCTGCACCACGAGTAACCAAGGTTTGTTCGGGCAGCACCGATGCATACCCGGCATATTTTCTCAGTACACCTTGAGGTTGACAGTCAGGGTAACGATTGAGTCGGGCATCATCCAAATCATATTCGTTGGCAAAAGGAGACTCGTTAGCATTTAACCATATCTGTTGCTGCCCGCCGTCTCCAACAGAAAATAAACGACGAGCAGACTCATAAGGGGTTAGCCCTTTAAGGTTTTCACAAACCAATTTGTCTATTAATTCAGACATCAGTCGCTCCTTGCAAGCGGATAGCTACGGCTTGCTTGTGGGCATCTAAACCTTCTGCCGCAGCTAAATCCATAATGGCATCACCGATATTAAGCAACCCTTGATAGCTTAACTCTTGAACCGTATAGCGACGCATAAAATCTGCCAAGCCTAGGCTGGAGTAATTCCGAGCATAGCCGTATGTGGGTAACACATGGTTGGTGCCACTGGCATAATCTCCTGCAGATTCGGGTGACCATTTGCCGACAAAAATAGAACCAGCATGCTTAATACTTGTTAAGGTGTTCCGGGGATTTTGCACTTGAATAATCAAATGTTCCGGCGCGTATTGGTTGCTTACCTGTATTGATTCTTCAATGCTGGTGGTTAAAATATAACGGCTGTGCAGCATAGCTTGACTGGCAATGGACTCTCTACTCAATTTAGGTAGCTGAATGGCAACTTGTTGTTGAACAGCATCTATTAACACCTGGCTATTAGAAACTAACACCGCTTGAGAATCGGCACCGTGTTCTGCTTGCGATAATAAATCTGATGCGACAAAGGCCGGATCTGCTTGTTCATCCGCTATGACCAATACCTCAGAAGGGCCAGCGGGCATATCGATAGCAGCACCATCAGCAAGAGTACTAACTTGTTGCTTAGCTTCGGTTACAAAGCTATTGCCGGGTCCAAATATTTTATCGACTTTCGCTATTGATTGGGTTCCGAATGCCATGGCGGCAATTGCTTGGGCTCCGCCGATTAGATACACTTCATCAATACCGCATAACGTCGCTGCGTAGCGGATTTCTGCAGCAATATTGCCATTTTTATCGGGAGGTGTGCATAACACTTTTCGATTACAGCCAGCCACCTGCGCAGTGGCGCCCAACATCAATACGGTTGAAGGTAATGGCGCGCTGCCACCAGGGATATATAAACCAACAGCATCTAAAGCAGTGTGTTTAAGCTCGCAGACTACCCCTGGTTGGGTTTCTACTTTTACATCCTGTGGATACTGGGCCTGATGGAATAGAGAAATATTTTGATAGGCGATATCAATGGCTTTTTTGACTTTATCGCTAATTTCACTCTGCGCAGAGGTAAGGGCTGCACTCGCTAACCTTAACTGAGCTAAATCAACTCCATCAAACTTTTTGGTTAACTCGCGGATCGCCTCGTCGCCGCGGTTTTTTACCTGTTGCAGTATACCGCTGACGGTGTCTGCCAGCGTTTTGTTGTCCGCCATAGCAGGGCGGCTTAATAATGTGACTTTTTCTGAGTCGGACAACGACGCCCATATTTGATAATTGGCAGGCATAATTTAACCCATCATTTTTTCAATTGGCATAACAAGGATAGAACTGCAGCCTAATGCTTTTAGTTTTTCCATTGTTTCCCAAAAAAGAGTTTCTGAGCTGACAACATGAATTGCTACGCTTTCGTCATTATTGGCAAGTGGCAGCACTGTTGGGTTTTCAGCTCCAGGCAATAATCTTTTTACCTGCTCTAAATAAGCTTTAGGAGCATGCAACATAATATATTTACTTTCCTTGGCTTGCATCACGCCATCAACACGGGGCAGCATTCGATTGATAAGAGCTTGTTTATCTTCAGATAAATCACCGCCACGTTGGATCAATACAGCTTTTGACTTAAAAATGACTTCTTCTTCACGCAAACCGTTGGCTTCTAAGGTGGCACCGGTTGATACTAGGTCACAGATTGCATCGGCAACACCTGCTCTTGGAGCAACTTCAACTGAACCTGTCAACATAACTGCTTTGGCATCTATGTTGTTTTTGGCGAAAAAACGCTCTAATAAAAAAGGATAGGTGGTGGCGACTTTTAAACCATTAAGAGATTTTATACCTTGGTAATCAAACTCATTTGGTACCGCTATAGACAGCTGGCAACCACCGTAATCTAAGCGACGAAGGGTTTTGAATTCGTATGCTTTGCCGGATTGCTGGCGTTCGAGCATTTTTTCTTCCAATTCATTTTCACCAATGAAGCCCATGTCCACCACGCCATCCATGACCAGGCCCGGAATATCATCGTCACGCACTAACAACAAATCGATAGGTTGATTGGTTGAATGTGCAATCAATAAGCGGTCGCGAATTTGTAACTTAATACCAATGGCTTTCAGTAACGCTATGCTGTCGTCACTTAATCGTCCTTTTTTCTGCACTGCTATTCTTAATCTTTTACTATCGCTCATTTAATTGCCTCACAATATTTATGTATGCTTAAAACTTTCGCCAATACAAAGAAAAACCCCCGGAAGTTTCCTTCCGGGGGTTTAGAATAAATCTGCTCCACTGGAAGGACAATAGACCTTCCAGCACGAACCTGAAAGGTTATGCTATATGATGATGTAGATGAAAAAAGATATTTGCTTTTGACAAAATCATAAATCCTTGGTGTTCGTTTCAGTGTAATTAGTGCCTCCCCCGAACATTATCCAATTGAATATGACAATGCAAGCGTAAAGGTGAATTTAGTCCGGTTCATGTTTGAATTAGATAAAACAAAATGGTATTAAACTAAATTCATGCTTAATAAATGAACTGTAAATGCTAAAGTTGGTCCAAATCAATACGATAGAACAGTATCATGTTTAACAAAGTGCGCTTAATATGAGTAATGACTTAATTTTTTCAATATTACCTCGCGAGGGCAAAGCAGCCATTGAGAAAGATGAACTGCGGGTGAAAAAGGTAGAAAAGGAGGCTAAGTTACGGCCTTTGAATGACGAGGAAAAAGAACTTAATACTGAAGAGCGCGAAGCCCGCGAGAAGTATCTGCGCAAAGCGCCTAATCCTGCTAAAGAAAAAGATAAGCAAGAAGAGTCAGCAAAAGACTCAGATAAATTAGATCCTGAGTTGCCGGAAATTGATGAACATGGCCGTAAACATTTAGATATCTATATTTAGCTATAGTAGTGAGAATACCAAGGGGAACTGTCGGTCGAATTACCAAGTTGCTCTGTCATAATAACATTATTAACAAACGCCATTTTCTGCAATTTTTGCAGGCCAATTGGATTGTGCCCATAAAGCGATTTTTTGCTAAATCAAGCATATTCAATGATATATCATGAATAATATTTAGCCTTCAATTCTAGGTTTCTTTCATTAAACCATAAAAGGAATTAACTTGATCAAATCATACCTTCAATTTTTTGCTGCTTTGTCTGCAATTGTGATTTTAACCAGTCATCACCTAAATGCTAAAGAAGAAACTCTTCATAATAACTATGAAAGTGCAATCGAACATCCAAAGAGGCTAAAGTCAGACTTTGAGAATGATGTAAAAAGAAAGCCATCTTTGATTCTGCCCTTTACCCAGATTGAGAAAGGTAACAAAGTTTTGGAATTAGGCGCTGTAGGAGGTTATACCACTGAATTGATTTCCTGGTTGGTCGGCGATTCAGGTAAAGTTTACGCGCACTTTCTTTACAATGAAGAAAGATTAAACAATGATCGGTTGTCAAATGTTGTCCCCCTCCGACAACATAGTCTTTTAGAATTAAATACCGTCTTGACTGAAAATAATATAAATGAAAACGCTCTGGACTCAGTGGTTATTTTCTTCATATTGCACGATATATATTTAAATAAAGAGATGGATGAAAAACTGCTACAAACACTATATGTCTCTTTAAAACCTGGAGGGACAATCGTGGTTCTCGACAATGCTGCAATGGAAGGATCAGGGCTTGAGGCAATTGGCACGCTCCATAGAATAGATGAAGATTTTGTGATCAGTGAGTTTAAAAGGTTTGGCTTCGTTCTTGATGGTACTAGCAAAGTTTTAAGAAACAAAAACGACGACCACACTAAGCCGTGGGGAGATTTTGAAGGATTACAGGATAGGTTCGCATTCAGGTTTAAAAAACCATAACAAAGTCGCTTTTTTTCATCCCGGAGATGAGCCTTTATTAATATTACTAATATGACACCCATACTAATATCACCTACTAATATGACACCCATGTTTGTAAGTTACGCTTTGGAGGTAATTTAGACAATATTGGATAGTCAAAGTGTCTTAGTTCTGGGTAGGTAAAATAATGCCTAACTGCAGATTTTGAATACGATATCGGTTATTCATTTGATAAGTCGGTCGATTTACCAAATCCTAAGCAGCCGAAATTACCCGCTTATTGTGGCATGCAGAGACTTGATGATTTGATGTTGTTATGCGTGTTTGAACAATATTTTTGCCTTACCCATGCCTCTTATGCGTTGATGTTTTGTGTGACGCTTGAACTGCTGAAGCATATGCTCACTGCCCACCGCGGTGGCAAAGTGCTTTTCGAATTCAGTGGTGAGTGCCAGCCATTGCTCTGTATTGATGTTTAGTCGTTGAAGAATGTCGCTCTGGCTATGGTCAATATATCCGGCTTTGTCGTCTCGAAGACTTCTGCCAGTGCTATCAACTAGTACACAATAATCAATCAAGCTGAAGGCTGCATATTCTGGTGATAAGGATCAGTCATTCCGGTTTCATCGGGATCACTAATCTTTGACGCATTGGACGAGTCTGTGTTTTACCCTAAGTGATCCCGATGGGTCAACTCAGATTGTATTTTTCTCATCGACTCCCCTTTTAAATTGATCCGGTGAGCGTTGTGCATGAGCCTGTCTAGAATCGCGTCTGCCAACGTATTATCGCCAATAGACTGATACCACTGATCGGTCGGTAACTGACTGATGATCACAGTCGATGAGCTGCCGTTTCTATCATCCATGATTTCCATCAGATCGTTCCGGTGTGCGGCTTTAAGTGGTTCCAGCCCCCAGTCATCCAGAATGAGCATGTTCATGCGGGCCAGATGCTGTAGCGCCTTGCTGTAGGTGCCATCAGCTTTTGCTTGGGTCAGTTCTAGCATTAATCGAGAGAGTCGGTAGTATTTCGCGCTGTAACCTTTGGTGCAAGCGGTGTGCGCTAAAGCACAGGCCAGATAAGTCTTACCGCTGCCGCAAGGACCGGTGAGTAGCAGGTTCTGGTGCTTGTTTACCCAGTCACATTGCAACAGAGAGGCCATCATAGCTTGCTTTAGTCCCCTTGGCTGGCTGTAATCTATATCCCGTGCAGTGGCGTTGATTTTCAATTTGGCGGCTTTGAGCAATCGCTGTTGTTTACGCTGCTCCCGCTCATGTTGTTCGCAGTCGGTCATCAGTTGGAGTCGCTCATCGAAGCTTAAAGCATCGTAGTTGCCAGGTTGTTCAGTTTGCATCGTCAGAGCTTTTGCCATGCCGGTGAGTTTGAGCTGGCGTAGTTGGGTGAGAGTATTATTTATCATGATGTCTCCTTGATTAGTGGAAGCTTTGTGGGCCACGGATATTCTCGTGGGATTGGGGTAGCAGTGAGGGCTGTTCCGGTGTATCAGGATGCAGTTTGTCTTGGTTGCTACTAAGGATATCTTTGATGTGCTTGAGTCGATAAAGACTGTGTTGGTTGGCAATGGCGCAGGCCTTGTCGATGCGCTGTGGTGGATATTGGCGAGACAGGCTCAGTAGACCTAAACACACACGATAAGCCTGTTGCTCATGCTGTTTGCTGTTGAGCTGAGTTTTGACCCAAGCAAGCACCTCGCCACCGATATCTTTGGCCCAATTCATGAGTCTGCCTTTGGACCATTGATGATGTTTTTCATGTTGGGTCGGCATGTGACTGGGTGTGGTACTCATGCCTGCGCGATACTGTCTAGCGTGACTAGCAACGAGGTTGTTGTGGAACAGTAATTCAATCACATTGGCCTTGGCATATAGCTCAATGCGCTCGCCGACCAGATGATGGGGCACTGAGTACAAGTGCTCATCATACTGGACGTGGTAATCAATATTGACTTTGACCTGCTTGATATCGGTGTACTGGTAGGTGTGTTTAGGCAGCGGCAAGAGCACCGGTTTATCAATGGACTCGAACCAAGTTCGGCGACTGCCCTTGAACTGTTTAAAGGGCTTGTTGTTCACCTCAACCAGTAAGGCTTTGATGCAGGTGTTTAGCTCGGCCAATGAGAAGAAGGTGTGATGACGTAAGCGTGCCAATATCCAGCGCTCAATGATTTGCACACCCACTTCAGCCTTGGCTTTATCTTTAGGTTTATACGGCCTGGTAGGCACAATAGCCACCCCATAGTGAGCGGCCAGTTGTTGATACGCCGGATTCACATCAGGGTCGTAACGACAGGCTTTAGTTACTCCGCTTTTTAAGTTATCTGGCACCACCATTTGTGGCACACCGCCTAAGAAGTTAAAGGCTCTGGCATGACTATTCAGCCAGTCGGGCAAACTCTGACTATAGGTCGCTTCAGCGAAGGTATAGTTGGTTGCGCCCATCACCGCAACGAATATCTGTGCGGTGCGTACTTCACCAGAGCTACCGCTGACAATTGGCACCGTCTGCCCAGCATAATCGACAAACAGAGTTTCGCCCGCTTTATGGATTTGGCGCATGGAACGGCGCTGTTTAGCACGCCATACCTCATAATGATGGCAATATTGCGAGTAGCTATAGCTGCGATTAGGATACTGCTGGGTATATTCCTCCCACAGCAGGTGCTTGGTCACGCCTTTGCCCTTGAGTTCTTGATGCACTTCAGTCCAAGCAGGCAACTGATAGTGGCGGGACGGCCTAGGGTCTGATTGTGGATACAACAATCTTGCCAGCGCAACGTCATCCATATCATCGGGTAACGGCCAAGTAAGTTCGCAGTGCTTAACTTTAGCAAGCAACTTTTGCACACCACCAATACTGGCTTTCGTGCAGATACTGATTTTTCGTAGACTGAGCTGGGCTTCAAAATGAAGTCGTAGGATTTCTCTGATATTACGCATTGTAAACCTCTTTGTAGCCATGACTGCTCCAGACAAAAAGGAACTAGGCTAGCAAATATGTTGAATATCAACGCGTCAATTAAGATTCTATTAGGTAGAAGTCATCATTCTGGTGACATCCCAAAAGTGATCCCGATGAAACCGGAATAGATGATCCCGATGAAATCAGAATCAGTGATCCCGAATAGCCAGAAAAGGTGATCCCGATGGACCGGAATATGCAAAGGCGATACCTTTGGGCATGTTTTGTCGATAATTACCTACAAAACACATCAGAGAAGCAGGTTGTTTGCCTTCTTTGAGGGCGTGAATACGTTGAAACACACTAGTATGCTTGGAGGTTTCTGGCGTACTTTCCATTTTGGAGCGAATTGGGTTTAAATCCACATAGGCCATACAGGCTAGCACCGCGCTTTCATCTAGCAAGGCCTGGCTTTTGAATCTTCCTTCCCAAAACCTGCCCGTGCAGCCATCTTCTGCATTGGCTTCACGAGCAATGTGTTCATTTAATTCACGCATAAACCAACTGATGTCGTATAAGCGATGACGGACAACCTCAACGGTTTCATCCACTGTCAGTTGCTCGCAAGTACTAAGCGCATCACCGCGTAAATACTTTTGTGTGAGTAACGTGCCCTTGTGTAATCGATGCCAACGGCTAAGGACCTCTTTGTCAGGCCAACTGCCCGCAAGGTCTTTATCCACACACAGCACCACATGGGTATGATTACTCATCACCGCATAGGCCGCGATATCAATGGCAAATACCGAACCTAAAAATAACAAACGAGATTCTACCCAGTCCCGGCGATGTTCATAACTTTGTCCCGTGTACTCATCTTCGCCACACAAAAAAGAACGCCGTACACAGCGGGAAACACAATGATAATAAGGGGTATCGATTAAGCTGATTTGATTTTTTCGAGCTTGAGGCATACATCATCCATCCATGGTTGATTAACGTCCTTAAAGCCTAGTCGAAGATTGAAACTTTAACAGTCTAGGAATGGGTGTCTTGATAATAATGTTGGGGAATGGGTGTCTTGATAATATTTATAATGGATGTCTCGATGTTGATAATATCTCAACAAAAAATCGTGTTTTCTAAATTCACATTCAGGCCTATTTAGTCAAACATTGCTCCACTGCTAATGCAGCGGCGCAATGAAATATTCTACTTGCCTACATCAATATCAGATGTATAAATCTAGTTTAATCAAAGGTTTTTGCTAGCCAGTGTTTAGCGACTTCTCTTGGTAAGCAACTGGCTAAAGGTGAACGTTCAAAATCACTCTTTTGAACTACATTTTGGTCACTACTGACGCTCTGTCCTTGTATGTTAGCAATAACACGACAGTTAATGCCCTGCTGTTCTTCAGTATAGATTATCTTGACTGACCCTCCCCTGGATAGAAGTAAGTTATAGGGATATCCCTTGCCGGTAAATAATTTGCCGGGCAATTTTTTATTTGAGGCACTCGCGCTTAGTGTTACCGCTAAAGCCCCAATTAAGATGGCTACTAAAATATTAAGTATGATAGCTTTCATGATTTCTCCATAGTTTAAAGGTGACTGCGAGGTAAAGATTAGTGCTAAAAGGCTACTTGAACAAACGATAAAAAATGAAGTATAGTTAAGTTTATCTTAACTATGTGAAAGGCGGTTGTTTTGAAGAGTTATCTTCCCCCTCTTAAGTCTCTACAGTTTTTTATGCTAGCCGGTCAACTAAATAGTTTTAAGCTAGCAGCTCAAAAGTTAAACGTAACTCAAGCAGCAGTAAGTCAGCAGATAAAACTTTTGGAGGAACAATTAGATTTACGGTTATTCGATCGAAATAATCGACAAACATCGTTGACCATTGCTGGTAAGCGGCTTCTGCCATTTATCGAACAAGGGTTTGAGCATTTTCAAGCAGGTATAAAAGCGGTTTCGGGTGACACTAAACCTACTATATTACGAATTTCCGCCATTCTTTCATTCACGTCTTTGTGGTTATTACCGCGAATTCAACATTTTCAAAAGCTGCATCCAGAACTGATGATCCAAATTGCTCCAAGTAATGATTTAGTTAATTTTAACTCTGGTGATATCGACCTAGCCATTCGAATGGGAGGAGGGAATTATGCAGGGTTAACCGAAAAAAAATTGGCTAGTGATCAGGTTATATTAGTCGCAAGCCCAGACATTATTGGTTTAGATGAGAGAAACCAAGCAGATAAGGTATTTTCCTTACCTTGGTTAGAAGATACTACTAGAGTAATCCAACCTATTTTTGCCAAACTATGCGAACAATATGGTATCGCGCAGCACCAAATGACATTCATTTTGCGGGCTAATAATTCCGTTACCCTAATAGAAAATGCTGTTGCAGGTAGAGGTTTTACCATAGTAAATAAGAGTTTGGTGGCTGATCATTTACTCAGTGGTAAATTAGTGAAATTGTTAAATTATTCCCAACCTAGCCCATTTTCATTGTATTTAGTCGCGCCAGAGAATCATTTTCAATGGCCTAAAATTAAATTATTTGAAGATTGGTTTATACCTCAATTAGAGCAAACCTTTGTTGATCTTGATAGATGGTAATTAGCTAGAGTGAGTCCTGTCATCAGCCAATGGGTCGAAAGTTTAAGGTTTAGATTTAAATTGTATGGCTTTAAATGAATTGATCCTTTTATGTGTAATGACTGATCAGCAGTTAAAAGAGGGTAGTGCATTAGTTTTATCTCTAAGACAAACATCAATCTATCGCCATAGATCCCGCTGGAATGAGTCCTAGGCAGGCATTTTTTCAATGGAAAACGTCATACCAGCATAGTGTTCGAGTTTATCAATCAGGCTTTCTCCTAAGGCGGAAGCAGGGGTCCAAAATCCACCGGCTAATTTTGCTTTTGGTTGATCCAGCAGCAGGCATAGCGCCGTTTCCGATAATATTTTTGCTGTTGAGCCATAACCGGGATCTTGATCACCGGTCACTTTAGTTTGAATAGCTAGTCCATCAGGGGTTTGTCCAAAAAATCTTAGATCATAGTATCCGTCCTGCTGTTCAGCGTCTGACGGGCCTTCCCCAGGTTTTGGCAACACCACCTTTTCTAAAAACCAACGACTTGGTGGTAATGCTGATACCAGCATGAAGCCAAGTAAACCAATTGATAGGGCGGAAGCAGAAATACATCCTGCTGTGCCACTGCCCATCATCATAGCCTCGTCATAAGTAAAATCGTCACCATAGCGGTTGTGCATTAGCGCGTTGCTTCTAAACACAATTTTAGTATTGATTGCCGCCATGATAAAAGGTGCTATCCATGAATTACTGGCTAGATCAAATTCCGCCATTTTGAGGTTTTGTTGATGTGCTGAGAAGTTATGTTCAGCAGGGCACAGTGCATAGGGATTAGCCAATAGCTGTCGCAGCTCTCTACTTTTTGCCGATTCTTTTACGATATTCATCATACTGGCAACCGTCCCACCACTGGCTGCGCCTTTGAGTGCTTTGACACGCATTTTAACACTTTTACAATTAGAGCCTAACTGATCTAGAGACATTTTCTGGATAAATAACACTCCTAAATCAGATGGCACAGAGTCAAAGCCGCAACAATGAATTATTCTAGAACCATTAATTTGGGCAAGTTTTTCGTAGCGTCTGAGCATTTTGGCTATCCACTGAGGCTCGCCCGTCAAGTCACAATAATCTGTTCCTGCAGTGACGCAAGCTTTTACCAACGCTTCCCCATAAAGGGCATAGGGCCCTACAGTGGAAATAACAACCCGAGTTTGCTGGCATAGATTTGACAAAGCTTGCTGATCAGATGCGTCAGCGACAATTATGGCTAGTTTTTCACCAGCCGGACCTAGCTTAGCGCGCAACGACGACAGTTTTTCATGGCTACGCCCCGCGATTGCCCAACTAACTTCTTGGTTTCCAGGAGGGTATCGTTTGAGTAAATAGGCACAGGTTATACTGCCTACAAAGCTAGTGGCACCGAATACGACTAAATCATGGATCGGCATAAATTCATCCCTATTATTTTGTGTTATTCAAACTTGTGATAATGCAAGCAGGCAGTCACTACTATGATAGCAATAAAGCGCTGATGCAATGAGCACCTGTTAGCCATTTAGTTACACAAGGGATATAAAATGACAACTATCACCAATACTCAAATTCAAATTAACCAGTCTGATTTGACGGACCTAAAAATAGTACATAAATCTTTTAACACATCTGAACTCGGTCCGGACCAAGTGTTATTAAAGGTACAATCCTTTGGTTTTTCAGCTAATAACATTACTTACGCGTTACTAGGAAGCCAAATGGGGTATTGGGGCTTCTTTGAAGCTAGCAGTGGATTTGGCATCATGCCGGTTTGGGGCTTTGCGACTGTTGAACAATCTAACCATAGGGATTTAAAAGTTGGTGAAAAAGTGTTTGGTTATTTACCCTTTGCGACCCATTTACGGATAACCGCAGGGAAAACCACCGAATCAAACTTTTACGATGTTAATCCGACTAGAAAAAGCATTTCACCAGTGTATGACCAATATATCCGCTGTGCCAAGGATCCTGGTTATGATCCGGCCCAGGAAGTTTGGCAGCTAAATTTCCGTCCATTGTTTATGACGTCCTTTGTGTTAGATGACTTTGTTGCCGAACATATCACAGATTCTACTTTACAAATTATTATTACCAGTGCATCGAGCAAGACAGCCTACGGCGCAGCATTTCTATTAAAGCATTTTAAATCTACACGGGCGGGTAATTACCGCGTGATAGGATTAACTTCTCCATCTAATCTGATCTTTACCGAAAAGAGTGGTTGCTATGACGAGGTGCTCAGTTATGACGAATATGAGGGGATAAGTAATAAAGATGACGCTATCGTGTTAGATTTCTCGGGTAACAAGCCACTGCTACTTAATTTGCAAACGCACTTGGCTGAGTATATGCAAAGTATGATTTATATTGGTGTGACAGATGTTAAATCACAGATGAAGCGATTTGAAGGTGATCTCAAAGGTGAGTTTTTCTTTGCGCCGAGTCAAGTCAAAAAGCGCACGCAAGAGTGGGGTGGCCAAGGCTTTATGCAACGCTATGGCAATGCTTGGTCTGCCTTTTTTGAGCATATTAAACCATTGCTTCATACCCATAATTGCACTGGGGTTGAAGCCATATGTGATTTGTATCATCAAGGTTTAGCAGGAAATTTTGATACCTCTCAATTGTACTATGTGCGCTTTGAAGAGTAATCGCTTCGTTGGTGAATATCTAGCCCTCTAGGGCTAGATATTCACAGGAGGAGGTAAACCAGCGGGATATTTCTAGTATTTCAGTATAGTCCACAAGGCTATAACCTAATTGATTAAAACGCAGCAATTGTTCGTCAGTTGGAAAAGTATAATAGTGAGCCTGTGTCGCTAAAGACATCGGTTGTAATGGCACAGATTCACCTCGTTCAATGAAATTAATCGCGCCAATAATCTGTTGCACGCCCTGCGGATACAAACTTAATACATTGGACAAATATGACTTGCTGAAATCAATATCCCGGGTTGCACAAGATATCCTGCTACCTGCATCTATTTTACTTGAATCAATGTAATGAAGGGTTGATGTGATGTGTTGCTGTTGATTGTACATGGCCCAAAATGTGGCCATGACTCCTCGATATTCGGGTAATTTTCCGGAATGCAGATTGATCACGCCGTATTCAGGGATATCGATAATGGCTTGTTGTAATATTTGACCAAAGCGAATTGATAAAATTAAGTTCGGTTTGTGTGAAGCAACAATTTGTACTCCCTGAGAATTGTTAATATTGGCTATATCGCTAATTGCTATACCGACTTGGTTCAATTGCTCAAAGGTTCGCAAACAACTAGGCGTGTGAGCTTGATGCTCGATAAGGGGAAACAAGAGTTGGTTGAATAGAGTTTGCTCAAAAAAGGATAATTGTTGCAGTCCTGCCGGCTTACTTGAACTGCCGCCCACTTTAGCCGAAAGTAGCACCGTATAGGTATGTTGAGGGGCTTGTCGAACAAGTAGATTGAGGGCGAATAGACTGGCTAAGTCGCGATTGGCTAATAGGGTTATTCTCATTGTTAGCTCAAGCTCTACTGCTTCTCATCATATTCTTTATTGCGTTGATTGGACGCTGCTACTTTTTCTGCCAGCTTAGGATCTAGTTTAGTTTTTTCCATTTTCATATTAGCACTGTTTTTAAGCATTAAAATGTTGCCAACCACTAAACCAATTACAATTAACAAAGTTACGATCAACCAGATATTCATGTTCAATGACCATTTAAAGTGTAACGGTGAAAAAGTTCAGCAAGATGAGGAATAATCCACTCTTTGCCACCCATGTCGGTAGTCGATAATTGATGTTTTAATATGTTTAAGTCTAGTTCAGCGATAATCTTTTGCGCTAATGGCTGATAACTTAAATGCCAGGGCTCTGGCGCCACTCCACCAGTGTAATATTGATAAGGACGATAGAAGTTAAATTGTTGAGCATTGTCGGTCAGCCAGCAATTTAACCTATGACAAGGACCGCCCAGCTCGTATTCCGGTTTAATCAATTCAAATCTATGACCGGTATCGAGGACAGCTTGCTTGTCGTACACATCGAAGTCTGTTCCCCAATGATGACGACTACTGCCTGGCAGGGCAGACCACGTCATAATCCCATGTACTTTTTGCTCTACGGTGAGATTCACCGGGTCAATTAACTTGCTATTGATATCATATAGTGAGGCTTTTCCCTGCCATTTATTTTGCCAAATACTCAATTGCCGATCAAAATTACGGAAGCTACTGACCAGTTGCATGTCGACACCATCAAGTAAAGCGGCACTTTGCATTTGAAAAAAGGCATGAACCACTTCCTTTATTAATCCATGCTTTTCATCTATGGGCTCAATGTGGTCGTCCACAAGGCCCATCCAATGTTTGGCGTTCACTACAGCATTAATCGGCATAAAATGTCGAAGTAGATATTGGCCAGTAATTCCAAATCCGTCTTTTTGACTTTTTCATCTACCTTGTGAATTGTGGCATTCACCGGTCCCAACTCAATAACTTGAGCCCCTGTTGGTGCGATAAAACGACCATCAGAGGTGCCGCCGGCTGTGGATAATTCAGTTTCAAGACCGGTTTGTGCTTTTATTGCATTCTGAGTTGCAGCAACCAGTGCGCCTTTGTCAGTCAGGAAGGGCTGGCCGTTGAAGGTCCAATTTATATCGTAGTCTAATCCATGCCGATCAAGGATCTCGTATACACGATTGATCA
This sequence comes from Aliiglaciecola sp. LCG003, assembly GCF_030316135.1. NCBI lineage: Bacteria > Pseudomonadati > Pseudomonadota > Gammaproteobacteria > Alteromonadales > Alteromonadaceae > Aliiglaciecola > Aliiglaciecola sp. LCG003. Next base: position 2,678,009 of record NZ_CP128185.1, on the reverse strand, counting down.
ATTGTTTATCAGTGACCTCGGTTGAAAAACGAAAGTTGAAGCATATCGCCAGTTCGCCAGGTATGACATTGCCTGCGCCTGTGCCACCATTAATATTGGAGATTTGAAAGCTGGTGGGTGGGAAAAATTCATTGCCATCATCCCAGTGGCTTTGGGCTAGTTCTGCCAGCGCTTGAGACGCTAAATGGATGGGGTTCTTGGCTAAATGAGGATAAGCCACATGGCCTTGAATTCCCTTTACAATGAGGTCTCCGGTAAGCGAACCTCTGCGCCCATTTTTGACTACATCACCTACTTGTTCTGTGCTGGAAGGCTCACCTACTAGACACCAATCAATTTTTTCGTTTCGAGCCTCTAGGGTATCAATGACTTTCGTCGTGCCATTAATAAAAGGACCTTCTTCATCACTGGTAATCAAAAAGGCAATACTGCCTTTGTGCACTGGATGCTGCTTAAGAAAGCGCTCGGTTGCCACTAACATAGCTGCCAAACTGCCTTTCATATCTGCGGCACCACGGCCATGTAGGTATTCACCTATTTCGGTGGCTTCAAACGGCGGCGTTTGCCAGTGGGCTTCAGGACCAGAGGGCACCACATCAGTGTGGCCGGCAAAACAAAATAGTGGGCCTGATTTACCTTTACGTGCCCACATATTGGTCGTGTCGGCAAATACCATAGATTCTATGTCAAATCCTAACGGTGCAAGTATGTCAGCCATCAACTTTTGACAATCAGCGTCATTGGGCGTGACAGATTTACGATTTATCAGCTCTTTGGTTAGCTCAACAGTTGGTGAACTCACTTAAACACCTCTTCATATTCAGCGGGTTTGAACCCGAGGTGATATTCGCCATTGTGGATAAGTACTGGGCGCTTGATCATCGCTGGAGCATCCAGCATAAGCGCGATGGCAGATTGGGTATCTAAGTTCTGTTTCTTTTCTTCGGACAGTTGTCTGAAAGTAGTACCTCTTTGGTTTAACAATTTTTGCCAGCCAAGTTTGGACTCTGCCTCTATAAGCCAGTCAGAGGTAATGCCATCTACACGATAGTCATGAAATTGATAGTCAATCTGATTGGCTTCTAACCACTTTTTAGCTTTCTTGATGGTATCGCAGTTTTTGATGCCGAACATTTTAGTCATAAGCTTGGATATCTTCCGTTGTTTACTTGTGGGGAAATATAACGATTTATCAATATAGTAGCAAAGTGCATTTGAATGAATGATGCGCTGACCCAGATTGTTAAATGAATACCGAAAATAGAATATCTTCACCTGCAGACACTTTTTGTCGCTTGAGGCTAACCCCTCTAACTTTGTCACTATTGAGTAAGGTGACAAAAAATATAGGACATTCGAGGGCTAAGCGTAGCTTTCGAGGGTCAAACTCTAATAAAATTTGCCCCTGTTTGACGATTTCACCTACTCTTACTTTACGTTTGAAGCTTTCACCGAATAATTTGTGAGAAGCCGCACCAAATTGAATCTGCACACGTAAACCATGTTTGTCTTTAACGACTATGCGGTGAGCTGTTTCTTTAAACTCCAGCACCTTAGCATCAAAAGGTGAAAACAGTTGGTAACCTGAAGTGTCGATTGCTACCCCCTCACCGAATAATCTCTGTTGGAATAGAGGTTGATCAACTTCATCTAGGTTTTTCACTGCACCAGATATGGGACTAAGTATGTCAATTCTTTTGCTATAAGTTGGTAAGTTGCTTTCATCCACCAAGCGGCTAAATAATGACATTACAGGATAACTTTATAGCCATCTAGCTCCAATGCCTTTGCCGCAGTAGATAGATCTTTTTGTTTAACTAAGAAAAAATCAGTCTCGAAAGTAGACACAATAAATATACTGACTTTGGCTGTTGCGAGTACATTGCCTATCTGAGCCATAATACCCACCATTGACAACTCTAACGGACCTAACACTTCCAGAACACGCCAATCCGTATCTGATTCTTCAGAGTCCACATTAACACTTTGAGGCACAACGATAGAGAGTTCATCATGGGTCTTACCAATGAAATATAATGAAGCATTCATTACTTGAGGAGGTATTTCAGCTTGTACAGGTAGGCTGTGAATAACAAAAATATCAGGCAAAGCTGCAAGTGTCTGTTTTGGCATCGGTAATCCTTTATTGTCGGACTGCCATTTTGCTTATGCGTGGAGTTAAGTCAAGTCTTAGCTGTGATAATAAAGTTTTCCAAGGTTATCCACTGTTTCTGTGGATAACCTTGTTGAGGAAACTTTATATCTATATCAACCAATTGATTTTAAACAATAAAAGTTAACTGGTTGGTTTTCAATCAACCATGGTTTTTTTACCCGTAGAGCGGGTTATCAACAGGGCGGAGCGTCTTTTATTGAGCAAGTGAATATGGGACTGTGGATAACATGAAGGTTTACTAAATTACAGAGTGTAGCTGTTGCTATCGCTATATATCGCTATAGGCCCATGTGTGGGTGAGTTTAGAACAATGGCGGTGATAAAGTACGATTGTGGGTAAGTAATCCAACTCTGGTTAAATCACCGCAATATGCTTGTAACTGAGCGCGCAGCGTCCGTTTGTGGCAAATTTGCAGACATTATCAATTGCGACAACGCAGCGATACGCCATCTATAGTCAATTATTAATAATATAAATATCAATAGATTAACTTCAGGCTTGCAAATAATAGTTTGCTTGCTACATTAGCCTCTCTTTAGACAACACGAGTAATGACGTGCAATTGCTGGATATTTACGCTGGGCCAACAGCGCTCAAGGAAATTAAGGAACATGGTCTCAAACAAGAACTGTTTGATTATATGTTGGGAGCCTCTGGCGGCCCAAAATGGTTTAGCTTAGCCGGATTGGATAGAGTTGTATTTTCACAATTTTTTGCTGAGCGTAAAACGCCGCTGCATATTGTTGGTTCTTCGGCTGGAGCCTTTCGCTTTGCCTGCTTTGCTCAAAATGATCCCGTTGCGGCGATTAATCGCCTGGCCGATAAATATTCGCACACGACTTATGCGGATAAACCCACTGCTAAAGAAATAACGCTTTCGGCTATAGAGTTGTTGGATTATGTATTGGGCGAAAATGGAATGGATGAAATCATCCACAACCCGATTATCAAGGCTCATTTCGTAGTCGCACGTTGCAAAGGGCTTACCAAATTTGAAAATCGACCAGTGCAAATGGCTGGTTTGATAGCAAGTGCGGGCGCTAATTTTGTTAGTCGGCGCCATTTGAAACAGTTTTATCAGCGCTATGTATTCGCATCACCAAGCAGTGAATTGGTGATCCACGATCCTAATAATATGCCAACTTATTCAGTTGAATTGAGTAAAGCGAATTTAACTCAGGCTTTAATGGCATCTGGTTCCATCCCAATTGTTATTGAAGGAGTGAGAAATATCAATGGGGCCCCTGCAGGTATGTATCGAGATGGTGGTATTATTGATTATCACTTCGACTTAACATTTGGCCCAAGTAATGGGCTGGTATTTTATCCTCATTTTTATCCTAAACCTATCCCTGGTTGGTTTGATAAGTCATTGCGCAACCGTCTGCCACACAAAAGTAGTTACGACAAAGTTGTCATGGCGGTTCCCTCTGCAGAGTTTGTGACGTCACTGCCGTACCAAAAAATTCCAGATCGCACGGATTTTGAAACCATGCCAGCTCAACAGCGAATCGATTATTGGCAAAAAGTGATTAAACAAAGTGACCAATTGGGTGAAGCTTTCCTTGCCGCTATGGACGATGAACAGATTGCAGACAAAGTGAAACCCTTTGTGTTTTAGTCATCAAAGCTTATTTATGTGTATAAATTACGCAAACAGTCATAAATGCACGAAAAACTCCTTGAAGATAATCAATAGCATCGTTATTATACGCGCCGCTTAAGACATTCGATTTAAGCTTTTTCTACAGCAATACAGTGCGTCCGTAGCTCAGTTGGTTAGAGCACCACCTTGACATGGTGGGGGTCGGTAGTTCGAGTCTACTCGGACGCACCATTTTTATTCAAATTAAGTTGCTATTCCTAATTCCTTATCGCATTTGTCTCTCGACAGTTTTGAACCGATTTTGCAAGGCTACTTCAGTGCCAGTTTTTATTTCTACCATAGTTCATATTACAAGCTGTGCTAGCCATTTAAGAATTACCACTACTATAATCTGCACTCATTGAGTTTGGATTTCGTTTATTCGAGGATATTATTTGAAAACTTTTACCTGCCAGTGTGGTAATACCCTTCATTTTGCCAATAGCAAATGTGTGTCATGTGGTTTGTTATTGGGATTCATCCCTGACGATACTCAACTTAGTGCTTTTACGCGAAATCGAAATGGTCAACTTCAGGCTTCCAGTAACGGTAAATTATACCGCCAGTGCAAGAACTATGTGCAATACGATGTATGCAATTGGATGTTGCTAATTGAAGATTGTGAGGAATATTGCTCGTCTTGTCGACTAAATCAAGTTATCCCCAATTTAGATGAACAGCAGAATATAACCCTATGGTTTAGAATGGAGCAAGCCAAGCGCCGTCTGCTCTACACCTTAATTAAACTTAACCTACCCATAGTAAGCAAAAAACACGATCTTAAATCTGGTCTTGGCTTTGCCTTTTTACAAGATGAAACCCAAGACGAATTTGGGAATGAACTTACAGTGAAAAATGTCGTCACCACCGGCCATGCCTCAGGCTTAATTACCATTAATTTGAACGAAGCGGACCATGGTACTCGCGTGCATATGCGTGAGAAAATGCAAGAGCGATATCGCACCCTGTTGGGGCATTTTCGCCACGAATCAGGCCATTATTATTGGGATAGGTTGGTGGCACATACCGATAATCTGGAAGAGTTCCGCAAGCTATTTGGCGATGAGAGAATCGATTACATGGGCGCCATGAATACTTACTATGCCGAAGGTCCTAAACCGAATTGGCAAAATGTCTGGATAAGTGCTTATGCAAGCATGCATCCATGGGAAGATTGGGCTGAGACGTGGGCACATTATCTGCATATGCTGGATACCTTAGAAACCGCCAGTGATTGTGATTTTAGTATCGCTGGCAATGTGCTCGCCAATCCTATTCCTATCGTCGGACAGCATGATCACGTGTATGCTGCTACCAGTTTTACTCATTTGTTTAATGATTGGAGTCGGTTAATTACGGTATTAAATGCACTCAACCGCAGCATGGGCTTGGATGATGCGTACCCTTTCGTTATCTCCATTACTGCTTTGGATAAGCTGCGCTTTATACATGAGCTGGTTTTAGAAGGTTAATGAGTTAACCTTCTTTAGTGATATTAGGCTTCTCCCAGTCAAAGCGGGGTAGACGATTAAATGCCCGCTTCAATCCTAAATTCCACTGCTTTTGGATTGACTTGTACATCATACTATTGGCTGTTAGCACGTTATGGTAGGGCTGTTCAATCACGCCATCAGTGTGAATAGCTAACTCAATGGGTGGCCCTACCGAGATATTACTTCGAATGGTAGAATCAACCGAAACTATGGCGCAGCGCGCAGCATCTTCTAGAGATGTAGTGGGGCTAATGATCCTATCCAAAATGGGTTTACCGTATTTATTTTCCCCAATCTGCAAATAAGGCGTATCAGCCGATGCAGTGATGAAGTTTCCTTGCGGATAGATCAAGAAAATCTCACACTTCTCACCCTCAATTTGTCCTCCTAAAATGAAGCTCGACTCTGCACTGGATTTAGATTTTTCCATGGCGTCCGCATGGGCGTTTTGCTCAGCTTGACTTAGCTGTCCGATATATTGAGCCACTTCATGCAGGTATTTACCTTTGGAGATGTCAAATTTAGCCTCCGGATCTGCTATATCTTTATTGATGGCATTAATAACCGCTTGAGAGGTGGCTAAACTGCCAGAGGTTAATAATACTAAGGTACGATTGTGTGGAAATACAAATCGAGTCATCTTGCTGTAGGTCGCGACATAATCTACGCCCGCATTGGTGCGTGAGTCAGACGCAAAGACTAATCCTTTATTTAAGCTAATGGCTAAACAATAGGTCAATTTGATTCTCCTAAAGGCACGTTTTGGGCTTGAGCAAAGGTCAACTGACTTCACTGTTTGGCCCGGCTAATTACCGATATTAAGGTTAAAACATCAGAGTTATCAAGAGTTTTACTGTCTTTATTAACGTAAGTTCGTATACTAAATATTCAAACAGATTTTGGCAGGAGTAAACATGGCTATTCGTTGGGATAACTATTCGGTCGGCAACTTCTATGATGAGTTGTTAGAGGATACAGGTAAGCCACGAGAACATGCATTGGCATTGTGCGACTACTTGTATCGGCTTAATGATACTGAACTAAATGAATACAAAGCCGCTGCGGACTCCGCGATCCATGTTATGGGGATCACTTTCAGAGTTTATAATGATGAGGAAGGCTCTATTGATCGGGCTTGGCCTTTCGACCTTATTCCTCGTCTTATCGATGTTAAAGAGTGGAAGGAAATTGAATTAGGTTTAGTTCAGCGTGTCAAAGCGCTAAATATGTTTATTGATGATCTCTACAATGAGCAAAGTATCATTAAAGATGGCGTGTTCCCAGCTGAAATGCTAGAAAAATCGAAAAACTTCTTACCTCAATGCAAAGGCGTAAAACCACCCTTTGGTGTATGGGCACACATCTGTGGATCGGATTTGGTACGTGATCATCATGGCACTGTTTATGTACTTGAGGACAATTTACGAGTCCCTTCTGGGGTATCATATATGTTGGAAAACAGACAGGTGATGAAGCGTGTATTCCCTGAAATGTTTGAGCAATACAATATCCTCCCAGTGGACAACTACCCATCTGAATTATATGACATGCTAGCCAATCTTTCGCCGCGCAAAATTGAAGAGCCTGAAATCGTAGTCCTCACTCCTGGCATCTATAATTCGGCTTATTTTGAGCATGCATACCTGGCACAACAAATGGGCGCAGAGCTGGTGGTTGGTGATGATTTAGTGGTTCAGGATGATGATTGTGTCTATATGCGTACCATCAATGGTTTGAGCCGAGTAGATGTGGTTTATCGCCGTATTGATGACTGGTTCTTAGATCCGGAAGTATTCAATCCTGAATCTACTCTTGGGGTGCCCGGCATCATGCGAGCGTGGAAAGCGGGGAATGTAGGGTTAGCCAATGCGCCTGGTTCGGGAGTAGCAGATGATAAAGTTGTGTACAGTTTCGTGCCACAGATAATCGAATACTATTTGAATGAAAAAGCACTGCTACCCAATGTACCAACCTATCGATGCATCAACCCTGATGAGCGAGATTATGTACTGAAAAATATTGCGCAAATGGTGGTGAAACCTGCTAATGAATCAGGGGGGTACGGTATGTTGATTGGACCTCACGCTAGTGCTAAAGAGCATGATGAATTTCGTGAGTTAATTAACCAGGATCCCCGTAATTACGTAGCCCAGCCTATGTTACTGCTTTCTACTGCGCCTACGGTTATCGACACAGAAGCTGAAGGGCGACATTTAGATTTACGACCATTTATACTCAGCGGCAAAGACATCAGCGTTACGATGGGCGGCTTGACAAGGGTGGCCTTGGTTAAAGGGTCGACAGTGGTGAATTCCTCCCAAGGTGGCGGTAGTAAAGATACATGGATTGTTGATATGGAGGGCAAATAATTATGTTGTCGCGTGTAGCAAATAATTTATGTTGGTTGGGGCGTTACTTAGAGCGGGCAGAAAATACTGCTCGATTGATAAACGTGAACTTTAATCTTTTATTGGACTTACCTAAAAGTATTGAACTGGGTTGGGAGCCAATAGTTGATATTATCTCAAATCGGGAGCAATTTTATCAAAACTACGAAGACGCTAGTGAGCGAAACGTGGTCAACTTTTTGGTTGCCGATAGCAAAAACTTTGGCTCAATCGTCAACTCACTAAATGCCTCTAGAGAAAATGCTCGCACCATACGTGAAATTATCCCAAGGGAAGCGTGGGAGCAAATAAATGAATTATATTTATATGCCAAAGAGAATAACCAAAAAGCTTTATCAAGACGTTCTAGATACGACTTTTTAAGTGAAATAATTCAGGCGAATCAGACTATTACAGGGATATTGTCGGGTACTATGACCTATGATGAAGGCTATCAATTCTTACTCATAGGGCGCAATCTAGAACGGGCAGATATGACCACACGGATCATCGATGTGCGCAGTGCAACCTTGTTACCCGACATAGAAACAGAGCAGTCAGCATTTGAGAACCTGCAGTGGATGAGTGTATTAAAGTCATTGACCGCGTATCAAATGTATCGGCGCGAAATGCGCTTAAGGATCCGCCGCTCTGATGTACTCAAATTTTTATTGCTTGAAGAGCGTTTTCCGCGCGCGTTAATGCATACCCTCAAGCAAGTTGAGGTCTGCTTACGTCAGTTACCTAATTATGAAGCATCGCTCAACACTTTGTCTAAAGTGGAGCAACAGCTACTGGATGCCAATCCACAGTTGCTTATTCAGGACAAGCTCCATGAATTTATTGATGATATGCAATTGGGTCTAATGGAGATATTCGACCAAATTCAACAGACCTACTTTTAGCGATAAACCTAAGGCTGCATCTACGCTCATAGCAGGGCTTATTTGCAGCGTATTTTTAATGATGCTGGCCGTTTATGATCGCTGAGGTGATAGGTTACATCTGGCTAAAAGAGTCTGCCAATAGTGAATATGTTGTGACATGATCTGTTGATAATGTGCGAAATCATTCATTCGAGCCTGAAGGTATTGCTTCAAGCTTGGGCTGAGTTGTGGTTTATCGATTAGGGTTGAAATAAGCGGTTCAAATGAATAATGGAACTGGTTCAGTTGGCCAGCTAATGGCTGAACCCTGTCAATGAAGAACATTTGAAATACATTTTTCATATATTCAACTTGTTGTTTAGACTGAGCGGAATGGCAATGCAGTTTGTCATTATTTTCATCTAATAATGCGCTGACGTGGCTCAGTTCATTGCTCAAAAGCAATTGGGTGCGCCACATCTTGGCTAGCAAGGGCGCTTTTCTGAGTTGATTAAGTGCATTTTCTAAATGTTCAGGATTGGCTTTTGGCGATTGATGAAGTTGCAGTAGGTAGTCTAAAGCCTGCTGGACGCCATGCAAATCACTTTGATCCGACATCTTTAGCCATGCTCGGTTACTGCTAAAAGCTTGCTTAACCTCAATACTGTTCTGCAGCAGGTTTGTCCACACAAGAGGCAAATTCCGTTGTTTTAGAACCAGCCACTGGTTTAATAGTTTTGCTTGCTCTGGTGAGGATGTCGAAGCTAAACATGCTGTGATTCCTTCAATTAACTTAACTTCATAGATATATCGAGAAGAGGGGAGTTGTACTTTACCTAGTGGAGTATTCCGTTGTGCTATTAACGTCATCACCGAGCAATTGTTTAACCCGTAAAAGTCTCGCAAATTAATCGATGTTTGCGCAATATCTACCGCTAATACAGAGGCTTTGGGGTAGGTTAGGGTGTTATGCCGATCTTGCTGCTTTGTGTCTACCTGCAAAATATTGGCTAGTCGACTGTGGTACTTCATTAAGTCAGAATCAATTGATTCTGTTGTGCAGGCACCCAGCATAGAAACACAAAGATACGCAGCAATCGGCTTGAAGATTGGTAACAAGAGCTCTCACTTTATTAGCTTGTTTTAATAGTTTTGCTCGTCATCAGAGATGATCTTGACGTCAATTTTTTTGTGAAGTTCATCTAAGTGGACGGCAATATGAATGTCATGACAGCAGTTCGGGCATTCATCGAAAAAATCCTGATCTCCGTTACTACTGTCGATTAATATATGCAAGTGATGACCACAGTGTGGACACTCTATAGACTGAGATGTTTCAGAGGCAATGGAAACCATTTTAACTCCTATGCGACGGTGGTGTTGGCGATGCTTCTTCCCCCATCTACGGCTAATACTTGTCCGGTTATATAAGATGCATCTATTAAAAATTTAATGGCTTGGGCGATATCATGTTCCTGGCCTAACCTGCCCAAAGGAATATGTTTAAGCATGTTTTCTTTGTCTTTATCGCTTAGTTCCTTTTCGGGCCATAATATAGCGCCTGGGGCAACCGCGTTTACTCTGATTGTTGGAGCAAGTTCCTGCGCTAAAGATTGTGTCATGCTGACCAGTGCAGCTTTTGCCATGCAGTATACAGTATGACCCTTGAGTGGCTTTTGTGCATGAATATCTGCCATATTGATGACAACACCCTGATTCTTCTCAAGTTGTTTTTCACAAGCTTGGGTTAAAAACAGAGGCGCTTGCGCGTTGCTACCTATAAGAGCTTGCCAGTCCGACTCCTCGATAGTACCAACTGGGGTGGAGTAAAATGAGGAAGCATTGTTGACCAGCACGTCCAAGCGCCCGAAGGCATCTATAGCCGCTTTAGCAATTTCCGCTACAACGCTAGGATCAGTCAAATCACCCTGTACCAATTTAGCTGAATCAGAACGAAGTTTATTTAAACTCGCCATCAAATTTAGCCCGGCGTCTTGAGAGCGATGGCAATGCAATACGATATTATAGCCGCAGTTATGCAGGTATTGTGCGGTGTACGCGCCAATCCGCTTAGCACTGCCGGTAATGAAAACCACTTTATTTTGCATAATTTACTTAAACATAGGGGGCAAATTGTGAAGAGTAATGATTCCCCATGTGTTGTGCAAGAGCGGTTTTTGTTATCTGCCACTAATACATTGAGGCAAGATTTTTCAAGGTTCCTTGTGCCCGTTGTAAATATTGCCCCCCAAACAAAAAAGCATGATTAAGTATATGGTAAAGCTGATATATGGATTTTCTATATTGATAGTGTTCAGGTAGGGGCCAAACCGATTCGTAACCACGGTAAAAGCTAGTTGGAAATTGGGTAAATAACTCAGTCATTGCTATGTCGGTTTCGCGATCACCATAATAAAATGCAGGATCAAATATTACCGCTAGGTTCTTATTAAAGCCTGTATTACCAATCCACAGATCGCCATGTAACATAGACGAGACCGGTGAATGACCGGCTAGCAGACTGTTAACCGACTCCACAGCGCTGTCTATGTCACACAATTTTTGCCCTTTTTCAGCTAGCATTTGTAGCATGAAGCCAATTCGCTGCTCTGCGAAGAAGTTCGCCCAACTCTTGCTCCACTTATTCGGCTGTGGGGTCAAACCGATAAAGTTATCCTCTTGCCATCCATACATTTGTTGGGTGTGCTGCTGATGTAAGCTTGCTAATTTGCTACCAAAATCAAACCAAGCGGTATCATCACCCTGTGAGAGGCTGAGAAACTCCAGAACTAAAAAGCATTTTCCCTCTTGGGTGCCCATACAGATCACTTCAGGTATTTTAAATATATTGGTTTGTCGTAAGTGTTCTAAACCCTCAATCTCAGCGGCAAAGTGTTCATACTTATCTTCAGAAATGACCTTGGTGAAAAATCGTCGACGACCATCACATAAGCGATATGCGCTATGGGAATCGCCTTCCGAGATTTCTCGAATGTCATTGCAAATAAAGTCTTGATGTATTTTTTGGCTAATCTGGTCGCTAATAAAATGCCACATTGCAGTAACCTAATAAGTGCTTGAATCTTGAGTATGGAACAGCATGTGAAGTGTTGATGTGAAAATTGGTTATAAAAACCGTCACTCTTATACGATGCTTACTAAATTGGAGCCCATAGATTCATTCAGCATAGAAGGTTTCTATGCTTTGAAGTATTTCAAGCTATTGAATTAACGCTAATTAAATTTAAAAAAGCTAGATTGAGGTTTATCCGTTAGACTTCTTTTGCCAACAACTTTTGTAACTGGATAAAAGTATCATAAGTCGAACTGACAAGGATTTGGTTAGCCAGCCACCTTGGTAAATTTCCGCTGGGTTCACCATAACCGGTATAGCGAATCAACACTTGTCCGTTTTGACGGGGAAGAACTTCCCAAGTGCCCGCTACCTTTTCCATTCGAACGTACTGCTTTGTGGCGGGAAAATGCTCAGTATAGTCAATGATTTTAATACTTACGCTGCCATCTGCTGGATCCAAGGTAGTAGTAGAATGGGTCACCATATCTCGGTCTTTAACCGGCCATGGAGCTGAAAAAATGGTGCGCACAACGCGTATGTTGGGCGAAGGTTTAGCCAAAACCTGAACTCGCTCACAATTGGCGATCCACTGAGGCGCGATATCAGTACGTTCCAATAGTGCTAGAAACTCAGCAGCAGTAGAGTGAATAACTAGCTCCGCCTTAATGGCAGCATAGCCTGAGTCGGTGGGTTGCTTAAATACCTTGAGGGATTCGTTCTGTTTGGCTAATTGCCAATTGTTGGCTGCGGCGGTTTCCGTTATGGCTAACGCTGTGCTAGCCCACACAAAGCAGTAAAATAGCGGGAGATACTTAAAAATGGAACGCTGAACTATAACTGTTATTAATTGCATCTGGCCGCTGTTGTTATGTATCATAGGCAAAGTGCTCTGATTGTAACAGAGTAAATGACTCAAATATGTGATTTAACGCAAGTATGCTTAAACACCCATCAAGGGTGTTTTTTATTGTGAAATCGGTAATAAATTTTCATTTTTGCGTTAAATAAATTTAAATCGCAAGTGGCGCTTGGTAGGTGTCACCACTGTGTAAGGAATATCAATGCTAACGATTACGCTTCCAGATGGCAGTCAACGCCAATTCGAACATGCTGTTTCTGTCTTAGATGTGGCTAATGATATAGGTCCAGGTTTAGCTAAAGCGACTATTGCTGGAAAAGTGAATGGTAAGCTGGTGGACGCAGTGGATATGATCACTGCAGATGCCAAATTGCAAATTATCACCGCAAAAGATGATGAAGGCCTAGAGATTATTCGCCATTCTTGCGCCCACTTAATCGGTCATGCAATCAAGCAATTGTACCCTGATGCCAAAATGGCCATTGGTCCAACTATCGATAATGGTTTTTATTATGACATCGACATGGAACATTCGCTCAATGATGATGACTTGCAGAAGCTTGAAAAGCGCATGTTGGAGTTAGCTAAGACAAGTTATGATGTGGTCAAGAAAACGGTCAGTTGGCAAGAAGCTCGGGATACCTTCGAAGCGCGTGGTGAAAGTTACAAAATTGAAATTTTAGACGAAAATATTGCTAAAGATGATAAGCCTGGTTTATATCATCATGAAGAATATGTCGATATGTGTCGTGGACCTCACGTTCCCAATATGCGTTTCTGTCAGCACTTTAAAATAATGAAGGTGGCCGGAGCGTATTGGCGCGGTAATAGCGATAACAAAATGTTGCAACGTGTCTATGGCACTGCCTGGGCTGATAAAAAGCAATTAAAAGGCTACTTGACTCGGCTTGAAGAAGCGGAAAAGCGCGACCATAGAAAAATTGGTAAAGCGTTGGATTTATTCCATTGGCAAGAAGAAGCGCCGGGAATGGTGTTTTGGCACAATGATGGTTGGAGTATCTACACCGAGTTAGAGCACTTTATTCGTCAAAAACAGCGTGAGTTTGGTTTCGGTGAAGTCAAAGGACCATTAATGATGGACCGTGTGCTGTGGGAGAAATCTGGCCACTGGGACAAGTACGCAGAGAACATGTTTACTACAGTATCAGAAAAACGTGAATATGCTATTAAACCAATGAATTGTCCGGGCCACGTGCAGATTTTTAATCAAGGCCTAAAATCTTATCGTGACTTACCTTTGCGTATGGCAGAATTTGGTTGTTGTCACCGTAATGAGCCATCAGGTGCGTTACATGGTTTGATGCGCGTACGTGGCTTTACTCAAGATGATGCACATATATTCTGTACTGAAGAACAAATACAAGACGAAGTCGCCAGCTGCATCGAAATGATTTACGACGTATATAAAGTATTTGGTTTTGACAAAATAGTGGTAAAACTTTCCACTCGTCCAGAAAAACGCGTGGGTTCTGATGAAGATTGGGACAAAGCGGAGCAGAAACTTGCTGATGCCCTTAACTCGAAAAACATTGAATTTCAGTATTTGCCCGGTGAAGGTGCATTTTATGGGCCTAAAATTGAATTCACCTTGCATGATTGTTTAGATAGAGCCTGGCAATGTGGTACAGTACAGCTAGATTTCTCAATGCCTGGTCGTTTAGGTGCTACTTATGTAGCTGAAGACGGTGAACGTAAAGTTCCGGTTATGATCCACCGAGCGACATTAGGCTCATTAGAACGGTTTATTGGTATTTTGACCGAAGAGTACGCTGGGCAATTTCCAGTTTGGTTGGCTCCTTTTCAAGTTGTGGTAATGAATATTACTGACAAACAGGGCGAATATGCCGCAAATGTAGCGAAAAAATTACAACAAAATGGTTTTAGATCGAAGTCGGACTTGAGAAATGAGAAGATTGGCTTTAAAATCCGCGAGCACACTCTTAAACGAGTTCCATATTTACTCGTAGTTGGTGATAAAGAAATGGAAGCCGGCGAAGTAGCAGTGCGCTCACGCAAGGGCGATGACCTAGGAAAATTATCCATTGATGCGTTTATTGAAATGCTCAATCAACAGGTTACGTCTAAGCAACTAGATTAATTTCGTGGAGGAACGACATATTAAAGGCGCTAATAATAAGGCACAAGGCGATAAAGCCAACATTAACGATGAAATTACAGCGACGGAAGTACGCTTAATTGGTAAAGATGCTGAACAACTTGGAATTGTTTCACTTAGTGAAGCTCAAAGTTTAGCTGACCAAGCTAGTTTGGACTTGGTAGAAATCAGTCCAAATGCCGAGCCGCCAGTATGTAAAGTGATGGACTACGGAAAGTTCCTCTTCGAGAAGAGTAAAGCTCAGAAAGAGCAGAAGAAAAAGCAAAAGCAAATTCAGGTCAAGGAGATTAAATTTCGCCCTGGCACTGATGAAGGCGACTACCAGGTAAAACTGCGCAACCTGCGTCGCTTTCTAGAGGCGGGTGATAAAGCCAAGGTAACGATCCGTTTTCGCGGACGTGAAATGGCTCACCAAGAGATCGGCATTGAACAACTAAAACGCGTCCGCGCGGATTTAGAAGACATTGCTAACTGCGAATCTTTCCCACATCGGGTAGAGGGTCGTCAGATGATCATGGTGCTCGCCCCCATTAAGAAGTAGTTTAAGGTTTACAAGTAACTGGGACCGTAAAACCGGATCTGCACCCAAGTTCACCTTGCTGCTAAATTGTAACTATGACCCTGTAAACTAATATTCAGAGGTCTTAACAATGCGGAGTTTTAGCAATGCCTAAAATGAAAACCAACCGTGGAGCTGCCAAGCGTTTTAGAAAAACCGCTTCAGGTCGTTTCAAGAGCAAACAGTCTCACTTGCGTCACATTTTGACCAAGAAGAGCTCTAAGCGTAAACGTCACCTTCGTGGCAAGAAATTAGCCCATGTTGCTGACACTGCGTTGATTCAACGCATGTTACCTTACGTTTAAGAGAGGAGACTAGAAAATGGCAAGAGTAAAACGTGGTGTTGTGGCACGTGCCCGTCACAAAAAGGTACTAAAGCAAGCCAAAGGTTATTACGGAGCTCGTAGTCGAGTTTATCGTGTTGCTGTCCAGGCAGTAACAAAAGCGGGTCAATATGCATACCGTGACCGTCGTCAGCGTAAACGTCAATTCCGTCAATTGTGGATTGCACGTATTAATGCTGCGGCACGTCAAAATGGTATTTCTTACAGCCGTTTCATTAATGGTTTGAAGAAAGCGTCTGTCGAAATCGATCGTAAGATCCTTGCTGACATCGCAGTACATGACAAAAACGCGTTTACTGCTTTGGTTGAAGCAGCAAAAGGCGCATTGGCTTAATTTTTAACAATTAAGTTTAAGTTCTTTCGGGAAAAGGCGAGCAGGATGCTCGCCTTTTTTCGTTTTAAAATTCCTTAAATAGGTGTAGTTGCATCCAACATAGCGATGGGTGATCGGATTATTCATATGAATGGTCGGATCTACGATCCAACCTTGGGTAGGTTCTTGCAGGCTGATCCGCATATTCAGGCTCCGATGAATAGCCAGTCATACAACCGTTACAGCTATGTTCTGAATAATCCGTTGAGTTATACCGATCCGAGTGGGTATTTCTTTAAGCAGTTAAACAAAATTTTTGGTAAGTTTGCGCCATTTGCAAGTCTACTTGCAATGGTCTTTATACCAGGCGCATGGGCCTTCGCAACAGAGAGCTTATTTGGTGCAGTAACAACTGGATTTTTAGCTGGGGGTGTTTCAACAGGTAGCCTAAAAGGAGCACTAGTTGGAGCTTTTTCCGCTGCTGCTTTTTACGGAGTAGGGCAACATTTCAAGGGATTGGCTGCGGGGAATTCTGATGATGCGGTAACACATTCTTTTGGAGGTTTGGATTTGACGTCTGGGCAGATTGCAGGCCAGGTTGCTAGTCATGCGAGTGTAGGTGGTGTTACCTCAGTGTTAAGTGGTGGAAAGTTCGGTCACGGATTCTTTAGTGCTGGAGTGACTAAAGGAATTGGTGGAGCATTTTTACCTGGTGGGGACAATCTTACTAGTAATGAAATAGCTAAGGGTACTATTGTTTCTGCTGTAATTGGTGGTACTGCATCAGTAATTTCTGGAGGTAAATTTTCTAATGGTGCTAGAACTGGCGCTTTCCAGTATTTGTTTAATCAGGCATTAAGTTCAATTAAAAAAGGTTATGATAGGATTGAGACTACAAAAAGAATAATTGATATTGCAAATCAATATGGAGATGAATCGTTTTCTGACGTTGTAGACGCCATGAACTTTATACGCCGAGCTGACTTAAGTACCTTAAGGGACATGTTTCCACATTTGAGTTCTAATGATACTCAAATTCAAGCTGAAATATATGCTCTGACTGTGAGTTTTAGGCGGGATGTTAGTTTACCCAGCGGTGCGAAAATGGGAGGTGTAACATTCTCAGCATTTGTTGATTTAGGTTTAGGCAGTATGAGCGATAGAACTCTAGCATTGGCTGAAGTTTATATGACTGCCATTGGAATGGGGAATAATCTATCAGGAAGTCAGATTGTCGATAACTATGGTAAAAATATAATGTGGCCTCAATACTATAAGGGGAATTAAGATGAGATGGGTTTACTTATTCATTTTTATTGTAATGACGCAAAACTCAGTGGCACAAGAAAAGTTCAAATTGGATGTTTTTGATACTGAGTTTAGTCTAGAAGTACCTTACCTAATCAAAGGACCATTTCGAAATGGCACAGTTAGTTTTATCCCTGTTGATGAAAATAGTGAACTTAGCGGTTTTGTAATACACGAGTTGAAAGAAGGTGATCAATATTGTTCATCAAACGGTACTTTTCAGAAAAAAAATATTAGATACGCAGTTCTACATGATGTTGATAGGTATGGTGATGTTGACATTTTGATGGTTTGTGATCGAACAAATTTTTTGATTGTTAATGTGAATGATTTGTTTGCTAAGCAAATTATTAATCACTTCAATTTAATATTTGAATAAGACCAGATAGGTCAGGAAAGAAAAGGGGGACAGCTCACTTTGATTTACAATTGTCATTGGCTTCAAAAATACCGTTAGTTAACCAGCAAGCCCCGAAAGGGGCTTTGTTTTCTGCTTTACCCGCTAAATATACGGGTTAAAAATGCAAATAAAATCAGGCATATCCGCCTAACTTAAACGCCTGTAAATAGTCTAATAAAGGGGTCGGAACGAATTAATCCACGAATCAATTGGGATGGTTGTTTGCCTTAGCCACGCGACCTCGCACTAGCGGGGTTTTTGCTTTTTTGCATATTGTTGAAGGCTTTGTTCTACTTTAAAGTAAATAAAACTAGAATAAAGGGGTCGGAACGAATTAATCGATGAATCAATTGGGATGGATTGTTTGCCTTAGCTGGAGACTGTAACTAATTTTGCAATAAAGGGGTCGGAACGAATTAATCCACGAATCAATTGGGATGGTTGTTTGAATAAAGGGGTCGGAACGAATTAATCGACGAATCAATTGGGATGGATTGTTTGCCTTAGCCACGCGACCTCGCATTAGCGGGGTTTTTGCTTTTTTGGATATTGTTGAAGGCTTTGTTCTACTTAGAATAAAGGGGTCGGAACGAATTAATCGACGAATCAATTGGGATGGATTGTTTGTCTTTGCCACGCGACCTCGCATTAGCGGGGTTTTCGCTTTTTTAGCCGTTGCTATACCCGATTCAGAAGATATAAACTCATTGTCGGGCCATGACTAACTTGAAAATATAATATTCACTCCGACCCCTTTGCATTTGGCTGGACTCATACCTTTTGCAAGTGAAGCAAGGAAACTCGGCAAGGTTGCTGATGTAGCCAAAGAAGGTATAACCGCAATACGCAAAGGAAAAGGCGCATTAAATTCATTTGATGGCGCATCAGATTACATAAGAAAAAATGGCGCCCTCCCCGATAACTTTATAACCAAGAAGGATGCCCTAGCTTTGGGCTGGAACCCCAAAAAAGGCAATCTCCACGATATAGCTCCCGGAAAAAGCATTGGAGGCGACGTATTTCACAATAGGCAAGGTGGTCTACCTTCATCAGGAGGAAGAACGTGGAAGGAGGCTGACATAAACTATTCTGGTGGTCACAGAGGTAGCGATAGGATGTTATATTCAAGCGACGGACTTATCTATAAAACAACAGACCACTACAAGAGTTTCACTCAGCTATAACGGAGAACTAATGACCAATATAATCATTGATGGAAAAGACTTTAAAAACGAACAAGAGTTCCATAAATTAATAAAGATAAAAATGGATTTCCCTGACTATTACGGTGAAAATCTGGACGCTTTATGGGACTGCCTAACTAGCGAAATTGAGCAGCCGATTTCCATAACTTGGGTTAACTTTAAAGATAGCTTGGAATTACTGGGAGATGATGCGGTCAATATAGCAAGCACTTTTGAGGATGCATCATCAGAGCTACCTAATTTTGAGTTTTCAAAGCTGTAATTATTGCTATTACTAGAGTCCGAATTTCGATGGAGTTCGGACTCATCAAGCCGTTGCGCCACCTTCAACCATCATCACAGCTTTCATAATAAAGGGGTCGGAACGAATTAGCCATGAAGCCTTGCATTAAAGGGGGGGTTGCTTTCAAGACTTATACAGCAAGATAAATCCAGCATCGAACTCCCCGTCCCGCCATTGGCCTAATGTTCTTCCGAATAAAGGGGTCGGAACGAATTAATCGATGAATTAATCGGGATGGATTGTTTGTCTTTGCCACGCGACCTCGCATTAGCGGGGTTTTTGCTTTTTTAGCCGTTGCTATACCCGATTCAGAAGATATAAACTCTTTGTCGGGCCATGACTAACTTGAAAATATAATATTCACTCCGACCCCTTTGCACGTGGCGTTTCAGATGTCAGACAACATTGAATTCGCGAAGATGTTTTACGCGACTGCACTGGCAGCACAGGCATCTAATCGCGATATTACGATTCAAACTAACGGGGTTGAATCTGGTTACTTAAAATTCACGCGAGTGTGGCTAAGCGCTCAATAGCTAAAACCCAACGTGTTTGTGAAGCCGCCTAATAATCAATTTGAAGGATATAGAATGAAGAAGCTATTAACGGCATGTCTACTTGTTGTTCCTTGCTGTGTAAATGCTACAGATATTAACTGTAAAGGCGCAGTGACATGGGTCATGGATTCGCCATCAAATTGCACTGGTAATACTGCATTTAAAACATCTGGCTCGAATGGAAAATGGATTTGCCCACCGTCCGAAAAAGGTAATGCAATTGTTTTAGCTGCGCTCGCCGCTGGTAAAACATTGGAGGTTTACATCGATGATCAAAACGGCACTATTAGCTGCGCTACTCTCCCATGGTTTGTTTCTGCTAAATATATAATTATTAACCCCTAGGGCTTATCAAGCACTTTTAATCGAGACTAATATGAAAATTTTTTTTGGAAGTATCACTTTTTTAGTAAACCTGTTCTGTTTGAATGCATATGGGGCGGATGACTCCCATGGCACTTACTCTATAGATTTCATTCGGGTAAGTGATTCTACTGGGCTTACTTATTTGAAACCAAAGAGCAGTGTAATTGTTAAAAATACGAGCTGCACGAGATCTGACATGTTTGCAATTGACAAAAATGCTGAGTCATACCAGCAAATTTATTCAGCGCTTTTATCAGGAATAAAGGGGTCGGAACGAATTAGCCATGAAGCCTCGCCCTAGCGGGGCTTTTGCTTTCAAGACTTATACAGCAAGCTGAATCCAGCATCGAACTCCCCATCTCGCCATTGGCCTAATGTTCTTCGGCCATCTGGGGTTATTCGCTCAAGATATTCAGGATAGTCGGGGTTTATGCCATAGAGCGTTTGCCCCTCGGCCAGCAACTGCTAAAATAAGGGGTCGGAACGAATTAGTCGTGATAGATCACAGAATTAGCCATGAAACCACGCATTAGCACGGCTTTTTGCTGTCAAAGCAGAAATAGAAGTGTGAGAGATATCTTGTGGTTGCTAGGTGAATCAAGTTTTGGTGCTGAGCATGCCAATTGCGCCTATAATTATGTTTTAGATGGTTTAATGTGAGCGCTAAAAAATGAATAAAGAACAACAACGGGAACATATTCTGGATAGGGTCAATGACTGGGCAGGCGGCTCTGCACAAGCTATCGTTTGGTACGAAAATACTCACATCAATGCTTTGGGTTGCACCGCCAAACGCGCGGTGAATGAGGGGCATTTTGACGCTGTCATAGCTTATCTGGAAGGCATAGCCCTCGGCGGCTACGCCTAAGGATTAATTAATTCAGCCAGCTCCAATCAGCCATTAGCTTGCCCTAACTGACCTTTCTAACCTCTTCAATATCAACCAATTTGCACAAAGCATGGTCTTTGGCGAACGCGTGGATTTTGCTTTCTGTTCGATCGAGGTCAGTAGCGTAGCGGCAAAAGAATCCATAGATTCGTGCATCATCTTGCTGGATTGCTCTTACGTCATTCAACCCACCATTAATGTTAAATTGTCGCCCATCTAATGGGTGCGCTTGGTTCCCGTTGCACTGCTCTTTGGCAAACATTGAAAGTATTTCACGTGCTGTTATCGGCGCTTCGAGTTTAATCGCTGTTCCACAATAAGGCATAAGTGTGCTTCCTAAATTGATATTTAAAAAAAGTATAGCCCAGCCGCAGACTGGCGTCATCGCAGCGGAATAAATCTCAATCTGTAGGGCAGGCCAGTTAGCCGTTGTATGGTCCATTTTTATGCACCACATGGTCCAGCTTAGCGAGAATCGTGCTCCATCTTATTAGCAGAGGTGGTGCGTTTAGGGGATAATATGCAAGTGCAAATACTATAAAAATGCACCATCAGTTTTAAGATGAAGGACTGACATTCTCGTTAAGCTGGAGCACTCGATACACTATTTGGACAGACATCCAAATTCTGTTGAAGAGTGTTTGATCTGGTTTTACAAATTATTTTTGATTTGCGAAGTGTCTGGTTAAAGACGATGTTGGTTGATTAATAGTTCCAACTCTTCTGGTTCATGAATGTCAGCAAAATAAAT
Source organism: Aliiglaciecola sp. LCG003 (assembly GCF_030316135.1). Classification (NCBI taxonomy): domain Bacteria; kingdom Pseudomonadati; phylum Pseudomonadota; class Gammaproteobacteria; order Alteromonadales; family Alteromonadaceae; genus Aliiglaciecola; species Aliiglaciecola sp. LCG003. The sequence continues at coordinate 2,656,394 of NZ_CP128185.1, read as the reverse complement.
GGTCTGGGGATCTTCTAACCAATCTCTGATCTCAGGACTATAGTGATAGTCTTTGGGGTAATTTTCTCGACTTACGTTTTCGGCTTTCAATGCTTTTTCTATCGTCTTAAAAAAAGCGAAGCGATCAAAGTTGGGGTATTGATGAGCCAAGAACGCAGCAATGACATGGACAACTTTCGACAAATCCAGTAACGGTGGATGGATCATACTTTTGCTTCGAGCCTGAGTGTAGCCAAGTAAAATATCCGATAGATCCATTAATCCACATCGTTCTGGATTCTTAATGAGATGACAACATCTATTCCAAAACAATCTTGGAGTATAAGCCGAAATACCTAATTCTTCTCTTAGAGATGACAAATCCAGTTGTGCAAGATCTTCAAAAGAAAGAAGCGCCCAGAGCTTGTGGTTTAGCGACTCATTCGCTTTCGAAGAAATTGATTTAATCATTTTAATTTTGTACTTGTTTTTTAAGGGTTCCCCTTTCATCTTTTTTGCATAAAAGCCAGATTGCTTTTCAACTTCGAGTCTGTAGTGATTGTACTCATTGGGTTTTGTTTCAAGCTCAGCATAAAGCTGCTTTAGATTTTCAACTTTTAAATCGAGCATCAGGTCGTGAATGCATGCCTGAGTTGCAAAAATTTTAAGAGGACGGGAGAGTGACGAATAAATAGTATCAAAATCGCCGCTCAAAATGTTAAGGATATTTTTCATTTCTCTTGATTTTGCAATAGCAAGGAAAACAAGTAGTTGCTATTGAATTTGGTTAATAAAATGGGCGTTACATAAGTGTAGGATAAAATTTAATCTCTGAATTAAACTGTGCTTCTCATTCACAAATAGGACTGGAGGTGACTAACGACTAAACAAGAAGTGGAGCAACTTGCTTTGGCATTGGAGAAAGATTTACTGACCTACTATGGTTCACCAATCATTTCTGGCGAAAAGCTGCAAATGGCTTTGGGGTATCCGACGATGGCTGCAATGAAAAAATCCATTATTCGGAAAACGTTTCCAGTGAAAACTTTCAAAATTGCTAACAGGCGGGGTCAATTTGCCCTAATCAAAGATATTTCATTTTGGTTGGCAGAGCAGGCCCGCTAATTAATTTTTAAGTTGTATTTAAGAGGGCATACAGAAAAGCCCCGGTTACGGGGCTTTTCATTTTACTTCAGTTGTCGTTTTCGAGCCGACGTCTGAAGTGTAGTAAAACCCACATAAATTGCAATAGCGACATTGGAATTAAAAAGCCATTGTTTCGGGCGTGTGCTCTCCAATTAATTTGGAGAAAAAAATGAAAAAAAGTACGCAGTTTTTAGAAATAGTTAGGTTGAATAAACAGACCGAATTCAGTAACCGAGAAATAGGACGAGCTGTAGGTGCGTCACATCAGACCGTTGGTCGATGTTTAAAAAAATTTAAGGTAAGTGGTTTAACACTAGCAGAAATTATGGCGTTGGAACCAGACGAGATAATGAAAATTCGTTATCCGAAATATGGCCGTCGAATACATAATTTTATCATCCCTGATTGGGGCGAAATATATAATCGACTGCTGAAGAAACATATTACACTTCTGATGATTTTTATTGAATATGCTGAAGCTTACGGCATGAATGCTATGAAGTATTCGACCTTCTGCCGAGAATATCGGAAACATTGTAAATTGAATAAGCTGTCGATGAAGCTGATTCACAAACCCGCAGAAACTATGCAGGTTGATTATGCAGGGATAACCTACAAAGCCACCTTTGCCGCAAAACCTATTCAATTCTTCGTTGCGGTTTTGCCGTATTCAGGACTGATGTATGCACGGGGTACATTACGTCAGACAACCGAAGATTGGATAGAGGGGCATATCGGAGCATTTAAGGCATTTGGTGGAGTACCTGAAATAGTTATTCCAGACAATGCTAAAGCAGTTGTAAGTCAACCAGCGCCTAATTTAGTGATCAATCCTAAATATGAAGCCTGCACCAATTATTATGGTGTCACCGTATTACCTGCACGACCTAAACATCCGCAAGATAAGGCAGATGCAGAGGGACATGTGAAAATTTTCACTTTCGACATCATGCCTGAATTACGCAAGCAGGTGTTTAGAACTCTTGACGATATGAATGATTTTATTGCAGAGGAAGTGGCCAAAGTTAATAGTAGAACATTAAGTAAATCCTCAGTTAGCAGGCAAGATATTTTTGATACGTTTGAGCGAACACTGCTTAATCCATTACCTGATTCGGCATTTGAGCCGCTCGAATGTATCTTAAACATCTCTGTACCTAGCAATTATTCCATATTGTATGATGAGCATCACTACTCAGTGCCTCACCGTTATGCCAACAAAAAGGTTCAAGTTCATATCCATAAAAACAAGGTGGTTGTGTGGTTGGGACACAAAGAAATTGCGTGTCATGAACGTAGCTTTGAAAAGGGAGGATACACAAGAGTTGAAACACATATGCATCCAGAACACTTGTGGTTTGACGATAAACCTGTCGAATATTTTGTAGATTGGGCGGAAAAATCCTTTGCGTGCGCTGACATTACACAGTTTGTTAAAAATTTATTCAACTCAAAATACAAGAAGTCACGCCGAGGTAATCAATATTGTCGCTTGTTGCAAAAACTCAGTAAGTCATACTCCACTGAGGATTTAAGCGGTGCGTGTGCCTATGCTATTTCAAATGGACATACGAACAACTGGGAATTATTTACCTATATTCTCAAGTCAGGCGTCTTTAAGCCCAAAGTGGAAGATGACTTTAAAGTTTTACCCAGCAGCATCGTTCGCGGCGGCGATTATTATAATGCGACGGGGGTGCAGTTATGATCCTTCCTCAATTGAAAGAAAAACTTGAAGCGCTGAAGCTTCCCGTCTTAGTCAATGGGCTGGAAGATGCGTGCAGCGATGCAACGTTGAATGTCGATAGAGTCTGCGGTTTGCTTGATGGGTTGCTCGATAGTCAGATTGCTCTTAACTCCGCAAATGCTGCGACACGAATGCGAAAGCAAGCCCAATTACGCTGGCCTGATGCCACGTTAGCGACCTCGAAGAATATTAAAGAAGTTATTCAGCTTTCGGTTTACAACCACATTCAGTCATGTAGGTGGCTCAAGCTGTATAACCATATTATGATTGAGGGGCCAAGTGGCAGTGGCAAAACGCATCTTGCTTGTGCTATTGGCAACGAGGTAATCGGTGAAGGCTATAAAGTTCGTTTTTTTCGCTATCGTGAACTTGTCATCCAATTAGTCGCAGCAGACAAGGGAGGTGAATTACCTGCATTACTTAAAAAATTGATGCGAATTGATTTACTTATCATCGATGATTGGTTGGCACAGAAATTAACGCGAGAAGAACAGGCTGTTTTGTTCGAGTTAATCGAAAAGCGAGAAAAGCGTGGTTCACTTGTTATCACGACTCAGTTCGACACTAAGCGTCTTCATGAATCAATCGGAGGTGACATTATTGCAGACGCAGTATTAGATCGTATTGTCCCCATGTCTTACCGTATAAACCTAAATCACAATATCGCATTCCGTGCCGCTGACGCGATAGCTCTCCCTAGTGATAAGGAGAACTCACATGATTAGTGATTTGTCTCCATATGACATTGGTTCATCTCGGCTTATCTCATTTCACGCCCAGCAACAATACGTAGAAATGACGCTTAACCACTATATGCAAAGCTTAAAATCTTCAAGTGATGCATTGGATTATGTGGTGTGTAAAAGAGGGGTGTCGGAGAATGTGGCAGAATCCTATCAATTGGGCTTTGTTGACCGAAGTTTGGGCAAAGCGTTACCCGATACGGAATGTTTTGAAGGAGCCATGATAAGAGGCACGCTTCAGCGATTTGGTTTAATTAAGCCAAATGGTAGGGAATACTTTCGCGGATGCGTTGTTGTTCCTGTCAGAGATGAGTCAGGCAACTTCGTCGATATGTACGGCAGAAAAATCGCAAAATATCAACGTGGTGGTGTGGCGTTCTATCTGCGTATTCACCCTTATGCAATGTCACTATTCAACGCACAGGCTTTACTAACGAATAATGAGGTCATAATTTGTTCGTCACCAATAGAGGCGTTGAGTTTTTTATCTTGCGGTGTTTCAAATGTTGTTGGGATGATGGGCGTTCAGTCGGTATGTAATGCCTACGTTGAGCAGTTGCAAAACAATGGTGTAATGTCGGTTATCTTAGCCATAAATAATACTGCGCAGGGACTCCGCTACAAAAGCATCCTTATACGTATGTTAAAGTCGGTGGGTATCAACTATCGGGAATTAGAGTTGCCATCAGGTAAAGACGTAAACAATGTGTTGGTTGAATCTCGCAATTTGCACAGCCTTCGTAAACAATTGCAATCCGAGGTTCCATTCGGGAAGTTATGTCACTAACGATCGAAGCCGCTTTATCACTATATTATCAAGAATGTATAGCGAGAGAGCAATCGCCCAGAACGGTTGAGGGAAAACGCAGTACCCTCAACCAGTTTCTCAATTTCTGTCATTCAAACGGCATAATTACTCTTAATGCTGTCGCACTGGCGCACCTGAGGGGCTATCAACATTTTCTTATCGAATACCGTACTAAACAAGGAAAACCTCTAGATGTTGCCACCCGAAGAAACAAGCTAGTTGCGATTCGTGAGTTCTTGCGACGGATGTTTCTTATGGATCATATAGATGTTAATCCAGCAGACAAGTTCGAAGTACCAAAACGCCCCAAACGGTTGCCCAGCGGAATCCTCACTGAAGATGAGATTGCCGCCATTTTTAAACAAACAGCTTTGCACGGTGAAAATGGATTACGGGACAAAGCCATTTTGGAGCTTTACTATGCATCTGGGATGCGCAGGGCAGAACTCAGTAAGTTGACGCTCAACGATGTAGATGTAAATAAAAATCTTGTTCGGATAAATGACGGTAAAGGACATAAGGATAGGGTTGTGCCAATCGCATCCAGAACAGCTAAATTGCTTCTTGAATACGCTAATACAGCGCGTAAAAATAACGCAACTTTCCAATCCGGTGAATGGTTGTTTCTAAACAATCGAAGTCAACAATTTAGTCCTAAGCAGCTTTCCTCTTTGGTGAGAAAATATGTGATACGAGCAGGTGTAAATCGCAAGGGGGCTTGCAACTTATATCGCCATACTGCGGCGACTCAAATGCTAGAAAACGGCGCGGATATTCGGGTTATTCAAGAACAACTTGGCCACGCGGATTTGTCTACAACGCAGGTATACACTAAGGTCAGTAACAAACTGCTAGTCGATACTTATCATCGGACGCATCCTGCTGCTATTGAATAAACTGGATTTTGTGAACTTTACTGTATTAATATACACAAAATAAAATGTAACGATTAGAAAAACACGGATAGATTTTTGCGGGTAAAAATATGAAGAGTCAGCCGGTAGAGGGAGTTAAACCAGCATTGTTATCTTGGGCGCGAGAGTCAATAGGATTCTCTGTTGATGATGTTGCTTTGAAAATGAAGCGCTCTGTTGATGAAATTCTCGAATGGGAGTCAGGTATTTCTGCACCTAGCTATCCCCAATTGGAAAAGCTCGCTTATCAGTTATACAAACGACCGCTCGCAGTATTCTTTCTTCCTGAGCCGCCAAATGAAATTTCTCCGAAAAAAGAATTTAGAAGCCTGCCTGATTCAGATTTAGACAATCTTAAACCAGATACCTATATGCATGTTAGGAAAGGACATGCTTATCAAATATCACTCAAAGAAGTTTTCAACAACTCTAACCCCGCTGACAGTAAGTTATGGCAAGAAGTTGCTTTGAACCTAGACAGAAGCGTAGTCGAGCAATCACGAAGGATTAGGAATGCTTTGAATATAAGCATAGAAAACCAGTCAGCAATTCGTAGTGATGAAGAAGCGTTAAAAACTTGGCGTGCAAGTATTGAAGCAAAAGGTGTATTCATATTCAAAGAATCATTCAAACAAAAGGATATATCAGGGTTTTGTTTGTCAGACGATGAATTCCCTATTATTTACTTGAATAACACCACTACTAAAACCAGACAAATTTTCAGTTTGTTTCATGAGTTAGCTCACATTTTACTCAACACCAAAAGTTTAAGTAAGTTTGAACACGGATATTTTAATCAACTTCCACCAAATGCGCAGAGGATCGAAGTTTTCTGCAATGCTATTGCCGCAGAAGTACTTATTCCCAAATCTGATTTTGAATCGTTCACCGCCAATTTGCCTTTCAATATTGAAGCCGTTTCTGATGACGAAATTGAAAGAATTGCAGCTCGATATAGTGTGAGCAGGGAGTCGATATTAAGAAAATTCCTTGATCAAGATAGAGTTAGCTCGTCGCATTATAAAGAAAAATCCGAAATGTGGGCAAATCAAAGAAAAGGAGGCTCAGGTGGTAATTGGTACGCGTCAGCTAATGCCTATCTGAGTAGTACATTCGCGCGTGAAGTTTTAAGTCAACACTACAAGCATAACCTGTCTATAGATAAGGCGTCGGATTTGCTTGGGATAAAAGCAAAAAACTTTAGTGGTTTAGAGCAAAGGATATTGCAAGGAACGAGTGCATGATTTATGTATTTGACACCAGCTCACTTAGTAAATTAAAGCACTTTTATCCGACAATTTTCAAAACCTTATGGGACGGCTTAGATGCTCTGGTTAATTCAGGAAACCTTATTTCTACGAGAGAAGTATGGAATGAACTTGAAAGAGGATCACCTGATAAACATGTCAATGCATGGTTGAAAGATAGAAAAGAAATTTTTACAACACCGACTGGTAAGGAGCTATCTTTTGTTGCTCAAATCCTCAGTGTCCCTCACTATCAATCGCTAATTGGAGAAACGCAACGCTTGAAAGGAACTCCCGTTGCAGACCCGTTTATCATTGCTTGTGCAAGTGTTAGAGGTGGAACAGTAGTAACAGAAGAGCTTGCCAAGCCTAATGCTGCCAAAATACCAAACGTTTGCGAGCACTTTGGTAACATCCCTTGTATAACCCTAGAACAGTTTATGGAAAGTCAAAACTGGGGTTTTTGATCTAAATCATCCTTGTAAAGTGGTTCTTTAACAATAAATTCTTCCCGACATAATCCGTTTTAATTCATATGAACGGGCGGGTGTACGACTACAACCTTGGCCGCTTTATGTCGGTAGACCCCTTCATCCAAATGCCCGAAAGCAGCCAGAGCACTAATCCGTATTCGTATATTATGAATAATCCGATGGCGGGGACAGATCCTACGGGGTATAAGGCGTCGGGCAGCGGGTTTTCTAATATTTCTCATATTTTTGATGGGGGGGGGTGCAAGTATTGATAGCCTGAGCCTCTTACCCAACTTGGTTATTATGTTCTACCCATTGAACTGACCACTAAATTGTTACAAGAACAAGGAATTGTTGATGATGCCCAGTTAAGTGCTTCAGATCCAATATTGTTCAATCAAATGTATGGTGCAGACGCTGTGTTATTCGTTACTATTACCGAGTGGGACACATCTTATTTCGTCATCGGTGGTAACGTTACTGTTGGAATTGGTTATTTACTGAAGTCAACTTCATCAGGTGAAACCTTGTGGCAATACAATGACAGACTTGTGATTAATACCGGTGGTGATTCTGGTGGTGGTTTGATTGGTGCAATTATCTCCACCGCTATTAATACCGCATTAACTGACTATGTGCCGGTTGCTAAAAGGGTGAACTATATGGCTCTTTCCAGTATGCCGGTTGGGACTTATCATAAGCAGCATGGGCAGGACAAACTTGCTAAGGCTGTTAACAAAGATAAAGTACAAACCGCTCAGTAGTGGTACATATTGCCTTTAGGCATATCAAATCTTGGCTGATTTAGGGTTGATAACTCGCAGTCGTCAAAGCTTTACAAGTCACAAACAAAACCACCGAACATGAAAATGTTTAGTGGTTTTGTCTTTTTGAGATATGAGCAAAACCTGAATTTAGGTTTGGCACCTCAAGCTAGATGCTTTTAGATAAAAACTATATTGTCTTCAAATCAAAACTCAGCTTGGGTTTATGATGCTATTGCGCCTATAAACAAGTTATTGTAATAATGGCGTTTGAAGCAAAGGTTTTTGCTGATAGTTGCTTAACTTCCCCTATTAATGCCATTTACTCACAGAAACAGTAAATATCCCGTAGATTCAATCAATTGTGGCTAGCCTAAATGTGGGGCTTTCGTGTAGAATTGCGGGCTATTTTTAATTGTCTTGGTCTTCTTGTGTCTTTATGCGCAGAGACTACATATTAAATCCAATTCGAGGATACTATGGATCTTGATGCCATAATTAGCGAAGCAGAACAGCAGATTAATGCTGCTGAAGATGCCAACACCCTTGACGCCGTGCGCGTTGAATTTATGGGTAAAAAAGGACGGATGACTGACCTATTAAAAGGGTTAGGGAAACTATCCGCCGAAGAACGCCCTGCGGTTGGGCAAAAAATTAATATTGCCAAACAAAAGATCCAAAGCCTGATATCTTCACGTGGGGAAACCTTACGTGATCTCGAATTAAATCAAAAATTGGCGCAAGAAACTATTGATGTGACCCTGCCTGGAAGAGGCGAACACATTGGTGGTTTACACCCAGTTAGTCGAACTATTGCCCGTATTGAAAGCTTCTTTAGTGAATTGGGCTTTGCGATCAAAACCGGCCCTGAGGTCGAAGATGGCTTCCACAATTTCGATGCGCTAAATATACCGGCCAATCATCCAGCACGAGCTGATCACGATACCTTCTATTTCAATCCTGATGTGATGTTGCGAACTCAAACATCTGGGGTGCAAATTCGCACTATGGAAGTTGAAAGTCCACCGTTGAGAATAATTTCGCCGGGACGGGTATATCGTAACGATTACGATCAAACTCATACCCCAATGTTCCATCAAGTTGAAGGGCTAATGGTTGATAAGAATGTCAGTTTTGCAGAGCTGAAAGGCATTTTGCATGACTTTTTAAACAACTTTTTTGAAGAAGACTTACAGGTACGCTTCCGTCCTTCTTACTTCCCATTCACTGAGCCTTCAGCTGAGGTTGATGTGATGGGTAAAAATGGCAAATGGCTTGAAGTTTTAGGCTGTGGCATGGTTCATCCAAATGTATTGCGTGCAGTCAATATTGATCCTGAAGTATATACCGGATTTGCTTTTGGGATGGGCGTCGAACGGTTAACCATGTTGCGCTATGGCGTAAATGACCTACGTTCATTCTTTGAAAACGATCTTCGTTTCCTCAAGCAGTTCAAATAAGGGATACTCGAAAAGATGAAATTCAGTGAAAAGTGGTTAAGAGAATGGGTCAACCCTGCCATCACGACCGAACAATTGTCTGAACAATTGAGTATGGCTGGCTTGGAAGTCGATGGTGTTGAACCTGTCGCTGGTGAGTTTAGCGGTGTGCTTATTGGAGAAGTTGTAGAATGCGGTCAGCATCCTGATGCCGATAAATTACAGGTGACCAAAATAGATATTGGCGCAGCAGACTTGTTAGATATTGTTTGCGGCGCACCAAACTGTCGACTTGGACTCAAAGTGGCGGTGGCGACTGTGGGCGCCGTTTTACCCGGTAACTTTAAAATTAAGAAAGCGAAATTGCGTGGACAGCCATCTTTTGGCATGTTGTGCAGTTTTTCTGAGCTGGGTATTTCTGACGATCATGATGGTATCTTGGAATTGCCTGAAGATGCGCCAATAGGCAAAGACCTACGGGAATATTTGGGCCTAAACGACGTAACAATCGAAGTCGATTTAACCCCAAATCGTGCTGATTGTTTAGGAATTCGCGGCTTGGCTCGTGAAGTGGGCGTGTTAAACCAGGTCGAGGTTATCCAACCTGCAGTAGCTGAGGTTAAACACTCCATCACGGACACTCGTGCAATCCAGTTAGACGCTCCGCAAGCCTGCCCTAGATATCTGGGGCGGGTGATTAAAAATATTAATCTAGATGCTAAGTCACCGCTTTGGATGCAAGAGAAGCTTCGACGCAGTGGCATTCGTAGCATAGATCCAGTGGTTGATATAACCAACTATGTATTGCTAGAGCTTGGTCATCCAATGCACGCATTTGATAATGACAAGTTGCACGGTAATGTGGTTGTACGCTTTGCAAAAGAAAACGAATGCTTGACCTTGTTGGATGGCGAAGAGGTTAAACTGAATAGCAATACCTTGGTTATCGCAGATCAGCAAAAGGCCTTGGCAATGGCGGGTATATTCGGTGGCCTCGACTCAGGAGTCACGGAGTCAAGTCGTGATATTTTCTTAGAAAGCGCCTTTTTTGCACCTGATGCCATTATGGGCAAAGCCCGCCAATATGGTTTACATACTGATGCATCCCATCGCTATGAACGAGGTGTTGATCCTCAATTGCAGCGCACGGCCATGGAGCGAGCTACCCAGCTATTACTGGACATCGTTGGGGGTGAAGCAGGGCCAATTACTGAAGGTTGTAGTGAACAGCACATACCAGCAGAAAAAGCCGTTGAACTTCGAAGCACTAGATTAGAGCGCGTGTTGGGGATTAAAATTGATCCTGCACAAGTGACAGATATTTTGACTCGTTTGGGTTTAGGTGTGGAGCAACATCAAGACAAATGGCAAGTTAGTGTTCCCGCGTATCGCTTTGATATCAGTATTGAAGAAGACTTGATTGAAGAAGTGGCTAGAGTGTACGGCTATAACAACATTCCTGAAATTTCGCCAGTGGCCGATTTAAAAATGTCAGTCCATCGGGAACAAAACCTAACCTTTGATAGACTAAAACAAAGTTTGGTAGAAAGAGATTATCAAGAAGCAATCACTTATTCGTTTATCGACCCTAAGGTGCAAAAGGCGCTGTTTCCCGAAATTGATGGTTTAGCTTTACCCCATCCGATTTCAAGTGATATGTCGGTAATGCGAGTCAGCTTGTGGATTGGATTACTACAATCTGTGTCTTATAATCAGAAACGTCAACAAACACGGGTCAGATTGTTCGAAACAGGTTTGCGATTCATCCCTGACCAAAGCGAGAAGACGGGGGTGCGACAGGAAGCAGTAGTTGCAGGTGTTATTTGTGGTAATCGTAATAATGAACATTGGGGTCTAGAAGACCGTTCTGTCGACTTTTACGACATCAAAGCTGATGTGGAAGCCTTGTTGGCCACGACTTCAGATGGTAATGCGTTTCGTTTTGAGGCCGCTCAGCACAGCGCGTTACATCCGGGGCAAAGTGCGGCAATTTATCGTAATGACACCTTGGTAGGATATGTGGGTGCGGTGCATCCTAAATACTCCAAAGAACTGGGTTTGAACGGTAAAACATTTGTTTTTGAGCTAGATTACGCCGCAATAGGTGTTAAAAAGTTGCCTTTAGCGGAAGAAATTTCGAAATACCCTGCTAATAGACGTGACATTGCGGTTGTTGTAGAGGAAGATAAAGTTGTTGGTGAAATATTATCTTACATCGAAAAATTTGGCGGAAATCAACTAGTTGGCCTAAACTTGTTCGATGTATACAGAGGTAAGGGTATCGAGGCCGGTTATAAGAGCTTGGCAATCTCACTTATCTTACAGGACCAAACGAGAACGCTTGAAGAAAGTGATATTCAAGCGGTAGTCGAAGACATTCTGTCCCATTTATCAGAAAGGTTCGGGGCAACATTGAGGGATTGACGGTATGGCGCTAACCAAAGCCGAAATGGCTGAACATTTATTTGAAAAGTTGGGTATTAATAAACGGGATGCCAAGGACTTGGTAGAATCGTTTTTTGAAGAGGTGCGTGAAGCACTAGAGTCAGGTGAGCAAGTCAAGTTGTCTGGTTTTGGTAATTTTGATCTTCGTGAGAAGAACGAGCGGCCTGGAAGAAACCCCAAAACCGGTGAAGATATTCCTATTAAGGCACGTCGTGTAGTAACTTTCCGTCCAGGACAGAAACTTAAAAGTCGTGTAGAGAATACTGAACCAACTGATATGTAATATGAAATTATGCGCATCCTCTTTGGGTGCGCATTGATTTATATTAGTCAATCAGCTCAGTCCTACGAGCTAGTTTACGTCAAGAAATATTATGTTTCTCAATCCTCTATCATCCAAAGCTTTTGTTTTTATAACCCTGATCGCAATAGCGTTTATAGCTTGTGGCAGTGTATTTTTGTATCTTAATTCCGCTAAGCCAACCAATAGTTTTCAGGTTACCGAAGAGATTAAATCAAACCTCGATCTTAACCAATTTAGCTACCAAGATATTTTAGAAAACCCTGAGTTTAAGCAAGGTATGCAAAGGTCTGTGAAGACGAAGAATCTTAATAAAGCTAAAGCGTTACAGCAAAAAGCCATACAGATTGCGCTGGCTGCTGGTTTGGATGATTTTGAAGTGCAGCTTTTATCCGGAGATAAAGGTCTAAATTTCATGCAATTTCTAGCTAAAAGACAGTTATTTGCAGCAGAGTTCGAAGTGCGTTATCAAGGATTAAAAGATATTCAGCAATTGAAGTTGGATTATCCCGAAGCCGCTGACTTGTTCGCTCGCTCTGACATGTTAATTGCTAAACGAGATCGAGACATTATTGACATCGCGAAAAGCTTAGCCACCGGAAACGCGGATTTAGAGCCCTACATTCGGGCGGCACAGCAACAATGGCTAAGAAACTCCCAAGCAAAAGAATAACTCACTTATCCTCGGAACATCAGTTTACCAGCCTCTGATTATTTGAGTTTTTCTGCCATTGAGCCATTCAGATCTTCTTTTACACTGAACCAAGCAACGGCTGAAATGGCTAGACATGCTCCACAAATGATAAATAACATATTTTTATCATCAACTTGGTTGATCACTTTGCCAATGCCCAAGCTTGATACCAACTGGGGGAGGACTACTGATAGATTAAATAACCCCATGTACAAGCCCATTTTTGCGCCGTTAACCTTTTGCGACATAATGGCAAAAGGCAAACTGATAGTGGCAGCCCAACCAATACCAAGAAACGCCATCATTATATAGATTGTTAAGGTACTTTGACCGAGTTGGGATAATGCTAGATAAGCCAACGCCATAGATATTATGCAATAAGTATGAACTTTCACCCGTCCGATTCGACGGGCAAGAGGTTCTAGCAATAATGCAGGTAAGATGGCTGATACAATGCTCAAGACCAGAAAACTGGCACTTATTACTTGCCCAGTCTCGGTATCATTCAAATGAGGTTGGTTCTGTTTGAGGAAGCCAATGATATAAATAAACATGGATTGCACCCCTAACCAAGTGAAAGAATGGGCAGCTAATACTTTTTTAAAGCCAATCTCACTGGTTCCATCATCAAGAATCTGCTCTTTTTCCCGCAAGGTTTTCACAATAAAGGCCAAGGTGATAATCAGACATGCAAATTCTACCCAGTAGTGAGTGATTTCGATGCCCGCAATTTTGAATCCAAACGCGTAGGCGGAATAGATTAAAAAGCCCCACAGCGGCTGGATCATCATCAAACCCTTAAAGAAGCCTAATTTTCTGGCTGTTGTCTCGGGTTCGGATTGAGTAAGAGATTGAGGCTCTTGAATAAATAGAGGAGGGACGATAGACAAGATGAACACCAGTCCAACACCTATATAAATCAAGGCATAATTAGTCCAATAGGTGCCAATGACATAAGCCAATACGCCAAATGAGCCGGATACGGTTTGCATCCAAGTATACCCTTTGGTTCTTTCATGGCCTTTAGGCGTAACATCAGCAATGATTGAGCGGGTAGGATTGAAACTTACATTGATTGATAAATCCAAGGTTAGAGCAATCAGTACGGCAACTCCTAAGATACCATTGACGCCTAAGGCACTAGTAATTACCCCGATGTTTGGCAAGGCCAATAAGCTTAATGCTGCTAATACGCCTCCAATAAAAATAAAGGGACGGCGGCGGCCATTCCAAAACCAAACCTTATCACTGATGGCACCAATAATGACCTGCCCCAAAATGCCTGCAATTGGCCCCGCCGCCCATACAAAGCCCACATCATGCAGGTCTAAACCATATTGGGTGGTAAGCAACCAACTCAGTGCTGCAATTTGCACCGACAAAGCGAATCCCATGGCACTGGCAGGTAAGCTGAGTATGGTATAAAAGCCATTGGTAAGATTTTTTTGAAACGCTAACATGATTGCTCACTTATTTTTATTGTTAACAATATTGTAACCTAAGCGATGATGAAACTAAGCTTACATACGTATGCAATCTGACGATTAATTTTTAGCGGTGTGGGTTTTTCAGACAATTGCCGGTTTATAGGCTACAGAATCCATCATTGTTGCTTGAATACTGTAATTTATACGATGATTTACCCACATTTTACGCCTTTTTACTTTTGTTATGTTGTTCATTCTTTTATAGTTTTCATTCACTCACAAATAAATAGAAGAGAATATAATGGGTCCAATCATGTTGGATGTTTCCGGCTATGAATTAACAGCTGAAGAAAAGAACATTCTTGATCATCCACTTGTCGGCGGCGTTATTTTATTTAGTCGTAATTATTTTGAGCAAACCCAATTGACCGAGTTAATCAAGCAGATTCGTTTGCACGCTCGCAACCCCGTTTTGCTCGCTGTTGATCATGAGGGGGGACGAGTGCAGCGTTTTCGCCAAGGCTTCAGTGCGATTCCAGCCATGGCAAAGTTATGTCCTGAAGATAGACCTGTTAATCAAAAAATGTGTCAGCAAGCGGAGGTTTTTGGCTGGTTAATGGCTGTGGAGCTGCTAGCCTTTGATATTGACATCAGTTTCGCTCCGGTGCTGGATATTCATGGCATATCCGATGTCATCGGTGATAGGAGCTTTAATCAAGACCCTGATAAAATCATTGAACTGGCATCTAGTTTTATTCAAGGTATGCATCGTGCTGGGATGAAAGCCACTGGCAAGCATTTTCCAGGACATGGCAACGTTAAAGAAGATTCGCATATAGCCATGCCTATCGATAACCGCAGTTTGGATGAGATAGTTCAAATGGACATGCGAGTGTTTAAACAAATTCATCAAAGAGGATTGCTCGATGCAGTAATGCCTGCGCATGTTATTTATCCTCAAGTAGATGATCTGCCTGCGGGATTCTCACCCATATGGGTGCAAGAATACTTGCGTCAGCAACTGGGATTCAACGGCACGGTATTTACCGATGATTTGTCGATGCAGGGTGCGGTGCATTTGGGCACTTTTGTTCAGCGAGCTGAGATGGCCTTAGCGGCCGGCTGTGATATGGCCTTGGTGTGCAACCACCCACAAGGTGCCATAGAAGTTTTGGATGGATTATCCAATGATTATCCCTCGACAGGTAGAGTGAAAAATATGTTAAAGGGCCCGGCAATGGGTCTGTCAACTTTGCAGCACAGTAAAGATTATAATCAAGCAATCGAACAACTAAAGCGTTTCAATGAAAGCTAAAACCAGCATAATTTTAGGGGGGCTAATACTCTCAGGCGCTCTACATATATTATTGACGGTGACCGGGCAACCTAAGGCCATTGCCGCTACTGCAAGCATTACCTTGTTTGTAGCGATTCTATGGGTGTCTGAAGCCCTGCCTATTCCTGTTACGTCATTGATCCCATTTTTCGCATTTCCTCTAGCAGGGGTTTTAACCCATCAACAAGCAGCTTCTGCTTTGGGAAGTCATGTCATTTTACTGTTGATGGGGGCGTTTATGCTCTCAAAGTCGCTGGAAAAATCCACCGTTCACAAGCGCTTGGCCGTATATATGTTGAAGCTCACCGGTACTCATAGTGCTAAGCGCTTAGTGTTAGGCTTTATGCTTACAGCGGCGTTACTTAGCATGTGGATATCCAATACCGCCACCACCTTGATGTTACTGCCAATTGCTTTGGCATTAATCCCGCTCATTAATAATCAACGAACAGTGTTGGCCTTGTTGTTAGGCATTGCCTACGCCGCCAGCTTAGGCGGAGTAGGAACCCCAATAGGCACACCCCCGAATATTATTTTCATGAGCGTGTACAGCGAAACCCAAGGGCAAGAAATCGACTTTTTAGAGTGGATGAAAACGGGCATTCCTGTGGTGGTCATCGCTATCCCGCTGATGGCCTTATGGCTAACCAGAGGACTGGGCAAGCTCGAAGATTGTCATATGCCCGCCGCAGGGCAGTGGCAAAGTGCCGAAAAGCGTGTGTTATGGGTTTTTGCCGGAGTTGCACTGGCATGGGTGCTACGACCATATTGGACTGGCTGGTTAAATATGCCTTACGTGGGAGATAGTTCAATTGCCTTGCTGGGTGTGGTTATTATGTTTTTGGTGCCATCGGGTAACAAAGATCAATCCGGCAAAGATGAAACCTTACTGGATTGGAATACCGCCGCGTCCATTCCTTGGGGAATGCTGCTGTTGTTTGCAGGGGGAATTTGTATTGCAAAAGCCTTTAGTGCATCAGGTTTGAGTGAGGTGATGGGGGGGTGGTTGACGGGCTTGTCGACCCTGCCGTTACCAGTGCTGATCTTATCGGTATGTTTATTCGTCACCTTTCTAACGGAAATTACCTCAAATACTGCCACGGCTACGCTGCTGATGCCGATTTTAGCCACTGCAGGGGCTGCGGCCAATATTGATCCTGCTTTGCTTATGATGCCCGCCGCCATGAGTGCCAGTTGCGCCTTCATGTTGCCAGTTGCCACTGCACCTAATGCGATTATCTATGGAACCGGTAAATTTGCGATTAAACAGATGGCCAGAGAAGGCTTTGCATTAAATATCATTGCAGCCTTGGTTATTACTGCCGTGACTATAGTGACGATTTAAAACAGCGCCCAGCAAGGCATGAGAGATAACTGGCGCTATACATTTTGCTCATGTATTTGGTGGGAAAAGTTAATGCTGCGCGCCAGTACGAAGAAATAATCAGATAGACGATTTAAATATCCGATACAAATTTCTGGTACAGGGTGCTCTTCGAGCAAAGCGACCATTCGTCGTTCTGCTCGTCTAGTCACGGTGCGACACACATGAGCTTGCGCGGCTACTGGGTGACCGCCAGGTAGAATGAAGTGAGTTTGCACTGGCAGGTTTGCTTGCATTGTATCAATTGCGCCTTCCAATATTTGCACGTCTTGCTCAATGAGGCTGGTTTTAGCGGAAATAGCAAAACCAATTTGGAATAGGTTTTTTTGCGCATTGAGTAAGGTTTCTTTTTGGGCCAATATGCTAGGGTCCTGTTGATTGGCAAGCAATAATCCCACATGTGCATTGAGTTCATCTAACGTGCCGTAGCAGTCCAACACATCTGCGCTTTTCGCCATTCGAACCATCTTATCGGCATATATCTGGGTCTGTCCGGTGTCACCCTTTTTAGTATATATCTTCATAGCGTCGTTCCCCTATTTGTTGACGGAGCCATCAGGCTGTATAACCAGTTGCGGGAATTCATGTCTGCGGATTTGAATCACCATACCAAACATCGGGTGATCAAAATAATGCACCTGCTTACTGATCACGCGGCGCATTTGCTGAAACGGAAAACTTTGTAATTTACTAGACCCAGTCAAGGCGTTTTGCTCGGTTGGCGCGACTAAAATGGGAGCGCGAAAATCCACATCACCATCAATATGCAAATAAGGTGTACGTTGGATATAGCGCAAAAATACTTTTATGCGACCATCTATTTCCCATAAATCTTGTTGGACTTCCAGATTAGCTTGATTGCTATTGCTGGCAACCTCTACAGGAGGTTGAAAAACGAAATCGTCATTTTGCAGCGCTTGACGAATTTGGCTGACCAAATCAAGCGCCATAGGTTGCTCGCCACTTGATTGATGAGAAAGGGAAATATGCTTATCTGCGGGGAGTAGTTCACTAATCACAGCGTCGGTCTGGGGCGTTTTTACGGGTTGCCCGCGCCCATCTTTTGGCTCAGGCTCAGGAATAAGCTCACCGGTAGGGGTATATTGCTGGGCGTAATTTTTGCCGGCAATCAGATGGAATGCCTGTCCTTGTTCTTGATCAAAATATATTTGTTGTCGCCAGCCAGTATGAAGTAAAGTGGATAGGTCTCTTTGACGATTAATATCATTCGCTAAATCAGTAAGTTGCAAACTATTTATGGCCAGTAATTGGGCACCGCGGAAGTTGGCATTTTCGCTCACATCCAGTGCCTTGGGAACCTTGGCAATAAAGTGGTAGGGCAGTTGTGCTTCATCGAATCGGCATACATTTTTGCTTGGGATGCGCAGATCATATTGACTGATGTTTAAATCCCAGGGAAATAGTGAAGCATTAGTATCATTAAGCGATTGTGCAGGAGAATAATGTTGAACACCGGATGCCGGTAAATTTATATTTTTTTGCCTTTCGGAACCGTTGTCCGCGCGTTTTGGCTGATTGTTTGAGCCTTCGACTATTTTGTCGAAGGGGATAAAGTTAGCATACTCGGGATTAAATACCACAGGCTCTAATGGTTTATCTGCTATGGCGGGCAAAAAGCATTTGGGCAATGACCAATATAAATCAGCAATATCTGGTTTCAAATAATGCTCAATCAATTGGTGCGTGAACGTCCCGTTAACCTGATTGAGTTGGGGCTCGAATTTTTCTAGAATACTGTCAGCTGAGATATTTCGCTTATAAACAATAATTTCGATATCGAACCACCAATCTTGGTCTTGGGCGAAGGTCATAGACCCAAACAGGGTAAGGTATATCAATCCGCAATATTTGGCAGGTTTCGTCAGCAAATTATGAAGTTGTAATCTGGGATTATTCAAATAGGTCATTATGCAGCCCGAACTTGTCGTTTTAAATCAATTAACAGATTATTTATGGCGTCAATCCGGCTTTTAGGACTGTCATTGTTGATAACAATTTTCAATTTCTGAGGACCTTCTAACTTAAATTGATTCGGCTTAGTTTGTATGAGTTGGATAATATAACCCAGTTCAACCTTAGTATTTTGAGCAAATTCTATCACGGCACCTTTCACTGTAGCGTCTATTTTGGTCACGCCCACGTGCTTAGCGTCTAATTTCATTTCTGCTATTTGCACCAAGTTCTTAGCAGCTTCTGGTAGTAAACCAAACCGGTCTATGAGTTCAATCTGGAACTCTCGAATTGCAGCTTGATTTTTACATCCCGCCAGCTTCTTATACAAGGACAATCTGGTATTCACATCGCCAATATAATCGTCTGGTAGTAATGCAGGTATTCGCAACTCAATGTCAGTTTGTGCCGACAAGGCATCATCTAAAGAAGGTTCGCGGCCTTCTTTTAATGCTTCAACCGCTTGCTCCAGCATGTCCATGTACAAAGAGAATCCTACAGTGGCGATTTGGCCGGATTGGTCATCCCCTAACAGCTCTCCCGCTCCTCGAATTTCTAAATCGTGGGTAGCTAACGCAAAACCGGCACCCAAATCTTCCAAAGTCGAAATGGCATCTAGGCGCTTCTTGGCGTCTTTGGTCATGCGCTTGGGGTGGGGCGCTAACAAATAAGCATATGCTTGGTGATGGGAACGGCCCACTCGACCGCGCAACTGATGCAGTTGCGCCAGACCAAGGTGATCCGCTCGGTCCATAATAATAGTGTTAGCAGAAGGAACATCAATTCCGGTTTCAATAATAGTGGTACACACAAGCACGTTGAAACGTTGATGATAAAAATCACTCATCACCTGTTCAAGCTCGCGCTCTCGCATCTGACCATGACCAATTGCTACCCGAGCTTCTGGAATGATTTCAGCGATTTCTTGGGCGGTCTTCTCAATACTATCAACTGAGTTGTGTAAAAAGTAAACTTGACCACCGCGCAGTATTTCTCGCATGATAGCTTCTCGTATCATCTCTTTACTGCGCTGCTGAACAAAGGTTTTGATCGCCAAACGCTTAGCCGGTGGTGTCGCTATGATGGATAGATCGCGCATACCGCTCAACGCCATATTTAACGTTCGTGGAATAGGGGTGGCGGTCAATGTGAGAATATCTACATCTGAGCGTAATGCTTTAAACTTTTCTTTTTGACGCACCCCAAAGCGATGTTCTTCATCGATAATCACTAAACCCAAATCACTGAATTTAATGTCATCTTGCAATAGTTTATGGGTGCCTACCACAATATCTACTTTTCCATCTGCTAAACCCTTCATCACCTCTTTTTGCTCTTTTGTACTGATGAAACGGGATATAACTTCAATTTTAAACGGGCATTGAGCAAATCTGTCTTTGAAGTTTTCATAATGTTGCTGCGCCAATAAGGTTGTTGGTACCAATATGGCTACCTGTTTACCTTCGTTAGCTGCAAGGAAGGCAGCGCGCATGGCTACTTCGGTTTTACCAAAACCAACATCCCCACAGACTAATCGGTCCATAGCATTGGGACTGCCCATATCTTGAATGACGGCGTTAATAGCCTGTTGCTGATCTATGGTTTCCTCAAAGGGAAAACTATCGGCAAAGGCTTGATACTCTGGCCATTCGATCTTATATGCATAGCCGGGTTTAGCGGCTCTGCGGGCATATACATCGAGCAGTTGTGCCGCTACATCTCGGACTTTTTCAGCCGCTTTTTTCTTCGCTTTGCTCCAACTGTCAGAGCCCAATGAGTGAAGCGGGGCGTGATCAAGATCGCCGCCACTATAACGGCTAATCAAATGTAGCGCCGCCACTGGAACGTATAACTTGGCCTCTTTAGCATACTCAATGGTTAGGTATTCAGTGGTTACACCACCCACATCTAGGGTCTGTAGACCTAAAAATCGCCCGACACCATGATCTAAATGGACCACAGGTTGACCTTGGGTTAATTCCGCTAGATTGCGGATCACCGCACTTTCGTCTGTGGCTTGGCGTTTGTCTCTTAATCTACGTTGACTCACCTTGTGACCAAGTAACTGAGTCTCGGTTATAAACGCCAACTCACCATCTTGCTCTAGAAGCTGAAAACTGTGCTCAGCTAAGCCTATGGCAATACCGATGGATTCATGGCTGGTTAGAAACTGGCTGAGATCCTCAAAGCTCTTAGCTTTAATTTGAGCTTTGCTCAATAAATCTAATAGGTTCTCTCTGCGACCTTGTGACTCGGCACTAAATAAGATCTTGGCACCGCGTTTCTGCCAGTTGGCCACAGCCGACTTCAAACTGGCCCAAGGGACTTTATTTTGATGCTTGATGCCGATGTCACCAATTGCACTGGTGCTAAAATTAGTACGGCCATTCTTCATTTCAATGGGTTGAGCACTAATGGCGATTCGCGGCCATTGTTTTAGACCAGCAAATAATTCTTCATATCGCTGAAAGACCTCTTGCGGTGGCAATAGAGGCCGGGCCAAGTTGTAACGGTGCTGTTCATAGCGCTCAGTTAAGTCAGCCCAATAAAATTCACATGCGGCAGACAAGTCACCGTTCATCATGACCAAGGTGTCTTTGTGCAAATAATCAAATAAGGTTGCAGTATGGGTGAAAAATAATGGCAGATAATATTCAATACCACCAGGCATCAAGCCTTTACCGACTTGGTAATAAACCGAATCTTTACTGTTATTCGCCTCGAACTTTTCAGCGTATTGTTGCCTAAACAATGCAATTGCAGGCCCATCGGTGGGGAATTCTCGGGCAGGCAGCATTTTTATTTCGTAGACTTTATCACCGGAACGCTGATTATCTGGATCAAATATACTAATACTGTCAACTTCGTCGTCAAACAAGTCTATCCGGAAGGGATCCGTACTGCCCATGGGATATAAATCGACGATACTACCTCGAATACTATATTCACCATGACTCATTACCTGGCTTACATGTTGATAACCAGATTTTTCCAGACCGGATCGAAATGCATTTATATCGAGCTGTTGTCCCGTTTTCAGAATAAGTAAATACTGACCCATAAAATCAGTTGGCGGCATGCGCAACAGTAAGGTATTCACCGGCACAATGAATATGCAGCGTTTGTTCTGGGTTAATTCAAACAAGGTCTCAAGACGTTGTGATACGATATCTTGATGGGGCGAAAAGTTGTCATAGGGTAAGGTTTCCCAGTCTGGCAACAGCTTGACATCGATGTGCTGTTGTTGAGGGCTTTTTAGGAAAAACAACAGCTCTTTTTCTAGCTTTAATGCCGTCGGTGTATCTGCGGTGACCAGCAACGTAGAGCCAGCATTTAGCTTTGCCCCATTGGCTATGGCGAGTGCCAAACTACTACCGTGTAAGTTACCCCAGTGAATTATATTGCCTGCTTTGAGCGGTAATTCAGGCGAAAAAATATTTGCTACCATTATTGCTTTTCGTTCTTTTGTTGTTTGGCTCTAGCCCGCAGTTCCAAAGTCTGCACATGCAAACTAGCCCGTACCAGCAGTTCTTGATCGGGTTCGCGAATGCAACTGAATAATAAGGATATATGGTGGTGCTGTTCGACTTGCTCACAGTTAATCACCTCTGCATAGCAAAAAACACCAGCAGCTTCGTCGGCTAAGAATATTTTTAGTTCAACCATTTGACCAACTTGCAGTGGAGAAGGGCTGACTAGGGTTAACCCACCACCACCAAATTCAATAGTGTGAAAGCGATTCGCGCTATCATCTTGCTGCTGCAAAATGTAAGACATCATTAAATCAATTTTTTTATTTTGCTGATTTAGAAATTCTACCAGCTCTACTGCATATTCCCCCAAATTCTTAAGGGGACGGAGAATTTTGCTATCAGCTCCTGACATTTCTGCTGCAATTTTAAATGCATAGGGCATGTGTTCAGCCAAGTCCTGTTGGTCAGGTAGTAAGAAATCATCGCCAAGAGGCTGCATATTCACATTAAGTTTGTGCTTAATGGTGAAAAACTCATGATACTGAGCCTTCTTTTGTTCTGAGCCAATTGAATCCATGCTTACCCCATTGAAAATTGTTTCGTTTAACGTATTTTCTATTTGCTAAAACTTATTTCTGACTGATTTTACAATCATTTAAAGCCGAGTCAGCTTGCTTGTACGTGAAATGTTAAACACGTATTATGCCAGCTTATTAATAACAATGAACAACCAAATACAAGATTCTTTGTCGGAATAGCTTGTAGGTTCATACATTTTATCAAAAGGCCTTTATTCATCATGTTTCATCCTGTCTCTGCTTTTATCGGTCTTAGATACGCAAAAGCCAGTAAAAGTAATCACTTTATAGCCTTTATTAATTTATTTAGTGTATTTGGTATCGCGCTAGGCTTGATTGCTTTAATTACCGTATCCTCTGTTATGAATGGCTTTGAGTTGCAACTTAAAACCCGATTGTTAGGTATCACACCACACATTGTAGTAGATACTATCGGGGTTGAATCCCAGAAAATAGCCGCGTTTAAAAGCATTCCAGAAGTAAAATCAATTTCAGCTATTGTGGAAAGCGAAGGTGTGATCCAGTCTCGACGAGGTATTCAAGGGGTGGTATTACATGGCATTGAACCATCTTTTATGACTCAATCTGTTGTTGCACAGAATATGTTGTTTGGGAAATTTGACGATTTAGCTGAAGGGCAATTTAATATAATCATTGGTCGACCGTTGGCCAGCAAATTAGATCTACGTCCAGGGGATCAGACTCGAATAATATCAGCCAATGCCAGCAGTTTTACACCATTTGGAAGAATGCCTAGCCAGCGTCTGTTCAACATCGTCGGCATCTTCGAATTGGGCTCACAGCTGGATGATAAGGTAGTGTATTTACACATCGGTGATAATGCCAAGTTGTTGCGTAAATCCCTTGCCCAAATCAGTCAAACTCGACTGTTTCTGGATGATGCCTTCGATTACTTGAAGGTTGAAAAGTTGATTGATCTACCTACCGTTAATTGGAGAGCTCGACAAGGACCTTTATTTGATGCGGTAAAGATGGAAAAGAATATGATGTCGCTGATGTTATTGCTGATCATTGCGGTAGCTGCTTTCAATATAGTCTCTGCATTGGTGATGGTAGTGACCGAGAAGCAAGGGGATATTGCCATCCTGCGTACTCAAGGGATGCAAGGTCATCAGATACTCTCTATATTTTTAATCAATGGTTTGTATAATGGGATTAAAGGCACATTATTTGGTTTGTTTGTTGGTTTGCTGTTGGTAAGCCAAATAAATCCATTGCTTAGTTTACTGGGCGCACCAATCTCGATTGGTGACAATCAGGGGTTGCCTGTCGATATTCAATGGGCACAAATTGCGTCTCTTGTATTTCTTTCAATTGGCTTATGTTTTGCCGCGACACTCTATCCTGCTTACCGTGCATTGAAAGTACAGCCAGCTAACGCGCTAAAATACGAATAAAGCTAGAATATTAAGTTTGTAGTTACGAATTATGGATATTTTCCATCAAAACTGGATGGCTTTTAGCTATAATAACGTTTTCTTTTTATTGAGTTTTGATGATATTCATCAATCACATGTCACTAAGGTTTGTTAATGCAAAAAACTTACATTACTGCACAACAGTTACTTGAAGATTCATTTAGGTTAGCTGCTAAAGTTTTCGAAGATGGGTTTCGTCCCCATTTTATTGTTGGCATATGGCGAGGCGGCGCACCCATTGGTATTGCAGTGCAAGAATATTTTGACTATAAACAAGTTGAGACTGACCATATTGCGGTGCGCACGTCTTCGTACTATGGGATTGATAAACAGTCTAAAGAAATAAAAGTGCATGGATTGCATTATCTTATTGAAAACGCTAATGCCAGTGACGGTTTATTGATTGTAGATGATGTGTTTGATTCCGGACGAAGTGTCGAAGCATTGATTGCACAAATAAAGAAACTATCTCGTCGTAATATGCCTGAAGATATCCGTATTGCCTGTCCATATTACAAACCTGCCAATAATAAAACTCAAATAGTACCTGACTATTATGTGCACGAAAGTGATGAGTGGTTAGTTTTTCCCCATGAAATTTCAGGCCTAACCCCAGATGAGATTATCGCGGGTAAGACAGATCTTAAAAATGTTCATGATATTTTGTTTTAAACAGACATCGTCATAGTTAAGATTCATGACTTGTTTTACCAGTCATGAATCAATTTTTGCGGCAAATTTTGCCCTTTCATCCCCAAACAATAAGCTAACCCCGCTGATAAAGATCTCTGCCTAAACGGCTGATGAAACCTAACAACTAGCTTCTTGATGGCTGAGTAGATAAATACTCTTAAATCTTAATGTTTTCCATAGCTTGCCGCATATTATCCAGATAAAGTGTGTGCCATTGGGTAGCTTCACCCATTGATGTTAATGTGCAAATTTAGATTCAAAATTTAACTCCCACTTAAATAATGACTCAATATCGATTCATTTGATTTGTCATTATTTTAGTCAAAGTTAGAAAACCCTAGATATGGCTAAATATAGCTTAGCGTTTATTTATAACTATATGAAATTATTGGCTATTTTGTTTTATTTGTCTCTTGTGAAATGTTGGCCCAATAGCTGCATTTACAATTACGTGAAGTCCTATGTTGGGCTGAAGTGATTATCAGGAGATGTCGTTCATGAACAAAATGTTTTCGTTCTGTTTAACAATTCTAGTTTTAGTGCTTTTTAGCGCTGGCTTGATGCAGACGTTAAGCTCGGAAGTTGCCCCTGAGAAAAGTGAGGGCAGTGCTGTTCAATCTTTTATCGTCCAAGGTGCAAGTCAATCCACCATGCAGCGCGAAGTTACCGCAGTCGGTGGTGTTGTGTTGCACAAGTATAAGGTGATTGAGGCTATTTCAGCGTCTTTGACTCAGCAGCAAATCAGCATGGTCAAATCTGTCAATCCTATGTTGCGCTTCTTTAGCGATACTGGTGTCGATGTAAGTGCAGCCAAGTGGGCGAGTAAAAAGCCCCTCAAATTCGACTTGAATGCTAATCAAGTCGTTTGGTACACGAAAAGTTTTATCGATCAAGATCTTGATATTAAGCAGGTTGAACTGAACTGGCCGAAAGAAAATGGCAAGCTAGTCGGGCTGAGTTTTGCAGGCAGAAAATTTAATTTATCGAAAAGTAGTAAACATGCCAAATTACAGATGACGCCATCAGGTGCCACTATTACTTTTTCAAGCAGAAAAACCCTTAGATTCAAGGGTAAGAAGCAAGTTAAAGTGGAAATGTCTTTTCAAAATCCACCAAGTGTTATTGAGTCAGATTATCAAATTGCATTGAATATGACTAACGGCGACAAAATCGATATTGAAAAACAGTTGCAAGACAATGTCGACACGCCAATACGCTATAACACTAAACGCAAGTCAATGAACTGGAAAACCCTTGCTGCAACTGAAAGTACCGCAACCTTAACAAAAGTCATGATCGATTGGCCTGTTGAGAACGGCGCAGTAAAAACCTTCAACTTGAATCAGGTAGCAATTATTGATATGCCTCTAGAAGGTGGAAGCGCAGAAATTAGTTTATCTGATGCAATTACGCTGAGCAAAGGTGAGGAAGTTATTATTGATGTGGCTTTTAGCCAACTGTCTTCTGTTGATGACTTTCAATATAGCGTTGTACTTGAATATTCAGACGGTCAATTCCAAGAAATGGCAACAACCAATTTAACCCCACAACAGAGTTATCGTCGAGATACATACTACCCTACTATTGTTAGAGCAGATGAAGCTCATAAACTCGGCTATACCGGCAAAGATGTTACGGTAGCTATTATCGATACGGGTCTTGAGAGCTTCAAAAGCATTCGCGAAGACACCATGGGCTCAAGTCGATTTATTCGTGAGTTCAACGTATTAGATAGTGACAATGTTGATAGTGCAAATGATGAGAATGGTCACGGAACCCACGTTGCCAGCATCATTGCTAATAACTCAGCTACTTTCAACGCACGAGGCGAGATGACCGGCAGTTATAATGGAATCGCGCCTGATGCAAACTTGGTTATTGTCAAAGCGTTTGATGAACAAGGAAGAGCAAGTTATGCCAGTATTTTGGCCGCAGTGGAATATGTTATAGACCATAAAGATGCGCTTAACATCAAGGTGCTTAATTTGTCCTTTAGTGCTATACCTAGCTCATATTACTGGGATGACCCTATCAACCAAGCGGTAATGCGTGCCTGGGAAGCCGGTATCACTGTATTGGCTGCTGCTGGTAATCAGGGACCCGAGGCTATGACCATTGGCGTACCAGGTAACACTCCTTACATTATTACAGTAGGTGCGACTTCGGATAATTACACTGTAGATAACCTTGGTGATGATTTTGTTACGAGTTTCTCTAGTGCAGGTCCTACGTTTGAAGGTTTTGTAAAGCCAGAAATTGTCGCACCAGGTGGCCATATTCAAGGTTTGTTAGATGAAGAGACTTTTATCAGTACCAACTACACAATCTATGACGATAACGGACAATACTTCCTATTATCGGGTTCTTCGCAGTCCACCGCTATTATGTCAGGGGTGGTCGCGTTGATGTTACAAAAAGATCCTAGCCTGAGTCCGGATGACATTAAATGTCGCTTGATGTATACCGCTAAGGTAGCCGTAAAAGAAGACGGTAATCTTGCTTATAGTGTATTTCAACAAGGTGCTGGCTTGGTTGATGCCATGAGTGCATTGCATGAAAGTGCAGTAGGCTGTGGCAATGCAGGTATGGATATTGCACAGGATTTATCTGGCGAAAATCATTATGTTGGTCCCGCACGTCGTTATGAGGGTGACGGTGATTTTTATATTCCAGATGCTCAGGGCATGGGTTGGAACGGCGTATACCAAGATTCACAATTGTGGGGCAACGTGCGCTTCCTCAGTAATTCTCAATTATGGGGTAATGTTCGTTTCGACAGTGACTCTCAATTGTGGGGCAATGTTAATAATGATTCGCAGCTATGGGGTAATGTACGTTTCAATAGCAACTCACAACTTTGGGGTAATGTGCGCTTTAACAATGATTCTCAGTTGTGGGGCAACGTGAAATTCTTTAGTGATTCCCAGCTTTGGGGCAACGTGCGCTTTGATAGCAGTTCACAACTGTGGGGAAATGTCAGGTTTAATAGTGATTCACAACTATGGGGTAACACTCGGGCTGCTAGCAGTGAATCCAATGTGAGCATGTTTAACCAAAGATGGGTTGAACAAGAATAGCGCTCACTCAACTAACTCAAAACGAGTACCTTATGTACTCGTTTTTTTGCGGTTAAAAACCTCTTCCCTATACAAATAGAGTAAATTCAAGTAACTTTATGTTTAATAGACACTAATTAGTTTGCATTTCATGTCGAGTTGGTTACATTTCGCCCTTCCAAAGCGCTGCGGGCTGGCGTGTATTATTGTGCTAGCCTGTTGGGGTTGGCTTACACAGACTTGGGCAAAACATGGGGTGCCCAGTAAAACAAACTTCTATCAAACCGATCTTCATCAACTTTACTTTAATAATATCTCTCCGCAAACAATGGGTTTACAACCATTTATCAACGCAATTGAACAAGATTCTCGCGGATTCATTTGGTTTGGAACCCAAAACGGGCTTCACCGCTATGATGGCAAATCAATGCGTCATTATAACTTTATTCCAGGCGACAGTAGCAGTCTTAGCAATAACTGGATAAGGGATTTGCATGTAGATGGAGAGGGACGTCTTTGGGTTGCGACCGACTCAGGGATCAATCTTTACCTTGCCGAACAAGATGCATTCAAATCTTTTTCGCCGAATGCGGTCAAGTACCCAAATTTACTTGCTGAAGAGTTCTTAGTCATTGCCGAAGCTCACGATGGGAGTATGTGGTTTGGTAGTAGGGATGCTGGTCTGACCCTCTACAATCCACAACGAGATACCTTCACTGCTTTTCAGCTTGACCCTGCCAATCCCGAGTCTTTAAGTAGCAACAAGATAACGGGTATTCTGGTGGATAAAACCAACAACCTTTGGGTAGCGACGGAAGATGCTGGTATTGCAATCAAATTAGCCGGTTCACAAGACTTTATTCACTTAAATGAACAAAGTGCACAACCCTTCCCAAGTAATAATATCGCGGATTTGTTTCAAGATAAGCAGGGCACCATTTGGATTGCTACTAAAGATAAAGGCCTGTACGCAATTGATTTTGGTTTTGAAGTGACTAAAGCCTATCGACATGATGAAAACAATGGTTTTAGTCTTTGTTCCGACGAAGTCGGATATATCCAAGATGACAATGTAGGGCGGTTGTGGCTCGCTACAGCAAAAGGCTTATGTGAATTTAATCTTGAAACCCAAAGATTTTATCTTTATCAACACGAGTCGGGTCGACCCACTAGTTTGATTAGCAATGCTGTCAAGACGCTATATCAAGATGATGGTGGGGTAATGTGGGTGGGCACCTTTGGAGGTGTAAGTTCCTGGAATGCGGATGTCAAAAACTTTACTCATATAAGCCAAGATTTTGGAGTTGGGTCTCAGTTATCGGTGAATCTGATCACCTCTTTTGCCCAAGATGCTCATGGTAATCTCTATGTAGGAACCTGGGATGGTGGCGTAAATCAGATTGATACAAATACCAGTCAGTTTACGCACTTGAAAGATACTGGCGAGCCAGGCTCTATCAAGGATAACCGAGTCATGAGCCTGTTAGTGGATGACAAGGACACATTATGGGTGGGTACATATCAAAGTGGTTTGTTTAAACGTAAAAGTGGAGAGCAACATTTTGAAAACTATCGACACGATCCCGAGGATCCAAATACAATCAGTTCAAATGCAATCAGTAAAATTATTCAATTGGCAAGTGGCGAAATAGCCGTTGCAACATACGGAGGGGGGCTTAATATTTTGCCCGCCGATGGTCAGATTAAACATTTTAAACATATCGCGAGTGATCCTAGCTCACTGTCAAGTGATCGATTATTAGACCTGGTGCAAAGTGCAGATGGAAACATCTGGTTGGCAACTAACGGTGGCGGCTTGAATCGGGTTGATCTGCAGCGTAATGAGATCACCCGATTTGTTAATGATCCAGATGATCCCAACTCTATCCCAAGCAATAATATTTATACTCTACTTGATACCGAAAACTATTTATGGATAGGTACTCAACAGGTAGGTCTGTTGCGATTTACTAAACACCAATCCGATACTCACAAAAGTAACTTCGAATATTTTTCAATTAATAATAGGGTGCCCATCCAAGTTGTATTCGGCTTGTTAGACGATGAAAATGGTAATATTTGGTTCACTCATCCCAACGGTATTTCTCAAATTGCCTCAGATGGGACCTTCACTCGTACTTTCAATTCGGGCCATGGTTTACAAAGCAGTGACTTCACTGCCGGTGCTAATTTCAAAGCTAAAAACGGTAGGATGTTTTTTGGTGGCTCAAATGGTTTCTATACCTTTTTTCCCAACAATCCTCCGGTTAACCGCTTCAATGCGCCAATGGCATTATTGTCATTTAGTATTTTTAATCATGACGTTCCTCTGTACAAAGCGTTTCGTGATGATGGGGTGATAGAGCTTAAACATTCGGATTCGGTGATAGGGTTTAAATTTGCCGTGTTGGATTTCACCAAGCCTTCTGACAACCAATATCAATACAAAGTTGATGGATTGCATGATGAATGGGTAGATGCCGGAAGTAACAATGAAATTACTTTCTCAAACCTAGCCGATGGAACCTACACATTAAGAGTGCGTGGCGCCAATAGCGACGGCTATTGGAGTGAGCAAGAATTAGAAGTGCAGTTGGAGGTGATGCCTCCACCGTGGAAAACGATTTATGCTTATGTAGTTTATCTCATCATATTAATCAGCATCTTATATAGGGTTTATCAGAGGCAACAGCAAAAAGAACAAGCACAATTGCGCTATCAACAAAAATTGGAAAGCGAAGTCGAGCAACGTACCAATGAGCTAAAAGTATCTAACCAACAATTAGCTGAAACCATCATTGAAAAAGACGTTGCACGCGCCCGTGCTGAGGATGCGGCGAAAGCTAAATCAGACTTCTTAGCCACTATGAGTCATGAAATAAGAACGCCGATGAACAGTATACTTGGTATGGGGGAGTTGTTGCTCAATACTCACCTGAATCCATTGCAACGTCGATATGCCTCGACAGCCCATCGTTCTGGCGAAATGTTATTAGAGCTTATCAACGATATTTTGGACTTTTCCAAGATGGAAGTGAGTAAAATTGCGCTAGAGCATATCGCTTTCGATGTGCATTCCTTGATTGAAGAAAGCGTTTTTTACATTGCTGGTCGAGCTCACGAAAAAGATGTGCAAATAGGCTTTAATGTGGCCACTGACTGCCCAACATTTATCATGGGCGATCCATTACGCCTACGCCAAATATTGACCAACCTGATTGGTAACGCTATTAAGTTCACTGAATACGGCTGTATCGTTATTGACGTTAGTTGTGAAGACAACAGATTGCAGATAGCAGTGTCCGATAGCGGTATCGGTATGTCAGAACAGCAGCAACAGAAAATTTTCCAGCCATTTGAACAGGCCGATAGCACCACAACACGGAAATTTGGAGGCTCTGGTTTAGGTCTGACCATCACCAAGACCTTAGTGGAATTAATGAAAGGTGAAATTAGCGTAACCTCTGAACAACACAAGGGCTCCAAGTTTATAGTGTCATTGCCCCTTGAGGCTGCACAGCAGCCAACCGGTGAATATCCGTTGGCAGAGTTCGGCAGCATAACAGTCGCAGTTTTGGCGTTTGATGAGCCAACCAAATCTATGCTTTTGAACTGCCTCGAACGTATGCAAATGAATTATTTTGAGATCACCAGTGTTAGTCAATTAACCTCAGTTGAACAACAGAAAAATATTATATACTTGGTGGATGAGGCCATTTTACAGGATTTGTCATGGTTGCATGGCATCATAGAAGTACAGTCATCGGTTATCGTCATGACCCAACTCAACCATGATCAGGACGACTTACCTATTGCATCTTTGCAGATCCTTAACAAACCCATACAGCGACACAGTTTAGTTGAAAGCATTAAAGAGAAAATGGGGCTTCGGCATACCTCTGAAAATGTCATATCACCGTTAGAGTTCGGCCAAAATTATATCTTCGAAGCAAAAATCTTAGTGGTAGATGATTCTAAAACCAACCAGCAAGTCGCATCAGATATGTTAACTCTGCTGGGCTGTAAAGTTGAAATTGCAGACCATGGAATGATGGCAATTGAGAAAGTGAAAACCAGCCATTTTGATCTTATATTGATGGACTGTCAGATGCCGGTAATGGATGGGTTTGAATGTACTAGAGAGTTACGCATACTGCAAAACGTACAACACATAGCCAGGTTGATTATCGTTGCTTTGACCGCTGGAATGGGTAGTCATTATAGGCAGGAATGTCTAGACGCGGGCATGGATGATTGCATGCTTAAACCCTTTACCGCCAAACAATTATTGGCCACTTTACAACACTATTTAGGCGATAAAATTGTTGCCAAAAAGGTAGTTCAAAACTATGTTTTAGATAGCCAAGAACCGGCCGCCACTGTGGATGAGGATAGTCCCCTTGCGCAATATATTAATACCGAAACCGTTAACACTATTGTTGCCGTAGAAAAGCAAACGGGTAGAAAGATTTTTAGTCGTGTTATTGAAACTTTTAAAACTGAGATGCAACATAAAATACCCGAACTGTTGAATCATTATCAACAGGGCGATGCGGAAAATCTAGCATTGCTAGCCCATAGCATCAAGTCTATTACTGGCAATGTTGGAGCTAAAAAACTTGAAGTCTACTGCCAAATTATCGAAAAGGCTGGAATTGATAACAATTTGGCGGCATGCTCAGACACCATAGATAAATTTTCAGCTTGTTATGAGAAAACCCTAAGTTACTTGGATACATTTACCGCATGATAACGACTTCGCAGCACAATCCCAAACACACTATCAAGGTACTTGTTTGCGATGATGACCCTACATATCGGATGATTATGCGCGATACCCTTGAGTCAGAGGGCTTTGTGGTTTTTGATGCAGCCGACGGCGAAGCTGCCTTAACTCAGTTTTTCGCCGTGAAACCCGATATAGTCTTATTAGATGTACAAATGCCGATACTCGGAGGCTTTGAAGTTTGCCAGCAAATTCGCGCCACCGACCATGGTAAAGATATCCCAGTTCTAATGGTGACTGGCGCAGACGATTATGTTTCTATTGATACAGCTTATTCAGTAGGGGCAACTGACTTCCTCCCAAAGCCGATAAAATGGCCAATGATACCGCACCGAATTAAGTATATGTTGCGCAGTCGTGAAGCTATGGTAAGCCTAAAGGAAAGTGAAGAGCGACTGCGTTATTTAGCTTATTATGATTCTTTGACTGGCTTGCCTAATCGGCAATACTTCAAAGAGCAATTGGAAGCATTTATCAATCTGGCTAAACGTGGACAGTACCATGTGGCTATCTTATTTATCGACTTAGATAGATTTAAACGGATAAATGATACTTTAGGTCACTCCTACGGCGATAAATTATTGCAAGAGGTGGCTAAAAAATTACAGTCTAATTTGCGCCAAAGTGATTTTATTACTCGACAACCAGAACTCTCTGATGTGCCAGAATTGGCGCGATTGGGTGGTGATGAATTCACTATCTTTTTGAGCAATGTGGTTAGTGTAGATGCCGTTACCCAAGTCGCTCAACGTTTGTTAAATCAATTGTCTGAGCCTATCAAACTTGAAAAATATGAAGTAGTGGTCACGCCAAGCATAGGCATATCTTTCTATCCCCATGATGGCGATACAGTTGATAGTTTATTGAAAAATGCAGATGCCGCCATGTACTTCGCCAAAGAATCCGGCCGTGGATGTTTTAAATTTTATTCAGAGTCATTAAATTCTAGAGCAGTGAATCGTTTGAAACTTGAAGAATCTCTTCGAGATGCCCTTAAGAACGATGATTTTGAGCTGTATTTTCAACCGCAAGTCCGACTCAGTGATCATAAAATATGTCATGTAGAAGCTTTGCTTCGTTGGCAGCACCCTGAATTGGGTTTCATCTCACCAGCAGAATTTATCCCAATTGCAGAAGACTCTGGCTTCATTGTTGATATTGGACACTGGGTATTAACTACCGCATGTTTACAGGCAAAAGCCTGGCTTGATACCTTAGATGAGCCTATTGGCGTAGCAGTTAATATTTCGGGCAGACAATTTAAATCGCCATCCTTTATTGATGATGTTGCATCTGTGCTAAAGGAAACTCAATTACCCGCTCATTTGCTCGAACTTGAGCTGACTGAGAGTGTGGTGATGAGTAATGTACAAGAGAACATTGTACGATTGCATGGCCTAAAACGAATGGGCGTCTCCCTGTCGGTGGATGATTTCGGGACCGGATATTCATCTTTAAGTTATTTAAAACGCTTCCCAATCGACACATTGAAAATTGACCGGTCGTTTATTATTGATATTGCTAATGATGAAAACGATTTAGCTATTGTGGCCGCCGTATTAGCACTAGCAAATTCATTAAAACTCAATGTAGTAGCTGAAGGGGTTGAAACCCAGAGCCAGTTACAGATGTTAGAAGATCTGCAACCCAACAAGGAAATGTTGATCCAAGGCTACTATTTCCATCGCCCTATGCCTGCTGTGGATTGTAATAAGTTATTTGCTCATTTATCCAAATAATACTTATCGTAAAAGGTATAAACCCAACTTGGTTTATAAATTATTAGTAATGTCATTGTCATGCCGTTTAACATAGCCTCTGAGAACACTAATAGTGGTATTAACATCAAATAAGTATCCACAATTACATCGGTATCATAGGCTCCTTCTAGATAAAAGTAGCCCCCTAACAGCAACATTTTCAACGCTATCATTGCAGCACCTGCAAAAAACGCACAGACAAATACATAGACAAAAAAGTGGCGGGGCAGTTTGTGAAATGAAAAACTGTATATTAAATATGATAGTCCTATAGGCGCAGTAACTCCGAGTAGGCCATTAACCCCAAACATTGCCCAGCTGTCGTAACCTGCTACTGTGGAGACTAACAAGGTAATCGCACCACTGAGCAGCGCCCAACGCAATCCAAGCAATAATGTTAACGCAGTCAACCACAAAAAGTGTACGTCTAACCCAGGTGTCACACCAACTCTAAATAGCCATAAACCAAATACACTAACAGAGGCACCTAAAACCAAATGTTGAGTTTTCTTACTGGAGGCAAAAAGTTTGAAATCGACATGATAAATGACCACGGCGATGCTAACTGCATATAGCAACCAAGCACAGATTTGTAAAAAGGTTAAATCAAACATAAGTTACTTATAAGTTGCCCAAATAGGGGCATGGTCCGACGGTTTTTCAATGCCTCTAAGTTCATAATCCACGCCCGCATCTAACAATCTTTCATGTAGTGGATCGGTCGCCAAAATAAGATCAATTCGCAGACCTCGATTATCATCAAAGCCTTTAGAGCGGTAATCAAACCAGCTGTATTGTTCGCTTTGCTGCGGGTTTAAACTGCGAAAGCCGTCTTTAAGGCCCCAATCGAACAAGGTGTTTAACCATTGGCGCTCTTCGGGTAAAAAGCTGCATTTGCCTGTTCTAAGCCAGCGCTTTTGATTTTCTGCACCTATACCGATATCTAAATCGGTGTGAGAAATATTCACATCGCCCATGACAATGACATTCTCGTCGGGCTGATGATATGCGTTTAGGTAATGCATCAAGTCTTGGTAGAATTTGCGTTTGGCCGGATATTTAGTTTCATGAGATTGATTTTCACCTTGCGGGAAATAACCGTTGAGCACTCGAACTGATTCACCATTCGCCATAGGATAGGTCACCATGATCATGCGTCGTTGAGCATCTTCTTCGTCTGTGGGAAACCCATATTGTACTTCTATGGGTTGTTCTTTACATAGCATGGCTACACCATAGTGGCCTTTTTGACCATGGAAATAAACGTGGTATCCCATAGCTGCAACTGCATCTAGCGGGAATTGGTCATTGTGCACTTTGATTTCTTGTAAACCAATCACATCCGGTTGGTGTTTAGCAATCAGTGCTTCTAGTTGGTGAAGGCGAGCGCGGATACCATTAATGTTAAACGAGATAAATTTCATATCAGGGCCAGTAATACTAAGATGACGTCAAGTCTAACAAACAATAACTTAGGCCTAAACTCGTTTATCCCCACAATGGTCGATTATTTTCAATTAAAACCTCTCCTTAGTGAATCTTAGTGGTTGGCGCTGGATAGACAAAACGTTACCATGAAAATACTATTGCCTAGCTTATAAAATTGCAGAAAAGCGCCTCAAGGAAACCCTGTGCTTCATTTAATTCAGTCTAACAAAATGGAAAATTTACAGGCACAGTTGCTCGAGCAACTTAGCCGTAGTCACTATTCTGATGATGGGCTAGCGGATTTACTTACCAGTGACACTATTATTGTGCAGAGTCCAGGTATGGCTCAATGGTTGAAAATCAATATTGCCCAAACCTTAGGCATTGCCGCCAACTTGGTTTTTCCACTGCCTTCGAGTTTTATTTGGCAGCAGTACCAGCACTATTTTGACGATTTACCCGATACTTCAGCCTTTACCAAAAGTAATATGGCCTGGAAGCTGATGAGTCTACTGCCACAATTACTCCCGTGCCCAGAGTTTAAAGATATAGAGGATTACTTAGCCGGCGACCGTGGGCTGAAGTTCTATCAGTTATGCCAAAAGATAGCGGATGTCTTTGATCAATATCAGGTTTATAGACCAGACTGGATCAACGATTGGCAAGACGGTAGCAGCACCGTTGAAGCAACGCAATTGCAGCGTCACCACTGGCAGCCATTGTTATGGCGAGAGTTGGTTAACTCGACCCAAGCATTGGGAGAATCTTTATATCATCGGGCTAATTTACACCACTTATTGTTAAATAAGATCGCTCAGACAAAGGATCATCAATCACTGAAGCCATTATACATCTTTGGTATTTCGACCCTACCGCAACAGCAGCTTGAGGTGTTTGAAGCCTTAGCGCAACATCGAGAAGTGTTTTTGTTCTGGTGTAACCCGAGTCAACATTATTGGGGAGATATCGTCGATGAAAAAATGTTGAGTAAGCGCAAACTCAAACAATTAGAGGGAAAGTTAACCGGTGTTGAATTTTTAGATGTAGGTAATCCATTGTTAGCGAGTTGGGGTAAACCTGGTCGAGATTATCTGGAAATGTTGTTGTTAAGTGATGCACAACAGCATGATGCCTTTGATACAAGTCAGCCTCACAACCTAGTGCAATGGCTGCAATATGAAGTATTACAACTGAGTATGCGTAATACCGGAAGTAGACTCAGCGCAGCGGAATTGCTCAGCAATGGTAGCGAGTTTCCTAAAATTCCGATTGATAGCCAAGATGATTCATTGCAAATCCATAGTTGCCATTCTAAAGTCCGGGAGTTGGAAGTGCTGCATAATTATCTGCTGCAGCAATTTAGCCTAGACTCCCAGTTAAGCCCAGCTGACATAGTGGTCATGATGCCAGATGTGGCAAGTTATGCGCCTTATATTGAAGGGGTATTTGGCAGCGCGGTGGCGGATCTATTTATTCCCTTTGGCATATCCGACCGAAACGCCGCACAAGAGTCTTCCATGCTTGAAAACTTCATGGATTTGCTTAATTTGCACCAACATCGTTTTGGTTTGTCCGAACTCCTTAGTTATTTAGAAGTCCCAGCAGTGCAGCAAAAGTTCGATATTAGTTTGGAAGAATATCAGGATATTCGGTTCTGGCTGAATGACGCAGGATTTCGCTGGGGGTGGGATGGACAAGACAAGACTCGTTGGCAGCTTCCTGCTCAACAGCAAAACACCTTTATATTTGCCCTACAGCGCTTGCTTGCTGGTTATGCTATGTCTGGTCAGCACTTATATCACTATCACCACACTCCCACTGAAGAAGGGGATATTGCTCCCTATCATGATATTGAAGGGCAACGGGCCATTGCACTGGGTAAGCTATTTGAATTTGTACAATTGCTTGAGAAAATCCAACACTATTGTTTAACCAGCGATACCTTAGAGAATAAGGTCAAGCAGGCTTTAGTTTATATAGAGCAGCTGTATCTTGTGGAAGACCATGAGCAGGTTTATTTAAATCAACTGCGTCAGGCACTGCAAAGTGTTACCACCCATAAACAGCAATTTCCTGAGCATGTTCTTCACGATGTATTTGTTGCAGAAGTACAACAAAATCTGAATGAGAAAGGTGTTGGGCAACGTTTTTTAGCAGGCGCGGTGAATTTCTGCACGCTGATGCCAATGCGCAGTATTCCCTTTAAACATGTCTGCATGTTGGGTATGAATGATGCGGATTATCCGCGACAAACCGTGCCTGTGGGTTTTGACTTAATGGCGGATATGCCCAAGCGTCGTGGTGACCGTTCTAGAAGATTGGACGATCGGTATTTGTTTTTGGAAGCGATCATCTCAGCCCGCAGTAAACTTTATATTAGTTATTTGGGTATGAGCGCCAAAGATAACTCACCCCGCAACCCGTCAATTTTGGTCAGTGAATTAGTAGACTATTGCCAGCAAGTTTTCTGCCTGCAAGGGCAGGATACATTGACACCCAAGCAAACCCGGAAAAATCTTGTTGAGCACATTCAATTTCAACATGCCCTGCAGCCATTTTCACACCAGTACTTCGAACAACATCATCGATTAGGCAACAGCTTTAACGGCCAATGGTTGGCAGTGCTCAAGGCCCAACAACAAGTATTTGAGATAGAGCCTTTTATGGCGCAACCCCTGATGATTGCTGAAGAGGCTAAAACCAGCATTGAACTAGAGCAATTATTGGATTTCTTTAATAACCCTGCGAAACATTTTTTCCGTACTCGCTGGCGTACTAGTCTGCAATTATTCCATGACGAGCTGCTCGATGAAGAACCTTTTGAGTTGGATGGATTGAGTCGTTACCAGCTTAATGATCATTATCTAAATCAGGCTATTTATCAGAGAAAATCTGTTCCTCAATCTCCATACTTAACAGAAGGGGAAGAGGAGGGGCAAGATGATAATAGTTTTGTGCAATATTTTATCCGCCAATGGCAAGCGCGGGGAGTGTTGCCGGATGGCGAGAGTGGCACCTTGGTCATGGGCTCAATGATAGCACGAGCCCAGCCACAACTTGACCAGTTGCAAGCTATTATTAAAGACCAATCCCCGCGAATTATGGAAGTGTCTCTCATATTTCAGGACATTGAGCTGCAAGGCTGGATTAAATCGATATATGCTCAGCAATTAGTTTTATTTAGGCCCGGAAAAATTAACGGCAAAGACAAGTTTGGCTTGTGGTTAAGATGGTTATGCTGTTGTGCCACCCATTCGAGTTCAATGACGAGTGCGACTTTTATCGGTATCGATAAAAGTTTCTGCTTAACCCCTGTGCCGCAAGAACAAGCGTTGCAGTATTTGGCGCAATTAGTGCAAGTTTACTTAGTCGGCTTAAGCGCTCCACCTATGTTCTTTCCTAATGCGGCTGCTTGCTGGTTAGAGAGTCAAAGTAAAGCTAAAACACTGGATAATTTTGCTGGAAATCATTTTGCCAGAGGCGAACAACAAGACCCAAATATCGCGCGAATTTGCCCTGATTTAGCGGAAAATTTCGAGTCCTTTTGTCAAACCAGTGAAAGCATTATGCAACCCATGTATCACTTTGAGGATGGCAAATGAAGTTATTAGACAGCTATTCATTCCCACTCCAAGGCGCTTCTTTAATCGAGGCAAGTGCGGGCACAGGCAAAACCTACACCATCGTGAATCTCTATTTACGCTTGTTGCTAGGGCATCAATGTAAGCCTTTAACCGTTGATCAAATATTAGTGGTTACCTTTACTAATGCAGCGACAGCAGAGCTAAAGGAGCGGATTCGGCAGCGTATTTACACAGCTTACTTAGATTTTTATTTAGGCAGTAGCGATGATGAGTTTATTCAATTACTGATTAACGATAACTCAAATCAGCAACTTGCCTGTGAAACCTTGAGTCTAGCAGCCAAACAAATGGATGAAGCAGCGGTCTTTACTATACATAGCTTTTGTCAACGCATGCTCAGTGAGCATGCTTTTGAAAGTGGCAGCGTATTTGACGAGCAGTTTGAGCTGGACGAGTCGAAATGGATTCGACAAGCTGGGCAAGACTATTGGCGAAAATACATAGCCCCCCTTAGCATGGCAAAGTTGGAGTTTATCCGTGATTTTTGGTCCTCACCTGAGTTATTGCTCAAAGCGTTATCGCCCATTTTACACCGCCAATTATTGACTTCATCAGTCAGTGAACTACAGTTGGGATTTAGCCAACTTGACAAACTTATCGAACAAACACGGCAACTCAAGTGCTGGTGGCAAGATGAGCGCGTTAGCGAACAGATGCAGCAGGCTAAATTCAAGGGTAACTTTAAGTTGGGTAAACCCGGCGTGTATTTGCAAATGGATGAATTTTGTCAAAGTGATTCAAACTTGTGTCCGTTTGATTCTGGTTGGACAGACTTTTTTCCTGAAAAAGTGCAAAAAGCCCGCAGTAAAACCAGTCCTGAACTGACCCATATTAATTTTGAGCGCTTCGAGCAACTGGAAAACCTGCGAGTCAAGGCTACGGGCAATTTCAAGCAAGCATTGTTATACGATGGGTTGCAAAAAATTAGAGCCAACCTAGCAGACTATAAGCAACAAACTCATCAATTAGCCCCAGATGATCTCATGGCACGCTTGCACGCTGCAGTATCTTCTGTCCATGGCGAACCCTTAGTAAACTTAATTCGAACTAAATTTCCGGCTGCCTTAATTGATGAATTTCAAGATACCGATGATATTCAGTTCACTATTTTCAGTCAGCTTTATCCGTTAGTTCAAACCCAAGACAGTCCTTTGTGTTTAATCATGATCGGTGATCCCAAACAAGCGATATACGCGTTCCGTGGTGCGGATATTTTTACCTATATCGAAGCAAAACAGCGGGTTGACTCACAACGACACTTTACCCTGGCGACCAATTGGCGCTCTCAACCAAATATGGTCGAAGCGGTCAATCAGTTATTTATTAGCAGCAAAAGGGGCTTTTTATTCGAACAAGATATTCCTTTTTATCCTGTGCAGGCTGCCAGCGAGAATGCTGAATTTCGAATTGAACAGGCAACCCAAGCCAGCCTCATTTTCCATCACCTGGTATTAGATGATGAGTGCCTTAGCCAAAGCGATGCACGCCGTTATTTGTCGATTCATCTAGCCAATCAGTTGGTTAGCATTTTAGCTCAAGGCAGCGTCGTTGTTGAGCACAGTGGTAATGCGCAATCCAAGCCAATTCTGGCTGGGGATTGCTGTGTTTTGGTCAGGGATCGTCTA
This sequence comes from Aliiglaciecola sp. LCG003, assembly GCF_030316135.1. Taxonomy (NCBI): domain Bacteria; kingdom Pseudomonadati; phylum Pseudomonadota; class Gammaproteobacteria; order Alteromonadales; family Alteromonadaceae; genus Aliiglaciecola; species Aliiglaciecola sp. LCG003. The sequence continues at coordinate 2,615,094 of NZ_CP128185.1, read as the reverse complement.
GAGGCAGCGGTGATTAAGCAAGCGTTGTCAGAAGCAAACATCGATAGCGTATTTTTAATCCGTCACAGTGTGTTTGCCACTGACACAGCAGCCGATGTTTATCGTCTACTAGATGCAATGGTCAACCCAAGAGACGAACGCAAACTAAAAGCGGCTTTGGCCAGTGGCCTGATGTGTCACAATGCCAGCGCTTTGGAGCAACTTTTTAATAACGAATTAGATTGGCAGATGTTAGTTGAGCAATTCGTTATCTGGCAGCAACATTGGCAGCGCCATGGCGTCATGATGGCGCTCAATCAGTTGTTAAACCATTTTGATGTTTTTTCCCGCTTGCTAACCTATCACCCTGATGGATTGCGGCGTTTAACTGATTTGCGCCATCTAATTGAGTTATTACAACAACAAAATAGCCTGACGCCCAGTGAGAATCAGACGTTATATTGGCTAGGTCAGCAAATTCTAAATCCTGATCATGCAAATGAAGCCCAGCAATTGCGCTTGGAGACCGATGCTAATCTAGTCCAAATTATCACCATGCATACCTCTAAAGGTCTTGAATTCCCTCTGGTTTTTATCCCTTTTGCTTGCGCCTATCGAGAACCAAGCAATGCCATTTATCACAATGATGATCAACAGCTTATGGTAGATTTCCTAGCTCAACCTGAGAGCATGCAAAAAGCAGATCATGAACGTTTGGCTGAGGATATTCGATTGCTATACGTTGCCTTGACTCGGGCGGTGTATCATTGTTTTGTTGGGGTGTGGAATCCCATGTTGGGTCGCAGTAAGCGTCAGTCCGCCTTACCGTTAACGGCGATGGGAAGTTTATTGATATCCGAACCCCAGCAGCCAGATAATATCGGCCTAAGGCAAAGTATCGAGGCGTTAGCTGAGCGCACTGATATTGGTTATCAACAGGTTGATGTCAACAGCCCAAGCCAACAAGCATCCATTGGCAGTTCACCACAACATGAGCATTGGCAAGTCGCACAATTAGCTAATACTATTGCGCGAAACTGGCGGATCACAAGCTATTCTGCCATTGCTCGCAATCAATTTCAGTTGGCGCATGAACAACCTGGTACCGATGAGCATGAAGCGCCGGTTACCCCAGCACAAGCTGAATTATCCTCGGCCAGCCTCGAGGAAGCGGCTTCGTTAGACCGTTTTCAATTTACTCGTGGGGCTCAGGCTGGCTCATTTTTGCATGGTGTGTTAGAAAATATCGATTTCCAAAAACCGGTAACGCTAGTACAAGTGATCGAGCAGCAAGGGGATTGGTATGGGATTGACCCTATATGGAATCCTGTTGTACTGCAGTGGTTAAAAGATGTGTTGCTTACCCCGATTCCTTTACCAATCAAGGATGAACCGCAAAGCAGCTTAATGCTGGCGCAATTGAGCCCACAAGATGTGTCCATTGAAATGGAATTTCACATGCCGTTAACTAAGGTCAAAGTTAAGGATTTCAATCGGTTGATCAATCAATACTTCAGCACAACTGCCCGAAATTATCAGTTTGAACAACTCAATGGCATGCTCAAAGGCTATATTGATTTAACCTTCAGTTTTGATGGCCAGTATTTTGTGGCAGATTATAAATCAAACTATCTTGGGGATAAGTTTAAAGACTATGCTGAGCCTAATTTGCAGCAAGCTATGGTTGAGCATGATTATCACTTACAATCCGTTTTGTATATCCTAGCCTTACATAGAATGTTATCTATCAAATTAGCAGACTATCAATATGACCGTCATATTGGTGGTGCTTATTATTGGTTTTTACGGGGAATGTCCCCGGATCATTTAGGCTCAGGGATATATTTCATTAAACCTCAGAAGGAGTTTATTGAGGCGCTTGATGGATTATTCTATGGCAACCCAATCGCTAATGACGAATCTGAAACAGTGGTTGTTGAGCCAAGCGAGCCTGCGCAATTAGGATTATGGTGATGGATTTGATTTTTTCCTTTTCTGAACAATATGAAACGCAAATCCAACGTTTAGGACTCTCATCCATTGATATCGCTTTCGCCAGTTTCATTTTTCAAATGGAGTCAGCGCAAACCAAGGGAGTTGCCTTATTAGCTGGGCTTGTGAGTCAAAAGTTGAGCCAGCAAGATAGTTGTTTGAATATTAATAATATCGATTTTTCAACCTTACAAATTTTGGGCTTTGATTCAACCAAGAGCTTGCTCATGTCTCTTGAACAGGCCCGCAGTGTCAATGTTGATAATCAACAAATCGAAGCCAAACCGATAATATTCGAAAATAATAACCTGTATTTGCAACGCTACCACCAATATGAGGTGTCCTTAGCTAATATTATTCAAAATAAGCTGGGTAGTTTTTTAGCTGTTGACCAAGAACATGCGAATACCGTACTAACAGAGCTTTTCAGTCCGCCTCCAGCCAATCAGGAAAAGGATACAGATTGGCAAAAAGTCGCCGTTTGCATCGCTGCAACCCGCAGTTTTTCGCTGATAACCGGTGGGCCGGGAACGGGTAAAACCACTACTGTGGCTAAGTTGCTGGCGTTGCTGCAAGGTTTGGCTAGCAAGCAGGGTAAGCCCTTGAAAATTCAGCTGGTGGCGCCTACCGGTAAAGCCGCCGCTAGACTGACAGAGTCATTGCTTTTGGCGCGCGACAGATTACCCCTGCAGTACCGCTGGGCGCTTGATGTTCAATGCAGCACCATACATAGGTTGCTAGGCAGCCAACCTGCTCGTGTAGACTTTAAACACAATCAGCAAAATATGTTGCACTTAGATGTGCTAATCGTTGATGAAGCATCTATGGTTGACCTTCCGCTTATGTCCAAACTGCTTGGCGCTGTGCCCATAGCCAGTCGTGTCATTTTGTTGGGTGATCAGAACCAATTGTCATCAGTGGAAGCGGGCAGTGTGCTGGCTGATATTTGTCAGGCTGCTTTGCAAGGCACCACAGAGCCGGTTTACAGTGCAGAAGTGTGTCAGTTGGTGGCAGAATTGAGTGGCGAAATTATTCCACCAGTTGAGCAGCAGCGGGTTAGCGGTAATATTTCTGATTGTTTAGTCAAATTGCAAAAAAGTCACAGATTTTCGGCATCAAGCCCGATAGGGCAGCTCGCCAAGCATGTCATACAAGGTGAGGTGAATAAAGGGTTAACCCTCTTGTCTCAGCAACAGTCAGGTGAGGGATTATCTTGGTACAAAAATGCCACTTTGCGAGAGTTTGTGCGCAGTTATGCGTCGCTTCTAAGTGGCTATTTCGGAGCAATTAAATTAGCCGATATTGGCCAAGCCTTTGCATTATTAGAGAAGCAGCAAATCTTATGTGCCCAAAAAAATGGCAGTTGGGGTGTTGAAAACCTTAACTTTATGATCGAACAGGAACTGAACAAACAAGGCCATATTAGCTTGGATCGTAAAGATTATTATGGTCGCCCAATAATGTTATCGCAAAATGATCATGGCTTAGGTATTTTTAACGGCGATATTGGGATCATAATGGCCGACCCTGAGCAGCCACAACTCATTAAGGCGTGGTTTAAGACAGGTCATGAGCAGTATAACGGTATAGTCGTGAGTAGGTTGCCGCGGCATGATACGGTCTATGCGATGACCATTCATAAAAGCCAAGGATCAGAATTTGAAAAGGTGGTGTTATGTTTACCGGAAAGTCGAGACGACAAGCCGATTATGGGGTTGAGTCGCGAACTGTTTTACACGGGGTTAACTCGGGCTAAACAACGTTTCGAATTGTATGGCCAACAGCACGTTTTAGAGAAATGCTTACAATCTGCTTGTTATCGCAGCAGTGGATTGGCCCAGCGCCTGTAGTCACCGAGACTACAGAGTCTTAGAAGTTAATCTCAATCAAGGTATTTTGTGCAGGTAGACCCCAGAACAAAAAAGTCGTAAATCCGAATAAAATACCCCGTCTATGTGCCGATAAAGCAAGCGTAGCCAATGACTTTTTGCCATAATTGGCGCTAAGCAACATAAAATACCATCACGGAGTCTATATGACCGATGTACTAGCGGAAGAATTTGTATCTATTAGTAAGCTTCAACCAGAAGAGCGTTTTGAATATGCACTACAAACCATGGTTGAAAATGAGGGGTTGTGGGGATTATTTGGTGAAAATGGCTGGCTACTGCTTAAAGCAGACGAAGATGCGTGTTTCCCCGTATGGCCTCATGAAGCCTTTGCAAAAGCATGGGAAAAGAATGATTTTCCAGATTGCAAACCGAAGAAAATTGACCTTGAATCATGGCTCGCACAATGGCTGCCAGGCATGCAACAAAACGGCACCCTAGTGTTGATGTTTCCATTAAGTGAAGACGAAGAGGGGATCATGCTAGAAGCGGAAGAAGTGTTAGATTGTTTTGAAGAACTGATCAACAGTGGATCCTAAGCAGGCTTGGGTCAGAGCAAGAGTCAATCGAGGTTATTGGCTCTGTTTCACCAGCGAAGATTGACGGCCAGTTTGAATTTTTCGCAATCACATCAGAGCAAAGATAGACACATGACAGACACTTCATTGCGCAGCCATTTTCCCTTCTTTCAGCAACCCCAAAATGCTGATTTAGTCTACTTTGATAGTGCTGCCACCACGCAAAAACCCCAATCCGTTTTAGACGGGATTTATCAATATTACCTATTAAAAAATGCCAATGTGCATCGCTCCTCTTTTTCATTGGCAGCAGATACCACCACCGAATTCGAGGACGCTAGAGACTTTGTAAGATATTTCATTAATGCTAAAAGCAGTCAGGAAATCATCTGGACCAAAGGAGCGACCGAGAGTATCAATTTGGTGGCTAAAAGCTTAGCTGACACTGAACTGCCTATGAATGGTCGGATCCTGATATCTGCCACTGAACATCACGCAAATATTGTGCCTTGGCAAAGATTAGCGGCCAGCAAACAACTGCATATTGATGTTATTCCCGTCGATGAGAAGGGCTGCTGGGACATCAGGAAGGGATTAGCTTTGTTGACTGAGCAAACTTGCATAGTGGCACTGGGCTTGGTATCTAATGCCCTCGGCACTATCCAACCGGTAAGAGCCTTGCTGCAAAAAGCTCAACAAGTAGGTGCAATCACCTTGCTAGATGCTGCTCAAGCCATTGCTCATAAACCAGTTGATGTGCAAGATTTGGCCTGTGATTATCTGGTCTTTAGTGGTCATAAAGCTTTCGGGCCCACCGGAATAGGTGTGTTATACGGTAAACGTGAGGCATTGCAAAACTTGCCAGTATATCAGACCGGTGGCGAAATGATTAAACAGGTCAGTTATCACAGCTGTACTTTTCAAGAGTTACCATTCAAGTTTGAAGCAGGCACACCGAATATCGAGGGCGCGCTAGGATTGCATCAAGGCTTATTGTTTATTCAGCAAAATCGCCATGCTATAGAAAGCCATGAGTCCATGCTACATAGATCACTGTTAGCCCAACTGGCGACCATTGAGCAAGTCCGGATTTTAGGGGATGTAAAGCATTCAATTGCGACCACGTCATTTGTAATTGAAGGGCTCGATAGTCATGATATTGGGATTTTACTCAATGAACAGGGGATTGCGCTAAGGGTAGGGCATCACTGCGCAATGCCGTTAATGGCCGAATTGAAGCTCGCTGGCACCTTGCGGGTGTCTTTGAGTTGTTATAATACGCTAGCAGAAATACAGAGGTTCATCACGGCATTAAAACGCAGCATTGAGCAAATCAATAACCAAACCCATGGCGCTCTAATTGGCCATACCTATGATGCTGGTCCTGAGGAATTAGCAGACGAGCTGCCATTAGCTACAAGTATTCAAAAAGCAAGGGGGTGGGATGGCGTGTACCGACAAATAATGCTGGCCGGAAAAGTTGCCAATAGATTGCCGGTTGATGAACGTATTGATGCCAATGAAATACAGGGTTGCGAAAGTCAAGTATGGTTATCAGCAAATCGCGATGACAAAGGAGTATTGCAGTTTAGATTTGATGCCACAGGAAAAATTGTAAGAGGATTGCTGGCGATCATGCTGGAGCCGATGCAGAATAAGACTGCAGACTTTATCAAACTGTTTGATACGAAAAATTATTTACAGCGTTTAGGCTTAAGCCGCCACTTGAGTGCATCACGAGGTAACGGTTTAGCAGCGGTAGATCGAGCGATTAAACTTATTGCTGATCAAAAATGAATCTTTGATAGTATTTATCTGTTAGTTTTAAATATGTTATCCACGTCCAACTTTTAGATTAGCCAACAGGATGTTCATGAATCAAAATAATGAAACACAAAATGACGTTAAGTTACTTGCCCGTAACCTCAATGAAAATGATTTCGACGATATCAAAGAAATCATGGATCGCGTCTATTCTACCTTAGGTGGTTCCATTACTAAGAAGCGTTTCATGGCGATGATGAAAATTTTTCGTGATGGACAAATATGTATTGAAGACGACGGCAAAGTGATAGCCGCGGCCTTCTCAGTGATTATCGACTACGACCAGTTTGGTGATGAACACACCTATGATGAAATAACCGGTAATGCGTACTTAACAACTCATGATCCAAATGGTGATGTACTCTACGGGATTGAAGTGTTTGTCGACCCTGATTACCGTAACTTAAGACTAGGCCGCCGTCTGTATGAGGCGCGCAAAGAGTTGTGTGTGAGTTTAAATTTACGGGCCATCATTCTCGGTGGACGCATCCCTAATTACAAAGACCATAGTGCTAAGATGTCACCGCAGAAATATATCGAAGCGGTTAAGCGTAAAGAACTTTACGATCCGATCCTGACCTTTCAATTATCAAATGATTTTGAAGTGAAGCGAGTACTGCGTGGCTATATGCCCGAGGATAAAGAATCACAAGGTTACGCCACCTTGCTTGAATGGTTCAATATTTATTACGAGCCGAAGAAACGCAAACTCTTTGGTGGCAAAAAAGAAGTGGTGCGCATCGGTTGCGTACAATGGCAAATGCGTGAGATGACCAGTGTGGAAGATCTGTTGCAACAATTCGAATATTTTGTCGATGCGTTGTCTGACTATCGCAGCGACGTGGCACTCTTCCCTGAGTTCTTTAATGCGCCCTTAATGGGATTGGGTGACCAATCTTCATCTATTGAAGCCATAAAGCATTTAGCCACCTATACGGAGGCCATCGTCAGTGAAGTCTCAAAAATGGCGGTGAGCTACAACATCAATATTATTCCCGGTTCGATGCCATTGATAGAAGATGACCAGCTCTATAACGTGGCATATCTATGTAAACGGGATGGTACTATTGAAACTCAATACAAACTTCATCCCACTCCGTCTGAGAAAAAGGACTGGATCATGGAAGGGGGGGATAGACTGACGTTATTCGATACGGATTTTGGTCGAATCGGCATTTTAATTTGCTACGATGTTGAGTTTCCTGAGCTTGCTCGTTTGCTCAGTGAAGAAGAAATGCAAATTCTATTTGTACCCTTCTGGACAGATACCAAAAATGGCTATTTACGGGTCAAGCGCTGTGCGCAAGCTCGAGCGATTGAAAATGAATGTTATGTAGCCATTGCTGGAAGCATCGGCAATTTACCCAAGGTAGATAACGTCGATATTCAGTATGGTCAAACAGCGGTATTTTCACCGTCAGATTTTGCCTTTCCCCATGATGCAATTATGGCAGAGACCACGCCGAACACCGAAATGACACTGATTGTTGATGTGGATTTAGATAAGTTACAGATCCTGCAAAATAACGGCTCTGTGCGCAACTTCTTAGACAAACGACGCGACCTATATCGTATTGAATGGTTAGGGGAAAAATCAATAAAATAACGTTTCAAAGGTTGTGATAACAAACGTCTTGATTAGCCTATCAAGACGTTTTTTTATGGGCATTTTTTGCCTCAATCCACTGGGACATATATTGGGTACTTTTATGCATATGATGTTGTAACATAGCACCAGTGAAGTTGGCGACTCTATGCTGCTTAAGGTTAGACAATAAGCGTTCAATGCTAGCGATTAATGTGGCGCCTATTTGGCCTTGATCGAAATGTTTACTGATGATCACAAAACCCATTTGCTGTGCTTGTGCCCAACGTCCTTGATCTTGATAAAGTGAAACTGCGTTATCAACAAAGTCTTGTTCTGAGGAGGCTACAGACCCAGGCCATTGATCTGTAGATACGATTCCTTCTGCACCAACGGCTGTTGTGACGCTGGGCGTACCGCACATCATAGCCTCAGTAAGTTTACCCTTTAGTCCCGCTCCGAAACGTAAGGGGGCTAAACAAACCCGACTATTGGCCATAACGTCCTTAGCATCATCCACCCAGCCTTGCACAAAAAAACCTTGTTTGGGATTGTGTAAAGCAGTTGCTTTGGGAGGCGGATAAGCACCATAAATATACAAATTGGCTTGAGGTAATCTTTGCCTGATTTTAGGCCAAATATTTTGTTTGAGGTTTAGCACAGCATCCCAATTAGGCGCATGTCTAAAGTTACCAATTGTAATAAAGTCGTGGCGCTGCGCGAAACCCAGCCCGTTGCGATTCAATTTGTGTGGGTCTAGCATAAAAGGGCAGATCTGCAGCAACGCAGTTGGTATGTTAAATACGTCGGTTAGCAAGGCGTACTCTACAGATGAAATAATTAGGCTCAGATCGCAGCGGTAGATAGCCGAAATCTCCCTAATCGCCTTATCGCCCGTCATGTTTAAGCTAGAGAGTGATAATTCATCAACGGCAATCCCTTGTTTAAAAGCCTGAAGGCGGGCATCACGCAAAAAATGTAAGTCTTCTGTGTCTAAAATGCGCAATGCTTGGGGACAACATTTGGCAACTCGCCATCCAAACTGTTCTTCCATCATAAAGCGGTCAAATAACACTACCTGGGGATCTAAATCTTGGACGAAGGTGTCGAAGGAACTATCGTTTAATGCAATACTGACTTCAGAAATATCGAAAAGGGTCAGATCAACTTTATGTTCACCTTGCAAAGCAGGACTGGCAAAGGTTATTTGGTAGCCCGCCTGCAAAAATTGCTGAAGAAGGCTGAGCATATGTTGTCCGGCTGCAGAAGAATTGGGTTCAGGCCATACATAGCCAATTACAAGTAGCTTTTGTTGGGCTGGCGGCAAAGTGTAGGGCATAAATTCCAAATCAAAAAGTTGTATAGGTTGACGTTAGTGATCTTATCTCTGGGCTAATTCATATGAAAGCCTTATGATCAATTTAAGGGATTTTAAACCACTGTTTAAGCAGAAAATATGAATCATAATCATTTAGTCTTTGGTGCCGGATTGATCGGCTGTTATTTAGGTGGCGCTATAGCACTTAGCGGGCAAAGCGTGAGGCTGCTTTGTCGTGCCAAGATCCAAAAAAATTTGCAGGACGGGATTAAATTAACCGATTATCTTGGTCACCAAGCATTAATCAATTCTATCCAATTTTGTCAGGCTATAGAGCAAGGCGCGACTCCTTTCGGGATTATTTGGTTAACGGTAAAGTGCACAGATGTTGCAACTGCATGTGAGCAAATGCAATGTTTTGTAGACACCCATACCCGGATAATATGTTGTCAAAATGGCTTGGGCTCAGAACAAATTGTAAAGCAGGCATTTCCGCACAATCAGGTGTTAAGAGCCATGGTGCCATTTAATGTGGTGGAAATGGATAAAGGACATTTTCATCGCGGATCAGCGGGCACCCTGACCATTGAAAGTGATAATTGCGAAGAGCAATTTGTCGAACAGTTAATAGCACAGATTAACTCTGACCTGCTTCCAGTGGAAAGTTCAGCGGATATGGATTCGCTACTTTGGGCCAAACTACAACTTAACTTAGGCAACAGCGTTAATGCATTGGCAGATATTCCGGTCAAAGCGATGCTAGAGCAACGGGGCTATCGACTGGTTGTTGCTGGTTTAATGAAAGAGTTATTAGCGGTTACTAAAGCCAAAAACATTGTGTTACCTAAGGTGACCGCTGTACCTGCACAGTTAATCCCCTATATTTTACGCCTACCGAACATACTGTTTAAACGGGTAGCAAATCAAATGTTGGCTATTGACCCGAATGTTAAAACCTCAATGTGGTGGGATCTATCACGGGGTAAAGCCACTGAAATTGATCATTTAAATGGTGCTGTGGTGCAGGCTGGGGATAGGTTAAATATTTCTTGCCCAGCTAATCAAAAAATTATCAGCTTGATAAAGAGTATCCAGCATGGTGAAGTAAACGCACCCAAACGGCCTATAAGCGCTGAACAATTATATCAACTTGTTTTTTCTGAACAAAATTAGCAACTGATGATTTTATGTTTGGAAAATATGTGTAGAAGCTGAGCTTTTTTTGTTATTTTATCTACACTTCAATTAGAGTTTAACAATGATGGTACTAACAGGAGAGTCGAATAGTGCATGCACACGATTATGCGTCTGAAGCGAAAGACATATTTGTATTGCCCGATGCTGTTTTTCAGATTAAAAGGTTAATTGATGATCATGCAGCTAGTATGGAGGAAATTTCTAACATTATTAACTTCGATCCTGCGCTGACGGTACAAATCCTTAAAATTGCTAACAGTGCGCTTTATAAATTTCCGAATCAAGTTGATTCAATTTCAAAAGCGACGCAAATCATTGGGACTAATTCAGTATATGATTTAGTTGTGGCATTTGGAGTACGTAGGGCGTTTGAAGAGGTTGCAACAACGGTAATCGATTTGGAACGCTTTTGGGAAAATGCAGTATTTTGTGGATTACTAAACAAATATTTCGCTGAAAGATTGCTTGGCAAAAATACAGAACGCTTGTTTGTCGCCGGCCTTTTGCATAATGTCGGTGAATTAATTATGGTACGCTTTAACCCGCAAATTGCTAAAAAATGTGCACAAATCAATGAAGCCCAAACTCCATTGAGTCTTCAGCTCAATCATATTGGCTCTACTTATGCTGACATCGGCGCATCGTTGATTAAAATGTGGGGTATTCCTGATTCCATTTCCACCCCGATTAAACACCAACATTATGAACAGTCAGAATCTGCCAATATCGAAGATAAAATTATGCAACTCAGTTACATCATGGCTTTAGATCATTGTAATCCAGAGATTTATTCAGGCCACGCCAATCTTGAAGTGGAATTATATGAAACCCTGGGGCTGGATAATGATGATCTGCAAGCCGCCTTAACTCATACAGGTATGCAGAGCTTGAGCGTGCTTGCCATGTTTAGCCCCGCTAGCGTTTCGGTGTTGTAGCCTTCGTTAGGGGGAGCTTATAACCTAATCAAAAATTCCAACGGTTTGTCTGCTAAGAGCTATTAGTTGACCCTGTTGATCCCAAATATTTGCCTCGGTGTGGGCATAACCGTCAGCCGCTTGCCTAGTTTTTGCTTGGTAGGCAAACCAATCTGAAGGTGAAAACGTTTTATGGGGATGTAGAAACTCTACGTTCCAACTCATGGTGCTCGCAGGTGCTGGCCATCGCAGCATTTGCAAAACAGTAGGGGGCCAAGAATCAATTAAACAGATTAAATGTGCATCCGTAATCTGTTGCGGCGCTTCTTTAAATCGCATCCAGCCATGTATGTCACTTAATTTACTCCCTGCAAATGGCATACTACCTTGCTCAATTGATAAGTCGAAATGGCGTAAAAATTTAGGGGTTATTTTAGGTATTTGGGGAATAAACTTGGCTTTTTGTGGCAACTCCATAGCGTGATGTTCATGATTCATCACCGCAACTTTCGAGGAGCGAGCAACCCCAAAGCTGACCTGACAGAGTAATGCGACTTTGTCATCTTGGATAATCTTGGCGTAGGCTTGTGTGGCATTTTTTCCCTGCCTCAGAACATCCACTTCAATTGAAAACGGCATATCGACTTCAATTGGACCAACGAAGTTACAACTAAATGAGCGCATCACTCTATCGTCTGCAACCTGTTGCTTAACGGCCGCGTACGCCATGGCAGCAGATATACCACCAAAAAGAGTCCGACCTTGACTCCACTCTTTTGGAACCCTAAGTCCATCACAGGAAATAGCTTGTTGTTTATTGGCAATATGTGCCGATACTTGCTGGAGTAGCTGATCAATATGCATATGTGTATTACCTCTGATTTAGCAGCCTGTTATATCGTGAAACTGGTCCGATGTCCAGCCAGGCCAGTTCGGGGCCAGTATTTCACTGCGGGTTGATTAGTTATTCTGCCTTATGTTTGGCCGTGCACTATCAATATTTTTGATGGTTATTATTTTATTTACAAATGGTTAACAAGAACGCTTGGTAATTCACCAGCATGACACTTAGTATGAGGATCTAAACTTTTTAGTGCAGGAGTCAGCATGCTAAATACGGAACCAAGTGACAAGACAATTTCGCAGCCCAATCAGCAGGTCAACAGCAAATACAGAATGTATGTACTTTGTATATTAACCTTGGTTTATGCGTTTAATTTCATTGACCGTCAGATCATTGGTATTTTGTCTCCTCTCATCAAAGAGGATCTCGGTTTAGATGACGCACAACTTGGTTGGCTTAAAGGTATTTATTTCGCACTATTGTATACCGTGGTCGGGATCCCGATTGCTTGGCTAGCCGATCGTTATAGCCGGGTGAATATAGTGGCAATCTCATTAACCTTGTGGAGTGGCTTTACTGCATTATCCGGTTTAGCGACTAATTTTACTCAACTAGCCCTTGCGCGAGTTGGGGTTGGTATTGGCGAAGCAGGGGGCAGTCCTCCTTCCCACTCTATGATTTCGGATCTGTTTCCAAAAGATAAGCGAGCTGGTGCATTGGCTATCTATTCTTTGGGGATCCCATTTGGAATAATGCTAGCGTTCTTCGCTACCGCATTTTTGATTAAAGGTGGTAGTGCGGATTGGCGAGTCGTCATGCTTAGTGTTGGTTTACCCGGAGTATTGCTAGCTTTACTGTTAAAGTTCACTGTCAAAGAACCAACCCGTGGCGGCGACAATAAAGCTGCAGATCTAGAGCAAGTCCCCTTCATAACCGCCCTCAAAGCCTTGCTGGTAATTCCATCATGGTGGGGGATGTGCTTGGGGATATCCTTTGGCTCTTTTGGAAACTATGCTATATCCACTTGGATTATCGATTTTTATGTTCGAGCCCATAGCGGTTTTGATTTTGCCAATTTGTTGATCATTATGGGCATCATCAACGGTACTGTTTATGCTCTTGGCGTTTGGGTTGGTGGAGCCGCAGTAGATAAATGGGGTAAAAAAAGTAAGAAAGCCTACGGGTTGGTTCCTTGTATTATGATGATTGTGGGGGCGCCAGCATTTTACTTATCGCTGCAGGTTGAAAGCCTATACGCATCCCTAGCTCTGTTAACCATCTTGTTATTCACCAGCGGCGCCTACCTTGGTCCTTCTTTTGCCCTTGCGCAAACCTTAGCCCCGGTGAAAGTCAGAGCGATGTCTACGGCTCTGTTCTTTTTCGTTTTAAATATTATTGCCTTGGGCGGTGGACCAACCTTTGTTGGGATCCTCAGTGCCAACTTAGCTGAAGTACATGGTGAAGTTGAAAGTTTAAGAATCGCTTTAATGTGGTTGGTAGTGCCATATATTCTATCCATAGTGGCATTTTACTGGACCTCTAAAAGAGTGGATGAAGATTGGCAAAAAGCAGAATTACGAAACGGTTAACAGGCAAAAAAATACCGCTCCAGGAGGAGCGGTAATAACCATCAAGGGACGGGAAAGTACCACTTAGTATCAAAGGAAATCGTTATATAAAGTTGCCTTGCAACTTTACTAATCAGCTGCTTTAACGATTAATTCGTCAGCTGAATGGTTACTGCGTTGCTCTGCTTGATTCAAGTTCGCACGCTCTAATAAGGCTATACCGTTACAGTTAGTCGAATTAAAATGCTGGGCAAGCAAGTTAGAATATTCATTGGTTAAATTGTTATCAGCGTAGACATTGGCTGCAGTAGTTTCCGCTTTAATGCAGGCATTTTGTAATGACGCATTAATGTCTGCCTGTGCGTTACTTGCAAACGCTAGGAAGATTGCTCCACTGATGACTAAACTTCTGTTTAATATTGTCATTTCGTGCTCCATTTATCTGGCTGGTTATTTAACGTAGGATGATTTTGACCCAATTTTTGCAATCAATAAATGCCGGCAACGATACTTAGGTATATATTTAGATACTATTGGTGAGATGATTATGCTGGTTGGTCTGTTAATTGGAGGTGAGTTTTTGGTATATAAGCAAACAAATTGTTGTTATTTTTCGTATTGTTGCTGTGTTTTAATTAGCTAAACTAGATTGAATCACACCCTAGACCAATGAATTTGACGTCATTAGGATCAAGGGGTAAATACATTAATATTACTAAGCCCCAACGCTGCAAAAAACATAATGAAGTCTAACACGCTTTTCAAGTGATTGATTATCTTATGATATAGCACTCATTTAATCGATATTTTAAAAGTAACATAAAGAGTATAAATTTAATAATGAACGCGAAACCAATTATTCACTTCGCCCATGCAAACGGCTTTCCGGCCAGTAGTTACAATAAATTATTCGCTTATCTAAAAGATGATTTTGGCATTATTGCGTTAGAGAAATTTGCCCATAATCCAGCATTTCCATTGTCTCAGGATTGGCAAAATCAAGTGGCAGAATTGGTCGATTATATTGACACTAAACATGCGCAGCCTTGCTATTTAGTTGGGCATTCTTTTGGTGCGGTTGTGTCCTACATGGCAGCATGTCAAAACCCAGAAAAATTCCTCGGCTTGATCATGCTGGACCCCCCTTTAGTAACTGGATTAACCAGTTTATTTGCTAGATCTGTGCGTAACACTCGACTATTCGACAATTTTACCCCGGCCAAACAAACGCTTAATCGCTGCACCGCTTGGCCAAAAGGGGTAGATTTAGTCGAGTATTTCCAAGCCAAAACATTGTTTAAGGATATGCATCCACAGTGTGTTGAAGATTATGTGGCGGCTGCCACAATAGAAACTGATGAGGGGCATAAATTGGATTTTGATCATCAGGTTGAGGCCAATATTTTCCGTACAGTACCGCTGAATATTTCACGTTATTATGGAAAGCTAACCATACCGTCGTTACTCATCACAGGAGAACAAACTAAGGTCTGCACAGAAAAATTGATTGCACCATTTATTCGTCACAATAAATTAGCGCATAAGCAGGTGGCAAGAGGAGGGCACATGTTCCCACTTGAGCAGCCGGAACATGTGTCAATATTGATTAGTGAGCAAATTCACCTGTGGGAAAATCAACGCATTGCAAAGTCTAAAATTGTTTAATGTGCACTAATAACCCACGGGTAAACCAAGCATTTCACGAGTCACTAATACAACCCCTGTGTCGGTGACTCGAAATCCTCTTGCTTCGTCATCTTGTCGGCTATGGCCTATTACAGTACCCTCAGGCACTACACATCCTCGGTCAATAATCGCTCGTCGGATACGGCAGTTCCGTTTAATCTCCACATCTGGCAATACCACTGATTCTTCAACTTCGGTATACGAATGCACACGCACATTCGAAAAGCACACGCTTTTTCGAATAGTTGCACCTGAGATGATACAACCACCGGAAACCACAGAGTTAATTGCAGCGCCCCGGCGATTGTCTTCTTCCCAGACAAATTTTGCTGGCGGAAGTTGTTCTTGGTAGGTCCAGATTGGCCATCTTTTATCGTACAGATTCAGCGCTGGCACTGGAGCGACTAATTCCATGTTGGCTTGCCAAAATGAATCCAAGGTACCCACGTCACGCCAATAAACTTCTTGTTGATCCTTTTCATCAAAGGCGTAGGCATACACCGGATGATCTTTAATAATAGCGGGGATAATATCCTTTCCAAAATCTCGATCTGATTCTGACTGTTCAGAATCGCGTTTTAGCTGTTCAAACAGGAATTCCGTATCGAATACATAGTTACCCATGGAAGCTAAGCACTTTTCACTATCCCCAGGCAAAGGGGTAGGGTGGGTAGGCTTTTCTTCAAAACCTTTAATCCTCATATCTTCATCCACCGACATGACACCGAATTGGCCTGCAGCTTCGTGAATGGGAACGGGCATGCAGCAGACGGTCATTTTGGCACCAGATTCTGCATGTTTGGCAATAAGCGTACCGTAGTCCATGCGGTAAATGTGGTCGCCAGATAGGATCATGACATATTTGGGTAATTCATCACGAATAATATCAATATTCTGGAATACAGCATCAGCTGTGCCTTGATACCAATTATCCGAAAAACGTTGAGAAGCCGGTAAAATTTCGACAGACTCGCCGAGCTCTTTCTTAAAGTGTCCCCAGCCTCTAACCAAATGACGGATAAGAGAATGAGATTTATATTGGGTTATAACGCCAATCCGGCGAATTCCTGAGTTGATGCAATTTGATAATGGGAAGTCGATTATTCGGAATTTACCACCAAAATACAACGCAGGTTTAGCTCGCCAATCAGTTAGTTCGTGTAGTCTGGAGCCTCTGCCTCCGGCTAGAATTAAGGCATAAGTTTCTTTAGTTAAATTACTTATATAACGCGGGCTTTGACTTTCCATATTGCATATTCCTCAGACATTACTAAAACAATTAAGCCAAGGAGAAGGACTACTCGATACACTCACCTTGTAAAAATTAGTGTGGCATGTCAGTCAGTTAAACACAATTTCGAATCACCCTTAATTCGACTTTTTAGCTAAAAAAATGAATATTTTGGCTAAAAAATACAATTCCGCTAATATTAAGCCATCTGTCCACCGACATCACGCTAAGGAATTACCATGCAACACGTGGCTATTCTAGTTTCTGAACCCGTTCCAATGTTTGAACTAGGCTGCGCTTTAGAAGTCTTTAGTTTGCCCAAAAAAGACAGACCTTATTGGTATAAATGTGATCTTGTTAGTTTTGACGGTAGCAGACTAACTTCATCCACCGGAGTGACTCTTGAAGTCCCCGAAATATCTGAATTGCTTCACTATGACATCTTGATCATACCCGGCTGGAGTACCCAGAATAACAAGCTAAAACTATCCTTAGCTGAACAAATTGTTGCATTTCATAGTTTGAACAAACCGATTATTTCATTTTGTTCTGGTGCATTTCTTATTGCCCAACTGGGTCTGTTAAATCACTGCAAAGCAACCACACATTGGCGCTATGCGGAGTTGTTCCAACAACGCTTTCCTTTGGTGGAATACGTGGATAATGTGCTCTATACCCATCAGGACAATGTCTGGTGTTCTGCGGGCAGCGCCGCAGCACTGGATTTATCCATTGAGATCGTCAGGCAAGATTTTGGCCATGAAATTGCAAATGATATTGCTCGAAGGTTAGTGATATCCCCTCATCGCTCCGGTGGCCAAGCGCAGTTTGTTGAAACACCGGTACCAGCCAAGCACCAGCGTTTTAGTAAGACATTGGACTGGGCGATCAACAAACTCAATAGTCCACTGCTCGTAGATGACTTAGCCAAGCATGCGAGTATGTCTAGGCGCAGTTTCGATCGGCATTTTAAATCCTCTGTGGGTATGTCCCCCAAGGAATGGTTAAATCAACAACGAGTAAGGCTGGCCAGACAAATATTAGAATCAGATCACCTAGCAATGGAGGAACTCGCGGCAAGAGTCGGCTTTGACAATACCGTCACCTTACGATTTAATTTTCACAAATTCGTCGGTATTTCGCCTAGCGAATATCAACAACAATTTTTTAAAGGCTAATAGCAAGGACTTAAATGGCTGCCGAGCAAAGCAAACAAAAAGTTATTTTTGACCACGACGGTGGAGTGGATGATTTACTCTCGCTAATGTTACTGTTGACTATGCAACACGTAGAATTATTGGCGGTAACTATTACTCCTGCGGATTGTTATTTATCAGATGCCACTGTGTCGACACAAAAAATACTGGCGATGTTCGGACAAGATCATATCCCCATTGCCCAAGGGCGGTTGCATGGAATCAATGCCTTTCCTGCTGAATGGAAAGCTCAACCGAAAATTTGTAATGCTTTTCCTGACATGCTCACTCAGAAATTCAATAGTGATTCGTTGTCAGCTAAAGCAGCCGATGAACTGATAGCCGAGCTATTAATGCAACATGACAAGGTTTCTCTTTTGATGACTGGACCTTGTAGCAATCTGGTCGCAGCGATTGAGTATTTACCGGCAATTTTACCGGCAATAGAACAATTGATCTGGATGGGCGGGGCGGTTGATGTGCCAGGCAATGTTGCCATGCACAACCACAATAAATCTGCAGAATGGAATGCTTATTGGGATCCTATTGCTAGTGCCAAGCTATTTACATACGGGATTGAGATAAAGTTAATCAGTTTAGATGCGACTAATTGCTTGCCAGTTAATCTGTCTTTTTTGTCCGATTTAGCTGCGCAGAAAGGGAATCACGTGTCACATTTGGCTGGTCAATTTTGGGCTACCACCATCAATTCTATTCCAAGTTATGAATTTACCTATTTCATGTGGGACGTACTGGCTACTTCGGTGCTGGCCCTACCCAGTAGTGCGATTAAATTCGAAGACGTTGAATTAAATGTGTTGATAAGTGAGCCCAATGCTGGACAAACCTATCGATGCCAGGGGTCTGGTCAGTGGGCTAAGGTAGCTACTTGGGTTGATAAGCAACAGGTATTGGATTATGTGTTAGAGCAATTCAAAAGGGATTTTTAATTTTCGTGGAAAGTGTTAATAAAATGTTGCATTATTTGATGGGTTATAATCACAGGACAAAAAATGTCAGTATTAAAGAAATTATTCATCGGTGTCATCCTTGTTGCTGTACTGGTGATGGGAATAGGCTTTCTGCTACCGTCAGATTTCCGAGTCGAACGCTCGGTTATTATCAAAGCGCCGTCGGAACAAATATATCCACTGATTGCTGATTTAAAAGAATGGAAACGTTGGGGGGGTTGGTTTGCCAGAGATCCTAATATGCTAGTCACTTATAGTGGCCCAGATAGCAGTATAGGCATGAAATCGAGCTGGACGAGTGCAACAGAAGGTAGTGGTGAAATGACCATAACGGCATTGCAGCCCAATACTAGTGTTAAATACGATTTATATTTTCCAGAATTTGAAATGGGCTCAACGGGCGAGTTAACATTGATAGATGTCAGCGATGGAACCAAAGTCGTTTGGCGAGATTATGGCGATGTGGGGAGTAATCCGATTAAACACTATTTTGCCTTGATGATGGACTCAATGATTGGTCCCGATTTTCAGCAGGGTTTGGAAAATCTTAAGGCCCTTGTGGAAAATTGAGGTGTAATTTATCCGTAAGAGCTAGTTAAATACTTCTGCCAGTTTTAAGGCAAACAAAGCATATCGCTAATTGTCAGCAATATAGGCGCCCTGAGTGCGGCCGTGGCCGGTCTGCTGATCATATTCTTGGTTTAAAATTTGATAGGTCGTAACAATTTTTTTCACGCGCTCAGTGGCCGTTGTTTTCAAGGGTGCACATTGAAAATGGCCGGTTAAGTTGTTTAGCATATTTTCTATTTTTTCACCTGCTTCGAGCCATAGCTGTTGATGACCAACTTCATGTTCCAATAGTGCTGAATAGTATTGTTCAAAGCGTAATTGGGTATCCTTTGGAATCGATGGATGTGCATCCAGCTTGGGCAACGTGTAGATACCCTCCAACGAGACAGAGACTTTCACCACATGGCATAAATTGCTTTTTATTTGCAGTGCAAACATCGGGCGGAGTTGCCATTGTGTGCCGCCATGAAACAATTGATTGTCTTTACTTATCGGTGACTTCTCACGCAGTTGCTGTTTTATTTGCTGGATATTCGCAGGCTCGATAACATAATAGGTAAACTGCTCACGCAAAATCACTTCAGCTTGACTCATGTGTGAAAATAACACTATCAATACGACTAAGTACGCTTGGCGATGAGTCATAGCGACTACCTATTTTTTAAAGCTAGGAAGTGGTTCATATGATCTTAGTTCATCTTAAAAAGTTGGTTTAAAGATATCAATTGTAACCTTGCATTCGGCACTGTCGAGGGGGGAGATTTTGGGTAGGTTATCAGGCTCGCAACTAATGCTGTGATTAAGCGACATTGTGGCTATCCCAGCATCAGTCAGGCTATTTAGACCAGAAAAAAGATAATCAGATATTACCGCAACAGGTTTGGGATCGTATTCGGTGTCTATAAATTGCTCTGTGTCATAAATAAGGTAGCTTGGATGGCCTTCTTCAGCTTCGCCAATAATGGTATATCTTCCACCCAGTGAAAAGCCTTCTAACCAAGTGACGGCTACATCTCCTTTTCGCACGTGCAACAAAGTTAAGTTGTCACCTTGATCAGAATGATAAAATACTACGTCGTTAACCGCGTTCAATTTAGAATGTGTTGAAGCAACGCACAGCTTTTGCTTGTGCTGAGGAATTGGTTCGCAGCTAAGGGGTAATTGATTGACGTGACTAAGCTCATTTGCCTCTACTGTAGGAATTTTTAGCAGCATTGTTGTAAGTAAAAGGGCAGCTGGTACTGGGGCGTTCAAATGCACGGTCCATTTGGTTTGATAGCAATAATCTAGCACAGACCTGCTGATTTACCCAATTTGAGCGCAGATAGGACTGCTTATTTTAGGGCATCAAGCCTTCAATGTTGCTTGATGCCCAATCCTGTCATACAGATTGAACAGCCGTTTTTTAAAGCCTAGCGGCTAGTGCATTGGCAACTTTAGATTGGGATTGTCGGTCTAATACTGACATAATATTCCGCCCTGACAAGGCAAGTTTATCGATATCTATACCGGTCTCGATACCCATACCGTTGAGCATATACACAACATCTTCAGTGGCAACATTACCGGAGGCTCCTTTCGCGTAAGGGCATCCGCCTAAGCCAGAAACAGCGCTGTCGATGATAGAAACCCCCATTTGCAGCGCAACCAATATATTTGCTAATGCTTGCCCATAGGTATCATGGAAATGAACGGCTAGCTTTTCCACCGGTACTACCTTGAGTACCGCCTCTAGCATGGCTGCCGTTTTTGTCGGCGTACCGACACCTATGGTATCGCCAAGACTAATTTCATAACATCCCATATCGAGCAATTTAGCAGCGACCTGTGCCACCTTATCAGGGGATATATGACCCTCGTAGGGGCAGCCTAATACGCAGGATAAATAGCCTCTAACGGCAACATCACGTGCTTTAGCTTCTGCCAGCAGTGGCTCGAACCGCGTTAAACTTTCATCAATAGTGCAATTAATGTTACGTTTAGAGAAGCTTTCAGACGCAGCGCCAAACACCGCAACTTCGTTTACACCAGCGGTCATCGCCGCTTCGAAGCCTTGCAAGTTTGGTGTTAAGGCTGAATAAGTTACCCCTGGCTGACGCTTCAACTGCTGGAACAGCGCTGCACTGTCAGCCATTTGTGGTACCCACTTAGGCGACACAAAACTACCCGCTTCAATCACTTTTATGCCACTGTAGGCTAGCTCATCAATCAAGGTTAATTTATGCGCTAGACTCACAGGTGACTGCTCATTTTGCAAACCATCTCGAGGACCCACCTCGACTATTTTTACCTTTTCTGGGTATACCATGTCTGACTTACTCTTGTGCTTCTTGTGCGGCAAAACTCAGTAGTTGTGCGCCACCATCAACTAGATCACCTGCCTGATAATAAAATTCAGTCACGGCACCATTTTGCGGTGCTTTGATGGCGTGTTCCATTTTCATGGCTTCCATTACCATCAAAACCTGTCCTTTTATGACCGACTGATTAGCTTCCACCATCAGTCCAACCACAGTACCATTCATAGGTGCATTAAACCCACCATGTTCATCTTGCGCATCAGAGGTGCCCAAATCCGGCTCTAACAACTGACAACGAATAGCGCATTGTTTGGTGAATAAAGTCGTGTCTTTGTCATGCTCAACAACTGTTATCTGGTAACTATGGCCATTAATGTTCGCACAAAGGGTTTGTGCACTTAAGTCGCCGTGACAGATATACTGCTGTTTGTTGCAATTAATTTTGAATGTATGGTTACCTTTGTCATTGATATCACTGTGGATAATGTCAACTTCAAACTGCTGGTCTTGCAGCAGCATTGATAAAGTTTCACTGTGCTGCTCATTCATCCGCCAGTGATTATTTGCCGACCAAGGAGATGGGCATATTTGTGATGTGTTATTTTGTTGTTCTCGTCTGAGGAGCAAGTACATAGCAGCCATCGGTACGATAGCTTCAATAGTATTCACATCCTCAACAAAGAGCGTGTTATGGTGCTGCTCGATAAAATGTGTGGAGAGCTGTGCATTTTTAAATGCATTATGTGTAGCCAAATTATACAAAAAGTCGATATTGGTGGTAACACCCTCAACATCATAAATACTTAGCGCCTTGGCAAGTTTAGCCAACGCCTTGTCACGGTTTTCATCCCATACAATTAACTTTGCAATCATGGGGTCATAAAATGATGACACTTCATCACCTTGTAAAACCCCAGTATCCACTCGAGTTTTTTCGTCCTCCATCGGCGGAACTAAACGGGTTAACGTGCCGGTTGAGGGTAAAAAGTCATTATTCGGATCTTCCGCATAGATACGCGCTTCAAATGCATGACCATGGATCATAAGCTCGTGTTGTTGTTTAGGTAAGTTCTCACCTTGTGCAACCCGTAATTGCCACTCGACTAAATCTTGTCGGGTGATCATTTCGGTAACCGGATGCTCTACCTGTAGGCGAGTATTCATTTCCATAAAGAAGAATTGACCGTCAGGTTGAAGTAAGAACTCAACGGTGCCAGCACCAACATAATCTATTGCTTGTGCCGCTTTGAGAGCAGCTTTACCCATTTCCTCTCGTAGAGACTCAGTCATTCCTGGGGCTGGGGCTTCTTCAATGACCTTTTGATGGCGACGTTGTACCGAACAATCCCGTTCGAATAGATAGACGCCGTTACCGTTTTGGTCGCAAAATACTTGTATCTCAACGTGTCGAGGTTCGATTAGATACTTTTCGATCAGCATGATATCGTCACCGAAACCTGACATGGCTTCGCGTTTAGCGGCGTCCAGTGCATCGAAGAATTCATTGCTTTGATGCACTTGGCGCATACCTTTACCACCGCCACCCGCTGCAGCTTTAAGCAATACAGGATAGCCCATTTCATCAGCGTATTTTTTCAATAGATCGGCGGATTGGTCATCGCCATGATAACCAGGTACGAGAGGCACGCCCGCTTGTTGCATTATCTGCTTGGCGGCTGATTTAGAGCCCATGGCCTCAATTGCGCCAACAGGGGGGCCAACAAAAATGATGTTATGCTGTTCACACAATCGACAGAATTGGGAGTTTTCTGACAAAAAGCCGTAACCGGGATGGATGGCATCCACATTTAACTTTATGGCTGCGGCTATGATCAATTCACCTTTAAGATAACTTTCTCTCGACGGAGCAGGTCCTAGGCGCACACTTTCGTCAGCCATTTTTACGTGCAACGCGTCAGCGTCTGCATCTGAATAAACCGCCACTGTAGCGATCCCCATTTTTTGGGCTGTCTTGATGATACGGCAACTGATTTCGCCTCGATTGGCTATCAATAATTTTTTAATTTGACGAACTTGTTTCATTATTCACTCCGCCAGTTTGGCGTTCTTTTCTCCAAGAAGGCACTCAGACCTTCTTGTCCTTCTGCAGAGACACGAGTCGTTGCAATACGTAAACTAGTCTTTTCCATTAATTCTTCGCCTAATGGCTCGTCTTTAACGTCAAATACAAGCTGTTTTGCTGCTGCTACTGCTAGCGGACCATTGTTCAATATTTGCGTTACTAAGTCATCAACTGTGCGATTGAGATCTTCCTCAGTGACAGCTTCGCTCAGCAATCCTAGGCGACGAGCGCGCTGGGCTGAAAATACCTCTGCAGTCATAAAATAACGTCTAGCAACTCTGTCACCCATGGCGTCGATCACATAGGGACTTATGGTTGCTGGGATCAAACCTAATTTCACTTCACTAAGACAGAATTTACTCAAGCGGCTGGCAATGGCTATGTCACAGCAGGCTACCAAGCCTACTGCTCCACCAAAGGCAGCGCCTTGGATTTTTGCGATAGTCGGCTTGGGCAGGGTATAAAGGGTATGAAGCATATTCGCTAACGCATTCGCATCGGCTAGGTTTTCTTCATAACTATAGCTGGCCATGCGTTTCATCCAGTTCAGATCGGCCCCAGCACAAAAGTTCTTACCCTCTGACATCAACACCAACACTCTGGCTTTATGATCCCGCGCCACTGTTTCGAAAAGTTTGGTTAAGGTGCTAATCATATGTTCATCAAAGGCGTTGTGCTTATCTGCACGATTCAGGGTTATTGTTGCTACACCTCTATTATCTAAATGGTAAAGGACATCGTCTGAGCCTGTCAGTATTTCGATTGTTGGGTCAGTCATATTATTAAACACCTTACATTCTGAACACGCCAAAGCGTGTTTCTTCTATCGGTTTATTTAAGGATGCAGCAATAGCTAGACCTAATACAAATCGTGTATCAGCCGGATCGATTACGCCGTCATCCCATAAACGGGCAGAGGCATAATAGGGATGGCCTTGCTGCTCATAGGTGTCGATGATGGGTTGCTTAAATTGTTGCTCTTGTTGTTCGCTCCACTCTTCGCCAGCACGGTCTTTCTGATCTCGTTTGACTTGGGCTAACACCCCTGCGGCTTGTTCGCCGCCCATAACCGAAATGCGTGCATTGGGCCACATGAACATAAATCGGGGGTCATAAGCCCGACCACACATTCCATAGTTACCGGCCCCAAAGCTTCCGCCGATTAAAATGGTAAATTTAGGGACTTTAGCACAAGCGACTGCGGTGACCATTTTAGCCCCATGCTTGGCAATGCCACCCGCTTCATACTGCTTACCAACCATGAATCCGGTGATGTTCTGTAAAAATACTAATGGAATTTTACGTTGAGCGCATAACTCAATGAAATGTGCACCTTTTTGTGCAGATTCAGAAAACAAGATGCCGTTGTTCGCTACTATGCCTACCGGATAACCGAAAATACGCGCAAAGCCACACACCAGAGTCGTGCCAAACAAAGCTTTGAATTCGTCGAACTCTGAGCCATCCACTATTCTTGCTATTATTTCTTTAATATCATAGGGTTGGCGAGTATCTTTGGGAATGATGCCGTAAATTTCATCTATAGAATAGGCTGGATCTTGTGGCGCAACTACATCTAAATAAGTGCTTTTGCGACGATTTAATCTAGCCACAGCGTCTCTGGCTAATTGCAGTGCATGATGGTCGTTATTCGCCAGGTGATCTACCACTCCTGATGTACGGCAATGCACATCCCCACCACCAAGTTCTTCAGCACTAACCACCTCACCGGTTGCGGCTTTCACCAATGGTGGGCCACCTAAGAAAATAGTGCCTTGTTGTTTAACAATGATGGATTCATCTGCCATGGCTGGTACATAAGCACCACCGGCCGTACAGGAGCCCATTACAACAGCAATTTGCGGAATGTTCTGAGCAGACAGGTTGGCTTGATTGAAGAAAATCCGGCCAAAGTGTTCTCGGTCTGGAAATACTTCATCTTGTCGAGGCAAGTTAGCGCCACCAGAATCAACCAAATATATACACGGCAAGTTATTCTGTTCAGCAATGGTTTGCGCCCGTAAATGCTTTTTAACGGTTAAGGGGTAATAGCTACCACCTTTGACCGTTGCGTCATTGGCGACAATCATACATTCCATACCAGACACTCTGCCAATACCTGCAATAACACCGGCAGCAGGGACATAGTCTTCATAGACATTCCAGGCTGCAAGTTGGGATAATTCCAAGAATGGTGAGCCTTTATCCAGTAGGCCATTAATTCTCTCTCGCGGCAATAACTTACCTCGTGCAGTATGGCGAGCATTGGCTTTTTCGCCCCCACCTTGCTTGATTTGATCAACCACTTTTTTCAAGTCGTCAACCATCTTCTGCATATGGGCAGCGTTATCGTTAAAATCTTGACTCTTAGTATTTATTTTTGTGACGATGCGGGGCACGAAGCTTGCTCCTGATTATTTTTAATCCAAATTAACTGCGTTCTATGACAACAGTATTTCATCGCTATTTAGCTACTTAGTTTCATTGAACAACTCGCGGCCAATTAACATGCGTCGTATTTCTGAGGTGCCGGCGCCGATTTCATAAAGCTTGGCATCACGCAGTAAACGTCCCGTAGAATACTCATTGATATAACCATTTCCACCTAATAACTGAATGGCATCCAGTGCCATTTTAGTGGCCAGCTCAGCAGAATAAAGGATAGCACCTGCAGCGTCTTTGCGCGTTGTTTCGCCTCGGTCGCATGACCGTGCTACAGCGTAGACATAAGCGCGGGCTGCGTTCATCTGGGTATACATATCAGCAACCTTGCCCTGCACTAGTTGAAACTCGCCGATGGATTGACCAAATTGTTTGCGGTCATGGATATAAGGAACCACTTGATCCATACAGGCCTGCATTATGCCTAACGGACCACCCGACAGGACCAAGCGTTCATAGTCGAGTCCGCTCATAAGAACGCGAACACCGCCGCCTTCATGGCCTAATATGTTTTCCGCCGGTACTTCACAATCTTGGAAAACCAATTCACAGGTATTCGAAGAGCGCATACCTAATTTATCTAACTTCTGCGCTTGGCTAAATCCTGGTGAGTCTTTTTCGACGATAAAGGCTGTAATTCCTTTAGAGCCGCCATTGACGTCTGTTTTTGCATAAATTACAAAAGTATGAGCATCGGGACCGTTGGTGATCCACATTTTGTTGCCGTTGAGTATGTACACGTCACCTTTCTTATCGGCACGCAGTTTCATACTGACCACATCAGATCCTGCATTGGGTTCACTCATTGCCAATGCACCAATGTGCTCTCCACTGACTAGCTTAGGTAGATACTTTTCTTTTTGTGCATCGGTACCGTTTTTAGAAATTTGATTGACGCACAAGTTCGAATGAGCCCCATAACTAAGTCCTATCCCGGCAGAGGCACGACTGACTTCTTCCATCGCAATAGTATGAGCGAGGTAACCCATGTTCGCCCCACCATATTGCTCAGATACAGTAACTCCGAGCAAACCCATCTCACCCAGTTTTGGCCACAGTTGGTTAGGAAAAGCATTGTCAGCGTCGGCTTTTTCAGCCAAAGGAGCGATTTCTGTTTGTGCGAAGTTGTATACGTGATCGCGCAACATATCTATGTCTTCGCCAAGACCAAAATTAAGAGTAGGGTAGGCAGCGTTCATCTTGAGTTATCCTTTTGTTAATTGGTGTAGTTCATCTCGGCAGCGTGACTCAACGTCGTCTAATTCTCCCATCAACATCCTGATATCTTCGAGCTGCTGATTGAGTATTGCGCGTTTTTGTTCGGTCATTTGCAACATAGCTTCAAGCTGAACAACGGAATTTTGGTGACTGTCATAGAGGTTGAATAGCGTTTTTGTTTCGGCTAATGAAAAGCCTAGCCGTTTCCCCCTGAGAATCAATTTGAGTCTTACTTTATCTTTCTTGCTATAAATTCTAGCTTGGCCTGAGCGTTTTGGCGCTATTAAGCCTTGCTCTTCATAAAACCGAATGGAACGGGGCGTAATATCGAAACTTTTAGCTAATTCACCAATACTGAAGGTAGTAGGCGAAGTCGTTGAAGTCGCATTGATATGCTGTTCTGCTAACTCGGTTTTTTGCATGCACTGAGGCCTTTAAGCTATATATTAGGGATGAGGGTGTACCCCATAACTATTCAATCATTACTTGGTTTACCTTTACGTTCACGTAAACCTTTTGGTTACGTTAAATCACCAAAACTAACTCGTCAACTGTCTTACCTTAACCCCTTCTATTGGTTTTAGACGTTTCGTTCAGATTCCTGTACAAATTGAAACAATAATTAACGACCCTAACCAACTAGATAATGGTCTGTAATACAAAGGCTTATATCGCTTTAATAGACGGTTAAAAGGTGTTAATTACTCCGCTAAGGCTTATTTTTAATGGGTTGATAAATTTCACATTGTATTTAACTAGACGATCGGTCTATTATTGTTGAATGAATACATCAGCTAGTAAACCACGTCGTGGTCGTCCCCCTAAAATATCCCGAGTTAATTGTGATACTCGAGCAGAACTGATCCGCAGTGGCTTGGAACAATTGACAGAGCATGGCTTTACATCGTCAGGCATCGAGCCAATTTTGAAGAAGATAGGCGTACCTAAAGGCTCTTTTTATCATTACTTTTCTAGTAAAGAAGCCTTTGGTCAGGAGTTGATCGAGAATTATGCGAATTATTTCTCCAGTAAGTTAGATGTTCACTTGTTAGATCACTCTGCTGCGCCACTGGCGCGCATTGCCAGTTTTGTTGAAGATGCAAAAGCGGGGATGCAACGCCATCAATTTAAGCGGGGATGTTTAATCGGTAATCTTGGACAAGAGGTAGATTCGTTGCCTGCTGGATATAGGCAGTTACTAATGACTACTTTTGCTAGTTGGCAACAACGAATACAGCGCTGTCTGGAACAAGCAAAGGTGCAAAAACAAATCTCGGCGACAGCAGATTGCGAGCAACTAGCGGAGTACTTCTGGTTGGGGTGGGAAGGAGCGGTTAGTCGCGCAAAACTGGTACAAGAGTCGACGCCACTGGATAACTTTTTGAGCTGTTTTATCGCGGGCTTGCCCAGATAAAATTTTTTATCTATTTTTATAGACGATCGGTCTAAATGAGAGGTGCAATATGTTTAAAGGAATTTTAATTGAAAAAGATGATCAAGGTTACCGAGCGACTTTGCAATCAATAGATGAGAGTGTGCTCAATGCTGGTGATACAACTGTTAGCGTTTCATACAGCACCATAAATTATAAAGATGCATTGGCGATTACCGGTAAAAGCCCGGTGGTGCGGACATTTCCTATGATCCCTGGCATAGACTTAGTCGGCACAATTGAGCAGTGTGATAGCGGTAAGTTTAAGCCAGGAGATAAAGTACTACTCAATGGTTTTGGCGTGGGAGAAAGTCATTGTGGCGGGCTGGCGCAAAAGGCCCGTCTAAACAGTGAATGGCTGATCCCATTGCCCACAGCATTTAGCGACCGACAAGCGATGACTATTGGCACCGCGGGCTACACAGCGATGTTAAGTGTCATTGCATTGGAAAAGCAGGGAGTGACACCGGAAAAAGGCGAAATTTTGGTAACTGGTGCAAATGGTGGAGTGGGTAGCTTTGCCATCACTATATTAGCAAAATTGGGTTACACGGTTGTCGCATCCACCGGGCGTCCAGAGCAAGCAGACTATTTAAATAAATTAGGCGCAAAAGAAGTGATAGATCGCTCAACTTTGTCAAGTCCTGGTCGTCCTCTGGCTAAAGAACGTTGGGCCGGAGCCATTGATTCTGTTGGGAGTCACACATTGGCTAACATCTGCGCAAGTACCCAATATGGTGGTGTGGTAACTGCCTGCGGCTTGGCACAGGGCCTAGATTTTCCTGCATCAGTTGCACCATTTATACTGCGCGGAGTTACTTTGGTCGGGATTGACAGTGTTATGCGACCCTTGGCTGATCGAGTGGAGGCATGGAAACGACTGGCAGAAATCCTAGGACAAACTGAGTTTGAAGATATTTGCACTGATATAAGCTTAAGTGAGGTGGTTGAGGTAGCCGACAAATTATTAGCCGGTCAGGTGCAAGGTAGAGTAGTGGTTGATGTGAATCGTTAGATCAAAAAGCATCTACTCAACGAGTAGGTGCTTTTAACTGGCTTCAGCGTTGATATAAATAGATTGATTAAAAAATATTTTGAACGGTAGATAAACATTGAGGCTGGGCATAGCAAATCTTCTTGCCCAAAAACCACCTTTAAATCTAGCGACTATTCACTCCAACAAAGCTTATTAATTTTTGCCCCACAAAGCAAATTAGCACACCCTATCATCATCCTTTTACATTACCACAATCTATTACTTTTTATCCGTTATGCAGTAACCAATGAGCTAAACTTAACTAAGTAATCTCCCTGTAGCTAAATTGATTAAGAATAATTTTGTTAACCAAACAAATACTAGTATTGGTATTTTGAATCAATTTATTTCACAAGTTATTTACATGCTGTAAAATATTTGCTAATTTAACTTAATCGTTTAAGAAGTCTGGCTGATTAGCTAGGTGCAGGACAAGTTAAAACCAAGAGTTAGCTTGCCTATTTCGTTCTACTAAATAGTGAGTCACCGTTGTGAGGCTTGCAGTATTATTTAGGCAATTTGTTTGGATCAAACCTAGGCTTAGCAATATGATTTGGGGCGCAAAAAACCGCCAAACAGCTAAGTTTTAACAAAAATTAATTTTTAATTAGTAAGTTATTTAGCAGTCGCGATCTGATTTACTTTTTACAGTGATGCAACGATTTCTTAACGGAAGTTTTGAAGTATTTCGTTGTTAAACATAACAATGGGGTCACACATGAAACACACACACTTATTTAAACCAGCGCTGTTGTCGCTTGCCGTATCGACAGCAATGTTTTCCCATCACAGCTCAGCGCAAGAAACCGCTGCGCAAGATAATAGCGTTGAAGTTATTTCCGTTAAGGGCATCAGAGGCTCATTAATAAGAGCCCAAGCCGTTAAAATGGAAAACTCCTCCATCGTTGAAGCAATTTCTGCAGAAGATATAGGTAAATTACCCGATTCATCCATTGCCGAGTCATTAGCCCGTTTGCCTGGTATGGCGGGCGAGCGAGTGGGTGGACGTACTTCGGGTATATCGGTTCGTGGTTTTAAAGAGGATTTTACAGGTACCTCATTAAATGGTCGCGAGTTAATTGGTATTGGCGACAACCGTGGTGTGGAATATGACTTGTATCCTTCTGAGATTATGACGGGCGCGACCATATATAAAACGGCTGATGCTGGACTGATGGTTCAGGGCATTGGTGGTACTGTTGATTTGCAGACTGTACGTCCGCTACAAGCTCAAGAAACCTTAACTGTAAATGGCAATTATGAGCTATCAGGTCGTGACTCTGACAACCCGGAGTTTGACAATAAAGGGCATCGTTTGTCTCTGTCATTTGTAGAAAAATTTGCTGACGATACGGTTGGTTTAGCGGTGGCACTTGCTACCACTGAGTCGCCTAATAACCAACGTAAGTATGGGGTGTGGGGCTATAATACCAATGATGAAGGCCAAGTGACCCCTTCAGGACTAGACAGCCAGGCCATCAGTACGGTATTGGAACGCGATACCATATCTGTAGTTTTACAGTTTCAACCTACTGACAATCTAGATATTATCGTAGATGCGTTAGACATCAGTTATTCTGACTCCGGTGTGATTCGCGGCTTTATTGAACCCTTCTCTGCAGGAGCAATGACAGGTACCGGCACTAACACCACGGGAACCCAAATTGAGGCCAACCCAGTACTAAGAACTGACCCGTCACAAAAAGACGGTGATCTACAGGTATTCGGCTTGAATGTGGAATATCATGTAAATGACAACTGGTCGGTAGAGTTGGATGTAGCCAACAGTGAGTCTACCAAGCGCGATTTACGCGGTGAATCTTATGCAGGATTGGCCCGTTCTGGCGCTTTGACCAGTGATCAATTGGGAACTCGTGATTTCGTTATGAGCTCAGACGGTATTTATTTCACCGGCTCAACTGGTTTGGATGCGTTTTCTGATCCAAATGCTTTGCAACTTACTGGTCCACAAGAATGGGGCGGTGGTTTAGCCAATTTGGCAGATCAATTTACCAGTACTGAATTAACCGCTAACGGCTCGCCATACACCTACCTTAATGCACAGGATGGTTTCTTAAACTATGCCGATTTTAGCGAAGAGTTAACGACCTATAAGTTTGAGGTTGTGGGCTTGCTAGACGGTGATGTATTTACCAAAGTCACCGCGGGTGTGAATTACAGTGACAGATACAAAGATAAAGAAAATAAAGGCTTCTTTGCCACAGCATCTTCTTATCCTTCATCTAGCGCTATACCGCAACAATACCTTTATAACGGCTTGGCAGATTTAACCTGGGCTGGAATGGGTTATGTGGTTGCCTATGATGGTTTTGCCCCTTATGAAGACGGCGAATATACCTTGAATGATGCTGGCTTACTCGAACCTGACCGTTTAGGCGACACCTATATCGTTGAGGAAGAAATAACCACAGTCTACGCTAAAGTAGATTTTAACACTGAGCTGGGCGGTCTTCCGGTTATGGGTAATATCGGCTTACAGTATGTGCAAACTGACCAATCTTCATCTGGATATACGGGGGTGGTAGGTGCTAACTTTGCGGTTTGTGATGCAAATGGTGACCAACAAATAGATGCAGACTGTATAAAATTTGTCAGCACCGATTATAGCCATGTATTACCAAGCTTAAACGTCAGCATGGAAGTAGCTGATAATAAATTTGTACGCTTTGCGGCAAATAAAACTATCAGCCGAGCCCGTATTGACCAAATGAAGGCATCTGGTTTTGTGAAATTTGACCAGAACATTGATTTAATTGCTATTCCTAATAGCCAAGCTGCGGTTGATCAGTATGGCTCGCCTTGGTCTAAGTTTGCGGGTAACCCATTACTTAAACCTCTTGAAGCTAATAATTTTGACGTATCATTTGAGAACTATTTTGATGATGAAGGCTATGTATCGGCCGCGGTCTTTTATAAAGACTTAGTCAACTGGACTCGAGACGGCAACTTACCTATTAACTTTCGCAGCGATGAAACTAATGACGGTGCGGACTACTTCATTGCTGGATTCCATGACCGTGTAGCAACTGAAGATGGCGAATACGGCCCCGCAAAAGTGTTTTATGCGGCGGGCGATTTGATTACGCCACCAGATTACGGCACTTTCTCGTATTTCGAAGATGGTTTAACGGGAACAGTGAAAGGATTAGAGCTAACGGCGAATGTACCCTTTAGTATGTTTGCTGATGAGCTGGAAGGTTTTGGTGTTGCCGCTTCTGCGACCTTAATTGATGCAGAGCTAGAAGATGGTACCAGCATTCCAGGACAATCAGACCGAACCTATTCACTAACGGCCTATTACGCTAAAGGTGGTTTTGAGGTTCGAGTTGCCGGAACAGATCGTTCAGAGTTCAGTACCTATCAACGTGGCGGCTCTAACAAAATAGAGACGGCGACACGAAATGGTGTAACTTTATTAGATGCCCAAATCAGTTATGACTTTGAAAACCATGACAATGATTATTTGCAGGGTTTGCGTGTATC
Organism: Aliiglaciecola sp. LCG003; assembly: GCF_030316135.1. Lineage (NCBI taxonomy): Bacteria > Pseudomonadati > Pseudomonadota > Gammaproteobacteria > Alteromonadales > Alteromonadaceae > Aliiglaciecola > Aliiglaciecola sp. LCG003. The sequence continues at coordinate 2,581,797 of NZ_CP128185.1, read as the reverse complement.
GCTACAAGGCACCAATCTGACCGACGTAGATGAGGAAACCGTCAATGACGATGGCATCGTGACCACCCGTCGTCAATTTGGTCCTTCTTATATGCTGAACTTTAATTACTCGTTTTACTAAATAACGCCCGTTATATCGTCTAGACCTCTAAAGTTGTGAGACTTTAGGGGTCTTTTTTTTGTCTGTCCGTGTATTATTGATTAATAAGCATTATGCAAAGCATAAAAACTAATCAGTGTAGTTAAGGTGAAAAGTGAATAAACCTTTTAAGATTGTGATTTTAGGTGGCGGTACAGCCGGATGGATGGCTGCCAACCTTTTTGCCAACCAATGGCGCCAGCAGAACATTCAGATTACCCTAGTTGAATCACCTGATATTGGCATTGTGGGTGTAGGGGAGGGCTCAACCCCTTCTTTGAAGCACTTTTTCCAACAGCTTAATATCGCTGAATCTGACTGGATGCCAAGATGCAATGCTACTTATAAGGTTAACATTCGTTTTGCTGGTTGGAGCCCTGCGTCTGGAATCGCACAATATAGTCACCCCTTTGTGTGTCAAACCGATACCTTCACGAAGCGGGACTTTTACCTTAATTGTCGCACTCGTAGGTTGGGCTTAGATACCCATGTGGTACCTGAAGATTTTCTCTTGAACGGGTGGTTGGCAAAGCAAAACAAAGGCCCGCTAGCGCCAGAAAACTTTCCCTTTGAGATGGAGTATGGCTATCATTTTGATTCCCATCTACTTGGTCAGTTTTTAGCTGAACATGGACAAAAACTTGGGGTTATCCATCGGCAAGAAATCGTTACCTCAGTTGAGACACACGACAACGGTGACATAGCCCGATTGCAATGTGAATCTGGGGCACATATCGACGGAGACTTATTTGTTGATTGTAGCGGCTTTGCCGCGGTATTAATGCAACGGACTCTGGGGGTTAAGTTCCAAAGCTACAAAGAAAACTTATTCAACGACGCCGCTGTGGTGATGCCGACTCCAATAAAACAAGTCATCCCGGCTGAAACTATTGCTACCGCCTTGACCAATGGTTGGGCTTGGAAAATCCCCTTAACTAATCGCTACGGAAATGGTTACGTTTATAGCTCTGATTTTATTAGTTCAGACCAAGCCGAGCAAGAATTACGTCTACACTTGCAAACCCTTGATGATCCCCAGGCCTGTCGACACTTAAAGATGCGTGTCGGTCAATTAGAGCAGCATTGGGTTAAAAACTGCATTGGACTTGGCTTGTCTCAAGGTTTTATTGAGCCTTTGGAAGCAACGGCATTGCATTTGGTACAAGTATGTATTGAAACCTTCATTACTGAATTTGAAAGCGGCAAATTTACCGCTCAACACCAACAAAAATACAACCAACAAATCTCTGAACGCTTTGAACGGGTAAGGGACTATGTCGTAGCGCATTATAAATTGAATACTCGGGATGATAGTGAATACTGGCGAGTGAATCGAAATAATGAAAATTTATCCGATTCGTTGCTAAATATTTTACATGTGTGGTATCAGCGTGAAGATTTACAAACGGAAATCAATCGTCAGCAAATCAGCAGTCATTTTGATACCATTTCCTGGCATTGTTTACTGGCGGGTTATGGTGCATTTCCACCACTAGCAGCCAAGCAGCCTCGCCAAGGTGATATGTATCTGGAAAAAAGCATTGAGCAATTCAATTACCGTTGCGCATTGAACTTTAGTTCTCATCAGAGCAATTTGAATCAACTAAAATGATTGTATAAACGGAACAAGATAGCGCTGAATACGTATGCAGATGGGATGTTAATGAACCGTTAAGCCGTTAATATTTACTTATCATGTACAGTGTTAACAAGTTGATTAATCCATGTCGAAATATCGATTAACAGGCTATTTATGCATTACCTTATTATTAGGTTGTCAAACCACCATTGAGGGGGAAACTATGCAGGACTCCCAAGCGCTGGGCAAACCTGTGGTCTATCAAGTTTTTACTCGTTTGTTTGGTAATACCCAGACCTTAAATAAGCCTTGGGGAACCGCCGCTGAAAATGGTGTCGGTAAGTTTGACGATTTCAGCCCCGCTGCACTGCAAGGCATTCGTGAGCTTGGTGTGACACATATCTGGTACACCGGCGTTCCTCATCATGCTGTGATAGCCGACTATTCCGATTACGGTATCTCGATAGATGATCCAGATGTGGTCAAAGGTAGAGCCGGCTCGCCCTATGCGGTAAAAGATTATTATTCGGTCAATCCTGATTTAGCCAATGACCCAGCAAACCGACTGGCAGAATTCGAACAGTTGATTCAACGCACCCATCAACAGGGTATGAAAGTCATCATTGATATAGTGCCCAATCATGTCGCCCGTAATTATCAATCTATTGACAAACCTGCTGGTATCACTGACTTTGGTGAAAACGATGATCCGAGCTTGGCGTATTCCCGCGACAATAACTTCTACTATATTCCAGAAAACGACTTTCAAGTGCCTGAACTGTCATTAGACAGTCAACTTCCTGCTGACGACAGTATGCGGCTAGCCGACGGTAAGTTTCATGAATCCCCGGCCAAATGGACGGGCAATGGCTCGAGGCTGCCTCAGCCGGATGCAAATGATTGGTATGAAACTGTCAAAATAAATTATGGTGTACAGCCCAACGGTGAGCTCGACTTTCCCCGTTTACCCCGTGCTTATAAAGACAAAGATTATATTGCGCATTATGAATTCTGGGCTGATAAATCAGTACCTGATTCATGGCTTAAATTCGAACATATAGCCCACTACTGGTTAGACAAAGGCATAGATGGTTTTCGTTATGATATGGCTGAAATGGTACCGGTAGAATTTTGGAGTTATCTCAATTCATCGATTAAAACAAAAAATCCACAAGCCTTCATTTTAGCTGAAGTGTACAACCCGCAATTATACCGAGATTACATTCAGCTGGGTAAAATGGATTATCTATACGATAAAGTAGAATTTTACGACAGTCTGAAAAAGGTCATGCAACAACAAGCTGGCACTGATGAGCTGGAGCTTATCCAAGCCTCAATGGCGGATATTGAACAGCATATGCTGCATTTTCTGGAAAATCATGACGAACAGCGTATAGCCAGTCCTGAATTTGCTGGTGACGCCCAATGGGGATTACCTGCAATGGTGGTTTCTGCACTCATTAGCCGTTCTCCTACTATGTTATATTTTGGACAGGAAGTGGGCGAGGACGGCAGTGAACTTGCAGGGTTCGGCAAACCCTCTCGGACCAGTATTTTTGATTACATTGGCGTGCCAGCGCATCAAGCTTGGATGAATAATGGCAAGTTTGATTCAGGACAGTTAAGCGAGCAACAAAAAGCTTTGCGTGAATACTATCGAAAATTACTTAACTTATCCGCCTCACTTCCTGCCATGCAAGGGCATTATGCCAGTTTACACTCCGCCAATCGATGGGGTCAGAGTAACTACAGTAGCAAGCATTTCTCTTTTGCTAGGTGGAATGAGCAGCAACAATTAATAGTGTTGAGCAGTTTTGATTCAGACAAGAGTGCAGAATTTGACTTGCTGATCCCCGAGCAGCTTATTGCAAAATGGCAATTAGCAGACGGACAGTATCAGCTAACAGATTTACTCACAGAAGCTGATATGACTATGAAGGTAGTTAACGGGGAGGGTAGGATTGGAGTAAATTTGGCATCAAGGACATCCTTAGTACTAGCGCTACAGCGAGATTAGGTGATGATTTCATTCACCACCTTCAGCACAGATCATTTATCGCAAATGTTGATTGAAAAAACTCACTGTCCGTTGCCAAGCTAATTCTGCTGCTTCTGGGTCATAACGGCCAGTAGAGTCGTTATGAAAACCGTGATTTGCATTCTGGTACATGTGCATAGTGTAGTCGACGTGATTGTCTTTTAAATCCTGTTCGTACTCAGGCCAGCTCGCATTAACTCTTTTATCCAATTCTGCGAGCTGGACTAACAGTGGCGCTTTGATATTTTTGCGCAGTTCTTTTGTGGCTGGCGTGCCATAAAAAGGGACGCCCGCACTTATAACATCAGGTATCGATGCGGCTAGCATATTGACTATGTAACCGCCGAAACAAAAACCGACAGCGCCAAGCTTGCCATTACCAGATGGATGGGCTTGTAAAAATTTTGCCGCCGCAATGAAGTCTTGCTCAATTTTCGCCCGGTCCATCGAGCGCTGCATGTCTCTACCTTGATCATCATTACCTGGATAGCCTCCAAGTGGGTGCAATGCATCTGGCGCAAACGCGATAAATCCGGTTTTTGCTGCGCGTCGGGTAACATCTTTGATGTAGGGATTAAGGCCTCTATTTTCGTGTACGACTAAAATTAGTGGTGCTTTAGCAGACATCTCACTGGGAGTAACCAAGTAACCTCTGCCGTCTCCATGCCCCTTTTCCGAGGGAAAGTTCAAGTAGGTTGCTTTAATATCAGGGTCGTTAAATGAAACTTGTTCTGCCAAGGCATAGTTGGGCAACAACGCCGAGGATAGCACCGACATACTAAAACCCATCGCAGCAAGGGATCCCAGTCGAGATAAGAATGTACGTCGGTCTATTATTCCGTGGGCATATTGATCGTACCAATCGAAAGCTTCTTGGGGAATGATTTGTGCTGACTGATCGTCATTCTGAACTGGAGCGCTCATAAACATTTACCTATCTAATAAAATATTAAGCTTAACTACAACAATAATATGTATTGCTTGTGTTTACGATCACAAAATAATTAACGGCGTGTATAATTTTTACTTTTAGCAGTGCAGATTAAGACAACATTGATTGCTCTTTTCGCCAGTTTCAATGTTTGTAACTCGTATACTTAATAAACGGACATTTGGGCGGTTTTGTGCCAATTCCCGCCATTTCGGCCTCAATATTATTTGACCATTTATAAAGCGGACTTTTCAAAACAGTACATTGACAGTAAGCAAAGGGCAGTTTGCAGCCCTTGATATACGCTCGGTTTTTGAAACATCCCAACGTCATCCTTGCTAAGGCAAGAATGACGTTGGGATGTTTCGTAAGAAGCTACATTATGGCGGCTATTGCCATCGTAGAGTCAACAAATTCTAAATGGCCGTTTCTCGAGGGCTATCCGGTCGTTAACGCTAAAAATTGTTTTGGCTAAACAAATCTTACTTTTCGTTGATATTCGAAGCAAAATGATCGACCTACTGCTCTATGGCTGGTAATCGCTCTTCGATTTCTTTTGGTAGCCTGTCACTGATAGAGTTTTCGGCAATGCTGATGGGGTTCGCATTGTTCCTTAATGCTTACCCAGCGACTATTTTATTCCGATGCTTACAGAGCAACAAGCCAATTGTGGGTGCATCATTTTCAGTTTTTATTTGTTGATCAACACGGTTTAAATAAAAGTTTAGCTGGCCAGTGTGCTCTGGTTTGAATTCGCCGACTTTAAGCTCGATTACAATATAGCAACGCAGGTTTATATGGTAAGCATTAAACAGCTAGAGGATGACAGGGCACTGTTGACGCTGATATTTCTCACGATTTACCCACGCCACTGACCCGTATTCGATTAGTCAGTGAAATGTTGCTCGTAGATCAATAATGGGGGAAAGAAGGCATAGTGCATGACATTAAGGATATGAACGACATCATTGATTATGTTTGCCAAGACAATCAGGAAAACCGCGAAGACATTAACTTAAATGATCTAATAGAAGACGTAGTACAGGCAAGAAATATAGCAGAACACCATCACATAGAAACCCGACTAGAACCGATACCAGTTGCCAAAATACACAGGATAGCCATAAAACGAGTTTTGGATAACTTGATCGTAAATGCATTTCGTTATGGCAGCGATAATATCTTGATTTTATCCGGCATCAACAAAAAACAAAAATCAGTATTCTTCACAGTTAGAGATTATGGGAAGGGTATCCCCAACGAACAGATTGAAAATCTATTTCAGCCCTTTACCCAAGGCGATAAGGCAAGAGGAAGTGCAGGTTCTGGCCTTGGGTTAGCAATAATCAAACGCATAGTAGGCTTGCATGAAAGCGTTGATGAATTGGCGAATCATCCAGATGGCGGATTATCGCTACGGTAACCCTACCTTTGCGATAATCTCATCAAATTTTTCATAGTGCAGGTGTCGGCTATTTTTACGTAATTAATTATCTTGAATGAAAAAAATAAAATAATCACTTGTAAACAAACGCTTAGAGTTTTGGCCTGATACATGCTTAATTATATATAAAGCAAAAAGCAAAAAGCAAAAAGCAAAAAGCAAAAAGCAAAGATGAAAAATTCATGAAAAAAATAATAATTATCTTATTCAATCTTGGTCTACTGACTATTTCGCAAAGTGCAATGTCAGGTACTATTGTCACTGAGTGGGATTTTGCAATGGAAGCGGGAATTCTAAATCCGACGTTTCAATACGGGGCTAGCACACCGCCAGGACAAGCTTACACTCCAAACGTTAACATCAATTTTGGTGGTAACTCTGACAATGGATTTACATCAATTTTATCGTCGGGAAATATACACGACCACATTTGCTGGGGTGTGGGTGTTCCCGCGACTGGCGGCGCTCAAAGTTGCATTGAATTTGGCGACGATATAATTAATGATGGGATTGGCGGTAGCAATGATTTGTCAAGAGTTAACAACACAGTAACTACGTCCTCAGCACTTGGATCATTATTGTTTGAAGATGGGACATCAATAATTCACCGCAATTATGATATCACCCCTCCATATTTATCCGGTTTTTCCCTACTAAATGGATTAACATTGTCAAATGTTGCTGTGCTAGGTGGAGTTTATTCTGTTCCAGAATTAGAAATGAATATCATCACCAATGAAGGAAATGCTGGAGAGCCGTGGGCTCCAAATGATGCTTTCATTGTATCATCACTTTTTGGTGCTGAGCTTCTTGAAGTTAATATTACCGAAAAATATTTTGATATTGCGACAACTATAGATCTAACCGGGTTGCTACCATCTGATTTTCATACAGAGTATCAAATTGTTCGACGCTTTAGTGGTCTTGACCTGATTGCTGATCAGTCAACCAATACCTTCGGATTTATTGCCAATGAAAATCTAGATAATTACTTAACAATGCAGTTTGCCGTACGTGCAGTTACACCTAACGCAGTTCCAGAGCCCTCAACTATTATGATATTTGGTTTAGGGCTATTACTTGCAGTCGGTTCTACAATTCGTAAGAAGTTATCCATAGAATAACTAATCTTCTGCAATATAGCGTTAAACAAAGTACTCACTAGCATCAGGAATTTTTTCCAAATACTTAACAACATATGAGCACTGTGCAACTGCTTTTTTATTATCGCTTTTAATTTGTTTAAATACGTATTCTAAAAGAGTTTTTGCTAGGCCTTTTCCAGCAAGTTCTTGCGGAACGATAGTGTGAGTTAGGGGCATGTTGCCATCTTGAACATCGTAAGTAATATAGCCAATAGTAAATCAAGGGGTCAATCAAGGGGTCAGCAATCACGGGGGCAGAGTAAAAGAAACTGATTTAATTTTCCCGTAAGTGGCATGGCGATTGAGCCTTTTGGAAGTTACCAATGAACGAGTGCATTTCGCTCGAAGCCGTCTGTCACTTCAAGTGCCAATTCCGGTCATTCCGCACTTTTGATAGTAACTTCGGGTTAACGCCCAAAGCGGACCATATAGGGTGCCAGTCGAATGGTAAAAATGAAGCGAGTCTCGGTCATACAATTAAGTTGCCGTGAAAATCGTATCTCTGAGAAAGCAGCCGCTGGAAATTTATAATCTTAGAGTATTATCTTTATTCACACTAGATTATATGATTTGAGTACAAAAAAATGGGCAGGCCTAGCCTACTTTTGGTTCATGGGCGTCTTTTACAAATACACATGAAGAATGTTTGAATATCTACCATATGTTTCTCACTAAACACAAACTTACAATTCCATGCTTACGTCATACAAAAACATCATGCTAACTTGATTCTTAGCGCATCAGGGATAATTAAATATATTTCCTGTTTGTATCTTCTATATGAGAACCAACAAAATTAGGTTTACTAATTTAATATCAGGATGAAAGTTAAAAAATGAAAAACTTATTATTTTTAGGTATTGTCATCTTAAGTGGGGTCTTCAATGTTCAATCAAAAGAAATCGATATAGATAGCGATAGAAATATAAAATTCCCGCCAAAAGGTGACTTGATTTCAGTTAATGATTTGCAAAACGACGTGGCGGAGTTAAAGAGCTTGCTATTAACAGTTCATCCTAATCCTAGTTTCACTATGAATATTGCAGAGGTTGAGCTTCAACTAAATAAACTTACACAAGCAATTGTAGCTCCAATGACACAGATTGAAGCTTGGAAACATTTATCTCTGATGAACCCATTTTTTAATGATGGTCATATGGTTATTACATATCCAGAATACTACCGACGTTTAAGCGAACATATGGATAACGGCGGGCGGCTTTTTCCCCTTCAAGTTAGAATCGATAAATCGCAAAATATCTATGTTACGGGTGTTGAAAACGTTGATGGAAATATCAGAGTAGGTGACAAAATAGCTGCAATCAATGGGGTAACAGCATCAGAAATTGTTGGCAATATTCTAAACAGAATGCATGGCGATACAGCCAGTAACCTGCGAGCATTCGGCGCGGAGAGATTTGCCAAGATGTATTGGTTACTGTATGGAGACACTGGCTATTACCAAGTCGATATTGATGATAATAGTGAACTTAGACGTTATTCTATTACTGGCAGTAACAAGAAAACTGGGAGGGAGAACTCTGATATTAGTGATTTTGTACAACGTAAAATATTAAAAGATGATATTGGTTACATACGAATCGACCGATTTTACTATTCCCCTGAGCAAGAAGAGCCTTTTTTTAACTTTATGAAAGAGTCATGGTTGGAATTCCGAGATGCAAATGTACAAGATGTCATAATTGACGTCCGGAATAATCCTGGAGGAACGGATCACTATTGGCAGATAGGAATTGCCCCTTATGTGGCTCAAGAATCTTTCTCATTTCTATCACGATTCAAAATTCGAATGACAGAGCGTAATATTAGGTTAGGGCCTTTTAAAGGTGAATTAGGAACCCTAGTCGAAGGATCTTATGACGAACTAATTCCTGTCGAGGAGCTCAACGACCTCCGCATACCTGGTAAAGCCTATTTGTTGATGGGTCCTTTGAGTTATTCTTCAACCGTTTTGTTTTTGACTGCATTTCAAGACTCACATCAGGCTGTAATCGCTGGCGATTCTAGTGGTGCGAGGTCATGCACTACGGGCAGAATTCAAACGTCAATTTTTGGCGGTTCGAAACTAGAACTAACAATGCCAACAGCAATTTTTACACGACCTGCCGGTCAAGATTTGTGTAAAGAATCGATTAAACCAGACATTTTAATATTAGATGAACCATCAGACCCTAATATTGCAGTGACTAAACTAGCAAAATCCATTATTGATAGGCGATAAATTCTCTTGGTAATGACACTTGTCCAATTAAGTCAGATTGCTATTTCTCGCTCAAATTTGATTTTTGATGGAAACGGCTGAATGTCTGGTTTCTGCTAACGGACTAAACCCCTCTCGCGGCATGGTTGCCGCTTCAACTATTTAAAACTCCCACCATTACTGACCCGCTTCTAAGCTAAACAGAGTGAATGGCAATTCAGTGTGTCCGACAGTTAACTGATAATCTAAATATTTGGGGGCGCTCACTGAAAGAGCAACGAATGATCGTTATAGGGACTTGAGTGATATGGCAGTAGCACGCCCAAAGCGCACGGAATAACTTCTGAGGACGAAGGGTAGTAATGACCGCTCTCCAGACATCCGATTAACTAGCCGTGAAGATCGCCTTTACTGAAAAGCGGTCAATCATAATCATCCATTTAATGCTAATTTTGTAGTTAAAACCATGAACTAGGCTTGAATAGTGTGAATTATTCAGTGGTAATTGTCATAGCCAAGAAAATATCATTACAATCAATGTTTACTTGAATATGAATATTTAAAAATATATTAAATCGACTTGATGCCAATCGAGCCAATCCTAATACAAAAATAGCAAGTGTGGATGGAGCGAGATTGATACCAGCCTCGGGGACAGCTCATTAGTTTAACACCCTTAAATAATCACATGGAATTTCTAACACTCTCTTATTTTGCTTATTTTAGTAATCATTTTTATTCTGGAAGAATTACTTCACTTCCCTTAGTTCGCATGTTCCACTCCCATTCACATATTTTAGCGGAGTCGTGTTTTACAGTAGAGCGCCCGCTTCCGATAAAAACAGGGGACGAATAATCATCGCTCGCTTCGTAGTCAAAGTTAACTGCAAATTCCCAAACGCCAAATGAATCGTCATCTGCTACTGAAATTGCATTGCTAACGGGATCCCATGCCCCTACTACGGAGTAAGAATCATCAGGTTCATTGTAGGATATTGTTACGCTCTGGGTATCAATATCAAAACGCCAATTCTCAGTAAAAGTTTCTGTTGATCCAACTGGGTATTCATCCTGACAGTTAGAATTGTCAGCATAGGTGTAAGTCAGAACCGTTGTTGCAATTAGGTTTAAAGGAAAAGATAGTGGGATCTCAAGATCTACTGAAGTAGTTCTGAGGCTCATATCAAAATCTTTTTCTTGGCCAGAAAACAAAACGGTATATTCTTGGTGCTGTGCATTTTCGATATTGACGATGGCTTGCATTGGATCACCGGGTAGCGCTTCGATGAACAAATATTCTGGAAATATTTGCCAAATAACGGAAGCCTTATCAAATTCTTTTTTAGCTTTATTTGCAGCAGTGGCAACAAGGTGAAATTGGTTTTCATTGTTTTCATTGCCCTTTGCCAACGTTATTTCTGATAATGCGAATAAAAATTCAGGGTCGTCAGAATAAGACTGACATAGATTGCTCTTAACTCCCAAATCCACAATTTTGGAATAGATAAAGTTTTTTTGATACCAAGATTACATTCAGGAAAATACGATAAATTTAATTTACTAAGCTGGGTCTGTTGTAACGCATCGTCACCTCGCAAATAGGCCAATGAATCAGCAAATTCTGCGTCTACTTCGAGTTTAATATGGGGCTCAAGAGAAAAATACAAACCTGCCACTTTATATGCTCTCAGTTCAATCTCAGGCACTAACTTAATTTCAGCTTCGGCTTTTACAAATGCCTCGACCTTGGGGATAGAATCGTTAGAAATACTCTGATAATTGTCAGAAGTACTTGTCCATTTATCTTCATTTTGATTGTATCGAGTACCCGCCTGAATTTTAATTGTTTTGCTTGCAGTAAATTCCACATCTAAACCGGCTGCAATGAGTGCGCTAAGTTCAATTGATGGAGCAAAGATTAGCTCTAAATATACGGGTACAGGGCCAGCAAAAAATTTCATGGGCAGTGTGACTTCAGACAGGTTAATTTTACATTTTCCAGTTAAAGCGGTAGTTGAAAATTTACCCTTATTTTCTGTCACATATTCGATGTTCATGTCAAATAAAACATGAGAATCATCCAGACCGTGTATAAATGACCAATCAAAATTTATATCGAGTTTCGGGTCGATATTTAATGTTGTAAGGGTAATAACCATTTCAGTGGCAACCCCTTCAGCATTTCCAGAAGTATTGTCTTTTATGGTGATCGATTTTTTTATCGGGTCGATTTCGTATTCCATGTCTGAATTATCCTCACACTCGAATAAAGCGACCTGACTTAGTTGGGGTTGATTTAACAAAGTGGTTATTCTGCTGCCCGATTTTCTCATCGGACTCATAGCTAATTTCCGTGACCCAGCAATGTTAAGTAAAGATTGATTTTGTGATGTGGCAGTAAAAATATCTCCACCCAATGTCGGAATATCTAACTTTAAGGCAATTTGCCCTATGTCGATAACATCCTCCAACATAGCATCTGAGGTTAACACTTCATAGGTACTGCCAAGGTCAGTGATCTGCTCAATACGTTTCAAATAGCCTGCTGAGGTGCTGTCCTCAACATAAATAATACTATTCAGAGCTGGCAGAATTAGTTCGCTATTTTTATTTAACGTCAATGTGTTTTGGAAAACAGTGACCGTCCCAAGCTTAAGTTCGGCGGCGGTTTTGAAGTCTATATCGTCATGCAGAACTATGGCAGTTCGCAGTGTTTGCATGGAATATTCTTTACTACTATTGCTGTTATTGGCTTTATCAATAGCAATCAGTTTGAAAAAATAGTCGGTGTGAGCATTGAGCCCTGTTGCTTGGTATTCTAAAAAGTTAACGCCTTCTACAAGTAAAGTAGCGTTTGATGGGGTGAAACCGGGTTCGGTTGATGAATGTAGCTGATAGACTATATCTGACTGCGAGGTTTTATTGTCGCTAACCTCATTCCAAGACAACGAAATTGCATCACTGTTAGCCGCGTACAATACGGCAATATTAGGGGTGATGGGGGGTAGTGTATCAATGGTTTTAACTTCAATAGATATAGTTGAAGTACTGCTAGCACCATCGTTATCCGTTGCTGTAATTTGAAAGGTTAGGGTTTCATCTGTACTAACATCTGGGGCTATAAAGCTTACATTTGCAGATGATGGATTATCTAGTTGTACATTGGTACCAGAAATTTGCGTCCAATTGACACTGTTAATTGTGCCATCTGGGTCATCTGCTAAACCAACAATATTTACTGTGGCAAGTGCTTCTACGGTTTGATCTCCTCCCGTATAAACTGTTGGTGACTGATTAACTCGCTTAACAATTATGCTGACAGAATCATTTGCATTTGTACCACTGTTGTCAGTGACAATGAGCATGAACGTTAAGGTTTCATCAGCATTAATATCCGGTGCAGTAAAGCTTGTACTTGCTGATGTGTCGTTGCTAAGAGTAACTGTAGTCCCCGCTGTTTGTGTCCAGCTATAACTTGAAATTGAACCATCAGAGTCAGCGGCTGTTCCAGTTAAACTCACTGTCGTTTGTTCATTAACTGTTTGATCATTGCCAGCATTGACTGTTGGTGCCTTGTTAGCAGGTGGATTTGAGCTTCCCGAGTTTCCCGCAGAATCTGAACTTTCCCCACCACAAGCAGTTAACAATAAACAAATAAAAATGAGTAAACTAAATTTTGACATATCCTGACCGTGTTATTAAATTTATGGCTTGGCCAACGCCGATCAAGAATCATTCCAAAAAAATAAATCACTTTAAATACATAAGCATAAATTTTTTCTGGCAAGCTAACATCAACAATCTGTAAGAAAATTAAACTCACCTATTTAGGTGAAAAGGCATTAAATTTTAAGAGCGAAACAAGCCTAAAGTGACCATTAATTCAGCCTGCGAGTGGATGTCCATCTTCTTATAAATAGCTTTTAAATGAGTAGCGAGCGTGTTGTAAGTAACACCCATTTCAATAGTTAGTTGTTGCAATTTTTTCTTGCGGTTAATTGCTTGAATAAGCAGCAATTCTTTAGGGGTCAAACCAAATTGTTTTATCAACGTCGACCAGCGTACCGCGTTTTGTTTGGTTAAAGTGATTAAGCAACAGGGTTGGTCTATGTCTACAAATTCTGAGTCTCGAGTCAAAGGTGCGATACTCAACAGCAACGTTTCACCGGCCGAGCGCTCAAACAAAATAGATTCCTGTTCACCAAAAGCATGTGGTTGATTTACACATTGTGTCAGACATTGATTAAGCCGCATCTGATAAGCAGAAGGAGCCAGGGTTAAATGCTGATCAATGACCTTAATATCCTCATGTTCTTCCAGCTCTTGATTAGCAAATAAATTGGCAAGCAGTATACGTCCATTCTCATCACACACCAGCAAGCCTTTATCCGATTGATCAAGTATGCTCTTACTAATAGACGAATATCTCTTATATAGGGTCAAGTCCTTGTAAATTTTTGTGGCTCGGCTGAGATGCGGGGTGAGTAACTTAATTAACTCAAAATCGTTAGCATCATAAGCCGCGTCATCGGGGCCTCTATTGATTGAATAGATGGACTCATATACTCCGTCTCTTACCAAGCAGCCTCCTAACGCGTAGTGAGACTTCATAGGTAACATAATGCGTTGATAGAAATCCGAATCAATCAGTAAGTTTGCATTCAAATGTTCATTAATATAAATCGCTTCGCCTTCTGATAAATGACCAGTAATTTGGAGATAGGGATCATCAAAGGTACTGGATAAATATTCTTGCAAGATCTTTGGGTCGTAATCAAAGTTTGTTCTAACCTCAAAGCCAATAGGACGAGGTTGATCTAACTTTTGTAGAAAAAAAATAGCTTTGTTTGAGTGGGTGATATGCCTAAGACGCTCCATAACCTCAGACCAATGACCGTCCAAACCCGCTTGGTATATTTGCCCTATCAGCTCAGAGACAAAGTTTAATGGGATAGTATTTATATTCCTTATTTCCATATATTTTATCCAAATAGGCTAATCGTTGTTATATTGAGACTGTATATTTTATTAATTATTAGTCAATTTCTTATTTTTAAGCACTTTGGTGGGATAAAATAATGACAATTAAATGGGACTATTAATCGGGGTGAAGAACATTTTGAACTATTAAGGCTTAGTAACGAGGGCATTGATCCAATGTCCGCTATAGAGAAAGTTTCTGAAATGTATTGCAAACCCTGACGATCCGCTTCCTGCCATTTTGAGCCGTAGGCAAAGCTACCAGCGTGAGTCCGCTTTGGCACGAAGTGATCTTTCATAAGGCAGGTTTTGACAGTCAGCTTTCTTGTCTTTAGCGGCCAGTAACTGGTGAGTTAATAAATATCTGTACCCCGCTCAAACGCCCCGTTCGCATTTCAAACTAAAGACTATTCGCAGCCTACTAAACTTAGATCTCCATTAACGTAGGAGATTCAAATGTATCAATTAGCAATTTACCATAAAAAAGAACCTTGGAATAAAAACAAGCTAGTAGGACAAAAACTACCGCTTAAACTTCAACAAATTTGGGCGATTCGAATCAGATTAGAGTTGTTCACCAAGATTAGAGATTTGGCACTTTTTAATTTAGCCATCGATAGTAAGCTTCGTGGATGCGATTTAGTTGCTTTGAAAGTTAATAATATTGCACACGGTAAGACTATTCAGTCGAGGGCTATTATTGTTCAGAAAAAGACAGACACACCAGTTCAATTTGAAATAACAGAAAGTACAAGACACTCTCTTTCAACCTTAATCGAACATTCTAAACTCAGCTCATATGACTATTTGTTCAAATCCAGAATCCAATCATCCGAACATATTTCGACTCGGCAATATGGGCGCATAGTAGACAATTGGGTTTCAAGCATTGGATTAGATCATACACAATACGGCACTCACTCTATGCGAAGAACTAAACCGTCTTTGATTTACAAGAAAACAAAGAATCTGAGAGCGTGCCAATTGCTCTTAGGTCACCGAAAGCTTGAAAGTACCGTTAGATACCTAGGTATCGAGGTTGATGACGCCCTTGAGGTCTCAGAGAGCATTGATTCATATGTGTGATTCATAGAGATCGTTTCAGTATACTATGACGCTATGAACAAAGAAATTAAACAACGTTTAAAGTGGATTGAGCTTTACGAAGAAACCAATAATGCGGGCCTAGTTTGTCGTCGGTGTGGAATTTCTAGGCCCACTCTTCGAAAGTGGTACAAGCGATACAAAGAGAAGGGACTAGACGGCCTACAGGACGTTTCTAGACGCCCGCACAGCTCCCCAAACACTAAAATTAATAATCGAATTGAAGAGTGGATTCTTAAACTCAGAAAAGATAGAAAACTTGGTGCCAGAAGAATTCAAAATGAGCTTCTTCGCGAGCATAATTTTCAGCTATCGCTTGCTTCAATTCACAAAGTGCTGACCAAACATGAAGTAAAACCAATAGTTTTTCAGCGGAAGAAAAAAGACTTCATTCGATACCAAAGACCTATTCCTGGTGACCGAGTTCAGATGGATACATGTAAAATTGCACCAGGGATTTATCAATATACTGCTGTTGATGATTGCTCTAGATATCGCGTGTTGGACGTTTTTAAGCGCAGAACGGCAGCCAATACTCTTACCTTCATCGATAAGGTAATAGAAGAAATGCCATTCCCGATACAGCGATTTCAAACTGATCGCGGAACGGAGTTTTTTGCTGAAAAAGTACAGCTCAAATTGATGGAGCATGGCATTAAATTTCGCCCCAATAAGCCAGGCTCTCCTCACTTAAATGGCAAAGTTGAAAGGTCACAAAGAACTGATAAAGAAGAGTTTTATTCGACCGTTAATTTGGATTTGGACGAACTCAAAAATGAAACGTTACCTGAGTGGCAGCATTACTACAATTGGCAACGCGCTCACGGCTCATTCAAAGGTAAAACTCCAATGGATGTTGTATGTGAACGGCTTGAAAAAACACCGCTTTGGGAAGACGTTCACGCTAACTACGAAACTGAAAATGAACGCATTCAGTTATCGAATTATCAGCGTGATCTTCAACTACGAAAAGTGAAATGATGTCTATGAATCACACAATTCATAGAAAGTAAGCCAGACTCTATCATGGAGTCTGGCTCAATTGTGCCATGAGCGGTCTGTCAGAAAAACACATTTTCTATATTGTTTTTATTTTTGAATCGCTTTAGCTAATCTTTCCAAATAGCTTTTATCCACGTGATACACAGTTGCTCATTGTGAGCTACTATTCAAGATTTTCTCAATAGCTGAACCATCCTTGTTAACTTTGTAGATAAAATACATTCTGCGATGAAAAAAAGACTTTGGAGCCATCAGTAGACCACGCAGGATTCCACTCTTCAATACGATTGAATGTTAGTCGCTTTTGGTTGGAACCATTAATATCCATAATATATACCTCTTGTTTGCCATCTCTATCTGAAAGGTAAGCGATTTGCGAACCATCAGGCGAGATCTTTGGCGACATATTATTTGTATCGTCAGTGGTGAGTTGAACTGTGTCGCTACCATCGCTATTGGAAATGCTTATTTGACTTGGGTTAGCTTTAGATTGAAATAGTAGTCGTCCATCTTGCATAAATTCAGGAGCGCGTCCCTCAAATGCTTTTATTTGGCGTTGCTCAGGCCCTCTGCATTCATAAACCAAATTTCTTCTTGCCAGTCTCCATTAACATTTTCGTACTCTCTGGCAAATGCGATGGTTTTTCCGTCAGGAGACCAAGCTGGTGCACTATCCCAAATATTTTCAACATTGGTGAAGCGGCGTATGTTTTTGCCATCCATATCTGCCGTGTGAATAGACCAAGTTTGTTGATTGTCGTATTTAGCATAAAAAGCAATTTGCTTTCCTGAAGGTGAAACTGCCGGGTAGCCGTCATTGGTAGTTACATCCACCACTTTTATGCGCACTTTCCCTTGTTCATCGCTCAAATAAATTGACTTAGTATTTGCTTCCTTAAATGTATAAATAATGGATAAAGGCTGAGCAGGATAATTTTCATTGGCTTGGCAATCAGCCCCAAAAGCAAGAATAGTAATAGACAGTAGTATTTTTGCCCCGTTAACTCGTATGTCTAGCATTGAACATTATCCTCAACGCAACTCCATAATGCAGAATACTCGGTGTATAAGGAGCGATACATAACCCATATAAATAGTATTGTTATGGGGAACCCTATGACTTCTTACATATTTCAGAGAAACGAATTTGACCAGGTGTGTATCTATCCCCTAGAACACTACCACTGCTTCCGATAGCATTTATCCCATAGTTCTCGTTGTTGCCTTTGCCGCTTGGTTGAAATTGCGTTACTGCTGGGTTTCTTGTCACATTCTTTTAACAAGCAATGTTAAAAATTGTTTTATTTTTAATGGTATAAACCAATGGGTCTTTTGACCAATTAACCCTAGTCCTGCCTCTATCACTTTACATTTTAATCCCTTTGTAACGGAAAGGCCGTTTAGAACATTGGTGGGTAATAATTTCACTCCTCTGTCAGTTTTCACAGTCGCCTGCCAAGTATAAAGGGTAAAAAAGTCGCTTTGCATGAGTTGAATACGTATGCACAAGATTGAGTAGTTCATTAACACAGTTGTAACATGATGTGATCGTCAGATATGTCGATTGGTGGTTTTTTGTTAAGGACTTATTAATAAAAACCATTCAATAAAAACACCAAACGGGAACGGGACACATACATGAAAAAATTCAGACCCAGTTTGATCACAGCAGCCTTTTTGGCTAGTGGTATGGCAATTATAGGCGCAAACGCCTATGCACAGGAAGCCGCCGCAGAGCAGCCTGATACCGCCAATGATCAAATTGAAACAATCGAAGTTAAAGGATTCAGTACCAGTTTAATCAAATCACTTAACCAAAAACGTTTCAGTGATACGGTATCAGAGCAATTATCCGCCGATGACTTGGGCGGTTTGCCTGATGTCTCTATGGCAGATGCTTTGACACGTTTGCCTGGTATTTCGGCAGTACGAACTGGAGGACAAGCTGCTGAAATTAACATTCGTGGTTTATCTGGCGATTTCGTCTTTTCCACTTTAAACGGTCGCGAGCAGGTTTCAACCAGTGGTTCACGGTCCATCGAATTTGATCAGTATCCTTCCGAGCTGATTAGCTCCGCTGCGGTTTACAAATCCCCCAAAGCTTCTTTGATTGAAGGTGGGGTTGCCGGCACAGTTGAACTGCAAACCGCCAGTCCATTAGCAATTAGTGAAGATTACAAAATCAATGTGAATGCTCGAGGCATGTTCAATGACCGCGCCGGTGAAATATCCGATGCTGAAGAGTATGGTCACCGTTTTAGTTTTTCTTATCAGGGTAAATTCCTAGATGAAACCCTGGGTGTTGCTTTTGGTTATGCGCGCTTGTTTCAACCAAGTGTATCAACTCAGTTTATTGGATTAGCTTACAATACTGAAAGAGATGTCGATTTGGTCGAAGGGGATGAAGACAACTACGATCCTAATTCCAACATTCCCAAAGATCAGCAATGTGTGGAATGTGAGTTCGTCAGTGAAGGCTTTGAAATGCAGCACCAAGGCGGTAAAGAAACCCGCGATGGTTATATGGCTGCAATCGAATGGGCGCCGACTGACAATTTCGTACTAAAAGCCGATGCGTTTTTATCCAAATTTGACTCCGAAGAGTTTGCCCGTGGTTTTCGGGTGAAGTTTGAACCTAATGGAGCAACTATCAGCAATCCTGTTATCGTAGATAACTCTATGATTGGCGGGACATTTTCACGAAACAGTGATGCCTTCACTCGGGTCGAGTTGGTAAATGATGATAATCAAGACTTCGATGAAATCTCCAACTATGGCATCAATGCAGATTGGCAGGCCACGGACAATTTATCCATCAATGTAGATTTCTCTTATTCGAATGCAAAAAGTGAATTTAGAAACGGTTTGTTGTGGGCACTAGTGGGTGATGATGCAACAGCCGATAGTCCTGAATTTGACACCGATGTGTCAATTTCCTATTTACTAAACGGCTTGAATTTGCCTGATATTGGCTTTAGCCAGTTCGATGCCTTTTCCGATATAAACCGAGTGATGGTGACTAAATACGGTATTTATCCGTATAAAAACGAAGATGAATTGTACGCTTATAAACTTGATCTGAAATACGAGTTGGATAACGCATTTATTTCATCCGTTGAAGTGGGTGTCAGATATTCAGATCGCGAATATTCCAACGACCGTTCAGTGTTTGAATACGGTAGTGATTCCTCATTTTCTGCTAGTGAGCCACCGCTGCGTTTAACTGATGATATGGCGCAGGTCGTAGGTTGGGAAGGGGACTTCGGCTATTTCCCAGACTACCTGTCCATCGATCTTGATAAAGCCTTAAATGCATGGTTTCCCAGTGGCACACCACAGCCAGTGCAAACATGGGGTGAAGGTCATCCTGGTGTAGTGAATAGCCCTGGTGGCACCAAGAATACCTCTTGGTCAGTGCTAGAAAGTGGCGAAGTTTATGAAAAAGTATTGTCAGCCTATGTGATGGCTAACATCGATACTGAGATAGCTGGATTGCCAGTCACTGGTAATATAGGTGTGCGCCGAGTTGAAACCGAACAAGCCTCTACTTTCTTACAAGATGTCAGCCGTGCGTTGGAAATCGAAGGTGTGGATGAAAATGGTGATCCTACCACTATTGAAGTGGTGATGGGCGATCCTGCCTTAGGCGCTCAATTGATTACCGACGATGCTGGACTGGTCAATAATTTCTACCGTCCAGAATTGCTGGTGGATAAATACACCGACTATTTACCCTCGCTTAACTTGAACTTTAAAATTACCGATCAGGACCAAATTCGCTTTGCAGCAGCCAAAGTCATGGGTCGTCCGCCGATCAACCGTTTGTTTGCCAATACCAACGTTCGGGTGTCAGACGTTAACGCAACACAAAATCCCGACTCGGGTGAGATCACTATAGATCGTGATGCTGAATTGTCTGGTAGTTCAACTAATAGCCCGTATTTACGTCCGTTCTACGCGACTCAGTATGACCTCTCTTATGAGCGCTATTTTGATGACACCGACGGAGCTTTTGTGGTTGCTTTGTTCTACAAAGACATTAAATCTTTCATCAATGACTTTACAATCGAGCCTTTTGATTTCGCTGCCAATGGTTTCCAAGTTCCGACTTCTATAGATGTGCCGGTATTCATTGATTTCGATGATCCTAATGCTACACCGCAACAAGCGGTTGACGAGCAAGGTGATCCATTATTTGTCAATGTGCCAACAACCAATGGTCCATATACCACAGCGGTCAATAATAAAGAAGGTGGCTATATCCGCGGTATCGAGCTGTCTTATACCGAGATATACAGCTATTTGCCAGCGCCCTTTGATGGCTTAGGGGTAACGGCCAGTTATTCTTACACTGAAAGTGAAATACAGTTTCAAACCGATTTGGGTGGTTCTAGCACTCCCCAAGCGCTTCCCGGACTTTCTGAAACCGTGGTCAACGGCACCTTGTTCTGGGAATACGATGACTTTGAAACTCGCATCAATGTGAGATGGCGCGACAAGTTTGTGTCTAAACAAGTGGCGGTCAATGAACAGGTTGTGAATTTTGATTCTGAGATGGTGATTGACTATCAGGCGTCCTACAACATAAATGAAAATCTGGGTGTGTTGTTTCAAATTAACAACCTAACCGATGAACCAACCAAAAGTTATTTTGGTCGTGAGGATCTCACCGGCACCATCCAATACTTTGGCACCCAGTACTTTCTTGGGGTGACGTATTCGCTATGAAATTGAATCAATTGATCCATACGAAAAGTCACTCAAAAGAAACAATAACATTGGAGCAAATACCTATGTTTACAAAATTTAGAGCATTGAGCAGTTTATTGCTGATGCTAACGGCATTAATATTGGGCGGCTGTGGCGGTTCCAGCGTAGATTCTGGCACTAATAAGCTGCTCACTTGTAGTGTACCAAACGTACCAGACTCAACGGGTACTCAATGTGTACCGCCTCCGCCAATCCAGTGTGATGCGCCAACAGTACCCAATGAAAGTAACGACGAGTGTGTAGTGGGAGCGGATCCAAGTGCTCCAGCACCTACCTTTACACCGACGGCCGATCAAGCGGTATTGTATTACAACCGCAATACGGTTGGAGCCGACAACTCTTCCAACGATCCATCCTATGAAGGCTATCGTTTACACACATGGAACAATGATGCTTGTAGTGCTTACGCCGATGCCGACACTGATTGGTCAAACGGTCGGGTGCACTCAGGTGTTGATCCAATTTACGGTGCATATTGGATCCTGAATCTGAAGCCAGGCTATGCCGGTGGAGCTGGCGCTTGTGGTAATTTCATTATTCACAAGGGCACTGACGACGACGGTAAAGAGCTCGGCGGTGGTGACTTTAAAATGCCACTTTCGCAAGATGATCCTGACTTTGCACGGATGAACTTCACCTTCTCTGGTGTGGCGTCTGTATTTGAGTTTCCAGTTGTATCCCTTGGTGAGCAAGCGGTAAAAATTGAAGGTCAAGCTGCCCATTGGTTAGATGCGAACACCTTAGTGTGGGATATCGATACTGATGTGGTAAGCACAGTTAAATTGCATTACTCAGCGGATGCTGACCTGAAGGCCTCAATTGAATCTGGCTTAAATGGCACAGTTGTCGAACTTGAAGCGATAAGCCTCAGTGATGAGCAAGCCGCAATTGCCCCCCATCTTGCTAACTTTGCAGCTTTCCAAGGTGCTTGGACCGTAGATGAAGCTAAAGCGGTATTTAAAACTCAAAGTGTATTGGCTGCCTACAATGCTGAGGACAAACTCATTGCCGCAACAGGTATACAGTTGGCCAATGGTATTGATCAGGTTTATACCCTTGGAGATGCGGATGCCGACGAAGCAATGCTTGGACCAATATACCAAGACGATAGTATTACGGCCGCTGTGTGGGCGCCTACGGCGCAAAAAGTACAGCTTAAATTGTACAATGACAATAAAACCTTAGCCTCGACCTTGGCAATGAGTGAAGACCCCGCTACAGGTGTTTGGACTTATACGGGGGGTCAAGAGCTTGATCGTCAGTTGTATCGTTTCGAAGTGACGGTCTATCATCCTAAAGTGAAGGGTATTCAGGTATTGGACGTGACTGACCCTTATTCGGTGAGCTTGTCGACTAATAGCCGTTTTTCACAGTTTGTAAATTTAGCTGATGAGGATTTAAAACCCCAAGGCTGGGATTCACATGACATTCCAACCATTGAGAACTTCGAAGACGCGGTGATCTATGAAGGCCATATTCGTGATTTCAGTGTAAGAGATGAAAGTACCTCTGCTGCTAATCGTGGTAAGTATATGGCATTTACTGAAGATGGTTCGCTACCGGTTGAGCATTTACGTAAATTGGCAGAAACCGGTGTGACCCATTTTCATATGTTGCCTGCCAATGATATTGCGTCAATTGAAGAGGATACAGCTAAAACCGTAGACCTAAACAGCACTGTCGGTCAGCTTTGTGTGCTTAATCGTCAAGCTGAGGTGTGTAAAGATGCGTCGGTTGACACTGAAATGACCCTACTGACTTTGTTTGAAAGTTATGGCGTGGGTGAGGGGATTAAAGCACAAGCATTGACCCAAGATATGCGCAGCATTGACCAATTTAATTGGGGTTACGACCCTTATCATTTTAATGCTCCAGAAGGTAGCTATGCTTCCGATCCTGAAGGTGTGGCGCGGATCAAAGAAATGCGAGCGATGAATATGGCCTTGCATGGATTGGGTTTGCGAGTGGCCTTGGACGTTGTTTATAACCATACTAATGCCTCTGAGCTTAGTGGTAAGTCAGTGCTGGATAAAGTTGTTCCTGGCTACTATCACCGCTACACCGTTGATACAGGCGCTATCGTGCGTGAAACCTGCTGTGACGACACTGAGCCGCGCAATGTGATGATGGAAAAGTTGATGAAAGACTCACTGACACTATGGGCCAGTGAATATAAGTTCGATTCATTCCGCTTCGATATTATGAGTCAAGCCACCAAAAGTACTATGGTCAGATTGTTTGACGCGATTAAAGCGATTGACCCGGATACCTACTTTTATGGTGAAGGCTGGACCCGCGCAGACCGTGGTTATGAGCAAGCTAATCAGCCTAATATGGCGGGTACCGAAATTGGGACCTATAACGACCGTATTCGTGAAGCGGTTCGCCAAGGTAATATATTCAGCGGCGAAGTTAGTAACGCAGCCTCAGGGGATCAAGATAAAGTTAAAATGAGTTTGGCTGGTACGCTGAGCAACTACATTTTGCAGGATTTCAATGGTGTCGCATCTACCACAAGCAGCATCGGTGGTTATGCAACAGACCCTGCTGATATCATCAACTATGTGTCTAAGCATGATGATGAATCCTTGTGGGACCAATTTCAATATAACCTCCCTGAAACCCTAACGTTGGCAGAGCGGGTACGGGCGCAAAATGTTGCTGCCACTCTTCCGCTGATGTCGCAAGGTATTCCATTCTTGCAAATGGGTGGTGAGTTCTTACGTTCAAAATCTATGGACCGTAATACTTATGACGCCGGTGATTGGTTCAACTATGTTGATTTCAGCATGCAAACCAACAATTGGAATATCGGGTTACCATTAAGACAAGACAACGAAGAAAACTGGCAGTTGATGCAGGCATTTTTTGCTGCACCAGAACGCGCTGCAAGCATGAACGAAATTGAGTTCGCGTCTAGCGTTTTCAATGAAATGCTCAGCATTCGCTCTGCTAGTAAATTGTTTAGATTAACCAACGCCGAGCAAATTATTGATAGAGTCGGTTTTCACAATATTGGTCGTCGCCAAACCTCAGGATTGATTGTGATGAGCATTGATGATGGTGTGTCGGCTGATCCTGATGCCATGCGCACTGATCTTGATCCTATGGTAGATGCCATTGTAGTGGTGGTTAACACCGGATATGAAGATCAATCCCATACTGTACCTACTGCAGCGGGCTTTGAATTGCATAGCGTGCAGATGGCATCACTTGATCCTGCAGTAAGAGGCGCGAGCTTTACCGCTGGTGAAGGCGAGGGTACGTTTACGGTGCCAGCGTTAACCACTGCGGTATTTGTTAAGCCACAAATGGGCGTACAAGGCCAAGGTTTATCAGCACTTGCCACCTCTGGTGCGCCTGATGTTGTTCCTTACGGCAGTACTGCGGTATTTGTACGCGGCGCTTTTAACGGTTGGGGTGAAAGTAACGAAATGACCTATCAAGGTGATGGCGTTTACCAAGCTGTTATTGAAGTGCCAGCGGGCGATTATGAATTCAAAGTGGCTTCGTCCAATTGGTCGACAGTAGACTTTGGTTCAGCAGCACAGGATATTGAGCTAGGAACTGAGAAGAGCTTAAGTCGTGGTGGTTCAAATCTGAAATTGACACTCGCAGCAGATGCAACCTTGAAATTTGTTATTGATGCGTCTGATAGTGAAGCACCAATCTTGTTAGTAGATAACGAAGAGCCTTTCTTTGGTACTACTGTGTTTGTTCGTGGTGGAATGAATGGTTGGGGTGAAGTAGATGCAATGACTTATCAAGTTGGCGGTATCTATACTGCTACTATTGATATCACAGCAGGAAGCTATGAATTTAAAGTAGCCTCAGGCGATTGGAGTACAGTCGATTATGGCAGTGGAGAAGCGGAAGCGTTGGTAACTGTTGGTACTGAAAAGTTACTCGGCAGCAATGCTAACTTAGAAATTACCTTTGCCACAGATGGACAATACAGCTTTGTGTTCAATGCAAGTAACCTTGATGAACCTACTCTGACAGTATTCCCTGCCAATTTCTTTGGCGACACTACGGTCTTTATCCGTGGCGGAATAAATGGTTGGGGCGAAGTTGATGCCGTTGTTTACGATGGCAATGGTGGCTATTCTGTTGATATCGCAATCGATGCGGGAAGCTATGAGTTCAAAGTCGCTTCAGCTGATTGGTCGACGGTGAATTTAGGCGGCAGTGAGGATGCAACAAACGTCCCATTGGACACCGAAGTTCAACTGGCTCAAGGTGGGTCAAACTTGCTGTTGGATATTCCTGCTACAGGTACCTATCGTTTCGCCATAACAGGGCCTGATCCAAGTAAAGCTAAAGTCACCATAAGTGCAGTGAATTAAATTTGACTGCTGGCAACTAAGGCCAAACCTTATTAATTTAAAACCGCTCATAATGAGCGGTTTTTTTGCTTCAGGTATCTGAAAAGTCAATCCACACAGGATGGGCGTAATAGCTGGGCCAAAAAATATTCGAGTAAGGTGAACGGCACCATAAGTGGTAACTTATGTGACAAGGAATGGCCTTGCCTGGGGCTAGGATAATGTGTTTTTTCAGACCGCTACTCTAACTTTAAGGCTTGTTGATGAGGGATAAATCCTTTGGCACATTGCTGAATAAAGTGGGATATTTCCTGCTGATTAACTTGATGGCTGGCTGGTTGTTTAGCACCCAAGACCGGGAATTGGCCGTAACCGGCTAATAAACAATGCCATGACACGGCAGGGTAATAATGGGCGATGTTTTGTCGTTCAATCTCGGCGGTGAGATCTGCACCCCTCTGCCAACATTCAATAATATGGCTTAGTGACGCAGATATATGCTGATTGGCTGCGTTATCTAACCAATAAGCCGTGTCTGTGCGGGTGTTCATTTTGTAGTGACAGACAATATAGTCGCGAATGCCGTCAAACCTATGGTTTATGCGTTGGTTAAATTCATTTTGATGCTTTTCGGTAAATCCACCAGATTGGAAGGCGCTGATGAAACTTTCAATGGTTTCTTGTACCAAATGCAGCGCGGTCGCTTCCAAGGGCTCAATAAAACCTTGGGATAAGCCAACGGCAAGACAGTTTTTGTACCAATGTTTCGCTACTCTACCTATACGCATGTTGAGGTGCCTGACGGGCACATCAGCATCTAATATATTGAGTTTTTGGCGCAGTTCTGTTTCTGCTTCCTCGGCGTTTATATATCTAGAACTATATACATAACCATTGCCAATGCGGTTGGTTAGCGGGATTTCCCAACTCCAACCGCTGCTTAATGCTTGGGCAACGGTTTGCACAGGCAAGGGGGTTGTTTTAGTTGATGGTATAGCCACTGCACTATCATTAAATAGATTATCAGCGAAACTAACAAACTCTACCCCTAATGTTTTTTGCAGCAATACGCTGCTAAACCCAGAGCAATCAATAAACCAGTCGGCGCAGATTTCTTCGCCTTTATCACCAACTAGACACTTAATATCGCCTGATGGATGGGTCTGTACCTGTTGAATTTTACTCTGGATGTGCTTTACACCCTTATCGGTCGCCAAATACTGTAAATAATTGCCTAACTTTGCAGAGTCAAAGTGGTAGGCATAATTGATTGCGACAGGAAAATTGGCTTGGGTTTTGGGGCTCAGCCCGTTTTTAGCTAAATATGCAGACAGGAAATATTGATCAGGATGAGCATCGACATCGTGACCTTGGCGACGCAGTAAACAATTAACCAAAAAGCCGCCCGCAGTTTGTTTATCGGGAAAAGACGCAAAGGGATGAAAATAGTCCTGAAAGCCTATGTTACTGGACCAACCTTGAAATTTTATGCCATTTTTAAAGGTTGCATGGCATTTAGACATCCATTCTTGTTCACTTATCCCCAGAGTATTAAAAAACTGTTTCATCTGTGGCGTTGAGCCTTCCCCCACACCGATGATTCCGATATCAGGGGATTCAACTAGGCTAATTTTAAAACCATGTTGAGCCAAATGATGTTGCAGTAAATTGGCCGCCATCCAACCAGCAGTGCCACCACCTAATATTACAATTGATTTTTCCACAGTGTGGGGGTTTTCACTTGTTGTCATACAAAATATTAACAAATCCTATCATTAGCCTGTCGTCTTGAATAGCGATGTAACTGCCCATTTTAACCATTTATTGCTCTGCGGCCTGATGCCATCATAGTGAATACGTATGCATAGGTTTGTGAAGCAGTAGATGCAAAGGTAGTATCGTCTTTTTAGTCTGTTAACCGTTAATTAACAAACCAATTGGGAAACCTAATTTGATGCCTTGGTGTCTCAAAAATTTTGCGAGTGTATGTCACTTGAAGCCGATTAAATGCCTGCTCGCCCTGTTAGTATTAAGTTACTGTCAGGTCAGCCAAGCGATAACTATTCAACATTTAGAGCCAGCGTTTTGGTGGACCGGTATGAGCGATTCTTCATTACAGTTGATGGTTCATGGTGACAACATTGCTGAAACTACCCCGCAAATCAGTTACCCGGGTGTGCAGATCACCTCAATGGAAAAAACCGATAATGCCAATTATCTGTTCATTAACCTGCAGCTTTCCAAATCCGTGCAAGCGGGTAATTTTGATATTGTGTTTAACCAACAAAAATCCGAAGTGGCCCGCTTTGACTATGAATTAAAGCCGCGCAAGCAAAATTCAGCCAAAAGATTGGGATTTTCAGCCAAAGACGTCATTTATTTAATTACCCCAGATCGTTTTTCCAATGGTGACCCCGACAACGACACTGTTGTGGGTTTAAAAGAGGGCGTTAATCGAGAACAAAAAGGTGGCAGGCATGGTGGCGATCTTCAGGGCATCATCAATCATTTGGATTATATTGAAGAGATGGGCTTTAGCCAAATATGGACTATGCCGATAATGCAAAACGACATGCATGGGTATTCCTATCATGGCTACTCCACAACTGATTATTATCAAGTGGATCCACGTCTTGGCAGCAATCAATTATATCTTAGCTTATCTGAACAAGCTGCAAGTCGAGGAATCGGCCTGATCCAGGATGTGATCCTCAATCACATCGGCTCTGAGCATTGGTGGATGAAAGACTTACCCAGCAAAGACTGGATAAATAACAACGCCAAGTTTACCCCTACCACCCATATGCGCGAAGTATTGCACGATCCCCATGCAGCAGAAGCGGACAAACGAGGATTCAATGACGGATGGTTTGTGCCTACAATGCCAGATCTGAATCAACGCAACCCATTGGTAGCAAAGTATCTGATTCAAAATGCAATTTGGTGGATTGAATATGCGCAATTGTCTGGCCTGCGGGTTGACACTTATTCCTATTCGGATATGGCATTTTTGAGTCAATGGACACAGC
Organism: Aliiglaciecola sp. LCG003; assembly: GCF_030316135.1. NCBI lineage: Bacteria > Pseudomonadati > Pseudomonadota > Gammaproteobacteria > Alteromonadales > Alteromonadaceae > Aliiglaciecola > Aliiglaciecola sp. LCG003. The sequence goes on along the minus strand of NZ_CP128185.1, from coordinate 2,553,090 downwards.
GGATTATGCAAGAGTATCCCAATTTAAATATAGTTGGGGAAGAGTGGTCGGTGAATCCTGCCATAGTGGCTTTTTGGCAGCATGGTTCAAAACGCCATAGTGACTATCAATCTTGGTTGCCCAGCGTGATGGATTTCCCCACGCAGCAAAAATTAATAAATGGTTTAACCCATGAGGAAAAATGGGGCTCCGGGCTAATTGAGCTATACGAAAGTCTGACCAACGACTATTTATATGGTGACCCTTATAATCTGCTGGTGTTTGCCGATAATCATGATATGAGCCGTATTTTCACGCAGTTAGATGAAGATGAGCAATTGTATTACATGGCAATCAGTTACCTGTTAACCACCCGGGGCATTCCGCAAATATTTTACGGCACAGAAATATTGATGAGCCATTCGGGCAGTGAAGATCATGGTGTAATTCGTAGCGATTTTCCCGGAGGTTGGCCACAGGATGAAGCTAATGCGTTTAGTGGAGTAGGTTTAACCACTAAACAGCAGCGTGCCCAAACATACCTCAAAAAACTGCTAAACTGGCGCAAGACTAATCCGGCCGTAACCCAAGGAAAATTAACTCACTATGCCCCTCAGAATGGGCTCTACGTCTATTTTCGCCATTTCAAAGATAGCAAGGTGATGGTGATTTTAAATAAAAATCCCGAGGTCACTGAGCTAAAATTGGCGCGTTTCACTGAAATGTTACAACACCATCAGTGGGCGAAAAATATTATGACCGATCTCAAATTACCTTTGAAGCAGAGTCTAAATGTTCCAGCAAAAAGTGCATCGGTTCTGGAACTACAGTAAGCGCTAGTCCATGCCGAGATGGGTGAAATTATGCATTTGATTAACAATAGTAAATAAGAGAAACACAATGAAAAAGACCCAACCGCAATTAAGCTTTTGGCAAATTTGGAATGTCAGTTTTGGCTTTCTTGGCGTGCAATTTGGCTTTGCTCTGCAAAATGCCAATATCAGCAGAATACTGTCTGATTTGGGCGCGGACTTGCACTCACTTTCACTTTTTTGGTTGGTCGCCCCCATCATGGGCCTATTGGTTCAGCCGCTGGTTGGTTCAGCATCGGATCGCACGTGGAATAGAGTAGGACGACGCAAGCCTTTCATTCTAGCGGGAGCTTTGGCGGCAGCATTAGGGATGTTCTTAATGCCCAATGCGCCGTTATTTGTCGCCTTTATGGTGCCTATGTTATTTGGTGCCATGATGTTGGCGTTAATGGACGCATCGTTTAACGTCTGCTTTCAGCCTTTTAGAGCCTTGGTATCTGATATGGTGCCGCCGAAGCAACGCAACATAGGTTATTCGGTCCAGTCTTTGCTGATAAATATCGGTGCGGTGGTTGGCTCCATATTGCCTTTCGTACTGACTAATGTTGTGGGACTAGAAAATACTGCCAAGGCAGGGGAAGTGGCACCGTCAGTGACGTGGGCGTTCTATTTAGGGGCGACAGTGTTACTCGGTTCGGTACTTTGGACGGTCTTTCGCACTAAAGAATATGCACCTAAAGAGTATTATGCGTACAAAGGCCTCGATTACGAAAAAGTGCAAAAAGAACAGCAAATCAAATTGCCTGTACTCACCCGTTTAGGTAATTTCTTCTCGCTGGTCGCCTCTATGCCTAAAACAATGAAACAATTGGCGGTGGTGCAGTTTTTCTCGTGGTTCTCATTATTTATTATGTGGGTGTATACCACCCCTGCCATTACTCAGCATATTTGGGGTGTTGAACCTAAATGGTTTGACCCAACGTATTTGAGCTCGTTAGCAGAGATCCCGGCGCATATATTAATTGCCAAAGGTGCAGCAGGGGATTGGGTTGGGATTCTGTTTGCGGCATATTCATTGTTTGCTGCACTGTTTTCAATCGTGCTGGCGAAAATGGCAGATAAGTTTGGCCGCAAGTTGGTGTACTCGGTATCACTTTTATTGGGTGGGATAAGTTACATCAGTTTTCTGGTTTTCCAGAATCCCGAAGCAACCGTTGTCAATATGTATATCACCCAGGTAACAGTACCTGCAGGTGCGGTGAATTTGCTGCTTCCTATGATTGGGGTAGGCATTGCCTGGGCGGCGATATTGGCGATGCCCTATGCGATGCTGGCGGGGTCTTTGCCAGCGGATAAAACCGGTGTGTATATGGGTATATTCAACTTTACCATTGCTGCCCCACAAATAGTCTCCGGGATTTTATCAGGGTGGATATTGAGTTCAGTGTTTGATAATCATGCCATCTACATATTAATTCTGGCTGGTGTGTCGATGATTTTGGGCGGTCTGGCAGTATTCTTCGTTCAAGAACATGAGCAGGTAGTTGAGGTTAAAGCCTGAGATTCGAAATATTAAATTGGGCAAGCCGAGATAAATCTATCTCGGCTTGCCAACAAAGCTATGATTAAACAGATAATACCAAGTTTAACTATCGACTACCGCAAGACTGTCTTACTACTACTTCAACCTGCATCAACTGAGGTTCAACCACAGCACCACTAATCAATTTCAAAAGACTGTTGACCAGTAATTCGCCAGCCAAAGCGGTATTTTGCGCCACTGTGGTCAGGCCTGGGTTGGTAAAGCGGGAAACAGGAATGTTGTCATAACCAACTACTGCAACGTCATTTGGGACATTTAGTTGTTGATCTTGATAGGCTTGAATGACCCCAATCGCAATCAAATCACTGGCACAAAAAATGGCATCCACTTTATGTCCTTTGCTGATCAGTGTCTGAGCGGCTTCGTAGCCAGAATTTTCGGTCGAGAAGGCTTCAATTTGATTATCTTTAATAACCGCTAATCCTGCCTGTTTAAGGGCATCGCAATGGCCCAAATAGCGTGCTTGAAATTCAGGAGCATGGCTATCAGCACCCCCAATAAATGCAAAATGTTTACGACCAGCATCAATCAGGTGTTGGGTGATATCAAATCCACCTTGATAGTTGTCACAGCCGATAGAAACACCGGGGTGATCTTTATCTTGTGCGCCCCATCTCACGAAGTGAGTTTGTTGCTCTTCTAGTTGAGATAACTTATCACTGTAATCGACGAAGTCACCGTAACCGAGCAAAATGATCCCGTCGGCTTTATTGGTGTCTTCAAATTCGGCATGCCAATCATCACTCATGTTTTGAAAGGATATCAATAAATCGTATCCGGCTAGTGCACTGGCTTTGGTAATACTGCCGAGCATATTCAGAAAAAATGGATTGATTAAAGAGTCATCCGTGGTGGGATCTTCAAACAATAATAAAGCTATGGTGCGGCTTTGCTGTTGGCGTAAGTTACTGGCATTTTTATCCACCTTGTAATTTAGCTCGCGCGCAATAGCCTTAACTTTATCTTTGGTTTCTTGATTTACCAACGGGCTGTCTCGTAACGCTCTTGAAACAGTAGATTGGGAAACGCCCGCTAAATGAGCAATATCAAAGGATGTCGCTTTTGCTTTCATAATTATTACTTTATTAACTCAATTCGAAGACTTGCTTAGGGTTGCAAATTCTTGGCTTTATATAGAGGTTATACACCAGCTTAAAACTGAAATCTTTATTAATTTCACCACAAATGCACGCTTTTAGACGATAACAGCACTGAAATAGTTTTTTTATGTTTTTTTATCGCCACTTTCAGTGGATAATTAGCCTTTAATTAATTTAGCTTAAGGTATTATGCCGTTGGCGCAAAATACTCTAATAAGCCCTTTTTTATTGATACAGTTACAGGGGAATATTTAATGGCCGAGACAGACAGCCGTCCGACCAACTTTATACGTCAAATTGTCGACAAAGATTTGCAATCTGGGTTGCATCAATCTATTTGTACACGCTTTCCGCCAGAGCCAAATGGTTACCTTCATATTGGTCATGCAAAATCTATTTGTTTGAATTTTGGTATTGCTGAAGATTATCAGGGTACCTGCAATCTTCGATTTGATGATACCAACCCCGAAAAAGAAGACATAGATTTCGTTAACTCAATTAAAAATGATGTGCATTGGCTTGGTTTTGAATGGAATGGTGCGGAACGTTACTCGTCAAATTATTTTGATCAGTTGCATGGATATGCCGTTGAATTAATTCAAAAAGGTCTAGCATATGTGGACTTTTCTAATCAAGATGACATGCGCGAAATGCGTGGTACCTTAACCCAACCAGGTAAACACAGCCCATATCGCGACACCTCGGTAGAGACTAATTTAACTGAGTTTGCCAAGATGACGGCTGGTGAATACACTGAAGGGCATTGTGTATTGCGTGCCAAAATCGATATGGCATCTGCTTTCATGTGTATGCGTGATCCGGTTATTTATCGTATTCGATTTGCCCACCATCACCAAACAGGTGACAAATGGTGCGTTTACCCAATGTATGATTTTACCCATTGTATTTCTGATGCTATTGAGGGGATAACCCACTCTTTGTGTACCTTGGAATTCCAGGATAACCGTCGCTTATACGATTGGGTAATTGAAAATATTACTATTGAAGCCAAACCGCGCCAATACGAATTTTCTCGTTTAAACCTTGAATACACAGTATTGAGTAAGCGTAAGCTAATTCAGTTAGTTGATGAAAAACAAGTTTCTGGTTGGGATGATCCGCGTATGCCCACCATCGCTGGCTTGCGCCGTAGAGGTTATACTCCAGCTTCTGTTGTTGAGTTTTGCAAGCGTATTGGCGTGACCAAAATGGACAACATGGTTGAAATGAGCATGTTGGAAGCCTGTATTCGTGAAGATCTAAATGAAAGTGCCAATCGAGCCATGGCAGTATTAGATCCAGTCAAGATTGTGATCGAAAATTACCCTGAAGGGCAAACGGAACAGTTACAAGCTGCAAATCATCCTAATGATGAAACTAAAGGTAGCCGTATCTTACCTTTTGGCAAACAAGTGTTGATTGAAGCTGAAGATTTTCGTGAAGAAGCTAATAAGAAGTTTAAACGCTTAGTGTTGGGTAAAGAAGTTCGTCTGCGTAATGCTTACGTGATTAAAGCTGAACGGGTTGAAAAAGACGAGCAGGGCGAAGTGAAAACCATTTATTGTACTTACGATGCTGATACCTTGGGTAAAGACCCTGCTGATGGTCGTAAAGTCAAAGGTGTGATCCACTGGGTGAGTGCCGAGCATGGTATTCCTGCAGAAATTCGTCTGTATGATAGATTGTTTACGGTTCCTAATCCTGCTGCACAGGAAGATTTTCTGGCCACGATCAATCCCCAATCACTGGTGGTTAAGAATGGCGTGGTTGAGCCTAATTTACAACATGCAGAGGTTGGACAAGCCGTGCAGTTTGAACGCACAGGCTATTTCTGCAAAGACAAAGATAGTCAGCCTGACCATTTAGTATTTAATCGTACGGTTGGATTGCGCGACACTTGGGCCAAAATTGGCGATTAACTATTGTCTGAGCGCATTATTATAGAGCCCATCAATGAGATGGTTCTAAATGGTAGTTATGTCAAATCGAAGCGGCTCATTGTAAAGTGAGCCGCTTTTTTATGGCCCGAAACACTCGCAAATGAAGTCTTGATAATATTCGGGTTATTCACTTGTATCAGCCAAAAGGTTACTCTGAAAAGGAATTATCATCTTGTTTTTAATCGTGAAGCTACTTTTGTTACTCGCCGCACTTAAGTTACATGACGCAGTGGAAAAACCAGTGCCGCCTGCGTTACTGTATTCAGTACCGATCATATTGATAAGTTTACTTGCCGGATCTGCATCCTTTTTAGGCCTGCTATTTATTGCCTTGATTACGCTGTTTTTATCTTTATTGTATTTCTGGTTATTATCTAACTTCCCAACGGGTACAAAGTATTATTCAATCATGACTATTGGCGGGCTGTTATTGATAATATTATGATCCAATACTGGCGCAGTTAAGAACTAGTTCTGCCTGACTGCAGAATACAGCATCAGGTTTATTAAACCTTTTGTACGATACAAGTCACCAATTTAGTCAAATATAGCAGGGTAAAATGAAAACATTAACCAAACAAGACCAAGATGCAATCACTCCAGAACAAGCATTTACGCTATTAAAAGAAGGGAATTTACGTTTTATAAATAACCTAAAGGCTAACCGTAATCTGCTACAGCAAGCGAATGAAACATCTGATGGCCAGCACCCATTTGCTATCGTGCTAAGTTGTATAGATTCCAGAACCTCAGCAGAGATTATATTTGACCAAGGCTTAGGCGATATTTTTAGTGTGAGGATCGCAGGTAATATCCTTAACGAGGATATCTTGGGCAGTATGGAGTTTGCCTGCAAGGTAGCAGGGGCTAAGATTATCGTGGTGTTAGGACACAGTAAATGTGGCGCAATAATGGGCGCTTGTGATCATGTGGAAATGGGTAATTTGACTTCATTGTTAGCCAAAATTCGTCCCGCAATTGATGATGAAAATACCGTATTGGAAAACCGCAAGTCTGGCAACGATGAATTTGTTGAAAAGGTCACCTTAGTTAATGTTAAAAGAGGTATGCAAGGGATCATCCAGCGTAGCCCCATATTAAAAGAAATGGCTGAAAAAAATGAAATTAAAATTGTCGGCGGGATGCATGATCTCATGTCTGGCGAAGTGAGTTTTATTGTCTAACCTTATTACCTAAATTACTATCAAACATCACACATGATGAAGGCTTGGCCTAAGGTCATCGTGCATTTCACAATTTTTCCTATTATTTCCGCCCCGCACGGGGTGGAAATATTCTCGGTTTTCAGTTTAGATACTCGCACGCAGTTGTATTAATAGATTAAAACAAGCTATTCATCAGCAACAAGATAATGCTGCTGGTTAAATAATTACTCAGGATAATAAATTTACCTGTACAGTTGGTTGTTAAACATGCTAAAAAGATAAAATGCTCAGTATTTAGATTTGTAAAATACTGCCGACAGGGCAGGTTCCTATCAGAGCACAAATATTCTACTTTACCTGTGGACCCTTACAGGCAAATGCAGTTGAATTTCTAGGGGAAGTCAAACGGAGATAAGTTGTTATGAAATTGAAAAATAAAGTAACGTTAGCTTTAGTTGTTGGATTTACTGCTTTTAGTCTTGCGGCAAATGCCAAGAGTACTCAAGAAGCGGTCATTAATACAAGTTTTGATTCACTCGCGCTAGATACGGTTGTACTCAATACAGTTCCCGGTGGTTATTGCAGCTATTGGGAAAAATATATGGGCTGGTGCTCGCCAGACTAAAGGTATAACTTATATTGCGCCGGCGGGATAGTTATCCGCTGGCCACAAGATCCCGCTCTACACAATAAAGTTACACAACGTTTTTGGTTATGATTGTTCCACAGCCTATTTTTATCAACGTTGATCCTACTAAAGTTAGTAGCGTTAAATTTATAGATGCAATGTTCCGCAGTTGAGTATTACTTTTGTAGGGTTAACGGAAGACACTCTACTCTGCGACAAAACTTGAGAATTTGTCCTTTGAATTCTTGCGGCAGGTATTCGGTATGAACCGGATTTTGTTGGGTAGAGGTAAATCCATAATCGATCATTTTTGTCGTTAATTTGTTCTTACGGCCTCGTCCAGGGTCGACAATAATGACCTCGCAGGTTGGATTGGCATGTGCAGCAATGAAACTCGCTAGCAAATCGATATGCTCATCTTCATACAATAAGTCGCTGCCAATAATTAGATCAAATAAACCCAGATTGTCACTTTTAGCCGCCCAGTCTACTTGCTCGAAGGCAATAGTTTTGTCGCCATTTAATAGTGTATTTCGTTGTAAGAAGGTTTGAACTTCAGGATGATAATCAGTAGCTGTGATGTCAGTTAATTGTTTATTGAGCAGTAAGCTGGTCAGGGCCATGCCGCAACCAACTTCCAAAATCCTTTTAGAATCAGTCTGGTAATCAAGGATAAAATGAGCTAGCACTAAACTTGATGGCCAAATTATCCCAAATATCGGCCAAGAGGCTGATGATATGCCGAGCTTTTCAGCAATGCCTATGGGGTCATGAAATTCTTGATTATCCCGTAGCGTGCACATGTGGATATCTATTTTACCAAACTCTAGGGTTTGGTAGCATAAACGTAACATTGTCATTTGGCTGTCTCAATAATTGAGCGCTAAGCCAGCTATCGATGATAAATGACAAAACGAGGAGTTTTCACTAGGGTATAGCACTTGGTCAAAATGACAATCGATTTAACCCATCGCTAACCCACAATATCATTTCTGCCTTCATATCCTCATCAAGGCTCTTATATGAGCTGTTGCACCAGAACTCAACGCCGTAAGGCTATATCCTCCCTCAAGAAAGGACACTATTCGCCCTTCACAGCAGTTATCGGCTATTTCAATAAGTTGTTTGGTTAGCCAGCTATAGTCGTTATCGACTAAATTCCAATCAGCCAAGGGGTCTGAGCGATGACCATCAAAACCTGCTGATATTAAAATTAGCTGTGGGTTAAACGCCCTTAATTCTGGTAGCACGCGCTGAGAGTAACATTGCCTGAATGTGTCAGAATCTGTCCCTGCTGGTAAGGGGTAATGCAGGCAATTTGCTGAGGCTTTTTCAGGGATCGCATAAGGGTAAAAGGGATATTGATAAGAGGAGAGAAAAAGAATTGCAGGATCATTTTTGACAATATCCTCTGTGCCGTTTCCATGATGTACATCAAAGTCCACTATCGCTATGCGTGTTAGCTTGTATTGCTGTTGCGCGTAGGTGGCGGCGACAGCGATATTATTGAATAGGCAAAATCCCATGGATTTGTCTTTCTCTGCGTGGTGGCCGGGTGGCCTTATGGCACAAAATGCATTGCTAAACTTATGGTCAAATATGCCATCTAAAGCGACCATACCTGAGCCAGCAGCGTAAAGAGCCGCATCGAAAGATCCATGGTTCATCCTGGTATCCTCGTCAATGTTTAAATATTGTCCTTTGATGGGAGCATGTTGTTGAATGCGCTCTACATGACGTGGTGTATGTGTTTGCTTTAAAAGATCTATTGATACTTTATGTGAGGGTAATTTTTGTACAAAATTAGCCAAACCCGATTGGATCATTGCGTCTTGTATAGCATGTATGCGATCAGGACTTTCAGGATGGTCATGTCCCATATCGTGAAGTAAGCAGCTTGGATGAGATATAAAAGCCGTTTGAGACATAGATTAACCTTAACTTTATTGTGGAATTATTATACTAGCAAATGATTGCACCTTGGTCATGAGAGATTAACCATGAAACATTATTTACACTCATTTTTCTCACCCAATTCAATTGCGCTATTAGGCGCCAGCGAACGGGCATCATCTATCGGCCGCACTGTGCATCAAAATTTAACCTCCAATGCCTTTGCTGGGCCAATTTATTTGATCAATCCTAATCATGATGTCTTGTTCGAGCAGCCTTGCTTTCATTCCATCATGGATGTTAAGCAGCCAGTGGAACTGGCAATCATAGCAGCTCCGGCCGCGGTTGTGACAAAACTGATGGACGAGTGCGGCAAGTGTGGTGTCAAAGCTGTGATCATTTTGACTGCTGGATTTGGCGAAGGGAATGATTCTGGTAAGCGACTCCAAGAATCTGTCTCACACGTCGCCAGACGTTACAATATTCGTTTTATTGGGCCCAATTGTTTAGGCTTAATAAGGCCGAACTCTGGACTCAATGCAACCTTTCACAGTGGCAAGGTTGATACTGGTAGTATTGCCTTGATTTCACAGTCGGGCGCATTGTGCACCTCGATATTGGATTGGGCCAAAAGCCGAAATATTGGTTTTTCCGCTGTGGTATCCATAGGCGGAGCGGCGGATGTGCACTTTGGTGAGCTGTTAGATTACCTTACCTTTGATCCTCAAACCAAAAGTATCCTATTATATATTGAGGGCATCAATCATGCTCGCTCGTTTATCAGTGAATTAAAACGTGCATCAAGGGTGAAACCTGTATTAGTCATGAAAGTCGGCCGTCATAGTCAAGGAAGCACCGCGGCGCAAACCCATACTGGGGTTATCTCTGGCGAAGATGATGTATTTAATGCGGTGCTAAGACAAGCTGGAGTGGTCAGAGGGTATCGTGTTTACGATCTCTTTGTTGCGGCAACGGTACTCTCTACCAATAAGCGCTTACAGGGTGAAAACCTGGTTATCGTGACTAATGGGGGAGGGCCAGGTGCTATTGCAGCAGATCGAGCCAGTGATTTAGACTTGAATCTTTTGCCATTGAGCAAACACAGCAAGCAGCAGCTAAACGAGGTTTTACCCAGTAACTGGTCACAAGATAACCCCATAGACATTATTGGTGATGCGCCTCCACAACGCTATAAGCAGGCCCTATCCATTTGTTTAGCAGACAAAGACATTGATGGCATTGTGATTATTTTATCGCCGCAAGCGATGACACAACCTTTGGAGGTAGCAAAGCTAATTATTGAGGCCGCCAAAGAAAGTGCCAAAATGATCATCTGCTGTTTTATGGGCGGAGCACAGGTTCAACAATCCAGAGCTTTGCTTGAAAAGAATCATATACCAAGTTATGACACGCCCGAGGCTGCCATGGAGGCCTTTTCTTATCTGGTTAATTTCACCCGCAACCAAAAACTATTGTTGCAAGCCCCTGAGCCCTTACAAAAAGAAGTCAAAGTGAATATTGAAGGCTCTAAAATGGTGATTGAAAATGCCCTGTCTGAAGGTCGTACCGTTTTAACAGAGTTAGAGTCCATGGCCATTCTTAATGCCTACCATATTCCCACCACCCGAGCAGGATTAGCTCGGGATGCAACGGAAGCGGTTATGTTAGCTGAGTCTATTGGTTATCCCGTGGTAATGAAGGTCTATAGCAAAGAGATCACCCATAAATCTGATGTCGGTGGCGTGCGATTAGGTATATCTAATGCCGAAGCTGTCAAGGCTGCTTATCAAGACATTTTCGTTGCGGTCTCAAAGCATTATCCCGATAGCGAGATTAGCGGTGTTACCGTTGAGTCAATGTACACCAAAAAGAATAGTCGGGAACTGTTAGTAGGCATAGCCAATGACAAGGTATTTGGTCCGGTTATTACCTTTGGTGCAGGTGGAACTGCGGTTGAAATTATGGGAGATAGAGAAATCGCCATCCCGCCTTTAAATAAAACCTTGGCACAAGAACTAATGATCCATACGCGCATTTCTAAAATGCTGGGAAAATTCCGTCAGCTTCCAGCTTGCAATATATCGGCTATTGAACATGTTTTGCTGCGGCTGTCGGAAATGGCCTGTGAGCTTCCATGGATAAAAGAGCTAGATATCAATCCATTAGTGGTAGATGAAGAAAATGCCATCGCCTTGGATGCTAGAATAGTGGTGGCCCATAACGCGCAAATTGGACGCTATACACATATGGCAATCCATCCGTACCCTGTGGAGCTGGTTACCACCGAAGTACTAAAATCTGGTGATGTACTGCAGATCCGTCCCATACGTCCTGAAGACGCTACAATTGAACGAAACTTTGTCAATGGCCTTTCTGCAGAAGCGAAATACTTCCGCTTTATGCAAAACATAAAAGAGTTGCCGCAAAGTATGTTAGTGCGATTTACTCAAATTGACTATGACCTTGAAATGGCTCTCATTGCAGTTGTCGGAACCGACAGTGAGGAGAGGGAAATTGGGGTCGCCAGGTATGTTACCAATATTGACAAGACCAGTTGTGAATTTGCCGTGGTGGTAGCGGATGAATGGCACCGAAAAGGGATCGCGATGCGCTTAATGAAAGCGCTCATAGATAGTGCCAGAACTGAAGGTCTAGTCAGTATGGAAGGTATGGTCTTGGCGGAAAATAAAGCGATGTTGGCATTTTGTCACCAGCTAGGTTTTGATGTGGAGCAAGATAAACTTGATCCAAGCCTGTGTAACGTTGTGAAGTATTTAAGAGAGTAAAATAAAAATGAGGCTGATAGGTTACAACAGAGATTTTTTGCTCGGCTAAAACGATGCTGCAGTTATCCATCTTGTCAAAGACAGTATATGCAGCCCTCAACAACAATTCCGAATCGCCGGCAAATTGGTAAAACATTGATCCTGATCAGGTTGGCCAAAACCAAAGCGGTTAATATGAGCGCTGAATTAAATCTTGCTGCTAGTGAACTCGTCTCTTCGCTTATTGCACGCTATAGATCAATAAAAATTGACTTACGAATTAAGGAACGCCTGTATGAAAGCCGCTGTAGTTAGCACATTCAAAGAACGGTTAGAAATCAAAGATATTGCCATTCCTGATGTTGGCGCAAAAGATGTTTTGGTAAAGATTCATGCCTGTGGTATTTGTCATACGGATCTTCATGCCTGTCATGGCGATTGGCCGGTAAAACCTAAGTTACCTTTGGTCCCTGGACATGAAGGTGTGGGTGAAATTGTTAAATTAGGCTCTGAAATACATCATTTAAAAGTCGGTGACCGTGTTGGTATTCCTTGGTTGTTTTCTGCCTGCGGGCAATGCGACTATTGTTTAGAGGGTCAAGAAACGCTATGCCTAGAACAGCAAAATGCAGGCTATTCAGTAGATGGGTCTTACGCTGAATATTGTCTGGCCAATGGAGACTATGTGGTCAAAATTCCAGATAATCTTAGCTTTGTTGATGCCGCGCCTCTGTTTTGTGCGGGAGTTACCACCTATAAGGCATTAAAAGTTTCGGAAGTGAAACCAGGGCAATGGATGGCCATTGTTGGCGCTGGGGGCTTAGGCCATTTAGCTATTCAGTATGCATTAGCTATGGGTATGAAGGTTATTGCAGTGGATACAGGTGCCGAAAAAATGGCATTGGCTAAAAAGTTAGGTGCGACTCATTTCATTGACTTTAAACATGACAAACCTTCAGAAAAAATCCAGCAACTGGTGGGCGGCGCACACGGAGTAGTCTGCACCGCGGTGTCTAAAGTGGCTTTTGCAGAGTCCTACCGTTCAGTGCGTCGTGGCGGATCCATTGTTCTAGTAGGGTTACCGCCAGAGGAGATGCCTATTCCAATATTTGATACGGTATTAAATGCTGTCAAAGTTATTGGTTCTATCGTCGGCACTCGCAAAGACCTCAAAGAGTGCTTGCAATTCGCTGCTGATGGTAAAGTGAAAGCGATTATCGAGGTGAAGCCCTTAGAGCAAATCAACGAGATTTTTGCCGATATGCTAAAAGGTGAAATCACTGGGCGTATAGTGGTTGATATGGGCAATGAGGCTTGAGCAGAGTTAGATTCATGGCTCCAAAGTGATAAGACTATGTCAGCTATCCCTGCTAAATTTATACTAGCTGATTGACATCAATCCGTCTCAATACTCAATCAAGAATAGACGGATTGATGTTAACGCCAACATTTGCGTTTATTTAGGCTGGGCAACGAAGGTTTTACCATTTTCGCTTTTGCTCTCATCAGACATCAAATATAAATATAACGGCATGATATCTTGCGGTGCTTTTAAATCGTCGGGGTTTTCCGCTGGAAAAGCTTTGGCACGCATCGATGTGCGAGTGGCTCCAGGATTAATAGCGTTGAAGCGTAAACTGGTATTACTGTATTCATCGGCGAGCACTTGCATCATTCCTTCAGTGGCAAACTTTGATATGGCATAGGTGCCCCAATATGCGCGGCCTTTATTTCCCACTGAAGATGAGGTAAATAGCACGGACGCACAAGGAGCCAACGCCAAGGGATCGAGTAAAGCTTGGGTCATCAAGAACTCACTTTTTAGATTGACCTGCATCACCTCGTCAAACAACTCTTCGGTTATTTGCTTGAGCGGCTCAAGATGACCCAGCACGCTTGCGTTGTGCAATAAACCATCTAATTTACCGAATTGATTAATGATAGTTGCGGCCATGTCTCGGTAGTGTTGGGCAGTTGCACCTTTTAAATCAAGGGGCACTATTGCGGGCTCTGGGCCACCGCTAGTCACTATCTGGTCATACACATTTTCAAGTTTCTTGACCGTGCGACCTAATAAGATAACAGTCGCGCCATGTGCCGCAAAAGACAGCGCAGCGGCTTTGCCTATGCCGCCTCCGGCCCCTGTGACTAGAATAACTTTGTTTTCCAATTCATTTGGAGATGCAACGTAATTAAGCATTGGATAATACGAATAAATTTAAAGATAACCAATATTAACATCTGCTCCACTTCATAGGTAATCCTTTTGCACGTTGAATTACGTCACAAATACTTAACAAACCTTTGCAAATAGATAACAAAGTCAATACTATGAGGACAATGATAACTGGTCTAACTTGTTAATAAAGTGAGTTGTCCAACGATTGAACAATGATCGTTTGATTAATAAACTTTTTTGATGGATTACAAAAGATTTAACCGTAGTGTGGGAGAAATAATGAAAAAACTGTTAATCAGTACAAGTATCGCTGCAGTGTTTGTGCTCGCTGGTTGCGGTGGTGGCGACGAACTTAAACAAATTCAAAATGAGACGACGAAAAGCGTACCTGCATCGAGAATTAAGTTTGATCCTTCCAACAGCGTACTAAATGTACCAAATGATCTATTTTTCGCGCTAGTCGAGCGTACAGACGACGGCACTCTTGAAATGCCTGATGAAGTAGCAGGCCAAGCAAATGGTGGTACACCTGATTTCGGTAATCCTTCTGCTGCATTAGGGGCACTAGATGGTTGGTCCACTCAACATCCATTTACCTTTGGTACCAGTCACCCTGATGGTGTTAGCTTGGACGCGGCTTCAGTAGCAGCGCCAGGTGCCGTACGTATTTTTGAAGGGGCCATCGGTGGTGATTTAAATGATCCTGATTGCACAACTGCACCGCCAATTACTGGTTGTAAAGTAGGTGCTGAACTGACATTCGGTGTTGACTTTATCACTCAGGCCAAGGGTGACGATATTGCCATAGTGCCGCTTAAACCATTGAAAGAGTCAACTTCGTACTACGTGGTTGCAACAACTAATCTAACTGCTGGTGGAAAGGCATTAGAGCCTTCTACCACCTATGAGTTAATCCGCCAAGATATTAATACTTTACCTTTGGCAACAGAATCTCAACGCAGTTTGCAAGGTATTATTAATTCTTATGAAGCGGTGCTTACTAGCCAAGCTGGTTTGAGTGCAGATGAAATTATATTCGCTTTCACATTCACCACTCAATCTACAACATCGCTAATCAGCACGGCTAAACAACTGCAAATCGGTGGTTTCGCTCAAGCCTTGCAAGCAGGTTTAACCCCTGCACAAGCCGCAGCATACCTACCTGTTATTCCTGTGACTGAAGCTCCAGCGGATAATGTGTTTGATGTTTTAGCACCGGCACTGTTGGGTCAAGCCCAATTAGCACAACTGACTGCGGTTGGTTTGAATACCTGTGATGGCCTGATTGCCGCGGTAACTAACCCGTCTTCGCCATTATTTGCTACTGCTGCATCTGTTTTCCCTCAAGTTGGCGCATTTTGTGCGGCTTCTTTGAAAGCAGGTACCGTTGACCTACCATATTACCTTAGTGCAACTGATCCGTTGAACGGTCGTTGGAACGCAGCTTGTACCAATGGTTTAGCACTGCAAACTATCGGTGCTGAGCAAATAGGCGCATTGCTAACAAATGGCACTATTACTGCTGGCCCAAATAACGATTTATGTCAGGCGGCCTCTGGGGGTCAACTGATGGATTTGGACTTAACCAATTTAGGTATTAATGATTTGCGTCATGTAACACGCTATAGTCCAATTCCAGCTAGACAGGGAAGTAACGACGATGGTACTGAAACGTTAGACGTACAGATTACAGTCCCTGATCCGTCAGTGGTTAACGTGCTTGCGGCTATTCCTGAATCAGGCGTTTCTGCTATTACTAAACCCGAAGGCGGTTGGCCAATAGTGATATTGCAACATGGTATTACTTCTAAGAAAGAAGATTTCTTAGCGATCACCGGCGCTTTATCACTGGCAGGTTATGCAACTGTAGCAATTGACCATCCTTTGCATGGTAGCCGCGGTTTCACTATTGATGGCCAAGTGGTTAATACATCTGGCGGTTTCGGTGGTTCAACCACCGATTATATGAACCTAGCGTCATTATTGACGACCCGTGACAACAATCGTCAAAGTATTGTTGACATTATGGGCCTGCGTTTAGGCTTAAATGCCATAGTAGATACCACAGGTGGAACGGTTGATCTTAATGCCGGCAAAGTTTCCTTCATTGGTCAAAGCTTAGGTTCTATTTCTGGAATCAGTGCTGTGGCAGTTGCCAACCAGTCTTTCGGCGAAGACAGTCCGTTGAATGCATTTGATGGTATGTATAACTTCGAATCTGCAGTCTTTAGTGTGCCTGGCGGCGGTATTTCTGGCTTCCTAATTGAATCGCCGAGCTTTGGCAATTTAATCAAGGGCTCTTTGTTAGCCGCTTCTTCCACTGATTTCCAACAGTTCCTTGCAACTTACGCTGCTGAACAGGAGATCCCTGCAGATCAAGCCATTGTTCCAGCCTTTATCGCGTTTGAAGCCCAATTGACTGAAGCACAACGTGCTGGTGTTAATGCTACTTTTGCAAGCTTTGTGTTTGCGGCGCAAACAATCAGTGATGCTGCAGATCCAAATAACTTTGCTGCCCTATTGGCAGGTAATAGTAAATTTGTGTTTCATGAAGTTGTTGGTGGTGGCGTGAACGATGATGGTTCAGTCGCACTGCCGGATCAGGTTATTCCAAACAGTACAACCAATTCTTCAACTTTCGCCGGAACTGAGCCTCTTGCTCGATTCGCTGGCTTGAGTGGAGTGTCTACTACTACAGAAGGCAATGGTTTGGTGCGTTTCGTAGCAGGTTCACATTCATCATTGCTCAATCCATCGCCTAGTGCGGCGGTAACGGCTGAAATGCAACGCCAAGCTGCGACATTCTTGGCAACCAATGGAACTATAGTAGTGACTAATCCAGAGGTTGTTGCGAACTAGTTTCTAGCTGGTCAGAATAACAAAAAAGCCAAGTCACTGACTTGGCTTTTTTTATGTGAAATTGGTAAAAAAGCCCTGATCATGTATCTTGTCTGCAAATCTGGGTTTTAATTAGCAAAAATAGCCCCATAACCATCAGGTATTATTTTTTAACTAGGAGTGTCATTTGGAGTTTTTATTTCAATACGGTTTGTTTGCTGCCAAAGCTATTACTATTGTTGTAGCAATACTATTGGTTGTAGGAGGCATAATTGCCTTAGCAGCAAAACAAAAACAGGGATCAGGACAGCTCGAAATTAAATCTTTGTCTGAGCAAATTGAAGAGTTGAAACAGCATGCAAAGCACTTGCTGCTAGACAAATCTGAGTTGAAACAGCAACAAAAAGATGAAAAGAAAGCTGAAAAAGCAGCCAAGAAAGCTAAAGATGCGGATAAAGATCATAAAGCGAATTTGTTTGTAGTCGACTTCAAAGGCTCAATGGACGCGCACGAAGTTGATAGTTTACGCGAAGAAGTCACCGCGATTTTGTGCAGTGCGCAAAAGCAGGATGAAGTATTAGTTAGGCTTGAAAGTGGCGGGGGGGTGGTACATGGTTATGGCTTAGCCGCGTCTCAATTACAACGTTTAAAAGACCGTGACATTCACCTAACGGTAGCGGTAGACAAAGTCGCGGCAAGTGGCGGATACATGATGGCCTGCGTAGCTGACCATGTTTTGAGTGCCAAGTTTGCCATTATAGGTTCAATTGGTGTGATTGCCCAACTACCTAATTTCAATAAGTTATTAAAACGCAATAATATCGAATTTGAACAACACACTGCTGGGGATTTTAAACGAACGCTGACTATGTTTGGTGAAAACAATGATCAGGGACGTGAAAAGTTCAAGCAAGAATTGGAAGAAGTGCATGTGATGTTCAAAGACTTTGTGTCTTCACATCGCCAGCAATTGGATATCGACAGAGTCGCAACAGGCGAGTACTGGTATGGTGCTAAAGCACAAGAGCTAGGCTTGGTAGATGAAATCCAAACTTCAGATGATTTTTTGTTGAACAAGTTAACCAGCCATAAGATTTATTCAGTGAAATATTCCAAGAAGAAAAGTGTGGCAGAACGCTTGGGTATGGCGGCGTCAACTGGAATTGAATCAGCATTAATTAAACTCTGGTCAAAAGGCCAAACGATTTTTAAATAGTGCGAATGTTTTAAGTATCGCGGTTGATGATCAAGTTAGCTCTGGTTAATTTGTTCATCCTACAAAGCAACCCGATTTGAGCTTTATCCAGCTCAAGTCGGGTTTTTTATATTGAGCTTCTATTTATAACATGTTGAAATATTGTTAGTTAGCTACATTCTCAATCGTGCATTTTTTGTTGAATGTTAATTAGGATAAATTCCGCTGGTTTGTTAACTGCAACCGCAAAAGAGATACGAAACATGCCATCCTCTATGTCTTGGCTGGTCATCGATTGGTTTAATCCTATGTTGACATAGAAAGCATCGCTAGGCTTAACGCCTACCAGTCCACCTTGTTTCCAAATATCGGTCAAAAAATTAGATACCATATTTTTTATCAGTGGCCAGGTCGGAGGCTCGTTTGGCTGAAATACAAAAGCCTTAACGGCTAATGCTATCGATTGCTCTAACCTAATTTTATGATTTATTCGCCTTTAGTAAAAATGACTTCAAATATCACCTCGAATTTTTAATACTAAATACAATAAGATGAATAACAAATAATAAATTATTTACCTTTCTCTGATCTTCTAAAATTTTTACAGCGTAAGGATCAATGTTGATAAACAGAAGGTGATAATGATGAAATCGATAAAAATATTTACCCTGATGACGGTGTTTTCGTTTGCGTTAGTGGGCTGTAATAATGACGACGATGAAGTTGTAACTCCCCTCAAGCTAAAACTAGCGTGAGAGTAATTCATGCTGCACCCGACGCGCCACCTGTCAATGTATACGCCAGTGGCAGTATTTTAGCTGGCCTTGAAAATGTTGACTATCAAGAGGGCTCCGAAACCATTGAAGTTGATGCTGGTAGTTACGATGTTCGTGTAGAAGCTGTCATCCCAGGTGGCAATATGGACGTCATCAACGAAACACTGCTGCTTGAACAAGATACCTTATACAACGTATTTGCTATTGATACGGTTGCCCAGGACGTAGAGCCATTAATTTTGGCTAATCCGATTACGGCCGTTTCAGCTGGCAATGCTCGAGTACAAATCGTGCATGTCGCGCCTAATGCGCCAGCGGTAGACATATATGTTACGACCCCCGGGGACGATATCACAACAGCTCAACCTTTGGTCACCGCAGACTTTAGAGATTTTACTGGGCAGACAGAGGTCGCAGCTGGCGATTATCAAGTGCGTATTACCTTAGCAGGTGCGACGGAGGTGATTTACGACTCTGGGACATTGAGCTTAACTGATGGCGCAGATTTGGTCGTGGCAGCCACTCAAAGTGTCGCGGCAGGCGGATCGCCGGTTACTTTACTAATAATCGATGATGCTGGGGCAGGACAAGTGTTGGACGTCAATTCGGGGTCAGATTTACGTGTGGTTCACGGTATCGCTGACGCACCAGCGGTTGATGTCATAGCAAACAATGAAATTGTATTGTTCGACGGTCCTCAATTCACCCAATTTTCTGAGTATATCAATATAGGCGCAGCGTCTTACACTATAGATGTAGTGGCTGACGCAGATAATAATATTGTTGCCATCGACGACGCGCCTGTGACATTAGAGTCTGGTAAAATTTATACTGCAATAGCCAACAATACCCTTGCCAACGCCGACCTCGATCTTGTCACTGATATGCCACGTTCTGTGGCAACTGAAGCCAAGGTAAGGATCATTCATGCCGCCTCTGCGGCCGGGGCAGTTGATTTATATATCACGTCGGATGGCGGCATTATTGCAGTGGAGCCTAGTTTCGTAAATATTGATTACAGTACTGGAGCACTCACCGATACAGGTTATGTCAGTTTGGCAGCGGGCGATTACGTAGTGACCGTCACTGCTACAGGAAGCAAAGAAGCTGTGATTGAAACACCAGTTTTGAGTTTAGACGGGGGAGGAGTATACACAGCGATAGCGGTGAATGGTGAGGCTGATATGCCACCACAACTGATTACATTGGACGATTTAGCTGGGCCATCAATTTAGTTAAATTTATCCAAAATTTAACGCCATAAAAAAAGCACCTCTGTTGAGGTGCTTTTGGCATTTAGGGATAACTATTCAGAATAAGTATCTATCACCATCCACATTGACGGTTTTTATTTTGTTCATCCAACCAGACTTTCAGCGGGGCAAAGTAATCTAGTACTGCCGTTGCATCCATTTGATCTTTACCTGTCAAGGTTTCAAGCGCTTGCTGCCAGGGCTGACTTTGCCCCATCTCTAACATGGCGTTGAGGGCTGTGCCTGCATCTTTACTACCATAAATAGAACAGCGGTGCACCGGTCCTTTATCTCCGGCTATTTCACAAAGGGATTTGTGAAATTGAAATTGTAAAATGTGTGCAAGGAAGTATCGGGTGTAAGGCGTATTAGCCGGAACATGATACTTTGCGCCGGGATCGAAAGCATCCGCAGGTCGTTCAATGGGTGATTGTAGACCCTGATATTTCTCTCTCAATTCCCACCAAGCGGTATTATAATCTTCTGGCTTGATTTCGCCTGAAAACACCTTCCAACGCCATTGGTCAACCATTAATCCGAATGGCACAAAGGCAATTTTATCCAAGGCTAATTTGAGTAACATACCAATGTCGTTTGACGCATCAGGTACAGTATCTACCAAACCAATTTCTTTTAAATATTTGGGTGTAATTGATAAAGCTATAGTGTCACCAATAGCTTCATGGAAGCCATCGTTAGCTGAACCTTGATACAACAAAGGTAATTGATTGTACGCTCGTTGATAATAGTTATGACCCAGTTCGTGATGGATAACGGCAAACTCTTCACCGGTTTTCTGAATACACATTTTGATGCGAAGATCGTCTTTATTATCCAAATTCCAAGCTGATGCATGGCAAACTACATCTCTATCGGCTGGCTGAGTAAACAGTGAACGTTGCCAAAAGGTCTCTGGTAGAGGCTCAAAACCTAAAGAAGAAAAGAATGACTCCGCTTGTTTGACCATTTTAACTTCATCGTAGTTATGCTCATCCAGCGCGGCCGTGACATCTATCACATCGAGCTTCTCATCGGGTTTGACTATGTCGTAGATATTTCCCCAAGTTTGGCCCCACATGTTGCCTAGTAGATGGGCTGGAATAGGCTGGTCTTGCGGAACTACTTGTTCGCCGTACTCTTCACCTAATTCCGCTCGAACGTGACAATGAAGGGCTTCGTAAAAAGGTTTTACTTGACCCCACAAACGGTCTAATTCGACTGCAAAATCATCGGCTGGCATATCATAAGCACCACGCCACAATTCGCTAGTATCCTCGAAACCAAGTTCTTGAGAACCTAAATTGGCCAACTCAGTTTGTTCTACATATAAGTCTTTCATTGGCGGAGAAACCTCTCGCCAACCTTGCCACATCTCTAACAATAATTTTGGATCTCGTTCGGTGGCCATGATATTTGACATGTCGGTCAGTCTGAAACACTCTTCTTCACTTCGGCAATACTTACCACTGCCATACATACCGGAAAGTTGGGACCCTAACTCGGCTAAGCGTGCTGACTTATCTGGGTCGGCTGGGGCCGGCATAACTAGGCCATTACGCATTAAATTGAGTTTGCGACGGGTATCTGTGTCAACTTCTATTTGATTAAATTTGGCTGATTCTTTGGCCAGCCCAGACACTGTGGCGGTGATCTTCTCAGACATATAAGCACTAAGTGCAGCGGTGTCTTGATTAATATAAGTCTGATATGCCCACTCAGCTTGCGCGGCGGGAAGTTGTAATGTGGCAATGTCTTGTTGGGCTTTATCAACAAAATCTTTGGCGTCTTTAGCGGTCAATGGAGTGGGCACTTCTTTAGAGACGACTTGCTTGTCGCCACAGGCGCTGAGGCAAAGTGCGGCGACCACCACCACTGTGCATTTATCTAATCTTATGTTCATTGTTGTACCTTCTTAACTGCAATAGATGGCTGATAGAAACAAAAAAACGGCTTCAAAAGCCGTTTCTAGTATTTTGTACCTTCTAATTATCGAGGTTGTTTCGAACCTGGATTACGAGATTCTATTTGTTCTGCCCAATAAGCTTTGACTGAAAAATTGCTTTTGGTTTTTTTCTTTGCTGGCTTAGCTTTGGCTGCCGGTTTGGCTTTAGCTTTGCTCGCTTCTTTAGGGGCTGCTGCAGGTTTTTCGCTGGCAGACCCAGAAGATAGCTCAGATGTCATTTCTTCTAATGCAGCTAATCGGACATTTTTTTCACCATTAACGCTATACCAACCACCTTTTGCTTCGATAGTTGGTGCTTTTCCATGGGCTGCTTTGTAAGCTTCAGTAAATTTTTCAATAACTTGGTCTTTATCCAGATTACTCATTGTGTAGTCGACACCCTTAGTTAATATTAATTGATATTCATCGTTGGCTTTTATACCTTGTTTTTAGAATAATGTCTAATTTCGACAAATTTGTATCGGAAATGCATATAATGTTACAAAAAGGGTCACCATGAGTATAACCAATCAAGCGCTTCTTCATTATCTTAACGATTTACTCAAACCAGCCAGATTAAAAGATTATGGCCCTAATGGTTTGCAAGTTGAAGGTAAACAGCACATAAATAAAATCATCACAGGGGTGACCGCTTCACAGCAACTGATTGACTATGCAATTAGCCAACAGGCAGATGCGATTTTTGTCCATCATGGTTATTTTTGGCGTGGCGAGGACCCGTGCATAAGGGGTATGAAGCGTAATCGACTGAAAGCCTTATTGACTCACGACATCAATTTGTTTGGATATCATTTGCCCTTGGATATTCACCCCCAGTTGGGCAATAACGCCCAGTTAGCAAAGCTATTGGATATTGAAACAACAGGGGGGTTAGAACTCGACAATCCAGTTAGCGTGGCAATGCAGGGGATATTTGCTCAGCCTATCTCACTAGCAGCCTTAGAAGCAAAAGTGACCACTGTGCTACAGCGAAAGCCACTAGTAGTTGATGGAGGGGAACACCAGATCAAAACCGTTGCTTGGTGCACCGGTGGTGGCCAAAGTTTTATCGAAATGGCCGCTGAACAAGGTATAGATGCTTTTATTACCGGTGAAGCTTCAGAGCAAACGGTGCATACCGCACGAGAAATGAATATTCATTTCATCGCCGCCGGCCACCATGCCACTGAGCGTTATGGCGCTAAAGCCATAGCGCTGCATTTGTCCCAACAATTTGATCTTGAAACCGAATTTGTTGACGTGGATAATCCCGTTTAGTCAAACCAACTTTTTAGGCTGATCCACATATTGCCCATTTTCTCATACCACCAACGTTCGGTATGAATGATATTTCTGGCTTGGGGAAAATAATAGCCTAGGCCAGGGACATCGGATTCTCTGACTAAATGATCTGTAGGGGCGGGGATAGGGTTAAGGTTTTGGTGCTGGAAGAGGTACATTGAGCGTTTCATATGGGTCGCTGCCGTCACCAGAGCAAACTTTTTATGAGTCAGTCTAGTGGCCAAATTCGCCGCTTCATCTTCGGTGTCACGGGATTTCTCCACTTCGAAGATTTTATTTGCAGGTACGCCCATCGCAACTAAGAACTCTTTATTCATGTATGCGTTGCTAAAAGGTTCATTACCCAGGTTGCCGGAGGTAATAATGCTAGCATTGGGGTTAAATTGTAAAATACGCATAGCTTCAGTCGCCCGAACAACTGAACATCTAGACATTTGCGAGGTGATAGGTAATGCCCGGTCATTTACATGATTGCAACCTAACACCACAATTACGTCAACTTTGTTTGATACATCAAATTGCGGATACTCTCGTTCCAGATCATATAACAGCGCATTGGGGACTGGGCTAAATGAGATGACAAATAACAAACAGCTTGCGCTACCTAGAAATACCAAGGCTTTGGTCTGTTTATTTCGGAGTAAAAAATACATTCCCAGCAACAGTAACAGCAAAATGAAGGGCATGGGCATCAGCAAAACACCTAATAGTTTTTTAATAATGAAGAAATCCACGTAAGATTGGCCTTATCTGAATGTATGTAAAGTGGTTATGAATAAAAACACCGATCAAAGCTTCGACGCTATCATCGACAAATTTGCAAATAATATCTACGGCTCAACTAAGGGTCAATTGCGCCATGAATTACTGCTGCATTATTTGCAACAGTATATCAACCTTGCGGAAAGGTCGCTTGATATTATAGATGTGGGAGGCGGCACAGGTATCATGTGCGAAGCCTTAGCAAAATACAATCATCGATTAACCTATAATGATATCTCTGAACAAGCCGTATTATTGGCAAAGAGCAATTTAGCGCAGCTGAGCAATATTGAATTTAATTGCGGTAGTTTGACCGAGTTGCCTGACTCAAAACACTATGATCTGCTTATCTGCCATGCCGTTTTAGAATGGTTAGTATCACCTTTCGAGGCCATTGAAAAAATGCTCAGTATGGTCAGAGTTGGTGGCGTCCTATCAATAAGTTTCTTCAATCAAGATGCACACCGATTTGGTAATCTGCTATACGGAAACTTTGATTATGTTGAAGCGGGACTGAAGAATAAAAATACGGTGAGATTGAACCCTAATAATGCGTTAAAACCTGCTGAGGTACTAAGCTATTTAAGCGAGAAATCAGTTGAGGTGATCCATACGGCAGGGATCCGATGGTTTCATGACTATCTTCAAGATAGAAGTATGCAACAAAGTCGGTATCAGCAAATAAAATCCTTAGAACTGGAATATGGTACTCGAGAGCCTTATAAATGGCTGGGCAAGTATTTCCATATTATATTACGAAGAACGGCTTGATGCGCAACAATCTCAAGCGATGAAGGTGTTAGTGTCGGTATTACCTTGGTTAACCAGCATCAAGTTATTGATAGTCGTACTGGCAATTTGTCGCAACGCTTCATCGGTATAGAATCCCTGATGGCCGGTGATGACCACATTCGGAAAACTTAATAATCGGGCAAAAACATCATCTTGCATAATATCAGACGACTTATCTTGGAAAAACAACTCGGACTCCATTTCATAAACGTCCAGACCGAGATAGCCAATTTTGTGTGATTTAAGACCATTTATGATGGCTTGGGTATCAATTAACCCGCCTCGAGACGTGTTAATTAGCATGACATTGTGCTTCATTTTATCGATAGTCGAATGATTGATTAAATGATGGCTTTCTTCTGTCAGCGGACAATGCAGGGTAACAATATCAGACTCTTCGATTAGCTTGTTCAGCGGTACATAGTGCACATCTGGCAGCTCTTCTAAGCTAGTATCTGGGTGGGGATCGTAGCAGCGTACATGGCACCCTAAGCCGCGCAATATATTGATCACACAACGGCCTATTTTCCCAGTACCTACAACACCAACAATTTTGCCGTGAAAATTAAACCCAGTAAGCCCTTCTAAGATAAAGTTATTTTCCCGAACTCGATTGTAGGCTTTGTGTATCTTTCTATTTAATACCATCATTAATGCAATAGTATGTTCGGCAACTGCTTCTGGCGAATAGGCGGGCACCCGAGATACTGTGATCCCGGCCTGCTCGGCGGCTGCCAAGTCTACATTATTAAAGCCTGCACAGCGCAAGGCAATATGCTTCACGCCCAGTGAGGCAATTTGCCCAATGACAGCCTTAGTCAATTGGTCGTTAACAAAAACACAGACTATGTCGTATCCTGCGCATAGTGAAGCAGTGCTCTCTACCAACCGTGCGTCGAGATAGTCAATCGATAAATCTAAACCTTGGTTGGCAGCTTCAAAATAGCGCCTGTCATGGGGCTTGGTACTAAAAAGAAGCGTTTTCATGACGTTATCTGCTGGCAATGGTTCATAAAAGTTTTTCGATGTCTTTTTCGATATCTTCAGGCTTGGTTTTAGGTGCATATCGTGCAATCACTTTGCCGTCTCTATTGACTAAAAACTTGGTGAAGTTCCACTTTATACTTTTACTGCCTAATAAACCCGGAGCTTCGGACTTTAGGAAATCGAAAAAAGGCGATGCATTTTTGCCATTCACATCCGTTTTTTTGAATAATGGGAAATCAACATTGTAATTAAGCGAACAGAATTGTTCGATCTCGCTATCATCACCAGGTTCTTGATGACCAAATTGATCACAAGGAAAGCCAAGCACTTCAAATCCACGATCTTTGAACTTTTCGTGCATAGCCTGCAAGCCAGTATATTGCGGAGTAAAACCACATTTACTCGCTGTATTAACAATCAATACTACCTGTTGCTTATAGTCAGCTAGGGATTTTTTTTGTCCATTGTTAAGGGGCATGTCGAATTCGTAAATAGTGCTAGGCATAGATGAATCTCAATTAATATATTAGAAGGGTATATTGAGGCTTTTTGACACCGGATCAACAATTATATTCAAATGTTGCGGGCCTAAAAATACATAGGCCCACATTAACTGACTAAATCACACTAGAGGGACGTAGTTCCATTGGTGGCCTTCATAATGGATTTTCGCTTTTGCGTACTCTCGCTCCGCCCGCCAAGTGCGATTGTTGAGTTTTACCACTACGCCTGCATAGAGACGCTTATTTGCCACCAACATTATGTCTTGCTGATACGCATCTTTGGCGTATTTCATTAATTCTGCTTTGGCTTCCAGCCACTCCAAAAGCTGATTTTCATTTTTAATCAACTCTTCTGCTTCTTGCAATTTGCGGCGTAAATCAGGATGGATTTTCTTACTGCGGATCAAGTCCATCTTGTCATTATGCCGCACGTTATTGCTACGCATCTGATCGAGTAATTCATCAATGGTGTCTTTGCGTTCCATTAAATTGTTAAAACCCGGGCTGAAATCTATGTTTAGGTGGCTGCCTGAAACGGCTCCTAAGGTACCGGCGATAATCTCAGCATTGCATTGGATATC
Organism: Aliiglaciecola sp. LCG003; assembly: GCF_030316135.1. Taxonomy (NCBI): domain Bacteria; kingdom Pseudomonadati; phylum Pseudomonadota; class Gammaproteobacteria; order Alteromonadales; family Alteromonadaceae; genus Aliiglaciecola; species Aliiglaciecola sp. LCG003. The sequence goes on along the minus strand of NZ_CP128185.1, from coordinate 2,526,094 downwards.
ACAGGCAAAGAGGTTACCGTTTGGCTTGTCAATGGGACCAACAATAACGCTGCCGCCACATTCAATTTTACTGTAAGCCAGTTGTCGACCAATGGTGACATTGCCTTTACATTTGATGTTAAGTCCTTGTCCGTGTTGAACGTGAATACCACCGTCGGCAATTAATTTAGTACTGAATTCTGTGCTGTTTTCGTTTACTTTCCCCATGGCACCTTCGGTAATGATGATGTCACCTCCGGCAATAATGGTGGCAGATTCGACAAAACCATTTACCGTCACATCACCACTGGCAGTAATTTCCATCTTTTCAGTAACATCGCCGTTGACTAAAACGGCGCCATCAAATTTGATGTTACCTGTACCTACATTTACGCCTTTACAAATAAAGGTATCATCAACCCACATTTTATCATTTTGAAATTTCGGCATACCGGTGATCGCAGCAATATATAGATTTTCGTCATGATCGCTGATTTTTGTTCCATCACCTGGTCTGAATTTGACCCAACCACCAGGTTTTGAAACTAACGGAGTGCCTTTAACGGTGTAACCATTGCGTCCTTTGGTCGGAGGCTGACGGCGTAAAATTTCCGCGCCAGCTTTGACACAGATGACGTCACCTAAATTACGCATATCGACGCGGCTAACACCAGATGTTTGAGGTTTGAGGATACGCTCTAAGGCATTAGGTACTAGTGGTTTGAGCTTGGATTCTTTGCCGTTTTTAACTGGAAGGCCTTTAGCAACAACGTCTTCTACGACTTCTCCAGGTGCGGCTTTCTTGGCTTGAATAGCCATGGTACGTAAACGTTTTTTACTTAACCCGCGTTTAATGCCTTTCTCAGCGGCTATTTTGAGTAATTCTTTCGGTGATGGTGAATGACCGCCAAAGGCAGTGGTGATACTCAAAGATGCAACCATATCGTTATCTTCGATACGAAACTTAATTACCGCATCTTTTAACTCGGCAATATTGACCTTTATCGGATAGGGGGTTTTTTCTGCTTTCGCTTTGGAATACTGATTGTAAGCATTGGTGATGTCGTCTTCGGAAAAGTCACAGTTGCGAAACTCACTGTTTTTAAGAAGCTTAATCAGTGTTTTTACGTCCAACTTCCCAGGAACTTCCTGTGGCATTATCACCACATTCAAGTATTTTTTGGAGTCGTCGAGTTGAAAATCTATCCCTTTCATTCATACCACCGGAAGTATTAAAAATTAACGCGTCAATACCATATCGACTATTTTACCAAATATATAACTAATTTCGTTGTTGTTTAAAGATTTTCTGCATAATCATACAGCGCTCGTAAAATCGCTTGCTTGTCAGGGTTGTTCTGATTGGCTTCAGATAACACTTCAAGCTGTTGGATATATTCAGAAAGTTTTATACTTGCTGGAGAGTCAGGGTCGGTCAAACGGTACTCCCGATGGCGCTGCCATTTTAGTACTTCTGCTTCATCTAAGGTATTGGCAAAATTGCGAGCGCGGTAGCGAAATAACATAGTGCTGAGTCGAGCATCTTCAAATTGCCAATCTTTGGCTGCTAAGTGCATTTCAGGTGTGTCGTGGATCTGGTGCAATGTTTTACGGTCACGATCACTGATAAACCCCCCTGTATAGAGTGCGAAATCCACATCTGGTGTATTGCGAGCTTGCTCTTCTAATTGATACATCTCACTTAACAGATTAGCCAGCGAGGGTTGTGCTTTTATTAATGCAAGATGTTTTAAACAACGTTGCCGGTCAATCTGCAGTCGCTCAGCATTTTCCTCGCTTAGGGTTTTGGCCGGCGCGATAATAGGACACTTATTCAAATGGATTAATTTAATTGGCAAACGCTGTTCACCCTCATCTAATAAATGAGATGCTTGATAGAGTTTTGCCTTGATTTGCTCTGCCGTCATATTAAAAAGCGGACTCGGGTCAAGGGCCAAATTAAGACAGATTACCGCATTTTTATTTGTAGGGTGGTAGGCAACAGGGACTATCCACGTACAGCACCCGTTGATAGCAGGTAATTTTGAAGAGATATGTACCAAGGGCACCATATTCTGAATGTCAATATGCTGACCCACTGCTTGTTTTCGTCGAAGGTCAAAGACGTATTGGAATAGTTTAGGTTGTTTTTGTTTGATTAATTTCGCCAATGCAATGGTGGCCGTTACATCAGACAATGCATCATGAGCGTCCTGATGGGAAATATCATTTGCTTGCGTAAGCTGATCTAATTTAAAACTAGGTGAACCATCTTCTTTATATACCCAATTGATGCCTTCTGGCCTCAGTGCATAGCAGGCTCGGACTAGATCGATTATATCCCATCGACTATTTCCGTTTTGCCATTCTCTGGCGTAAGGATCATACAAATTTCGGTACAAACTGTTGCGCGTTACTTCATCATCAAACCTAATGCTGTTATATCCTGCAGTGCAGGTATTTGGCCGGGCCATTTCCAATTGAATTTTTCGGATAAATTCTGCTTCGCTGACCCCATCACGCAGGGTCAATTGGGGCGTGATACCGGTGATTAGCGCTGCTTGAGGATGAGGTAGGTAGTCATTGGGTATCTGGCAATACCAATTGAGAGGTTTTTCGATCGGGTTAAGCTCTAAGTCGGTTCTGATAGCGGCGAACTGACTCGGAAAATCCTTTTGCGGATTTACCCCCCAGGTTTCATAGTCGTGCCACAAAATAGTATCGGTCAAATCGTGTGCCTTGTTGAACAGCCTCAGCGGGCGGAAACGTGTTGATCTTGATAGTCATATCTGAACAGATTTAGCGGCTAAACACAATCTCAGTTATTGCCAACAAGCCGCTATCGAAGGGATTTTAGGCTGTTTTTAGTGCAAACCGGCCTGTTCGCTTTTATTTTCGTTAAAAAGTATTGAATAAGTTAGGTTTTTTAAGCAGTTATGACTATCTTTAAAGTAGCAGGTCGAAACTTAAGAGTTTGCCAAACAGGAGGCTTAGTGGAGTCATTAAAAGTCAGTCATTATATGAATCGTCGTCCCGTTACCTTCACTACTGAAATGCCAGTAGCTGAGGCTGTAGAACGTTTATTAACTGGAACGCAATCAGGTAGCGCAGTGCTGGACTCACGTCGAAAGGTGGTGGGATTTTTATCCGAACAAGATTGCATTGAACGGATGATTACCAGCAGCTATTATCGCGAACAGGTCGCTCGGGTGAAAGATATTATGCGCACGGAAGTTTTGTCGGTTAAAGAATACGACTCAATTCTTGAGGTTGCTCAGCGAATACTAAAAGAAAAACCCAAAGTCTATCCTGTGGTAGATGATGACGGCTATTTCCTTGGCACAATAAGCCGAGCAGATGTGTTATATGCCATTGATATACAACTGCGAGATGGTTACAAGCGCACTTAGAAAATCGCCTAGGTCCCACCTTGGCAAGGTGTTAAAGTGATTTAAAAGATCAGCATAGCAGCAGGTTTTACTGCCGTTATGCTAATTGGCGCAAAATAAACTCAATCCATAGCAACAAGCAGAATAAATATATCAACTTAGTCAAAACCTAAATTCTCTTGTTTTATCAGCTAAGGCTATGATTATCCTATGTAATTTCTTGTATCCCTGAGGGATTCCTGCAAATTTCAGCTGAAAGTGAGGCTTAACGGGCCGGCAATTCTGGTAATTTTGTGCGTATTCTTCTAGGATCCAGCGGATTTTGTTTATCTTAGCTAGGTTTCCTTTGTCTCAAAGTGCTCAAACAGACCAACAATTATTATCTTCCTTACGTCAGCGGATCTCACTGTGTGTGGGGGCTGATAGGTTTCACCTGCGCAAAAAGTTGCAGCGTCTCCAACAGTCTGCACCCTCTGAGTTAGCCACCAAGCTGGATAAGTTGTTGGCTGAGATCCAGATGTCAGCGCAGAAGCGTCAATCCCGCATTGATAACCTGCCGCATATCAGTTACCCAGATCTGCCAGTGAGTGAGCACAGAGACGATATTGCCCAAGCGATCCGAGATAACCAAGTGGTTATCATCGCCGGTGAAACCGGCTCGGGTAAAACTACCCAAATCCCGAAAATATGTCTCGAAGTAGGCCGGGGTATCGATGGTCTTATTGGCCACACGCAGCCGAGAAGACTGGCAGCCAGAACTGTAGCGAACCGAATTGCGGACGAATTACAGACGCCCCTAGGTAGTAAGGTTGGTTTCAAAATACGCTTTTCTGATCAAGTCAGTGATGATACTTATGTGAAGTTGATGACTGATGGTATCTTGCTAGCCGAGATTCAAAATGATCGATTGTTAAACCAATACGATACGATCATTATTGATGAGGCCCATGAACGAAGCTTAAATATTGATTTTATTCTGGGCTATTTGAAGCAGATGCTCCCGAAGCGTCCCGATCTCAAAGTCATCATTACCTCTGCCACTATTGATCCCGAACGTTTTTCAAAGCACTTTGATAATGCGCCAATTATTTCAGTAAGTGGGCGTACTTATCCGGTGGAAATGCGCTATCGGCCACTGAATGAGGCTGAGCAAACCCTTGACCAAACTCAAGGTATTATCGCTGCTATTGAAGAGCTGAACCGCGAAACCAAAGATGATGTGTTGGTATTTCTCAGTGGTGAACGGGAAATTAGAGATACCGCAGAAGCCCTTAAACGTCGACAATTTAAAGGGGTCGAAGTGCTACCCTTGTATGCGCGTTTATCTGTTGCAGAGCAAAACCGTATTTTTCAGCCCCATGGACTTAGACGCATAGTGTTGGCCACCAACGTTGCTGAAACCTCGTTAACTGTGCCTGGCATCAAATATGTCATAGACCCAGGGTTTGCCCGTCTTTCCCGCTATAGCTATCGCAGCAAGGTTCAGCGCTTGCCCATTGAAGCGATTTCTCAAGCGTCTGCGAATCAGCGGGCAGGGCGCTGTGGTCGAGTATCTGAAGGTATCTGTATCAGATTGTATTCAGAAGAGGATTTTAATAACCGCGATGAATTTACCGATCCTGAAATTTTACGCACCAATTTAGCATCGGTTATATTGCAAATGTTGTCGCTGAATTTAGGTGGCATTCAAGCCTTTCCCTTTGTGCAATCACCAGACAGCCGCTTCGTCAACGATGGCTTTCGATTGTTGGAAGAATTACAAGCCATTGAGAAGCGCAATGGTAAGTCTGTGTTGACCCACATTGGTCGCCAAATTGCCAAATTACCCATAGACCCTCGTTATGGTCGGATGGTGGTGGAAGCTGCTAAGCAATCTTGCGTATCTGAACTAATCATTATCTCTGCGGGCCTGAGTATTCAGGACCCACGCGAGAGACCTCAGGAAAAGCGCGCTGCAGCGGATGAAAAACACAAGGAATATGAAGATAAACAATCTGACTTTATTGCTTATCTCAATCTATGGAACGGTTTCAAAGCACAGCAACAAGCCTTGTCATCAAGTCAGCTAAGAAAATGGTGCCAACAAAATTTTATTAACTACCTCCGCATGCGTGAATGGCAAGACATCGTCAGCCAGCTAAAAAAGGCCATTGTAGATATCGGCATTCGACTCAACGCTAATCAAGCGGATTATCAAGCCATACATACTGCTTTGTTATCCGGTTTGTTATCCCATGTAGGTTTTAAAGATAAAGACAGTGACTTCTTAGGCGCACGCAGCAGTAAATTTGCTATTTTCCCCGGTTCTGCCCTTGCCCGTAAATCGCCGAAATGGACCATGGTTGCGGAACTGGTGGAAACCTCGCGCTTATTCGGCCGAGTCGCTGCCAAGATAGAGCCAGAATGGATAGAACCTTTGGCCGGCCATTTATCTAAACATCAATATAGTGAGCCATCTTGGTCTAAACGCCGCGGCGCGGTGCAGGCTTTCGAAAAAGTCTTGTTGTTTGGATTGGCAATTGTGTTTAATCGACGGGTGTCCTATAGCCAAATCGATCTGCAGATAAGTCGAGAAATATTTATTCGTCAGGCGCTGATCAATGGTGATACCAAGTTGAATATGCCATTTTTGCAGTTCAATCATAGTTTGATTGATGAAGTGCATTTGCTCGAAGCCCAATCTAGACGCCGTGATGTACTAGTTGACGAGCAGACACTATATGAATTTTATGATCACATTGTGCCCGCTGATGTTTGTTCAGAAGTAAGCTTTAGTAAATGGTGGAAGCGCACGGATCAGGCTATCAAAGAAAATCTCAAGTTCGATTTGGAGCAACTCAAAAAGCATGATGCAGCCGACATAAATGATTGGAACTTTCCTAAGGTGTGGCAGCAAAATAATCTTTCCTTAGCGTTGCAATACTGTTTTGAACCCAATCAGGCTGATGATGGCGTCAGTGTACTAATTCCGTTACCCATTTTAAATCAGGTAGACGAAAGCGGATTTGATTGGCTGATCCCTGGTTTTCGCCATGAACTTATTATGACGCTGATCAAATCATTGCCTAAGCGACTCAGACGTAATTTTGTGCCGGCTCCAAATTATGCGGATGCCTGTTTGGATGATATGGCGAACACTGACAAGCGTGGACATCCGCTCCCTTTTATTGAGTCCTTGAGTCAAAAACTTCTAAAAATGACGGGGGTCAAAGTTGAGTTGGATGAGTGGGATGTGCTTAATCTGCCGGTTCATTTACGTTTCAATTTTATCGTCATCGATGGCAGGGGGAAGGTGCTGCAACAAAGCCGTGACCTACATCAACTCAAACAGGCGTTGAAAGGTAAGGTTAGTCAAACCCTTCAGCAAGCGGCGAGTCCCGAGGTGGAACAGAAAGAGCTGACGGATTGGTCGTTTGATACCCTTGAAAAAGAGTATCTAGACAACTCTCAAGGCTATGAAGTAAGGGCTTTTCCTGCTCTGATACCGGATAAAGTTGGGGTGGCGATCAAGTTGTTTGACACCCCGGAAAAAGCTCAAGCGCAGCATCAAATAGGCTTGCGCAAGTTGATAAGGTTGAACATAACTTCACCGGTTAATTATCTGCAAAACAAACTGCCCAATAAAGCTAAATTAGGGCTCTACTTCAATCCCTTTGGCAAAATTCAAAACTTAATCGATGATTGCATTGATGCTGGAATAGACAGTCTGTTAGACAGTTTCCAGAAACAGAACCAAACTGAGATAAGAAGTCCTGAATTGTTCGCGCAAGCACGAGAGTATGTGCGCAGCGAAATCAATGATCGCGTATTGGCAATTGCCGAAAAAGTAGAAACTGGACTGACTCAAGCCCATAAAATTCAGAAACGTCTTAAAGGCTCAGTATCACTGGATTTGATCAGCGCCCAAGGGGATATTAAACAACATCTTAATTCATTAGTGTTTACTGGATTCGTGGCGCAAATTGGCTATGCAAGACTAGACGATTGGAATCGTTATATTAATGGCATTGATCGGCGTTTAGAGAAGCTACCCATAGATCCACACAAGGATCGTATGCATCAGTTGAGCATCGAAAAAATTCAGGCCAAATATCAGGTTAGCTTGCAAAAAATCCCACAAGGTAAGCCAATACCAGATGCGTTAGCAGCCATAAGATGGATGATCGAAGAATTGCGTGTGTCACTATTTGCGCAGCAGTTAGGGACCGCCTTTCCAATCTCTATTAAGCGGATTGAAAATCAATTGCAGGGATTTTAAGCAAACATCGTTGACTTTGCAGACAATGCACCCTATAAAAGTGATTGGACACAATTCGCTAAATTGAGGTAGAAAATGCTGGGATACGACGATAAACGTAACTTTTTTCGCATGATGTTGAATTCACCCTGTGAGTTGACCGTTCACGATGATGAATCTACTCGTTCGCTGCAGGCAGTGTGTAAGGATATCAGCGCGACGGGCATGTCATTCGAAGTTGAAGAACAATCCGTTGAAATAGGTACCCGAGTAGATGTATCTATTGAGTCTACAAGCAGCCAAATCCCATCACTTAATGCTAAAGCAAAAGTGGTGAGATGTGACAGCGTGTCAGATTCTAGTTGTATAATTGGTGTTGAAATCAACGAGATGAAATAATCCAATTAGCCTTGTGAAGATTGGCTCTGTTGGCTTAGGCAACTCGGCAAACAAAGCCTTTTAGGTAAAATCCTTCTGGATAATTACTTGCCACTGGATGGTCTGGGGCTTGACCTAATCTTTGTAAGAAGTGCATGGTTCGGTTAGCATCAAGTGCCGCATCGGCCACAACTTTTTGAAAAAGATCCGAAGATAATAAACCTGAGCAACTAAAGGTAAACAACAGCCCGCCAGGATTGAGGATCTGCATCGCCAGCATATTGATATCCTTGTACCCTCTACATGCCCTGTTAAGCGATGCCTTAGAGTCAACGAATTTTGGTGGATCGAGTATGATCATATCAAATTTTCTTCCGGCATCTCGATATTCCCGCAGTGCCTGAAATACATCCTGATTAACGAACTCAGCTTTTTCTAATGGTAATTGATTGATTTCCATATTGCGTTTAGCTGTGGCGAGTGCGTTGTCCGAAACATCTAAATTAACTACGCTTTTCGCTCCCATCGTCAGGGCATAACTGGAGAATGTGCCTGTGTAGCAAAAACAATTTAATACCTCTTTATCTTTGGCATAAGAGGCTGCAATTTGACGGTTATCTCGTTGATCCAGATAGAATCCTGTCTTGTGCCCCTTATTTAGATCGACAATTATTTTAATACCATTTTCTTCGATGACGACTTCGTCAGGTACATCGCCATGTAATACTTGAGTCAATTGCGGTAACCCTTCTTTTTCGCGCACGGCGACATCACTGCGCTCTAACACCGAACAATCGGGAAAACACTTGGTCAGGGCCCATAGAATTTTAGCCCGGTGCTTTTCAGCGCCCGCACTCAAAAGTTGGCATACGATCACATCAGCATATTTATCTATGGTGATCCCCGGCAAGCCATCCGATTCTGCGGCCACGATGCGATATCCTGTTAAACCATGTTTAGCAATAATCGGGGTGCGCAACGCAATCGCTTGTTCAATTCGGCGGCGAAAAAAACCATTGTCGATAATTTCATTTTTATCAAAGGTCCAAACTCGGGCCTGTATTTGAGATTTCGGTGACCAAGCGCCTCGGGCTAAAAATTGATTATTGGAGTCAAGGATATCAACCGTATCACCGCTTCTGACGGTTCCTTTGAATTCTTGAATCGCGCTGGCAAAGATCCAAGGATGCTTGCGTAACAGCGATTTTTCACGGCCGGGATGTAAAATAAGCGATGCGGACATATATTTCCTAAATCAAAATTGGTTTTTAACGATTAAAAAAGCGAATATAGCACATCAAGCTAGCAGACGTGTATTTTGGACATTAACAATGAGCATCTCACAACCCATGCGATACGTAGAATATGTTTCTGGGGGTACGCCCACACAAATGAGTATTCAGGACGGCACCTTGAGCCCACCTAAAGCCAATCAAGTGACGGTCAAGGTCCAGGCATTTGGCGTTAATCGAGCCGATACCCTGCAGCGACAGGGTAAGTATCCAGCACCAGCTGGGGAAAGCACGATTTTGGGCTTGGAAGTTGCGGGTAGGGTAACCGCTTTGGGCGATAAAGCGGATAACTGGAAAGTAGGGGATATGGTATTTGGGTTGGTCGCCGGTGGAGGGTATGCTGAGTATGTGAATGTTGACCAAACACATTTGATTACAAAACCTGAAAATGTGGATTTCAGTTCAGCGGCTGGGATCGCTGAGGTGTTTTTAACCGCCTACCAAAGTCTATTTACTATCGCCAATTTACAACCCGGGCATCGTGTATTGATCCATGCCGGGGCTAGTGGCGTGGGACTGGCCGCTATACAATTGGCAAAACGTCATGGTTGCCAAGTTGCTGTGACCAGTTCAACTGCAACGAAATTAGCCCAGTGCAAAAATACAGGTGCAGATCTACTGATTAACTATAAACAACAAGATTTTGTTGAGGTCTTAACAGAGCAAAAATTTAGCGCCGATGTGATCATTGATTTTGTCGCCGCAGATTATGTTAACCGAAACCTCAAAGTGTTGAATTTAGATGGTGTTATTATTCACTTGGCGCTACTTGGTGGACGTTACACTGAGCCATTGGATATGGCGCAAGTGTTAACCAAGCGCGCTAAGATTATGGGTTCAACCCTGCGCAGTAGAACGGATCAATATAAAACCCAACTGATTGCGGATTTTAATCGCGACTGTTTAGCGGGTTTTAACAGCGGTGAACTGTCTGCAACTATTGATACGGTAATAAATGCCGAGGATATTGCTCAAGCACATTTGCGGCTGGAGAATAATGACACTATGGGCAAATTGATAGGCATTTGGGAGAAGTAAAAGTCTCCCAATTGTTGCAGTTAAATTATCTATTCAAAACCGATGTCATCAAGTAAGTTTTTACCTTCCGCTGCTTGGCGGGCAATATCATCACAGCGTTCATTTTCAGGATGTCCTGAATGGCCTTTAACCCATTTCCAAGTTATTTTTTGCTTACTAGCTTGCTCATCCAACCTTTTCCAAAGATCGGCATTTTTGACAGGTTTTCGAGCGGATGTCTTCCAACCATTCTTTTTCCAGTTCTGAATCCACTGATTGATGCCATTTTTGACGTACTGGCTGTCGGTAGTTAAGGTTACAGTACAGGTCTCATTCAAGGTCGCCAATGCTTCAATGGCTGCCAATAATTCCATCCGGTTGTTGGTGGTATGTTTAAAACCTTGGCTAATCTCTTTGCGGTGATGGTTGAAAATCATGATAGCGCCATAGCCACCTGGTCCTGGGTTGCCAAGACAAGACCCGTCTGTATATATATGAATTTGTTTCATGCGATTATTGGTGATTTAACAATGCATGCAAGTATAATGGCTCTATTAGTGAAAAGTACATGAGTAATACAGGTAATGCGTCAGATAGTATTAGATACAGAAACAACCGGTATTGACCCAAGACAGGGTCATAGAATTATTGAAATTGGCTGCGTGGAACTAATTAATCGCAAGTTAACCGGTAATCATTTTCATGTGTATATCAATCCAAATAGGGAAGTGGAGCAAGAAGCGATTCAAGTCCACGGTATCACTAATGAGTTTTTGGCCGACAAACCTAAGTTTCACGAAATTTATGATGGTTTCGTCGACTTCATTAAAGGCGCTCAACTGGTTATCCATAATGCTCCTTTTGATATAGGCTTTATGGACCATGAATTTGCTCTATTGAAACCAGTCAATCCATTGCGCTCAGCCGATATATGCACCGTGCTTGACACCCTTGCATTAGCGCGAGATTTCCACCCAGGCCAGAAAAATAATCTTGATGCTTTATGTCGTCGTTATGGTATCGACAACTCTCACCGAGAACTGCATGGTGCGTTGCTAGATGCTGAAATACTAGCAGATGTTTACCTGTTGATGACAGGTGGCCAAACTGACTTGAATTTATCCGGTAAACAACAAAATGATAAGAACGCTCAACAACAAGAAGCTATTCAACGTCTAAGCACAGATCGAAAAGCATTTAAGGTAATTCAAGCTTCAGCCGATGAATTAACACAACATGAACAACGTTTAAAAATTATTGAGGAAAGCAGTGGGTCGTGTATCTGGCGTCAATACCAATAAGTTCAGCGCTTTTAGATTAGCCGTTCTAACGGCTTTTTGGTTCGCGTTTACGCCAGCAAATGGGCAACAAACTGAGCCAGTGAACCCTGAAAATCCCCTCATTCAGTTAGGGGATGAATACCACAACAGTATTAAATTACTGCAAAATAGATTTCGGATAGATTATCAAGTTGAAGACATCACTATGGTATTTTTCCGAGAGTATGGCAGCCGTCCAGTGGTGCTAGTCAGACCCGATGGCTCTAAAATTTTCCAGATTCAAGCCGATGGTGAAAAAGTCTATTGGTATGACTCCGCCACTTATGATCTGATCAATATTAAAAATCCTATGCCAGGCCCCTGGCAAGCGGTTGGACAAATTTTACCCAACAGTCGGGTCATGGTATTGAGCGATGTGAAGTTAAATGCTGATCCTTTACCTGACATACTTTTCTCCGGTGAAATATTAAAGCAAACCGCACGCCTAACCAATGGTGAAGAGCCCATTAATAATGCTGAGTTTCGAGATGTAGTATCGCTAGATATAACCTTCATCAGCACCAACAATCCAAATTACAATAATTTTGGGGCGGCCAAGCAAAGCATCGCAACCTTCGAAGATAATGGTCGCGGTATGGACGAGACGCCCCTTGATGGAATTTTTACTGGTCAGTTCAATTTGTCCATTGCCGATGGGGAATGGACTCCTGTGTTTGTTGTCAGCACGCCTATGCTGACAAGAGAGCAGGTCGGTCGTCCGTTGATGCTATATCCAAACCCGATCAAAATAAATTTTGAAGAAAACGGCGGGGGAGATGGCTATCACAAACTCCTCATAGATGCAGACCGTGAACACGTGGATATGAAAACTCTGCTCATCGATGGCAAAATACGCTTTCCCAATGGCGACGTGCAAAATTTTTCCCTAACCGAACAGATACCAGGTGTTCGTGAACATCTTATTATTAATTATGAGTCAGGGGTTTATCGGATAAAGCTGACCGCTTATGGTAGTACTACTACTGGGCGAGACTTCATTCTAGATGTGCCGGAATTTACCCATTTAGTTGAAGAGCCGGTGCCCTTTGTCGCTAGCGACGAACAGATGCCGGAGCAAGCCGACGCTCTAGAGCCTACTAAAGCTACTTCGACGAACCTTGTTACGGATGACACGGAAAAGCTAACAACCGAAGAAGTGTTAGAAGATAGCATGTCTGCGGGCTTATTTTGGACCTTGATCATTGGCCTAAACGTCTTTGTACTATTTGCTGGGGCAGGCTTAATTTGGTTCTTTTTAAAACCCAAAGGTGTGAAAAAAGCTAAATTGCCGAAACCTCCCAAAAACAAGTCCGCTAAATTTAATCCCATTGGCAAGGTAAAGGGATTATTTAAAAAAAACAAAGTACCCGCAACCACTGATGTCAATGTTGCAGAATCTGAGGACAGCGGCATTATAGATTTGTCTCTGCCGAAAGACTCTTAGTTAGCGGATAACTTTGTGAGCAAGCTCCGTTTTGCAAGAAGTGGATTTAGCCCCCTAGGAAATGCTGTTTTTTTTAGCGGTTTGAATAAAAATAAAGCAAAATGCTCATAGCTTATTCAATAAGAATAAAAACCAACAAAAACAGGTTGACTCCCCTAAGGTGAACCCTTATTATCTGCGCCGCGGTTGACCGAGGGGTTAAATACTCAGTCAGCCCGGAAGTGCAACACAGCAGCGGAGTGGTAGTTCAGTTGGTTAGAATACCGGCCTGTCACGCCGGGGGTCGCGGGTTCGAGTCCCGTCCACTCCGCCAACTTGTGTTGTAGTTTTTGCGAATGGAGTGGTAGTTCAGTTGGTTAGAATACCGGCCTGTCACGCCGGGGGTCGCGGGTTCGAGTCCCGTCCACTCCGCCAGCAAAACATCTTCGAAATCTATATAGCGGAGTGGTAGTTCAGTTGGTTAGAATACCGGCCTGTCACGCCGGGGGTCGCGGGTTCGAGTCCCGTCCACTCCGCCATTTTAGATTTCGTTAGAAAATTTCCTGTCGTAATCTATGTTCCTCTTCAGAACCTAAAATAAATTCCTGTGTCAATGCTGTTTCTATACATAACATAGTCAAAAAGCCATCATCAGACATATCTCTCATCTTAGTACTATTTTGCTGCCATGGATTCCATACCACTATACTGTCATGTCCGCTGGATTTGATCAGGGTTGATTGTGTATCACCAATTTTTACTTCAGGACTCTCACACAAGTGGATGCGATCGGTTTCCGCGCTGAACTGATAGGGTTCAGGTGTATCAAACATTTGCCAGTCCTGAGTTTTGTCCGAATATGGACCATCTAAACCGGTTAATTCAACATTATTGATATCGCTTACTCGGAAATAACTGTGCAGCGCACAATTAAATTTAAATGCATCTGCAGAGGTGTTTTTAGTGATAAGCTCGACAATCAATGACTTTCCTACCAACACATGTAGGGACAGTTCGCACGGTTGATCCCAGCCTGGGCCCTGGGTGTTCTGAGGCGTAAAAGTAAGGCTTGTCCCCTGTGTTGTGTCTTGTGAACTGGTGAGGGTCCATTGCTGCGTCCTGACGAAGCCGTGAGAGGGCAAGTCTTGGCGAACTTGATTATGTGCATCGCTAAACCAAGGCCAACATATTGGAATGCCGCCGCGAATTGGGGTTTTATTGTCAAAAATCGCCCTATCGCTTAACCATAACCGGTCACGCTGATCTGATTTAGGGACAAAACTTAGTATATGCGCTCCCATCAACGAAATTTGAGCCGTGGCAAATGCATTATCGATATAAACTGTGTCAACCTGATCAATTGTTTTTTGACTAACGGATGGAGAATCTTGCATGATGAATGTATTCCTATCATTAAAAAAGGCGACCAAAGGTCGCCTTTTAGTCACTAATAATATTACTTGCTAATATGCGCGACCAAGTCTAGTACTTTATTTGAATAGCCAATTTCATTGTCATACCAAGAAACGACTTTAACAAAGGTATCTGTTAAGGCAATACCTGCTGTGGCATCAAAGATTGAAGTACGGGTGTCGCCATTAAAATCCTGTGATACTACTGAATCCTCAGTGTAGCCTAGAATGCCTTTTAACTCACCTTGTGAAGCATCTTTCATAACTTTACAAATAGCTTCATAGCTAGCAGGCTTAGCTAAGTTTACAGTTAAATCGACCACTGATACATTAGCAACAGGTACTCTAAACGCCATACCCGTTAACTTACCATTTAGCGCAGGGATAACCTTACCAACCGCTTTCGCGGCTCCGGTAGACGATGGGATAATGTTTTGTGAGGCGCCACGGCCTCCGCGCCAATCCTTATGAGATGGGCCATCTACGGTTTTTTGCGTAGCAGTTGTTGCATGTACTGTGGTCATGAGTCCATCAACAATACCGAAATTATCATTTAGCACTTTGGCTAAAGGAGCAAGGCAGTTAGTGGTGCAAGACGCATTTGAGATTATGTCTTGCCCGGCATAATCGTTGTGATTAACACCCATAACAAACATGGGCGTTGCATCTTTAGAAGGCGCAGACAGGACTACTTTTTTAGCGCCTGCTTGTATATGCTTGCGGGCAGTATCGTCAGTTAAAAATAAGCCAGTGGCTTCAATAACCACGTCAACATCTACATCATTCCATGCTAATGCCCCAGGATCGCGCTCAGAGGTCACTCGAATACTTTTGCCATTAACCACCAATTGGCCATTTTCAACCGCCACATCACCATTAAATCGACCGTGGGTTGAATCGTATTTGAGCATGTACGCCATGTAATCCGCATCTAGCAAATCATTAATTGCGACCACTTCAATATCTGCGCGCTCACAGGCTGCTCTGAAAACAAAACGTCCAATACGGCCGAAACCATTTATTCCAACTTTAATAGCCATGTAAATTCCTCTATGTCAAACTAAGATGTTTGTTGTAAGATAATTACAAAAATTATGGATCATTCTCATCAATAAGGCAAAATATTCGCCTAAAAATGTTATTTTATTACGAAAATAACTATGCAAACGTATTCAATAACGTTTATTTCACAACTTAGTTGATAATGTTTAACCAAATAGTCTAGTCAATTTTAAACAGGACACTAACTAGCATGACATCTCCGTTAATAGATAAGCTTGTGGAACTTAAGGGTGTAGAATCTAATTACATCGATGCATGGGGAAAACCTGCGCGGGTCAACGAGCAAAGCAAAAGCAAATTGCTAGAAGCTATGGGTTATCAAGTCAAGGATAGCGATGCTTTAGAAAAGCAAGTTGAAGTAGAATTTCAACAGATGTGGATGTCGCCGTTGAATCCGGTTCAGGTCAATCGTGAAGCAAAAGATTTATACATTACGGTGAGATTGCCAATTGAGTTGGTGAATGATGATTTTGAGCTATCGATTCTTTGTGAAAATGGCGATCTATTAAGCCAAAAATTTGTGCCTATCGATGGTGACTTGATCAATACAAGTCTGATAGATGAGATCGAATTCCAAGAATACCTCGTTAAGATTGAATTGAGCTTAACCATTGGCTATCACACTTTACGTTTAATGGCCGAGGACGGAGATATCATCTCGTCCATGCGTCTTATTATGGCGCCTGCATCTTGTTATCACCCTGAGCAAATTGAACAAGGTAACAAAATTTGGGGCTTAAGTGTCCAGTTATATTGTCTCAGAAGCGCCACTAACTGGGGAGTAGGGGATTTCACCGATTTGGCAAAATTGGTTGAAGAGTCAGCAAAAAAAGGTGCCCAGTTTGTTGGCCTCAACCCTATTCACGCTTTATATCCAGCAAACCCTAATGCTTGCAGCCCTTATGGCCCATCTTCTCGACGTTGGTTAAATTTTATTTATATTGATGTGACGGCCATTGAAGGTTATTTGTCTGATGACGTACAGCAAATCGTTAATGATGCTGAGTTCACCGCTACCTTAGAATATGCTAGAAATGTCGATTATGTTGATTATGAAGCCGTTACTCGACTGAAACTAAGGGCCTTGGAAGCCGTTTTTAATTATCAACAGAGTAAATATTTAACTAAAAACACTAAGCAAAACAAGGAATTCAAAGCCTTCGTAGAGCAAGGTGGAGATAGTCTAGAAATGCTTGCGGTTTACGATGCATTGCAAGAAAGTCTAGCGGCACAAAATAAACCGTCTTGGGGCTGGCCTGTTTTCCCAAAAGAGTATGCTGATTTTCAGTCTAGTGCCGTAGCTAAATTCAAGAAAGCCAACGCGTCGCGAGTGAAATTTTATTTATTTTTGCAGTGGCAAGCAGCGCTGCAGCTTGAGGCTGCAAACCAAGTTGCCGAAAAACACCAGATGACAATAGGGATCTACCGTGATCTGGCCGTAGGGGTCAGTGAGGGAAGTGCTGAAATCTGGGGTAACAAAGATTTGTATTGCACCGATGCCAGTGTCGGGGCTCCACCTGATGTATTGGGGCCATTAGGACAAAATTGGGGTCTGCCACCAATGAATCCAGACAAACTTTACCATCAACAATACCAACCTATTATTGACCTATTTGACTCAAATATGAAGTCATCGGGGGCGTTGCGCATTGACCACGTCATGGCACTACTGCGTTTGTGGTGGGTTGCACGGGGTGACAACGCTAAAGACGGTGGCTATGTGTACTATCCAGTTGATGACTTATTAGGCATTCTAGCATTGGAAAGCCAACGACATAAAAGTTTGGTCATTGGTGAAGATTTAGGCACAGTGCCTGAGGAAATAAAAAGTAAACTTGCCGAAAACGGAGTTTATTCTTATCGGGTGTTTTTCTTCGAGCAAGCTGAAGATGGCGGGTTTTATTCACCTTCACATTATCCAATTCAATCCATGTCAACCCTGACTACTCATGATATGCCGACCTTATCCGGTTATTGGCATTGCCATGATTTAGAGCTAGGTAAAGAATTGGGTTTGTACCCAACGGATGAAATTCTTGCCGAGCTATATGTAAGTCGTCACGAGAATAAGCAAAAAATATTGGATAGCCTGCACGGACACTCTTCAATCCCTGAGTGGATTGACCAAAAAGTCGATCAACTTGGTATGAGCAAAGAGCTTAACTTTGGCATGCAAACCCATATGGCCGGAGGGTCAAGTGCGTTACTTAGCTTGCAGTTAGAAGACTGGTTACAAATGGATAAACCTGTCAATATACCTGGAACCTTTAATGAATATCCTAATTGGAAGCGCAAGTTAACTCGCCAATTAGAGCACATATTCACGGACCCAGAACTGGTAGAGTTAGCACAAAACCTAACCAATGCTAGACTAAACGCTAGCAAATAAACTTAATTAATTTATGTTGTCTAGGCGTCAATTTTATCTGACGCCTTTCGACTTTAAGGCGAACTGATGCAGTTAGAAGACCAACTTAAACATGCGCAATGTACAAATCCCTTTGATTTCTTAGGTAAAAAGAAGCTTGGCGATAAAACCCAATTTACCGCTTGGCTTCCTGGCGCTAAAAATGTCAGCGTGTTTGAGTTAGTCAGTGGTAAAAAAGTGGGGACTTTAAAGCCTGTTGGGAAAAAATCAGATCTATTTCAAGGAGCTTTTGCCAAAGTTAAAAACAGCTTGGTTTATGGCTACCGGATTGAGAACCTCGAAACCGAATACGAAGTAATCGACCCTTATCAGTTTCAGGAACAGGCCTTCCACGCGGTGCATTTTGTTGACCATGCGCCGGAAAACGTCTACCAGCAATTAGGTGCTCAACTGTTGCAATTAGATGTTGGCCTCGATGCGCCAGTGAATGTTACTCGCTTCGCGGTGTTTGCACCCAACGCTACAGCAGTTTCAGTGATAGGTGATTTTAATTTCTGGGACGGTAGCTGCCATCCAATGCAGAAAACCTCAATGGGTTATTGGGTATTAGTCATTCCTGGTGTGCATGCGGGGCATAAATATAAGTATCAAGTAAAAGATGCACATGGTAATCCATTACCCCACAAGGCAGACCCTGTTGGCTTTAGTGCTGAGCAATATCCATCGCACGCATCTGTGGTGTTCAATCACGACAATTACGAATGGAATGACGGTGCTTGGTTGGAAAAAACCAAGGCTGATAAATATCACCAAGCGATGAGCATCTATGAAGTTCATTTAGGCTCGTGGAAGCGACCTGATGCAAAATTTGCCAGCACCTATTTGACCTATCATGAACTAGCGGATGATTTAGTTAGTTACGTCAAGGAAATGGGCTATACCCACCTTGAAGTTTTACCTGTGTCTGAATTCCCCTTCGACGGCTCTTGGGGCTACCAACCTGTAGGCTTGTTCTCACCCACCAGTCGCTTCGGCGACCCGGATGATTTTAAGTACTTCGTGGATATTTGCCATCAAAACAATATCGGCGTCATTATTGATTGGGTACCAGCTCATTTCCCTGAGGATGGCCATGGACTTGCCCGTTTTGATGGTACTCATGTGTATGAATATGATGATCCTAGAAAAGGATGGCATCCAGATTGGAATTCATGCATTTATGACTTCGGCAAAGATACCGTAAGGCAATTTTTGGTCGCCAATGCAATGTTCTGGGTAGATAAATTCCATATTGATGGATTGCGTGTCGACGCGGTGGCGTCTATGTTGTATTTGGATTACTCCCGTAAAGATGGTGAGTGGATCCCTAATATAGATGGTGGGAATGAGAACTATGAAGCTATTAGTCTTTTGCAATGGATGAACCAAGCCGTTTACGAACGTTTTCCTCGTGTCATGACCATTGCCGAAGAATCCACCTCTTTCCCCAAAGTTTCCCGACCTGTTTTTGAAGGAGGGCTAGGGTTTGGTTTTAAATGGAATATGGGATGGATGCATGACTCCTTGCATTATATAACTAAAGACCCATCTTATCGCCGTTATCATCATGGTGAAATTACCTTTAGCATGGTATATTCCTTTACCGAAAATTTCGTCCTCCCGATCTCCCATGATGAAGTGGTACATGGTAAAGGTTCATTGTTGCGTAAAATGCCTGGGGATGAGTGGCAACAAGCCGCAAACCTGCGCTGTTACGCGGGTTTTATGTATGCTCATCCAGGAAAAAAACTCAATTTCATGGGCAATGAAATCGGCCAAGCTGCTGAGTGGAACCATGACAGTTCGATACAATGGGACTTACTGAAATTTGATAAACATAAAGGAATTCAAAGCCTATATCGTGACCTCAATGGTATATATCAAGGTTTTCCATCTTTATATGAAAGTGATCACGAGCCGGCATGCTTCGCCTGGATCGATCACGAAAATGCCGACCAGTCCATTTTATCAATGATGCGAACTTGTAGAGATGCGAAGCAAAAAATGGTTATGATCAGCAACTTTACACCGGTGCCCAGAGATAATTTCCGACTTGGCGTCCCTGATTCGGGCAGTTATGAGCTTGTGCTCAATACTGATGATAAAAAATATTGGGGCAGCGGATATCCTGTATTGGATTCGATGCAGGCTGAGCCGCAGAGTTGGAATAATCAACCCCACTCAATTTGTATCAATTTGCCACCATTGGCAACGATGTTTATTTTATTGAAAGACTAAATGAAAGTATTCAATGACAGACTTTAAGATACAAATATCCGAAGGAAAGGCCCATCCATTGGGCGCGAATTTAACCGATTCAGGCTGTAATTTCGCGGTACATTGTCCCGATGCGCAAAAAGTGATGTTGTGCTTCTTTAAAGCGGATACCGAAGAGCCGCTAGTCTGTGTTGAGATGATGGCTAAAACTGGCCGAGTGTGGCACTGTCATCTTGCAGGTGTGCAGGAAGGCCAGTTATATGGCTACCGGACGTTCGGCGGCCATCAGAGCCAAACTGGTGTGAGTTTCGATCCTGAAAAATTATTGATTGATCCTTACGCGAAAAGAATTAATCGACCTATTGTCTGGAACGAAAAGCAGTATCAAGGTGATAGCCACTTCATGATGCCCAAATGTGTAGTGGTCAAAAGTGAACCGGTCCAAAACTTACCTACATCCACTAGGCCCTACATTCCACTTAGCCAAACCATTGTGTATGAAGCCCATGTCAAAGGCTTAACCCAGTTGCATACTGATGTGCCTTTGGCGCATCAAGGGAAATATTTGGGAGCATGTCACCCTGTAATCATAAATCATTTGCAGGAATTGGGCGTGACTACGGTGCAGCTTTTGCCCGTTATGGCCTTTATGCCAGAGCCGTTTATTTCGCAAAAGGGACTGACCAATTACTGGGGATACAATCCAGTCAACTTCTTCAGTCCCGAGCCGCGCTACGCTGTGAATGACCCAATCGCTGAATTCAAAACCATGATAAACACCTTTCACCAAGCCGGTTTAGAAGTGATTTTGGATGTGGTCTATAATCATACTGCTGAAGGTTCTGCCGATGGACCTATATTGTCGTTTAAAGGCTTTGATAATGCGTCCTTCTATTTATTTGAACGCAACGAATATGGTGTGGTTGACTATCAAAAGTATGTGAATAATTCGGGTTGTGGTAACAGTGTTAACACCGCTTATCCTTACGTTTTGAAGATGGTAATGGATTCTCTTCGCTATTGGGTCAGCGAAATGGGAGTGGATGGATTCCGCTTTGATCTAGCTGCAAGTTTAGGCCGTGATCCTTATGAATTCTCATCTTTCGCTGGATTTTTCCGCACGCTACGTCAAGATCCCATATTAGCGGAAGTAAAACTCATTGCTGAGCCATGGGATATAGGTCATGGTGGGTATCGCTTGGGACAATTTCCATCAAATTGGCATGAAACTAACGATAAATATCGAGATACAGTGCGGGGGTTTTGGCGAGGTGATAAGGCGCTTACCGCCGACTTTGCGACCCGTTTGCTGGGCTCTAGAGATATTTTCCCCAAAGGTAAGCGGTCCATTCACTCTTCAGTCAATAATGTAACCTACCATGATGGATTTACCCTGCATGATATGGTTACTTATGCAAAGCGCCATAACGAAGCAAATTTAGAGAATAATCGAGACGGACATGGACATAATTTGTCAGAAAATTATGGAGTAGAAGGCCCTACGCTTAACCCTGATATTATGGCGTTGCGTGAAAAGCAAAAACGGAATCTATTTACCACTTTGATGTTATCCCAAGGTATCCCGCATATTTTGGGCGGAGATGAGCTGAGTAAAACCCAACTCGGCAACAATAACGCCTATTGTCAGGATAACGAGTTAAATTGGTTAAATTGGCAGTTAAATGAACGCCAACAAGATTTTTTGGATTTTTGTAAGTACATAATATCTTTACGAAAAAACAGTATGATTTTGAGCGAGTTATCGCTGCTGGATGATAACTATAACTTACACCACAATGTAGATGAGGTTAACTGGTATCGTCCCGATGGTGCCACAAAAGTCGCTCAAGATTGGCATGATCCTAACAATAAAGCCTTCGCGGTCGAGTTAAAGGGGTGTGTGCAACATACTGACGAGCACTGGTTGCTGATTTTCAATGCCTTTGATAACGACGTGCGCTTCCACTTACCTGAACTAGAGACAGGTATATGGCAATTGAAATTGGATACTCGTTATAAAAAGCTATCGGATTTATCCAAAATCAAAATTCGCGACGTATTCCTACAAGCCTACCGTAGTGTTTCTATTTTTCAGCGAACTTAGCAAATGCCCCTATGTGACTGTGTTGATTAGTTGACAACTGAGTCACTGTATTTTATCCAGTTTTACTTGATAAGCCGCGGGGCGAACTCTATTAACCTAATGCAAGTTTAACAGTAAGTGAGCGGAGTATGTTATGAAACTGAACGACCAACAGTGGCGTGAGAAATTAACGGATGAAGAATATCGTGTTACCCGACAACGGGGAACCGAGAGACCTTTCTCTGGAAACTTATTGCACAATGAAGCGACTGGCGACTACACCTGCACCTGTTGCGGCTGCGTATTGTTTAAGTCTGACGATAAGTTCGATGCTGGCTGCGGTTGGCCCTCATTCTCAGACCAAAGTGCAGCGGGTAATGTGGAGTATCGTAGCGACAATAGCTTAGGCATGCAACGTACTGAGATTGTCTGTAAGCAGTGTGATGCACATCTAGGTCACGTGTTTAACGATGGTCCCGCACCCACCGGCCAGCGTTACTGTGTGAATTCAGTGTCTATAAAATTTGACCAAAGCTGACGGACCCATTCCGGCTAAATCTAGATAGAGCTGGTAGAAGTGTGAGTTGAATCCGTTTAGATAGCAAAAACTCATTCAACTATACAGTATTTTTGACCCAAGCTATCTATTTGTAGCTGTGGCAGTGTTATAGGCTACAAGTTCGATAGCAAAATAGATTAGAACTGAAAATATTTTATGTAATCTTTTTACATGAAATTGGCCGTCAGACCTTGCTCTTTGGCTTAATTCACCTGTTTAGCGCTATTTTGTCGGAAATTTACCATCATTCTGTCTCGAATGATTTAAACTCTCGAGTTACTGAAACTTTATACCAATTTGGTGGAATGAAAACTTGCCCTTAGAATGGCGGCCGATCTGGTATTCGTCCCTCGACGGGTATGACTTAAGTTTTCAACTTTAGGGTAGTAAAGAATGAATCAGCAGTTTGAACAGGAACTTATGGGCAGTTGGCAGGAGCGTCAAGAATACGCCGAAATGATGCAACCTCTGCTTGGCAAACTTTATCGGGATAAAGCCGTTGAAGTATCTATTTTTGGTCGTCCTATGTTGGGCGCTAATATTGTCGATATTATTAAAGCACACCGTACTGTTAGATTGCATACCGGCGAGAAACTCAGACTAAGAGAAAGTTGGCCCATTCTTGAAGCCTTATCAAAGTTAACCCTTGCGCCAGCCCACATTGACTTAGGGAAGTTGGCTTACGCCTATCATCATGACCAACAAAACCAAGGCCTTGATATTGACCAATATCTCGCCAAAGAATTAGCTGGTATTGTAGGTGAAGTGGATACTCATCCTGTACAAGATGTTGTGCTGTATGGCTTTGGTCGTATCGGACGATTACTCGCCAGACTGCTGATTGAGCGCCAAGGAAAAAATAATAAACTTCGCTTACGGGCAATTGTCGTTAGGGGCGGCAAAGATGGAGATTTAGAGAAACGTGCCAGTTTGTTGCGACGCGATTCGGTACATGGTCCCTTTAATGGCAGTATTACCGTTGATCACGAACGCAATGCATTGAAAGCCAATGGTTCTTATATCCAAGTTATCTACGCAGATTCTCCAGATTCAGTGGATTACACTCAATACGGAATTAAAGATGCGATAGTGGTGGATAATACTGGGATGTGGCGAGACCGAGACGGTTTAGGCATGCACTTGAAAGCCAAAGGTACTAAAAAAGCTATCTTGACTGCACCAGGTAAAGGTGATGTGAAAAATATTGTATTTGGTGTTAATCATCAGGACATTTTACCTGAAGATACAATTTTGTCCGCTGCCAGTTGTACCACCAATGCGATTACACCAGTGCTGAAAGTATTGGATGAAAAGTTTGGAATTGAAAATGGCCATGTTGAGACTGTACACTCATTCACCAATGATCAAAATCTGATTGATAATTTTCACAAAGCCGACCGTCGTGGTCGCAGTGCATCACTTAATATGGTGATTACAGAAACCGGAGCGGCTCAAGCTGTGTCTAAAGCCTACCCAAAATTACACGGTAAATTAACCGGTAATGCTATCCGTGTTCCTACCCCAAATGTGTCTCTGGCAATATTAAATTTAAATCTTGCTAAATCGACCAGCCGTGATGAGATAAATGATTTTTTACGTAATCAATCGTTGTTTTCAAAACTACAGCACCAAATTGATTTCACCTCATCAAAAGAAATCGTTTCAACGGATTTGGTCGGCACGAGATCTGCGTCGGTAGTTGATTCTCAGGCCACGATAGTAGCTGATAAACGTGCGACCTTGTATGTATGGTATGACAATGAGTTTGGTTACAGCTGCCAAGTAATGCGTGTAGTTCAGGCTATGGCCGGATTAACTTATCCAACTATTCCTGCCTAATACCCTAGCAACCGCCAGCTTAGTTGTTGGCGGTTGCCCTTAGTATCGATGTTATTGTTCGACATGCATTCTACTTCCGCTATTATGCTGAGTTGTGAAGGCTTTTGAGGAAATCTCCATAGTGCGGATATCTAAATCTAGACTGCTGTTGTTCGCCCGCGATCTAATCATTATTGTGGCTATCTTTTATGCAATAGGGCAATGGCAAAGTCGTCATCTGCTTGATGATGATGGTTCGATAAATATTGCTAACCAGACCTTGCTGTCTATAGACGGCAATGCTCAGTCATTATTTAAATATAATAAACGCACGCTGGTATACTTCTTCGCACCCTGGTGTAAAATTTGTGAATTGAGCATCCCTAATCTTAATCAACTGTCTGATCCAGAGTTGGAAGTTGTTTTGGTCGCGTTAGATTATCAAAGTCAACAACAGGTTACCCAATTCATTCAGGGCAATCAGGTCAAACAAAGAGTGCTATTAGGCATAATGGCTTAAAGCAGCAATTTAATATTCCCGGATACCCAACTTACTACTTTTTAGATGAACGGCATAACGTAGTGGCGAATTCATTTGGTTACAGCAGTGCGCTGGGTTTAAAATTAAAAAATTATTTAAATAAATAATTTCCGCTAGGTTATTTTAGTCCAGACTATGGTAGATTGACCGCGGGAAAATCAGTAGAGAATTGGCGAGTGAAAATAACCAGCAACTTTGATTCAGGCAACATTATCGTTGTCAAAGCACAACAGCCTGATGACATCGAACTTCAAATCCGTAAAGACAACCAATCTGACTTTTATCAATGGTTTCATTTTAAATTAGATAGTAGTCCTTTTGTTGAGCATCAGCTTACCATTAGTGATTTAGCTAAATCCGCTTACCCTTCAGGTTGGGAGGGTTACCAAGCGGTGGCTTCTTATGATCGTCAAGAATGGTTCAGAGTCGCCTCTGAATTTGACGGTAACAATCTTGTTATCACCCATACTCCTGAACATGCCCATACGTATTTCGCGTACTTTGCGCCCTATAGTTATGAACGACATCTAGATTTATTGTCCATGGCGCAAGTATCTTTTGATTGCCAAGTAGAGAATCTTGGTGAAACACTCGACGGTCGAGATCTATCCATGTTGGTTATTGGCCAACCGGAAGAAGGCAAGAAAAGTATCTGGATTACTGCTCGTCAGCATCCTGGCGAAACTATGGCAGAATGGTTAGTCGAAGGGTTATTACAACGGCTGCTGGATGAGGATGACGGGGTTGCTAGAAACTTATTAGATAACGCAGTTTTCTATATAGTGCCAAATATGAATCCAGACGGTTCGGTACGTGGACATTTACGCACTAATGCTGTCGGCACTAATTTGAACCGTGAATGGGCGACGCCAAGCATGGATAAAAGCCCTGAAGTGTATTTAGTAATGCAAAAGATGGCTCAAACAGGTGTCGATTTATTTTTAGATATGCACGGTGATGAATCGATTCCCTATAACTTCGTTGCAGGTAGCGAGGGCAATCCTGGCTATGATCAACGAATTAAGCAATTAGAAGATGCCTTCAAGGCGGCCTTACTACTAGTCACACCTGAGTTCCAAGATGAATTTGGCTATGATAAAGACGAGCCTGGTAAAGGTAATATGACGGTGGCAACCAACGCAGTAGGTCAACTTTATAATTGTCTAGCCTACACCCTAGAGATGCCATTTAAAGACAATGCTTTGTTGCCTGATCCGGCTTATGGTTGGTCACCAGCGCGTTGTAAACAATTAGGCGAAGACGTTTTAGTGGCTGTAAATGCTATCGTTAAAACACTGCGTTAGGGTGTTTGGGCGAAAAAAACACGATAAGTATCATATCCATAAATTAAAAAAATAAAAAAAGGGGCAAAATTTGGAAGGGTTACATGATGTTCTAAAGTTTCTGGACAGTATACTAGGCGGTAATGCTTTATTTCCATTTATCCTGCTAGGTACGGGTTTGTTTTTCACCATCTATCTTGGCTTTCCACAGATACGTTATTTTAAACATGCGTGGAAAGTGGTTACTGGTAAATTCGATAACCCTGGCTCCGAAGGTGATACCTCTCACTTTAGAGCATTGACAACGGCTTTGTCAGGCACCGTTGGAACCGGAAATATCAGTGGTGTAGCTTTTGCTATCTTTTTGGGCGGGCCAGCGGCCTTGTTCTGGATGTGGGCAACTGCATTCCTGGGAATGACTACTAAATTTGTCGAAGTTACTCTGTCTCATAAATACCGTGAAAAGACCGACGATGGCACTATGGCTGGCGGCCCCATGTATTACATGGACAAACGTCTCAACATGAAATGGTTGGCAGTAGCCTTTGCTATCGCCACTGTGATCAGTTCATTTGGTACGGGTAACTTGCCGCAAAGTAATGGTATCGCCACCAGTATTCAAGAAACCTTTGGCTTTGAACCTTGGATTGTTGGCAGTGTACTAGGAATTTTACTAGCACTAGTTATCTTGGGCGGTATCCAACGGATAGCGGCGGTTACCTCTAAGATAGTGCCCTTTATGGCAGTGATTTATTTGATTGGGGCGCTTTCGGTTATTTTCGCTAACTTAGAAAATATTGGTCCAGCTTTCACCTCTATTGTTTCTGATTTGTTCACCGGCTCAGCAGCAACAGGTGGCTTCCTCGGCGCATCCATTGCGTATGCGTTTAACCGTGGGGTAAATCGTGGTTTATTCTCCAATGAAGCGGGTCAAGGTTCAGCGCCAATTGCCCATGCCGCGGCTAAAACTGACGAACCTGTTTCTGAAGGTATGGTGTCAATCCTTGAGCCCTTTATTGACACTATCGTTATCTGTACCTTAACGGGGTTAGTTATTTTGTCCTCTGGTGTTTGGAAAGAAAAGCATCAAAATATTTTCGAACGCTCTAGTCTAGAAATTGTCACAGGCGTATACGCCGAAGACAATCAACAAGACCGCCAAAACTTGTATCGTTATCTTAACCATATCGATGACAGTGGCGTTGAAGCTTATACCGGTGAAATCCAAGTCGTTTCAGGCAAAGCAGTCACCAGTGGTTTTACCATCATTCATGCTCGTTCGTTGGCAGAAGATGTGTTGATTACCGTAGGTGGTGAAGAAGATTTATTTACCGGTACGATTAAAATCCAGGACGGGGCGATAGTGAAAGACAACATAGTATTGTCTGGAAAATCATTGGTCCATTCTGCCAGATTAACGACCATAGCCTTTACTAAAGGATTTTTTGGTGACTTTGGGCAATATATCGTTTCCATTGGCCTGTTGCTGTTTGCGTTTTCTACGGCTATCGCGTGGTCATATTATGGCGATCGCGCCATGACTTACCTGCTAGGATCCCGCTCTGTTATGCCATATCGGGTAGTTTATGTTGCTGGTTTCGTGTGGGCCTCTTTTTCTGATACAGAATTAGTCTGGACCTTGGCAAGCGTAGCGATAGTGGTGATGACCTTACCTAATTTATTTGGTATTTTAATGCTAAGTAAAGAGATGAAGTCTTCCATAAAAGATTATTGGAATCGTTTCGATAAAGAAAATAAATCTTAATTTTGATTTGAACAGTAATAAAGAAACGCGGCTAGCCCGCGTTTTCTGATATTTCGGCAGGACGAATGCCGATATCAAATTTGTGTGGAGTGAAAAATGGCGTTAACTGAGTGCCCATCTTGTGGCAAAACGATTTCCGATAAAGCGAAGACCTGTTCCCATTGTGGTTTTGGCGTAGGTGATGCCTCTTCTGAGGATTTGTTACGGAAGAAGAATTTCAATAAATTTAAACGCCAGCACAGTATCCAAAATCAGTCTATGTTAGCCATGCTAATGTTTGTTTCAGGTTTTGGCTTTATGTATTGGGGCGGCACACGGCCGGGTGATATGCAGCACAATTTGGCCATTGCCTGTTCGGTTATTGGCTTTATCTGGTATGTGATCAATCGAGTTCGACTCATTTTTATTAAGCGGGCTGACTGATGGATCTTCAAGTATTAGTCTCCTCCATGTCGCAGCAAACCTACGAGCGCTTGCTGCAGTCGGTGGAAACCGGAAAATGGCTAGATGGTTCGCCCTTGACAGAGTCACAAAGGGAGAGCAGCATGCAAGCAGTAATGATGTATCAAGCTAAAGTATTAAAGCTCGACCAACATATGACGTTGAATCAAGACGGCGAAATTACCCATAAAAGCCGACAACAATTAAAGAATGAGTTTGCACAACAAGGCAGCATAGCGCGGTTCAAACAGGATGATTTTTAAAAAACTATTTCGCCCCAAATATCAAGATCCGAATCCACAAGTACGAATTGCCGCCATCGGGAGTCTTTCTCCTGAAGAGCAGCAACATAAGAGTCAGTTACATGAGCTGGCATTTAACGATGAAGACCCAAATGTCAATTTGGCAGCACTTAAGCGTCTGAATAATTTTGCGTTGTGGTGCAAAATGGCGCAAACGGGTAAATCAGAACGGGTGCGTAAAAAAGCCCAATCTATGGTCGAAGATGCATTATTCGCTCAAGGTGAATTAGACATCAGTGCCAAAGAAAGACATCAATTTATTTTAGAGTGTAAGTCGATTTCGTTATTAGAAAAGTTATTGGCATTACCTTCTTTGCAAACTGAGCATGCCGACCTTTTGCTTGGTATGCTTAAAAAGATTGATAAACCCCATGTCACTAGGCAAATATTTTTGTCTACCGCAAACGAGCAAATACAACTAGCGTTATTGGCTGAAATTGATGATCAGTCGACATTACTAAAGTGTGCCAAACGCTCAGAACTTAGCAGCGTTAAGCAGGCGATTGAGTCGAAAGTTGAACAATTAGCGCAGTCTAAGGCTAAGCCCAAAGAGTTAGAAAAAAACGCCAGAATGATCTTGTCGCAACTATTGGCTCTCAAAGATAAAACTGATTTGTTGTTTGTTCAACGTCAGAAAGATAACCTGAGTAAGGCCTATCAGCAAGCCCAACTGGAGTTTGACTGCCTTAAAGCTGACGTTAGAACAAATTTAGAAGAGCGCTTTGCAGAAATTAGCAATAAGGTTGACGCCGTCATTGCACTTTTAGAGCCGCAGTGGCGAGCAAGTATTATTGCTTCTCAATTGGAATCTAATTTAGACAGTATCCAGTTAAGAATTGAAGCGCTATTAAGCAACATTAATCTTGAGCTGTGTAAAGATATCAACAAAGTCACCATGGGTGAAGTTGAAGGATATGAACATCAACTACAAGCACTTCAAGCAGAGTTACAATTGTTAAGTGACAAGGTAAACCAAGCTGAGACGCAGAATTATGCTATTCCACAGGTTCATCGTAATATTGAACAATTATTTAATCGCATCAATCAATCAAAAGCGACCTTAGGGCGTTTACCCGAGTTTCAAAAATCTGTCGAAGTAGCCGATGAATTTTTAACTAAATTTGCAAACTTGCCTTTGCCTACTGATTTGAGTCAACTCGACGCATCTAAAGCCTATTTGCATGAGCAAACTCTTACTTGGAAGGAGTATATCGCTTCTTATCAGTCTAACTGGCCGCAAAATTTGCAGCAACAGTGGAAAGCAGTACGTACCAATTGGCAAGCCGCTATCACTGTATTGTCTGAACAAGTTAAACAGAATGAAAACCGAGTAAAAGGCAAACTCCGTGCCGTTGATAGCTTAGTCAATCAAGGTAAATTTAAAGCAGCCATGGGCTTGTTTGAAAGGGTGCGTCAGTGGTACGCAGAATTACCTGAAAAACAACAAGCTATATTACAGCGAAGTTTTGATAGCACGAAAGAGCAAATCGAAAACCTTAAAGATTGGCAGCAGTATATTGCGGAACCTCGTAAGCCAGCTATATTGGCTGAAGTGGAAGCTATTATTTTAACGCCGTTAGAAATTAAACAGCAATCAGCAGCGGTTAAACGGTTACGCAGCGAGTGGAATAGTCTAGGGAATTTGCAGACCGATGAAGATTCAGCCCTGAACAAGGAGTTTGAAATACTGATCGAAAAAGCTTTCGAGCCTTGCCGTGATTATTTTGTGCAACAAGAACAGGAGCGAGCTAAAAACCTGGTAGATAAACAAGCTATAATAAGCAGTTTGAATGATTTACAGCACCAGTCTCTAGCTGGTAATGAATTAGTTAGTCGACTTACTCCTTTACAAAATGGCTGGCGCAATATTGGTAAAGTTGATTACCAATTGACGACCCAGCTAAAGCAGCAGTACGAACAAGCACTTGCTCCTTTAAAGCAGCGCGTAAAACAGTTCTATCAGGATAATCAGCAACAGAAAGAGTCCCTGATTGCCCAAGCAAAGGCATTATTAGATAACGAAGATGTCATGGCAGCGGTTGAACAAGCTAAACTGTTGCAGCAGAAATGGAAGAGCATAGCTTCAGCGGGTCATAAGCGTGAAAACACTCTGTGGGCCAATTTTCGTGACGTGAATGATCAATTGTTCGCCAAGCGACAACTCGCATTTGATAGCTCTAAGGAGCAATTAAATCAACAAACCCAAGCCCTTGATGAGCAACTTCAACAACTGAGCCAAGACTTAACCAGCGCTGCTGGCTTATCTGAGTTGGATGAGGCCGACAGTGCAATTGCACAGGTCAATCAGCTCGCCGCTGATTTGCCGGATAGTGCTAGTAGAAGTTACCGAAATAAAATCCGGCATTTAACCGAGCAGGTAGAGAAAAAGCGCCAAAAAGTGTTAACTAATAAAGATACGCAAGTCATGAATCAACTGTTCGATGTGCTAGAGAAATCTGCAACACAGCCCGAAATCCAATCTCTACTTCAAGGACTACCAAATCAATGGCAACAACACTTTAATGCCAAGCAAGCGCCAGATTCATCCCGCCAAGATTTAACTATTTTGATGGATATATTGGCAGATGTGCCTAGCCCCGATAGCGAGCGCGACAGGCGTAAAACCTTACAACTGCAAGTTATGACCGATAAATTGCAGCACGGCGACGCCCTAGATAAACATGAACTTTTATGTTTGTGGGTGCAGCATGGCAAGCTTGATGCCGATGAATTACCCTTGCTAGAACGAGTAAAAGCACAATATAATTAGATAGCCACTGTGCCAGCGTAAAGCTGGCACTTGTGTATGTGCTTGAAATCAGGTGAGTATAGTTAGCCGAAACTTAAATGGAATTAAACATGTTAGTTAAGAAGTTTTCACGATATCTGTTTTGTATTTTGCTTGTAATATCCAATACAGCTGGCGCAAATAACCTGATCTTAGATGCAAAAACCTGTTTCAGCGGCCCATTCGAGAGTCACCAGTCATGGATGGCTGTACTTAAAAAAAATAAAAAAAATTTCAATAGCGAACAATTCTTAGCTCGATTTCCGGAGCAAACATTCAAGCAAATAAAACAAAACCTAGACTGTATCGATTTTACTTACACTGTAGGTGGTCTAACCGTTGAAGGTTACTACTTAAAACCCAAAAATGCGCCAGCACAGTCTTTACCTGTAGTGATTTACAATCGTGGTGGTAATGCTAGGTATGGTTATGTCAATTTCGGCCAAAAAATTGGCTTTATTGCTGATATTGCGCAAGATGGTTATTTAGTCATCGGTAGTCAGTATCGTGGAGCCAGTGGCCGAAAAATTAAAAACAACGGTCAGGATGAGTTTGGTGGCAAAGATGTCGAGGATGTTTTGGCTTTGCA
Organism: Aliiglaciecola sp. LCG003; assembly: GCF_030316135.1. Lineage (NCBI taxonomy): Bacteria > Pseudomonadati > Pseudomonadota > Gammaproteobacteria > Alteromonadales > Alteromonadaceae > Aliiglaciecola > Aliiglaciecola sp. LCG003. The sequence continues at coordinate 2,493,793 of NZ_CP128185.1, read as the reverse complement.
GGATATTATTAAACAGATTCCTGCGGCGGATCCTGACAAAGTTGCCCTAGTAGGCTGGAGCCGCGGGGTGATGCAGTCCTATATTGCTGCCCAGTCGATGCCCAAAATTAAAACGATGATTGCCATTGCCGGCAATGCCGATGTAGAAAAAGCGTTAGCGTGGCGGCCAGCGATGGAGAAAGTCTATGCATCACGGGTTCCTGACTTTGCTAATAATAGACAAGCTGCGCTGGAGCATCGTTCAGTGATCAAGTGGTTGGATAAGTTGCCAGCCAATAAGCCTATTCTACTCGTTCACGGTGACAAAGATAAACGCGTGAATGTTGAACAATCCAAGTTATTTGCTTCAGCATTACAGAGGCGTGAGCATCCACACAAATTAGTCATCTATGCCGGCGATAACCACGGTCTTTTCGCCAGTAGAGACAAATTGCGTGATGAAGTCAGTGAGTGGTTAGAGACCTATCTTCGCAACTAGTTTGCGCTTATAGCTTAGTTATTAATCGCGACTATCTGTCTTTATCGAAAGTGATGAGTTAGGTTAATTCCGCAGAATAATCAGAGAGTGAAAACCAAAATGCAGCTTGTAGTACCTTCACACCAATATCAGCAAAGTTATATTCGATATGTTGAAGAATTGGGCCGTGAAGAGCGCTATCCTTTTCCACTTGATTTTGCTTATGCTGATTTTGATAGCCTGCTAAGCAAGCTCGACAACTTTTCCAAAGGCATAGAGTTGCCACAGGGCTTCGTACCCAGTACAACCTTGTGGTTAGTCGATAAAAGTGAGTTGGTTGGCGTGACAAACCTACGGCATTTCTTGAATGAAAAGATCGAATATTGTGGTGGTCATATAGGCCTAGGGATTCGACCGTCACGCAGAAATAATGGCCTGGGAAGCTTGCTTATGAAGCTTTCAATCGAGCATCTAAGCCATATGGGTGTAAAGCAGATACATATTCATTGTTACCAATCCAATCTAGCCTGTGCACACACTATTGTCACTAATGGTGGAGTGCTGCATTCAGAGGTAAATGCAGAAGGGCAAACTGTACAGCGTTACCTTGTGGATGCGCCTAATTATTGTTAAATTTCGCGCCCAAAAAAACAGTGTGCTTTGTTTGGCTATAATATTGTCACTCTATAGTTTCAAATAACTGGCTAAGCCCTTTTTCAAATTGAATCCTTGGCATTTGATCAGTAATTGTAAGAATAATTTTATCAGTGTATCTGGCTTTATTCTCAAACTCAGGTGGCATTGAATATCGATATTTTTTGAATCTTTCGATGATAGAATTTACCGCCTGACGTTTCATCGAAGTGTTAATTACGCTAATTCTCATTGGTTTATATAAAACTATATTGCGGTTTGATTGGGTAATTTCTAAATCAAATGATATGTCGATTGAACCATTTTCATCGTTTAAATAAGCCTCTTTTGGATAGGGGATGCCTGGCACAATTACTTGATGGGGGACGTTAGCGATAGTATTGCCAAGATTGATATTTAGGATGTTGTTACTGCCGACAACCAACCAACTTTCCTCAAGGGATGTCCATGGTGTTTTGGTTACAAACTTACTGCGCACAATTCCTACAATTTGATCTCCACGCTCTTTTAAGTGGTAGTTCAGCTTACCTTTATAAAACGAAAGTACATATTCGCCCCCAGAGGTATTCCATGAACCAAACTGGTAAGTCGGTTGATTTTGAGCGTACTCTTGTAGTTCAGCTTTACCATTTTCATACAACCTAACAACGTTATTTCTGTTTAAAGCGGTGTGGAGATAGAACACTTTTGGATAAAGGTGAGCATGGTTTTGTTGGTGAAAATCGTAAATTTTTTGATTGGAATCTTTGCTTAACGTGTCGTCATTTATTGCTTTTAAAGCTCGATTGAGTCCAAGTATTTTATGTGTGACTTTGTTTTTTTGAGCATCAAAATGTATCCCAACAGCAACAATTCCCCCATTTTCTATGCTGCCTGCCGATATATCGAAGTAGGGGGGTGACAGTCTTTAAATTTTAAATTGATATAGGTTTTCATTGAATTGAAGCAATATCTACCGGCAGGAACTGTAACAACAGCATAGCTGTCATAATCATGATTAATTACTTTTACTTCGCCAGTTGAGACATTTTTGATTGAGCAAGAGCTGAGCTTTGCCGGTTTTTCCAGAGGCGTCATTTTATTGTTCATTGCGAGGGGGTTTAGTTTAACTATCAGTAGCCCTTCACCAGACGAAAACTGTTTTGGAATTGCTTTACCCCCTCTATCGAATAAGCTAGGTTTTGTATCGGTCGTTTTACAGGCGACAAGTAATAGCAGTGCCAATAATAAAAAACAGGACTTTCTCATTGCTTCACAGTTCCATCAAAATCAAATTTAGAGGGGGCAGCTTTATACTAAACAAGTAGGCATAAGATCTCACCCCTCCGTCAATTCCCCACGAAGATTAGCCAGTAGTTGTGTTTTGATTTGTTCAATGGGTAACTCTTTGCTGAGTAAGTAGTGCAATTTGGCCAAGGCTGCTTCTGGGGTCATATCGTTACCCGATACCACGCCTACTTCGCGTAAAACATGACCGTTGGCGTAGCCTGTCATATTTACCTTGCCACTAAAACACTGGGTACAGTTAAGTACGACAATGTCGTTCTGTTGGGCTAATCTTAGTTGCTCAAGTAAGGCAGGGTTTTGCGGCGCATTACCAACTCCATAGCTGAGCAATATCAACGCTTTTACCGGCTGTTGCAGTGTGTTTCGTAGCACTTCAGCACTAATTCCCGGATATAGAGTGATCACACCAATAGGTTGAGAAGTTACGTTACTGACTGTAAGAGTATTACTTGTGGCGCTTCTAACCTTACCTGCAATCAGTTCAATATTAATACCTGCACGAAGTAAATCAGGAAAGTTTGGTGAGCCAAATGCATCAAAACCATCAGCGTCAACCTTGCGGCTACGGTTTCCACGAAATAAGCGATTATTGAAATACAAGGAAACCTCAGGAATAGGATAGTTTGCTGCAATATACAATGCATTGAGCATATTCACCTGGCCATCAGAGCGAAGCTCTGCCAGCGGAATTTGTGATCCGGTTACAATCACCGGCTTAGTTAAATCTTCCAACATAAATGACAGGGCCGATGCGGTGTAAGCCATGGTGTCAGTGCCATGCAGGATGATAAAACCATCATATTGGGCATAGTTTCGTTTAATATCATCAGCAATTTGTTGCCAGTCATTTGGGCTCATATCCGATGAATCAATTAAACTGTCATATTCGTGGATAGTGAAAGAGGGCATTTCTTTTCGATGAAATTCTGGCATATTGGCCAAGGTTTGCGATAAAAAGCCAGCAACAGGCACGTATCCTTGTGACGATGGACGCATACCAATAGTGCCACCCGTATAGGCAACATAGATGTTCTTTTGCATATTCTTCCAACTGAAAACGTTAGCGATTTAATCGGCAATTGTAGCTTGTTTAATTGGCGCTTGCACCGTCAGTGTCATTTTAGTCTCGTATAGCTAGGTCAAATAAGGCGATGTTGATTAAGCCTTAAATGACTAGGCTATCTGGTTGAAAACTTGAGATAAATGGTGGATGCTAAGGTTAACCTAACTAAAGGTACCCCTCATGTTTCACAATTTATTGGCTATATTTATACTTAGCTTGGGCAGTGCAGCTCTAACCCATGCAACCCAACAACCAGATCCTAAAGACAGTCAAGAAGCCGTTGACGCAGCTCAGCAGTATCCTATTTTATCAATGCGTGAGCGGGCCGCTATGATTGATACTATGCTTGCGGATCGATTAGATAACGTGTTACCTGATTTAATGGCTAGGGAAGGGATTGACATGTGGGTGTTAGTATCTCGCGAATATAATGAAGATCCAGTGCTAAAAACCATGTTACCTGCAACCTGGTTGTCTGCACGGCGGCGCACGATTTTAGTATTATTTAATCCCGGAGAGGGTAAACCGGTCGAGCGGTTAGCAGTGGCTCGCTACAATGTCGATAGTCTTTTTGCCAAAACGTGGGATAAAGAAAAGCAACCTGATCAATGGCAAGCTTTACTGGCGTTAATTAAACAAAAGAATCCATCAAAAATTGGCATTAATATCTCCAAACATTATGGATTAGCCGACGGCTTGAACGCCACAGAATATCAAGAATTTACCGCCGCGCTGGATAAGTTCAGTGCTGAAAAAATTGTGTCTGGAGAAAAGTTAGCGATTGGGTGGTTAGAAACTCGTTCGAAGCTAGAAATGCAGTTATACCCCCAGCTCACTGCGATAGGGCATGATCTGATCAAACGAGCATTTTCAAACGAAGTTATTACGCCGGGAATAACCACCACCGAAGACGTGGTGTGGTGGTTGCGGGAACAAACCAGAGAATTAAAGCTATCCACCTGGTTCCATCCAAGTGTTTCGCTGCAAAGAGCCCGTCAATATGACAGTGAAAAGTGGGATCCTGCAAAAGAGTTGAGTCAAGGCCAGGTGATCCAGCCCGGAGACCTGTTGCATGTGGATTTTGGATTGGTCTATTTGCGTTTGCATTCTGATCAACAGCAACATGCCTATGTACTAAAATCTGATGAAGTAGAAGCGCCGCTTTTTTTGCAAAAAGCGCTAGCGATTGGCAATCGTTTGCAGGATATTTTTACTGCAAATTTTGCACAAGGTCGCACGGGGAACGAAGTGTTGAAATTATCTCGCCAGCAGGCCATCGCTGAAAATATCAAACCGACCATTTACACTCACCCCATTGGTTTTCATGGTCATGCCGCGGGCACCACTTTAGGGATGTGGGATTCACAAGACGGCGTACCTGTTCAAGGCGATTATCCGTTGCACTATAATACCGCCTATTCCATTGAGCTAAACGCGGCTGTCTTTGTTGAAGAGTGGCACAAGGAAATACGCATTATGTTGGAAGAACAAGCTTATTTTGACCAGCAAGGCGTGCAATATATTGATGGCAGGCAACGCCAGTTGCATTTAATTAGCAGTCAATAAAACTTGTTACAGAGTTTGTCGGCGTATGTACTTAACAGCGACAACTGTTACTATCTGGCTGAACCTAACCGAAGGAATTAGAATGCAAAATTCAGTGATATTTAACAAAGGTAAAATGACCATACTGGCATTGTCAGTCACCCTAGGCTTGTCTGCTTGTGCGAATAATCAGGCTAAAATTGAACAAAATTCTGGTTTGTTGACCGTCAGTGCTGCAGAAGCGGCGCAGATGAGTGAATCTCAAAAGCTGCAATTAGTCACTGAAACATACTTTACCGATTCCCTAAAGTTTAGCCCAGTCTACGCTACCTTCGTGGGTGTAAATGACTATAATGATCAATTCGAACGCCCAATCAATGCTAAGACACTGGCTGAAGGGTTAGCTTTCGAGAAGAAATATTTAGCCGCTATTGAAAAAATTGATGCCAGTCAGTTAACGGGTCAAGATTTGCTCAGCTACGAAATATTTAAACGTGATCGTGAAATGGGCATTAAAGGTACCCAATTTAACGCCCATCTGATTCCGATTAGTCAAATGGGCGGCGTGCATAGCTTCTTCGCCATTTTGGGCTCTGGCAGCAGCGCTCAACCTTTCAATACGGAAAAAGACTATCGTAACTTTATAAGCCGGGCTAACGGTTTTAAAGAGTATATGGATAGCGTGGTCGTTGTGATGCAAGAGGGGATTAATAAAGGCATGGTGCATCCTAAACCTATTGCTGAAAAGTTGGTTCCTCAACTTGGCGCGCATGTGGTTGATGATGTTACCCAAAGCGTGTTTTATGCACCACTTAATAGCCTTGATGACAATACCAATATCGATCCAGCAGCCAAAGAAGCGCTGAAAAAAGACTATATCACTATGATTGAGACAGTGATTATTCCGTCATACAAAAAAGTCTATGAGTTTGTTAAGAATGAATACGTGCCAAATGCACGCAGCACCGTTGGTTTGTCTGACTTACCCAATGGAAAGAGCTGGTATGAATATCAGATTGAAACAAATACTACCTTACCTTTAACTGCTGAAGAGATTCATCAGTATGGTAAAAGTGAAGTGGCTCGAATTTTAGGTGAGATGAGAAGTGTTAAAGAAACAGTAGGCTTTGAAGGTGATTTACCCGCATTTTTCGAGCATTTACGGACCGACGACAAATTTTATTTTGATAGCGCTGAGGAATTAATCGCTGGCTACACGGAAGTGAAAGATAGAATTAATGCCAAACTACCCATGCTGTTTGAGGTCTTTCCCAAAGCAGATTATGTGGTAAAAGCCGTAGAGCCTTTCCGCGCCGCATCTGCCGCGGGTGCAAGCTACATGGCACCTGCTCCGGATGGTTCTCGTCCAGGTATTTTTTATATTAATACTCGTGACTTAAAAGCTCAGCCTAAATTTGGTTTGGAAACCTTAAGTATCCACGAAGCAGCACCGGGTCACCATTTTCAAATTGCGATTCAGCAGGAAGTCGAATCCTTACCTAGCTTCCGTAAATTTGGTGGTTACACAGTCTTTGCGGAAGGTTGGGCCTTGTACGCTGAAAGTTTAGGTAAAGAACTGGGTCTCTTCACTGATCCCTATATGTGGTACGGCCGTCTAAGCGACGAGCAACTGCGCGCTATGCGTCTCGTGGTTGACACAGGTTTACATGCCTTTGGTTGGAGCCGCGAACAGGCTATTTCCTATATGATGGAAAACTCATCTATGGCTGAATCAGATATCGTTGCTGAGGTTGAGCGTTATATTTCAATGCCTGGGCAGGCTTTGGCGTATAAAACTGGTCAACGTCACATACGTATGTTGAGAAATAAGGCGACTAAAGCCTTGGGTGATAAGTTTGATGTGAGAAAATTCCACACTCAGATTTTGATCGACGGTGCCGTTCCTATGCCTATTTTGGAAGCCAAAATTGATCGCTGGATTGCCGTACAAAAAGCTTCATAACATGTGGGGTCAGAGTAAAAAACTGTAACATGTGGGGTCAGAGTAAAAACTGAAAGTGTCGCAAAACGACAGTACAGATTATATTTTTACTCTGACCCCATAATCACACTAACCTACAATTAAAACTCTTGTACGGTCGGACGTAGTACTATCTCATTGATATCTACATCACTGGGTTGCTCAATTGCATATGCAATGGCGCGGGCGACTGAATCAGATGAGATCGCTTGTTTATAAAAATCTACCACAAATTCAGCGCTTTCTTTATGAGAAGAACCATACTTTAATTCTGAATCAACCGCGCCAGGTTCAATTGAGGTAGTACGGATCTTTCCGCCTACTTCATGCCTTAGGCCTTCGGTAATCGCTCTAACTGCGAATTTAGTACCGCTGTATACGGTGCCTCCAGGGCTGAATACTTTGATACCCGCCACTGAGGATATATTGATGAAATGACCTGAATCTTGCTTGCTAAATTCCGGCAGGGCGGCTGCAATACCATTCAATACCCCTTTGATATTGATGTCGATCATCTTGTTCCATTCTTCAACTTTAAGGTCTTGGAGTGGGGCGATGGCCATTAAACCGGCATTGTTAATGATCACATCTATTTTCCCATAGGTAGAAACCCCATGCTCAACTAAGGACTTAACACTGTCTAAAGAAGTAACATCCATTTGTTTAAATGTTGAGATACCGCCTTGTTGGTTTATTTCTTCACTGATGGCCTTGAGCTTTTCAACCCGTCTTGCGCCTAAAACCACCTTGGCACCACGTTCTGCTAAATGTCGCGCGGTTGCTTCACCTAAACCACTGCTTGCACCTGTTATGACTACTACTTTGTCTTTTATAAAACCGCTCATTGTTTTCTCCAGAGGTACTGAGTTAATTGCATGGTAGAAGTATGGTTTATCAGTTGGTTCCGGTAAATGGATTTGTTATGCTTTCACAATTCCTAAAAATGGAATTTAAATGTGCTAAATAAATTGGAAATGCTGCGAATATTCAAAACTGCGGCTGAGGCAGGCAGCTTTAAAGGGGCTGCAATTAAGCTGGGTATCTCGCCTCAAGCGGTTACCCGTGCGGTAAAAGAGCTGGAGCGCTTGCAAGATGAAGTATTGTTTCATCGCAACACGCGGCAAATACAGCTTACCTCATTTGGCGAATCTTTCTTAAGTACAGTAGTACCAGTGGTGAGTCAGGTTGACCAACTCTTTCTATCACATTCTGATCATGCCGGAGACGCTCTTGCTGGCAACGTCAGAGTGGCGGCACCTCTGGGCTTCGGTAGGGCAATCGTGGCGCCTGTGTTGATTAATCTTCTTAAGCGCTACCCAAAAATTAATGTTGATTTAAGATTGAGTGACAAATATGCCGACGTGGTAGAAGAACGGATCGATATTGGCCTGCGTATCGGTTTCGTGCGTGACAATCGCTACATAGTGCGAAAGCTGGGTAAAGTAGACTTTCATGTGGTTGCCGCGCCCGAATTGATTAAAAAGGTAGGTGAGCCTAATAGACCAGAGGACTTGGCAAAACTCCCTACTTCATCAGTACTTGACGCCAGTACCGGAAGAACTTGGCCATGGTATTTCTCCCAAGGTAGTGAGTTAAAAATGCCAGAGTCGAGGATGATTTTTGATGATGCCCAAGCGGAATATAAGGCGGTCAAAGAAGGGCTAGTATTTGCCCAAGTACCTAGTTTTTTATGTACGGAAGATGTGCAGAATAAGCATATCAAAAAGGTATTAAAAGAGTTTGAGCCGGAACCTTGGACTTTATATATCTACCGCCCACAACGAGGACCCGTGCCGCACAGAGTCAGAACATTATTTGATGATTTATCAGCTGAAATAATGGCTATTTTAGCCCAGTAACTTAGCCCCTCTAATTGAGACACCCATCTTTATTCAGTTTTCTACTCCGCTGTAATTGAGACACCCATTTTTATTCAGTCGCGCTGTAATTGATATATTCTAATTTAGACACCCATCTTTAATTAGATTTGTTATGTTTTTTTGTAGGAAATGTTGGATAGTCAAAGTGTCTTAATGTTGGGTAGGTAAATTAAAGTCTGACTGCACGTTTTGGATGTAATCTGGCTTTTCCACTTAATAGCCAGGTTGATTTGCCAAATCCCAAACAGCCGTGCTTACCCGCTTATTGTGGCATGCAGAGACTTGATGATTTGATGTTGTTATGCGTGTTTGAACAATATTTTTGCCTTACCCATGCCTCTTATGCGTTGATGTTTTGTGTGACGCTTGAACTGCTGAAGCATATGCTCACTGCCCACCGCGGTGGCAAAGTGCTTTTCGAATTCAGTGGTGAGTGCCAGCCATTGCTCTGTATTGATGTTTAGTCGTTGAAGAATATCGCTCTGGCTATGGTCAATATATCCGGCTTTGTCGTCTCGAAGACTTCTGCCAGTGCTATCAACTAGTACACAATAATCAATCAAGCTGAAGGCGATACCTTTGGGCATGTTTTGTCGATAATTACCTACAAAACACATCAGAGAAGCAGGTTGTTTGCCTTCTTTGAGGGCGTGAATACGTTGAAACACACTAGTATGCTTGGAGGTTTCTGGCGTACTTTCCATTTTGGAGCGAATTGGGTTTAAATCCACATAGGCCATACAGGCTAGCACCGCGCTTTCATCTAGCAAGGCCTGGCTTTTGAATCTTCCTTCCCAAAACCTGCCCGTGCAGCCATCTTCTGCATTGGCTTCACGAGCAATGTGTTCATTTAATTCACGCATAAACCAACTGATGTCGTATAAGCGATGACGGACAACCTCAACGGTTTCATCCACTGTCAGTTGCTCGCAAGTACTAAGCGCATCACCCCGTAAATACTTTTGTGTGAGTAACGTGCCCTTGTGTAATCGATGCCAACGGCTAAGGACCTCTTTGTCAGGCCAACTGCCCGCAAGGTCTTTATCCACACACAGCACCACATGGGTATGATTACTCATCACCGCATAGGCCGCGATATCAATGGCAAATACCGAACCTAAAAATAACAAACGAGATTCTACCCAGTCCCGGCGATGTTCATAACTTTGTCCCGTGTATTTATCTTCGCCACACAAAAAAGAACGCCGTACACAGCGGGAAACACAATGATAATAAGGGGTATCGATTAAGCTGATTTGATTTTTTCGAGCTTGAGGCATACATCATCCATCCATGGTTGATTAACGTCCTTTAAGTCTAGTCGAAGATTGAAACTTTAACAGTCTAGGAATGGGTGTCTTGATAAATACTGGAATGGGTGTCTTGATAAATAATAAATAGGAATGGGTGTCTTAATAAATATAATAAATACTCATAGATAATACTAAGTATGATAATGTCGGTGCATTTTTCGTACGGGATATTCCTGAACCATATAGTCTTAGTATATTCGCATTAGGTCTATTAGGATTAGCCTCACGCAGGTGTAAGGAAATTCTCATGTGGCAATATTAAACTAGGGGTCAAAGTTAAAATTTGATATTGCTTTGAGACGATAGTCTGGTTTATATATTTTTACTTTGACCCCAAAATCGCCGAGCGTGAAGCTCGGCATGTTGTGAGGATATTATGTGTTAAGCTGCTTGGGATTCGTCTTGTTGGCTGTCCTCGTCAGCGACTTCATTGCTAAGTAGGTACTCAAAAGCTGCTAGTGAAGCTTTAGCTCCTTCGCCCATAGAGATGACTATCTGCTTATAAGGAACCGTGGTGACATCGCCACAGGCAAATATGCCCTGTTCTGAGGTTAAGCACTTGTGATCTACAATCACTTCACCGTGCTGGCTCAAATCCACAACTCCTTTAAGGAATTGGCTATTGGGTACTAAACCAATCTGCACAAACACACCTGCCAGCTCTTTCGAGTGAATGGCTTCGGTTGCACGATCAATATACTCAATCGTATTTACTTTACCGTTTTGTGCCGTAATTTGCTTAGTAGCAACATTCTTCAAAATAGTGATGTTGTCGCGTTTCAGCGCTTGATTTACTAATACCTGATCGGCTTTTAGCTCAGGCATAAACTCAAAAACAGTGACTGATTTAACAATGCCAGCTAAATCCAGCGCAGCTTCGATTCCTGAATTACCACCGCCAATAACTGCCACATCTTTGCCCTTAAAGAAAGGACCGTCACAGTGTGGGCAATATGCCACGCCATTGCCGACGTTTTCTTTCTCACCAGGCACACCTAGCTCACGCCAGCGAGCGCCGGTAGCCACTATCAGTGTACGTGTTCTGATTTGCTCACCAGATGACAGAGTGATAGTTTTGATATTGCCTTTTTCTATATGTGTGACGCGCACATGTTCTTTGAGTGTGATCTCATAATCATTCATATGCGCCATCAAATTACCGACCAACTCGGGACCAGTCGTTTTTGGGGTTGAAATCAAATTTTCGATTCCCATGGTATCTTTAACTTGACCACCAAATCGGTCTGCTACCACGGTTACTTTTAAGCCTTTACGTGCACTGTAAATCGCAGCACTTACCCCAGCTGGGCCTGCGCCAATTACTGTAACGTCTTGCAATGGTAGTGACTGTCCTACATTGGCTTGAGTTAAGCTAGGATCAAACTCAATTAATTTATCTATCAAGGTAGCGGCTTCCACTTTACCATTAGCAAATAATTTGCCATTTAAGTAAACGCTGGGCACACCTTGGATCTCACGTTCGTCAACTAAACTTTGATACAAGCCACCATCAATCATTTCTGAACTGATGTTGTCATTTAGCAAAGCGAATTGATTCAGCGTTTGCACTACATCAGGACAGTTATGACAACTCAAGCTGATGAAAACTTCAAAGTGTAGTTTATCTTTGACACCTTTTACGATGCCCTTAATACTATCGTCTAGTTTTAGCTGAGTACCTGATGCATGCAACATGGCTAAAACTAAGGAATTGAATTCATGACCACCTGGGATCCCTGAAAAGCGAATGCCAGTATCTACGCCGTCTGCCTCAATTAAAAAGCTGATTGCACTGCGTAATTGGCCGTTGGTGTCACGTTCTTCCACTTTAAGTTTGTCGCTAACACTAGCAATGTCGGATAAAAACGTCTTTAATTCTTCACGCTTGCTGTGTTCGCCGTTTTGCAGCACAAACGTGACGCTCTTTTGCATTGACTCGGCATAACCTTTCAATGCGTTTAATATTTCTTTGCTTAACATGGTTAATCTGCCTCTTGAAATGTGTCAGAAATAGGCGCAGAAAAGAATCTGCGCCTGACCTAAAATGGTGAACGCTTAGCTTAGATTTTGCCTACTAAATCTAAAGAAGGGGCTAATGTTGCTTCGCCTTCTTTCCATTTTGCTGGGCAAACTTCACCAGGGTGAGATGCAACGTACTGAGCCGCTTTCACTTTACGGACTAAATCGTCAGCATCACGACCGATACCTTCAGAGGTGATTTCCATTGCTTGGATAACACCTTCTGGGTCAACTACAAATGTTGCACGGTCTGCAAGGCCCATGGTTTCACGCATACAATCGAAGTTACGAGTGATTTCACCTGTTGGGTCACCAATCATGGTGTAGTTGATTTTGCCGATTGTGTCGGACGTGTCATGCCATGCTTTGTGAGTAAAGTGAGTGTCAGTTGACACTGAATACACTTCTACGCCGCGAGATTGTAGCTCTTCATATTTGTCGGCCAAATCACCTAACTCTGTTGGACAAACAAAAGTAAAATCAGCTGGGTAGAAGAAGAAAATAGCCCATTTGCCTTTTACGTCGTCACTGCTTACTTCGATGAATTCACCGTTTCTAAATGCGTTTGCCTTGAAAGGTTTAATTACGGTATTAATTAGTGCCATGTTGAGTTCTCCAACGTTTAGTTAATAAAATTTGTTTGTTCATTCATCGCTTGAGAATGAATCCTTGCGACTTGGGAGTATATTAATGACTTGCCTAACAGAAAGATAATTAGATAAATAGAACCACATAATCGAAAAAACTGGTTAGAAATGAAAAGTTAATTAACAAAGGAGGGAGTTAGAGAAATCAGATGGGCTTTCTAACGCTAAATGCTGGATGAAATACACAGCGCACACTTGTGTATGCGCTGTCTGTTCTATACCTTGATACGAGTTTTTAGTTGGTAATAACACATATCTAAATTACCATTACCTTTGTAATGAAAGAAGGGATTGTCTAATTTCTTAGCACTATCTAACCGCTGCTGAACATCAGCAGAATTCTGCTCTTGTACCTGCACATATATTCTGTCTTCAATAGCGATATTTTCGGCCAACTTAACCCAATTAATCAGACTGCGCTGGGCGGGTGTATCAATCACGCCGCTAGCTTGGTTGACCGAAGCACGGTTAAGGGATTGAATAGCAGGCATACCATATATGACTTTTCCAAACGAGCTCATATTGCGATCTAGATGTCGTGTGGCTTGACCGATAACAATATAAAAATCGGAGGTTGCGCTGTCTTTTTCATTGCTTCTAGCCATGGCAACTGTGCCGGGACAATGGAGCAACCATTCTTGTTTAGCTTGCGGATCGCGACCGGCGGAAAAGCCATGCAAATAACCCGTTTGCGGTGCCATAAAATCACCATCTTGAACCAGTTTAAAATCAGAATCTGCAGGAGTAGGGCGGCTAAACTCGGCTTTAAGAGGTCGCTTAAACTTAGTCGCTTTTTGCTCTGACATATCACCAGCTTGAGCTACAAATCCATCGATCACCCGATAAAAGTCCAAGTTGTCATAGTAACCGCTGGCGACTAAATCTTTAAAGCGTTGAACATGCTTCGGCGCCATAAAAGGCGCTAATTCAATTATCACTAAACCTTCACTGGTTTGCATATAGACCAGATCCCTTATGTCTGGTGAGCGCCAGCCCGATTCAGCTTGGGCAAGGGCAATATTGCTAAACAGCAAACAGCACAGTAATCCAATAAAGGGTGATTTCATTTTTGTGACTCCAAAAAAAAGCTCGCAGAAAATGCGAGCTTTAGATTATTTGACTTCTTCACCAGCGGCTTGTTTATCGGCATGGTAACTGGAGCGTACCATGGGGCCACAGGCTGCGTGGGTAAACCCTATGCTATGTGCATAATCACCCAGCTCATCAAACTCGGTAGGGTGGACATAACGCTTCAACGGGAAGTGATGTTTACTCGGTTGTAGGTATTGCCCAAGGGTGAGCATATCCACATTGTGTGCTCGTAAATCATCCAACACTTTGGATATTTCGTGCTTGTCTTCACCCATGCCCATCATCAAGCCAGACTTAGTGGGGATTTCAGGGTGTTGTTGTTTAAATTTACGCAATAAGTCTAGAGACCATTGATAATTAGCACCAGGGCGACATTCGCGATACAAGCGCGGAATGGTTTCCAAATTGTGATTGAACACATCAGGTACGCCTTGCTTGAAGATTTCTAGGGCTTTGTCCATACGACCACGAAAATCTGGTACTAACACTTCTATTTTTGTGGTTGGGCTGTGCTCGCGAATAGCATTAATACAATCCACAAAGTGCTGCGCTCCGCCGTCTCTTAAATCATCACGGTCAACAGAGGTAATCACCACATACTTGAGGTTCATCTCTGCTATAGTTTTTGCCAATTTAACCGGCTCTTCTGCACTTGGCGGTAAAGGCTTACCATGAGCGACATCACAAAATGGGCAACGACGTGTACAGATATCACCCAAAATCATAAAGGTAGCGGTACCGTGATTAAAGCATTCTGCTAAATTTGGGCAACTGGCTTCTTCACACACCGAAAAAAGATTATTTTTGCGTAAGGTTTTTTTGATGTGTTCAATCTTGTCTGTAGTGCGCGGCAGTTTGATTTTGATCCACTCTGGCTTGCGCAACATCTGTTCTTTTTCAGTGGGGATAATGGTGATAGGTATATGTTTTACTTTCTCATCATCACGAAGTTTAACTCCAGCTTGCGGACGTGCGTTACTCATCAAAACCTTCTTTATATTCTCTATTGTCGATACTTAGCAAGGTGCATAAGTCTTCGACTAATTGTTTGCCTGCTACGGTAACATTAGATGGACCGCCAATACTGGCGCAATTTATCATTTCGAGCCCCGCATAGCCACAAGGATTAATCCGTTGAAAAGGCGATAAATCCATATTCACGTTTAACGCCAGTCCATGGAATGAGCAGCCTTTGCGGATCCGCAGGCCAACCGAACAGACTTTTTTATCGTCTACGTAAACACCAGGTGCATCGGCCTTGGGATAGGCGTTAATGTCATAGCGCCCTAAGGTGTTAACCACACAAGATTCCAACGCGGTTACCAATTGGCGCACGCCGATTTTACGACGTTTAATATTCAACAACACATATAAGGTCTGTTGACCGGGGCCGTGATAGGTTACTTGTCCACCACGGTCGACCTGTACTACTGGAATATCACCGGCGGCTAAAATATGCTCGGCCTTGCCTGCTTGACCTTGGGTGAAAACAGGCTGATGTTCAACCAGCCATATTTCATCTACTACTGACTCGTCTCTCTCGTCCGTAAAGCGTTGCATCTCTTGCCAAACTGGCTCGTATGCTTGTACCCCTAACTGCCGAACTATAAGTGAATTACCTTGCGACAATGTCTTCTACCTGCAAGTGGATTTAGAGTACAACGCGGACCAACTCTAACGAGGACAACTCGGTATATATGGTTTCCATATGTTCTTTACTCACCACCTTGACGCTGATCGAGATGGAGTGATATGTCCCTTTTGAACTGGGTTTTATGGTTGGGTTGTAATCACCTGGAGCATGCTCCTGTAAGCAAGCAACCACGTCATCAGGCAGGCGCTCATGGGCGACGCCCATTACCTTAAAGGTTTGGAATGTTGGAAAATCCAACAATTGGTCAAAATTTGTTTCCATCTCGCTCTCTACCAAGAATAATTGTTAATTAGCTATCAAAACCTAATTGTAGCTTAATATAATCCCAGGCTTGATCAATCAGGCCGCCTTCTTGAACTTCTTGCAAGGTTACCAGTGGATATTCTGCAATATCTTCACCTTCAAGTTGCAAATATAACTTTCCGACCACTTCGCCTTTGGCAATAGGGGCTTCCAATTTTTTATCGAGTTCAAAATTGGCCTTCAGATTCTTCACCTGTCCACGGGGAATAGTAATGGGGGTGTCTTGGTTAATTCCCAAGTCTACCTGCTCTTTATCACCCATAAAAATACGATGAGAGACAAAAGAATGACCGGCTTTGTAAGGTGTTACAGTTTCAAAAAAGCGAAAACCGTATTTTAAAAGCTTTTTATTCTCATTTTTACGTGCCCGTTCGCTGTCAGCGCCCATCACCACAGCAACCAAACGCATATCGCCTTGGGTAGCGGATGTCACTAAGCTATAACCGGCATCAGAAGTATGCCCGGTTTTGATACCGTCAACATTTAGGCTTTTGTCCCACAATAAACTATTACGGTTGTATTGTTTGATGTCGTTATAGGTGAATTCTTTTTCTTTATACAAAGCGTACTCATCTGGTACGTCTGTAATCAAGGCATTGCCTAGAGTCGCCATGTCACGAGGCGTCGTATAATGATCTGCATCGTGCAAACCGTGACTATTCACAAAGTGTGTAGAGCTCATACCAATCTTTTCGGCATGAGCATTCATCATACTAACAAAGGCATCTTCGCTGCCAGCAATGTGTTCTGCTATGGCTACGCAAGCGTCATTACCAGATTGAACTATGATGCCGCGGTTTAGGTCGCCTACAGAGACTTGCTTACCCACTTCGATAAACATTTTTGACGAATCTGGGAAGTTCTTCGCCCAAGCAGTTTCGGATATAGTTACCACGTCACTTTCTTTAATATTTCCGAGCTTAATTTCATTGCCAATAACATAGCTTGTCATCATTTTGGTTAAGCTTGCGGGCGCCATTTGAATATCGGCATTCATCTCGGCTATCACGTGGCCGGTGTTATGGTCGAGCAGGATATAGCCTTTGGCTGCCACCGATGGAGGAGGAGGAATTACCACAGCAGCACTTACACTGACGGTGAAAACTGTTAGTGCTGCACAAGTAAAGATATTTAGAAAACGTGATTTGATTTTGCCCATTGACCTACCGTAAATATTTGGTTTAAAAATGAATTAAATTAACGCCGCGTAATATACCATTTTCGGACACGCGATGCTGTGTAATTATCGTGCGTGACTATCAGACTATCGTATTTGCGATAAGTTTTACTCTATTGCAGAAAAGTTAAGGGGCAGTAAACACACGAAATGCGTTGTTGAAGCCATCAAGTTTAAGCTTTTCGAGTAATTGATTCGCATGGAACTCGTCATCTAATGGGCCCAAATGTAATCTGAACAAGCCATTTTCATTGGGGGTGTTGATTGCGACTTGATACGCATTTTTCAGCCCTAGCGCCATTTTTTCAATTTGAGACTGATCTTGCAGGGCGGCAACTTGCACGAACCAACGTTTTTGCTGGGTAGAAGGGGACTCAAGCAGAGAAGCAGGAGGCGCTGGTTGAATTAAGCCAACGGTTAACTCTCCCGCTTCATCAACATGCATCACCTCAACTTTGACGCGGGCGGTGCCAGTGTCCAAGACATTTAATTTCATTGCCGCTGCGTAGGATAAATCAATAATACGATTTTCGTGAAAGGGTCCGCGATCATTAACTCTTACAATGGCTTGTTTGTCGTTATCAAGGTTGGTCACCAATACGAATGAGGGCAGGGGCAAGGTTTTGTGGGCTGCGCTCATGGCAAACATATCGTAAGTTTCACCATTAGCGGTTAAATGGCCATGAAATTTTTGCCCATACCATGAGGCAATACCAGACTTGGCATAACCTTTACCAGTTTTGAGCGGGATGTAATGTTTACCTAGTACTCGATATGGGCGCATTGAAGCGCGTAAATAGGGTTCATAACGTGGGACAACATCTTTAAAGTCAATGTCAGCGCTAATGCGCTTGGGTTTAGAGTCGGAATGCTGCGAATAACGGCCGCTGCTGGCACAGGAAACCAGTAAAATACAGCATAGAGTAATGCATAGTATTCTCATTTTTCAGCCATAGCCTGTTTTAATTGTTGACTAAACTGGTACACCGCCATGGCATACAAGGGGCTGTGATTGTAGCGCGTAATGACATAAAAATTGGGCAATCCGACCCAATATTCAGCGCCATTATCTAATTCAAACTCCAGTAGCTTGACACTTTGCTGAGGCTCGATAGTAGTCGAAGCATCTATTGCCACGCCGGCGTCGATAAGTTGCTGCCATTGATGTTTATATTTGAGATCTTTGCTGACCAAGCCAGAGATAGCCGGGTTTTTATCTTCGATGCTAGCTTTGTATGCTATAGGCTGATTGGCTTGCCAATGATGTAATTTGAAGTAGTTCGCGACACTGCCAATGGCATCTTCAGGATTGTTAAATAAATCCCGAACGCCGTCGCCATCAAAATCTACTGCATAATGGCGATAACTAGATGAAATGAATTGCCCCCATCCCATAGCACCAGCGTAAGAGCCTTGTAGTTGGGACATATCGAACCCTTCTTCCCGGGCCAGTAGAAAAAATTGTTCTAATTCACTGCTAAAAAAGCTAGCGCGTGGTGGGTAGTGAAATCCAAGAGTATAAAGGGCATCTAATACCGAATATTTGCCTTTATAGTTGCCGTAAAAGGTCTCAACTCCAATAATAGCAACAATAATTTCAGCTGGAACCCCGGATTTCTGTTGCGCTCTTTCCAGCGCATGCCGATGTTGTTGCCAAAATTCCACGCCTTTATTCAGCCGTTTTTGAGTCAAAAATATGGGATGATATTGATACCAGGGTTTAGCCTCCCAAGGCTTAGCAATGGCGTCAAGAATGGTTTGATTTTTGTTGGCTTTGGCCAGTGTTTGCTTGATTGACTGCGCATCGAACTGATGCTTTTGCGCCATCATCTGTGCAAACTCGTCAATTTTTGCTTGTTGTGATACCGCTATGACTGGAAGCAAAGCTAAGCTCAGCCCTGCCATTAATATCGCCTTGGATAGTTTACGCATTATCTCTCCATTGACATTTACGCCTTTGAGTCGCGCACTGCCGATTTATTATTGTCTGGAAAGCAGACGCTTTTGAGTACTGATAGCCATTAGAATGCCAAATCCAGCCAATAATGTCACCATTGATGTGCCACCATAACTAACTAAAGGCAGTGGAACACCCACCACTGGCAACAAGCCAGATACCATGCCGATATTGACAAATACATACACAAAGAAGGTCAGAGTAATACTGCCGGCCAGTAATTTTGCAAATGCGTCTTGCGCGCGCATCGCAATAAGTAACCCAACGACTATGATATAACTATAGATGGCTAGCAGCCCTATAATACCAAATAAGCCAAATTCCTCACTAAATACCGCAAAGATAAAATCTGTATGTCGTTCCGGCAAAAACTCTAGCTGGGATTGAGTGCCGTGCAACCAACCTTTGCCTTCCAAGCCACCAGAGCCAATGGCAATTTTAGATTGAATAATATGATATCCAGATCCTAAGGGGTCACTCTCAGGATTTAAGAAAGTGAGAACCCTTTGCTTTTGGTATTCTTTCATTAAGAAAAACCACATGACAGGGGCAAACCCAGAGGCCAGTGCAGTTACCACTAAAATCAAACTCCAACTCATACCGGCTAAAAACAATACAAATAGGCCAGAGCTGGCAATCAATAATGACGTGCCTAAATCAGGTTGCTTGGCGATTAGCAAAGTAGGTACCGCTACGAATATAAAGCCCCAAAATACATGCCAGATTCTCGGTGGAAGGTTAAATTTACTGATGTACCAGGCAATCATCATTGGCACGGCTAATTTCAAAATTTCAGACGGCTGAAATCGCATAAACCCTAAGTCAAGCCAACGCTGTGCACCTTTTCCACTTACGCCGAAAAATAATACTGCCACCAACATCAGTACACCAACGATATAAAAATAAATCGATATGCGTTGATATGCTAGAACGGGCACTTGGGCTAGGGCGAACATCACCACCATGGCCACACAAAGTCTGGTGACTTGCCGTTGGATCAAATCTAAATCTTGGCCCCCTGCTGAGTAAATGGTAAAAATACCCACGGCCATAAGTACGAGTAAGCCGAGTAGCAGTGCACCGTCTATATGCAGTGTGGCCAAGATGGACTTTTTGTTGGGTTCAAGCTTAGTTCGTAACATTAATGTGCATCTTGTTCTGTGTCATATTCGTCAAGAAAATCGAAAACCGGCGGTTCAAACTCTCTGTCTCTAAAATAGTAGTCCATAATTTGTCGTGCAATAGGCCCGGCTTGACTACTTCCGCCTCCAGCATTTTCAAGCGCCACAGCCACACTAATTTCTGGGTTGTTAAAGGGAGCAAAACTAATAAACATTGCATTGTCACGGTGCTTTTCAGACAGTTTCTCCGCATCATATTTACCATCCTGCGCAATACTGACAACCTGCGCCGTACCACTTTTACCACCGGCTATATATCGACTATTTGCGAATGCACTGCGCGCAGTTCCATGGGGAGAGTGCACCACGCCACGCATCGCTTTTAGTGACAGATTCCAGTTTTTTATATCTTTAATAACTATGGGTTGTAGTTCTTTAATCGGCTCTTGGATAATATTTCCGTCGTGCATTTTACCCCGCAGTACTTGCGGCACTATGCGTTTGCCTTTGTTAACTAAAGTACTCAAAGACCGAGCAAGCTGCAGCGGGGTGGCTGTCCAGTAACTCTGGCCAATGCCAACGGAAATTGTGTCACCAATATACCAAGGCTCGTTATAACGAGCTCGCTTCCAGCCGCGACTGGGCATATTACCATCCGATTCTTCATACAAGTCGATACCGCTGTATTCGCCAAAACCAAACTTTGTCATAGATTCATTAATACGATCAATCCCTAGGTAATAGGCAAGATCGTAAAAATAGAAATCACAGGATACTTCAATTGATTTTTGTGCGTCTACCCAACCATGTCCCCAAGGGATCCAGTCACGCCAAACATGACTAACATTTTTCAGTTGATAGCGACCGTTATCAAACATCCGAGTTTCGGGTGTGACTACGCCTTCTTCTAAACCCGCTAAGGCCAGATGAGGTTTTATGGTTGAAGCCGGCGGATATTGACCTTGAGTCGCGCGGTTAATCAATGGACGGTCGGTAGATTGCAACAAATAAGAATAGCGTTTGCTGCTAATGCCATGCACGAAATAATTGGGATCGTAACTTGGGTTACTGTATAGCGCTAGCACGCCACCATCCCTATTGTCTAACACCACCACTGACGCTCTGGCTTTATCCAATAACCGCTGAACTTCAAGTTGCAATTTAATGTCGATGTTTAAGACTAAATCTTGCCCTGGCACGGGAGGTTGAAAGTTAAGAGTGCGGATCACCCGACCCTTGCTATTAATCTCAACTTCTTGGTAACCGACCTCGCCATGTAGTAAAGCCTCATGGAATTTTTCTATGCCTAATTTACCAATATCATGGGTGGCAGCATAGTTAGCTTCTTGTCCCGCTTCAGATAGATTTTGCAGATCCTTTTTGTTTATGCGAGCCACATAGCCTAATACATGAGTTAGAGCACTACCGTAGGGATAATGTCGTGCGAGTCTGGCTTCGATGGAAACACCTGGGAATTTGTGTTGGTTGGCAGAAAATAATGCAACGTCACGAGCGTTTAAGCGATTGCGCAAAGAAACTGGCTTGAAGCGCCGCTTACGCTGCATATTTTTTTTAAAATCGTCAATTTCATCTTGTTCGATGCTTAACAAATCGGCCAATTCACTCAGGGTTTGTTCTAAATCATCTAACTCCTCAGGAATCACATCTAAGGAGAAAACCGGACGATTTTCAGCTAATAAAATACCATTGCGATCGTAAATTAGTCCACGATTAGGCGCTACTGGCAATACTTTGATGCGATTACCATTAGACCGGGTTCGATAATCATCAAAACGTTCAACTTGCAAATAATAGAGATTACTGATCAGTAATAGCATCATTACCAAAACCAATATCATGGCGATGAAGGTGCGGCGGGTAAAAAGGTTTGCCTCGGCCGAATGATCTTTGATAGTAATCCGTTTAGGCGCCAAGATTATTCTCGATGGTAAGGATGGTTAGCATTCAATGACCATGCGCGGTAAAGACTTTCGGCAACGATAATACGAACTAATGGATGGGGAAGGGTAAGCGCAGACAGCGACCATTTCTGCTCACTGGCCGCGATACAATCTGGGGACAAGCCTTCAGGTCCACCAATCAATAGACTGATGTCTCGCCCGTCCATTTGCCATTTGGCTAAATTTTGTGCTAATTGAGGGGTGGTCAAGGGTTTACCTGTAACTTCAAGGGTGACAATCTTATTCCCTTTGGGTACAGCATCGAGGGTAAGTTCCCCTTCTTTGTGTAAAACTCTTTTAATATCAGCATTTTTGCCGCGTTTCCCAGCGGATATTTCGGTTAAACTAAGGCTGACATCAGCGCCAAATCTGCGCTCATACTCCCGATAGCCCGTTTCTACCCACTGCGGCATTTTGGTGCCTACGGCAATAATTTGAATTCGCATGCAGTAAAAGGTCTAACTCCAAAGCTTCTCTAATTGGTAAAAGTCACGTACTTCGTCTTGCATTACATGGACGATCACGTCACCTAAATCAACCAATACCCATTCACCTTCGGATTGGCCTTCAATACTGAGTGCTGGATGACCTGCTTGCTTGGTTTCATATACAACGTTTTGAGCGATTGAAGCCACATGGCGTTTTGAATTACCGGAGCAGATTAACATGGTATCGGTAACGGTTGATTTTCCCGATACGTCAATTTCTATAATATCTCTGGCCTTTAAATCTTCCATCTTTTCGATGACGAATTGCTTAAATTCTTTACTATCCAATTTGGATCCTCTTGATGAACACTAGTCTATGCTTACAACCATATATTGTACCAGACTTAGGGGTTAACGCGCACGAGTATTGCAAAAATAGTTGCGCCTTCACTAAGCATAAATGAAATGTTTGAGTAGGAAATTTAGCCTCAGAGGGTTATAACGTTAAATTATTGCCAATCTGATTCAGGGGCAACCGCTGGCAAGGTGATGTTTTTTGCGCAAATTGGGGCTTTAATCCATAGGGAGGGATTGCAGATCATAGGGTATAAATAACAAACAAATATGGCACAACTCTACATAGGGTCTTATCACTTGAGTCTGTTTAATCCGTTGGTCAAAAATTTGTAATTTTGCTTGGATAGCGTCTAGCATAGCTTGGTTCAGTCGACGTAACGCTGATATATAGAAACCTTGGCGATTTTTCCAAATTCTGTGTTGGTTCCAGTTGATAGCCTGGCCAGTTTTTTGTGCGGCCATCAAATGATTTAATGTTTGCCATTCCCTTACCAGTGCCCAAGCTACTATGGTGGGTTCAATGCCTTCTGCTTCGAGTCGATATAGCATTTTAACGACTTTGTGGCCGTCACCTTCCAAAATGACATCTATCAATTGAAATACGGTAAAGCGGGATTGGTCTACTACTGCTTTTTCGACAATGCTTTCGTCTATCTGGCCATCAGGGTAGAGCAGCAATAATTTATCTACTTCTTGTTTAGCGGCCAGCAGGTTACCTTCGCAATAGTCACTAAGCAACTTGCTGGCACCAGGGGTGGCGTGAATGCCAGTGTCGCGCATGTAATTCAAAATCCATTGCTGGAGGTTGTTACCTTCCAATGGAAAACAAGGAACATATATCCCTTGTTTGTCTAATGCTTTAAACCACTTGGCATTTTGTACATCTTTGCCAATTTTTTGGCCATGCAAAACAATAATAGTATCTTGGTTGGCATGTTCAGCCAGCGCGGTTAAAATCTTGCTACCTTCTGCACCTGGTTTGCCCGTAGGCAATTCAATTTCAATAAACTGTTTAGACGAAAACAAGGAGAGTGTCTGCGTCGCCTCTACCAAGCTGTTCCAGTTGAACTGATTGTCTACGCTTAGTTGTTGTCGCTCATCAAACCCTAGGGTCAAAGCCTCTCGCCTGATATGCTCAATGGTGAGTAATTTTTGCAATGGCTCATCACCAAAAACCAGATAAAAAGGACTTATTGATTTACTGATGTGGGCGGCGAAGCGATTTGGATAAATCTGCATTAGAGGTTGCTGCTTCCCTGACTGGGTAACATCCGAATAATGCGATCCGCTGCTTGTTGACGCAACTCACTTAATACCAATTCTAACTCCCGCGATTTGGCGAGGATGGCATCAGGGTCATCTTGGTATTCTCTGGTAACATCAAATTCAATAAATTGAGCTTCTTTGCCTGGGAAGATTACTTGGTAGCGAATGGATAATACCAGCTCGTATTCAGCGACCTGTCCGGTGGGATACAAGGACAGCAATCTGCGGTCAAGGGTATCTGGCATTAAGTAAATCGCCACCGTGCTATAAGGGTGGGTTTGTGGTTCGGATAACACAAATGGAATTTCATAGCGGTTTAAATATTCTTCCATCGAGCGTTTCAATGGCGAGAAATCTTGTGTTCCACTAAGGTAAATCTGATTATAGCCTGCCGGTAAGGCTTGGCCTGAACGCAGCTTGAAGCCGCATCCAGTGAGCATTATCGCCGCAATAATCATTAAACTCCAGTTGGTTAGTTTCAAGGTTTTCATCCGCTTAATTGGCAACAATGTTAACTAATTTACCCGCAACATATATCACTTTGCGAATGGTTTTGCCTTCAATGAACTGACTAACATTGTGCTGATCTACGGCAATTTGCTTGATAGTAGCTTCATCGATATCAGCATCCACTGTGATTTTTGCTCGAACTTTGCCGTTAACCTGCACAATGATTAGCTTCTCATCTTCTACCAAAGCTGCTTGATCAACCTTTGGCCAATCTTGGCTGGCAATTTCACTGTCATGGCCTAATTGCTGCCACAGTACATGGCAAATATGCGGTGTGATTGGGTTTAGCATTAGTACCATAGCATGCACAGCTTCAGACATAAGCGCATTGTCTTGAGCCGCTTGTTGTGGGGCTTTTTGCAACGCATTCAATAGTTCCATTATGGCTGCTATAGCGGTGTTAAAGGTTTGTCTGCGACCTAGGTCATCAGTTACTTTATCAATGGTTTTATGCAAAGTGCGGCGCAAATCTTTCTGCGCAGGAGTGAGCTGGCTAAGATCTAGGGCTGTTGTCTCACCTGTAGCCATATGCTCCTGTGCCAGTTTCCAAAAACGTCTTAGGAAACGGTTGGCTCCTTCAACGCCAGAATCTATCCATTCCAATGTTTGCTCTGGTGGCGCAGCAAACATTGTGAAGAGGCGGATGGTATCTGCGCCATAAATATCAATAACCTGCTGCGGATCGATACCGTTATTTTTAGACTTGGACATTTTTGTCATGCCACCAAATTCAACTGGCTGACCATCTGCTGCCAAGGTTGCACTGACTACTCTACCTTTATCATCTTTTTCGGTGGTGACGTCTGCTGGCGAGAACCATTCCTTTTTCCCTTTATCATCTTCTCGGTAAAAAGAATCGGCCAATACCATGCCTTGACATAGCAAGCGCTTATAGGGCTCACTTGATTCTACTAAGCCTTCGTCACGTAATAATTTGTGGAAGAAACGCGAATACAATAAATGCAAAATAGCGTGTTCAATCCCGCCGACATATTGATCAACCGGCAACCAGTAATTAGCCTTTTCGGGGTCCAACATTGCCTGATCATTAGGGGCACAGGTATATCGAGCGTAATACCACGACGATTCCATAAAGGTATCGAAGGTGTCAGTTTCACGCAGAGCAGGCTGACCCTTATATTCGGTTTTAGCCCATTGGGGGTCAGCTTTGATCGGCGATACAACACCATTCATAACAACATCTTCAGGCAACACCACCGGCAGTTGATCCGCAGGCACAGGAACCGACTCTCCGCTTTCCAAGTTAAGCATAGGGATAGGTGTACCCCAGTAACGCTGTCGTGACACCCCCCAATCCCGCAGACGATAATTTACTTTGCGTTTACCCTTACCTTGTACTTCCAAATCCTGAGAAATTTGCTCAAATGCCTGTTCTGAGGTCAAGCCGTCAAATTGACCAGAATTTACTAAGATGCCTTTCTCTGTGAAAGCTTGCTCAGACAAGTCACAGACTTGGTCGCAATCTTCCAAGGGTTTGATAACTTGGGTAATACTCAAATGGTATTTTTTGGCAAACTCGAAGTCACGTTGGTCATGTCCAGGAACAGCCATGACAGCGCCGGAGCCGTAGTTCATTAGCACAAAGTTGGCTGCCCATACGGGCACTTTGATACCAGAGATCGGGTGAATGGCGTAAAGGCCCGTTGCACAGCCTTTTTTCTCCATGGTGGCCATGTCCGCTTCAGCCACTTTGGTGTTTTTACATTCTTCGATGAAGGCGGCTAATTGGGGATTAGTGCGCGCAGCTTCGATGGCCAACGGGTGGCTGGCGGCAATACCTACATAAGTCACACCTAAAAGCGTATCTGGTCGTGTGGTATACACATCAAAACTACCAATATTGGCGATGGCTTGGGCTAATTGAAAGGTAATTTCAACACCCTCGGAGCGACCAATCCAATTCCGCTGCATGGTCCGAACCTGTTCAGGCCAGTCATCTAGTTGATCTAAGTCTTGTAATAATTCTTCCGCATAATCAGTGATTTTAATGAACCACTGGGGGATTTCTTTTTGTTCAACTAGAGCGCCTGAACGCCATCCTCTGCCATCAATTACCTGCTCGTTAGCTAACACTGTGTGATCTACTGGATCCCAATTAACCGTGGCATTCTTTTTATAAACCAAGCCTTTTTCGTACAAACGGGTAAAGAACCATTGTTCCCAGCGGTAATAATCTTGTTTGCAAGTGGCGACCTCACGGTTCCAGTCGTAGCCAAATCCCAAAGTTTTCAATTGGCGCTTCATATATTCAATATTTGAATAGGTCCAATTGGCCGGAGCAGTATTGTTATTTAGTGCGGCATTTTCAGCGGGTAAACCAAAGGCATCCCACCCCATGGGTTGGAGTACGTTTTTACCTTGCATGCGCTGGAAACGGCTAATCACATCACCGATGGTGTAGTTACGCACGTGGCCCATGTGTAGTCGACCGCTAGGATAAGGAAACATTGAAAGACAGTAGAATTTCTCCTTGGAAGGGTCTTCTACTGCGGTGAAAACATTATTTTTTTCCCAATGCGCTTGTACCTGAGATTCAATTTTTTGCGGGTCGTACTGATTTTCGGCCATTAAAACGGACTTCCAAAAGATAAAAAGGTTAATTCATAAAACTGCGCTGAAGCAAATGTACACTTCAATCTGAATTTTAAATTATTATTCGGGGAAGAATACCTTAGCAAGCTATAGGCTAACAATAGCTAATGCGCTTTTAGACTAGGAATTTGACCTTTGTGGATAATATTTAGCCGAATAATATACATCGATGTAGAGTAGCGGTTGACACACATGCGCATAAAGGTTTCACTGTTGCAAAATACACTCCACACTTTAGGTTATGTCTCAATATCTTGCTCTGTCCGCTAAACAATTGACCGCAATTCCCAGTAGACGTTTGATCAATCAAGCGTTGAAGGATGACTCTACCTTACTCGCTACTTTCATCGGTCAAGAGAGAGCACGTGAAGCCTTGACATTCGGTTTGGGGATCCAAGCCAAAGGTTACAACCTTTATGTGATGGGGGAACATGCTACGGGTCGTTATACCTTGGTACATGAGCATATTGCCAAGTCGGTGGATACGGTAGAAACACCAGATGAGTGGTGTTACATCAATAATTTCGAAGAGGAGCGCGAGCCCATCGCGTTACGCTTACGTCCGGGTGAAAGCAAAAAGTTGCACAAGGAGGTCGAAAGCTTAATCGATGAGTTGATGGATACGTTTCCTGCAGCCTATGACAATCCTGGCTATCAGCGCAAACAAGCTGCAATTGCTCGAGAATTCGATCAGCGCTATGACAAAGCGATTGACCAACTTGAGCAAGAAGCCCAAGGACAAAATGTGGCTTTATATGAAGAAACTGGAACGATTAGTTTTGCACCTATAGTTGATGGTAAACCTCTAACCGATGCAGATTTTGCCAAACTCGATGATAGTCAACGTCAACACTACTACCAACTTATAGATAAATTGGAAGACCGACTCAGTGAAGCCTTAATCGAACTGCCACAATGGAAGCGGCATTCCTCTGAACAATTACGCCAACTGAAGCGTGACACCGCAGAGCAGGGGATTAAGCCCCTACTTAAAGGCCTTGAACATAAATATGCCACCGAGTTGGGCGTACTCAAGTTTTTGCGTCAACTGCGACCTCACCTAATTGATACCATTATTGAAATATTGGTACCTGATAACAAAGAAGACAAACAAGACGAATACGACAAACGGGAAATACTAGAAGAGCAATATTTGCCCAATATTTTGGTGTCTTACGGTGTGGGCGATAGTGCACCTGTGGTGTACGAGCCCAATCCAACTCATCAAAACTTATTCGGAAAAGTTGAATACACTAACCTGCAAGGCTCCATGTTTACCAATTATCGGATGATAAGAACTGGCGCTTTACATAAGGCCAATGGCGGTTATCTGCTATTAGATGCTGACAAGATGATCGATCAACCTTTCGTCTGGGATACCTTAAAATTGGCCTTAAAGTTCGGTGAATTAAAAATGGAGCTGCCGCAAACTGATGTGGGTATGGTCAATTCTATGACACTGATCCCCCAGCGTATTCCACTTAATGTCAAAGTCATATTATTAGGCTCCAGAGATTTATATTATCTGCTGCAAGACTATGATGAAGAATTCGATGAGTTGTTTCGCGTTTTGGTCGATTTTGATCATGAAATCAGTCTGAATAAACAGACTTTGTACGATTTTGTCGGCAGAGTTCGCCACCATGTGCAAGATTTAGGCTTGTCTGGCATAAATGCCAAGGCGATGTATCGCTTAGTAGAATACAGTTTGCGTTTGGCCGAACATCAGCAGAACTTATCAGCACGTTTTTCTGATGTAATAGAACTGATTAATGAAGCCCATTACTTTTGTGTAAAAGATCAAAAAGCAGAAATGGACGTTGCTCACATAGAGATAGCGTTAAATGCTAAAACTATTCGCACTGGCAGGGTGAGCCAAGCTTTGTTAGAAGACATTAAGCAAGGGCAAATTTTGATTGCCACCCAGGGTAAAGCCGTGGGCCAAGTTAATGGTTTAACGGTATTAGAGGTTGGTGACAGTGTGTTTGGAACCCCCGCGCGGATTACCTCAACCGTGTACGCAGGTGCAAATGGAGTGGTCGATATTGAACGGGAAGTGGAGTTAGGTCAACCTATCCATTCCAAGGGAGTCATGTTGTTAACGGGGTACCTCGGCCACAAATATGCACAATATTTCCCGCTGACGTTATCCGCTAATATCGCGCTAGAGCAGTCCTACGGGCATATCGATGGCGATAGTGCCTCGTTAGGGGAGTTGGTCGCTTTGATTTCGGGTCTTACCGATGTGCCTGCAAGACAAGACTTAGCGATTACCGGTTCAATAAACCAATATGGTGAGGTTCAAGCAGTCGGCGGTGTAAATGAAAAGATTGAAGGTTTTTTCACCCTTTGCCAACATCGTGGGTTGAGCGGTACTCAAGGGGTGGTGATCCCCCAATCTAATCAGATTAATTTAATGCTCAATCGGGCAGTGATCGACGCGGTGGAAAAAGGCCTGTTCCATATTTATACTGTTGCGACTGTTGATCAAGCGTTAGAATTATTAACCGAAAAAGATGCTGGACAATTAAATAGTAAAGGTCGTTATCCAAAAGGCAGTATGAATTACTTAGCCGTTAATCGGTTGTATAATATCGCCAACATTGTAAATGGCTCAGACGAATAATTAAATTTTTAAAGCTTAGAGAAACATAAAATGACAATTAGCAAAGATAAAGTAGTTCAATTTCATTATCGTATCAATGACCTAGAAAACCATGAATTAGAGAGTAGTTTTAAGCATGATCCAGCAGCCTATCTGCACGGACATAATAATATGATGGTAGGGATTGAGAAAGCCCTGGAAGGGAAACAGCAAGGTGATGAATTTAGCGTTGAGTTACCAGCTGCTGATACCTTTGGTGAATTTAAAGAAAATGCCCAACAGCGAATTTCGATTAAGCACCTGCAAGGCTCTGACAAATGGGCTCCAGGTATGACCGCTGTGTTACAAACTGAAAATGGCGCAATGGAAGTTACCATTGTCAAGGTTGGCAAATTTATGGCTACTGTAGATACCAATCATCCTTTAGCTGGCAGAGCTTTAAAGTTTGATTTGAAGGTTGTCGATGTGCGTAATGCCACTGAAGAAGAAATTGCTCATGGTCATGCCCACGGTGTAGGTGGACATCACCACTAATTATCTAGTTATAATAAATAGGATTTATCCAAAGGGCGTTAAACCACTAGTTGGTTTTAACGCCATTTTTTTGCCGAAGAACTGAAACACTTTATTCCGTCCACAATCTTTCGAATGATACAGAGCCGCGTCAGCCCCGCCAAACAGTTTTTCCAACGAATAGCCACAGGTCTGTGAATCAGACACACCAAAGCTTGCAGTAATTTTGAACTCAAAATTTGTTTCTGATGAATCAATATGTTCAATCGCTTGTCGGCAGATATCAGCGATTTTCAATGCCTCGTCAATGTCACAGGATGGCAGCAATATGGCAAATTCTTCGCCCCCCATACGGCCAATCAAATCGTTATTGCGACAAATGTTCTTGGCTACAGAGACAGCCTTGCATAGCGCCCAATCACCAATTTGATGACCATAATTATCGTTAACTCTTTTAAAGTGGTCGAGGTCAAACAATATGAAACTGACGGGCTGATAATGTCGCTCTGCGTGATGAATTTGTTGGATAGCTTTGTCATTGAAATTATGCCGGTTACTAATACCGGTTAAATCGTCGGTTTCGGCTAAATAGCGTAATTTCACTTGAATTTTGCGACTACGATATAACCAGGCAAATAGTAAAATCAGTAATGCTGAAGACAGCGCCAATGCCATGCGGTTATTTTGTGAATGCTGTTGTGCAAGTTCCGCTTTGGCTACTAGTAGGGCGTTTTGTTTATCCAGCAAGAATATTTTATTGAGCTGTTCACTGTACTCATATTTTGCTTGCTGTATCGCTAAATTCCTAGCTTTAGTTTCGTCCAAATAGGCTTTATCTGATTCATTAAACTCTTTCAAATAAGCAATTGTTTGTATGTAATTGTCTTGTTCTTCAGCTGCTCGGTAAAGTACATCCAATGCTTTAACTAATGCTTTTGTTAACCCAAAATTCTCGATATGGCTTTTAGCTTCTAGAGCATATTCAGTGGCTTTGGCTGGTTGCTCAAGTAATAAATAGTTGTTGGCCATTAAAGCGTAATGCATGCCAATCAGGGGAGGATACTTTGAATCTAAGGTTTTCTGCAGATTATCAGATAATAGCTTCTGTGATTCGATTACTCTATTTTCGTTTGTGAGAGATTCGGCAATGTGGGTCTTGATGATATTGGCAACCAGTAATTCATTGTTGTCCATGCAAAACTCAGCACTTTGATTAGCATAATCATAACTGGACAAAATCACCGACAATTCAAACTCGGATTCTATTTTAATTTGTCGGGCAAAACACTCAATTCGAGGCGAAATATCTCGCGCTAAAAGGCGATTGGCAATATTAAGTCCAAGCTCAAATTGGCGGGCTTGGTTATAAAAAATACTAACCACCAAGAAGCTACTATCGATGATGTCTTTGTCAGTGACTTTTTCACGTTGTTCGAATAAGCGATTGACGGCTTTAGCACCGAGGTAAAAATCTCGTTTGACGGCATAGTTATTTACTAATGAGCCTAGCGCTCTTAGTTTTAAATCTTCAGATGCATCACTTTCTTGCAAAGCGTTGTAAATAGCATTGGCTTCTTCTAATTTGCCTTTAAAGGTATTTTGGTAACCCGTTAAATACTGATAAAAATGCTTCTGTTGGGGAGTTAACGCGCTGCTATTTTGTTGGATCTCCGCCATAATAACTTCGAAGTGAGCGAAGTCAGAACTTCTGACTTGCTCGGCTTCTTCAATTAGTAATTGAACGTCTACTTTGCTGCTTTGTGCATTAATATTAAAAGCAATGATTAAGCACAATACAAGGGTGAATCGCATCATTAGCTATCTGTAGTCTTTGTCGGATTGACTTCAGTAGGTTTATTTTCCTTGTCATCCTCTTCTGGTGCGTCGTCTTCATTTTGGCCACCATCTGGATCTTTCTCTTCTTCCTCATTTGGAAATAGAGCGCACCAAATCTTACCTTGTTCCGCTATACGATTTTCAATCTCCGATTCCGCTCTCGTTGCTAGCTGTTGAGCGTTTTCGTTTTCAGATAAAAGATCAAGCTTAAATGAAGGATTGATAGCGATTTCTTCCAGTAACTGAGTTGTCGACATAGTGAATTCCATTTTTAATAAAAGTACCTGAACATTATTAACCACTTATGAGCTTGGT
Organism: Aliiglaciecola sp. LCG003; assembly: GCF_030316135.1. Lineage (NCBI taxonomy): Bacteria > Pseudomonadati > Pseudomonadota > Gammaproteobacteria > Alteromonadales > Alteromonadaceae > Aliiglaciecola > Aliiglaciecola sp. LCG003. The sequence continues at coordinate 2,461,239 of NZ_CP128185.1, read as the reverse complement.
GAAAAGCGATATCGATTAATTTATCGCTAGTTTGGTGAATTTAGGTCATTTAATTTGGCTAAAGTCGCTAAATCATACTTTTTCTTAACTATCGGCGGTATCACCAAGGTGGAGTGGTGATAGACAGTGGCGTGATTCAAATCAGCTAAATTCACCCACTCAATTCTGCATTTTTGGGTGGGTAGAGTGGGGCATTCGTAAATGGCAACTTGATGCTGCAGCGGAATAGATTCTGCTAAAACATCGATTAGCAACTGGCGATGATGGTGACCGGTTTTATATTGAGAGCGGCTTAGGTCCCCCACGAATCCCAACTGCCACAATATCAAATATGCTGTTGGGTCGAGGTGTCGTTGATACATCATGAATTGACTGGCTTCATAATGTTGTATTCCAAAGGTACCGGGATCGATAGACATATCAGCATACATGCAATCTTCTGCCGAAATACCTGGTTCCATATGGGCATGAAATCCTTGTTGTTTAGCAGTGGCAATGACTTGGTGGGGTGCCCATGCAAACACACCTGGGTGACCATAGAAAGCACCAACAACCTTATGCCCTTTGCGGATCTCATTCATCATCGCATCGACCATTTGTTGATAACTCACTTTGCGGTCTTTGTTTTCGGCATAAAAAGACTGTAGGCTGATGGTATTCCCGTTCATTTGCATGACCCAATTTTCCACCAAAGCATCAGATGCCCCAACGAATACCACATCGGCTTGTTCAATGAAATTTCGGGTAAGTTGGCTGATATGCGCGCCTAAGGTCATCCCTAATCCAACACAAACTATGCTACCTGCGAGGGCTTTGTCATGTAATTCAGTCAAGGTAAACCTCAGGGTTATATGCCAAAAAATCTGCAGATGATATGCTGCAATAGCATTCTATTGGACTGCGAGGGGAAGTGTTAACCTTGAAGTTTAGCCGCTTAGCAATTTTCTCAATAGCGATATTGTGCCTATCAAAATACGCATACGCCTTAGTCAAGCTCATTCGTTGGAAACCAAATGCCAGCATACGGCTAACAGATTCAAATGCAATTCCTTTACCAAAAGCAGCAGGGTCAAGCAGAATTCCAAACTCTCTGTTTGACTCAGGTAGCCCTTTAGTTTCGGGAAGAAACCCCTGCACCCCTAAGAATGAGAGGTCCGACTGGAGATATATTCCCCAAAACGTAATTGGCTTATGACGATATAAACGCTCAAATAGCTTGGCTGCTTGATCAGTTGATAAGCAGGGCATGATTTTACTCATCACAATCTCGTTTCGATATAGTGCGGTAAAATGCTGCTGCATAGTTGGATTGAGGGCGATAAACTTTAATCGCCGTGATTGATAATCTTGTTGCACACTAGACATGCGTAAATATTGTGTCCTTATTATTCAAAGTAAGTTTCTAATTCAGAGGCGTTGTCGTGTATTTCTGTTTTAAGTTTATGAAGATAGAGTACTTTAGCAGCAAATTCAATCAGTCCAAACCGAACAGCATCTCGCGCTAATATACGATTGAATAGTGTCTGGCTTAAAACGATTTGGTCGGGGAAAGGGAGATTGTTACACAATTCTGTGCTCGAATGGAAATCTCAAATGCAGCATAAAGTCCCTCGAAGACTAAGTCTAGACTGCCATCGGCATTAAAGGGTGCGCATTGAAAACGGGTTTGCGCACTAGATACGTCAAGATTTGGCACAGTATGCGAATTTTGGTTGAAAGGGCTGTTTTGAGCAATATAAAGTGGCCCATCCCAAGGAACCTTTAGAGTAGGAAAAACTCTGGGCATACGCAGTTGCAGTCCATCTGTGTGGACACTGAATTTTCCATCTAATACTAAGGCGATGCTGCCTGGATCACCGATTAGGTTTATTATTCTGTCTAACCCATTTAAGGCAATTGAGCGGTTAACTCTCCGCTCGCATAGAGGTTACTCAAAGGGATGACCACAGATTTCATATTATGAAAATACGAGTTAAACCTTGGGGATGCTGATTTTTTTCTCATCACTTTGACGGAACATGACCATTACATGCCCAATGGTTTGTAACTTTTCTGCTTTTGTTTCACGGATAATCGCATCCATGATCAAAGCTTTTTCGTCACGGTCGTCGGTAGGCACTTTCACTTTAATTAACTCGTGATGGGCCAGTGCGTTTTCAATTTCAGCTAACACACCTTCAGTCAAACCATTATTACCGAGTTGCACTACGGGTTTGATAGGGTGGGCGAGTCCTTTAAGGTATTGTTTTTGTTTATTAGATAGCTTCATTTAGATTAATTCTTACAATTTAATTGATATAGGATGGTTGAAAAGCGTTATTCTAACGCCATCTTGCTTTTATACCTAATTAGAAACGCGGCCGATGACAAAAAATCCTTAATCAGTCAGTTCAACATGCTAATTAAAAGGATGGCAAAATGAACTATATGCTGGCGAGGCGAAAAAACAAGGTTGCTGTTTTCGTGGGATAATTAAATTGTGACAGCGCAATCTGGATATCAGCATTTCACAAATGCTTGGCTTTTTAGATGGAGATTTTCGTACTGAGCATCTTGTCACAATAGTTTTAGTATGTGGTAACTGATAGCCGTAGGGCAGTTAAACAACAGTGGTAATAGTTTGTGACACTTTACTTAAGCTAACTAGCATCGCAAAGGATTTGTCGCAAGAATAGTTTAAAAAGACACATAAGGTTACACATTTGTGAGCTTAATAGGTGGAACCATCGTATAGATGAGGTGGTCTTTGGACTAAGCACGTTAAAGGTTTATCGGCGATATAAGCCAGCTACAAACCCTTAAAACTGTGTTCAGAATAAAATGGCTTGTAGTGAAAGTATTGAAAGTTGTAGCCCGACGAATTGTTTAGCTATTTGAGGTAATAGCTAAAAATAGTGAACATTCGTCAACCAGATTCGTTTAGAGCGCTTGTCAGATAAGTTTATCTGGTGGCGACTGGATATAAACTGTAGTACCCTGAGGTCACTACAACGGGGCATATGTCCTTAGTAACAGATTCTTACTTATAGAGGTTAAAAGCGTTGAGCGATATGGCAAAAAATCTAATCTTATGGTTGGTCATCGCAGTAGTGTTGATGTCCGTGTTTAATAGTTTTTCTCCGGGAGAATCGAAAAAGGCACAGACCGACTACACCACTTTCATGCGTAATGTAGATCAAAAGTCAGTGCGAGAAGTCACTATCAACCGCAGTACGGGTGAGATTACTGGTGTAACAACTAATAACGAACCTTTTTCTACCTACATTCCTTATCCTGATGATGAACTGGTAAACGTGCTTCTAAATAATGGTGTTGTGTTAAGAGGCGAGCCCCCTGAACAGCAATCGTTTTTGTCGCAAATTTTCATTTCCTGGTTCCCCATGTTGTTGCTGATTGGTGTGTGGATTTTCTTCATGCGTCAGATGCAAGGTGGCGGTGGTCGTGGAGCCATGTCATTTGGTAAAAGTAAGGCGCGCCTGTTAGGCGAAGACCAAATTAAAACAACCTTTGCTGATGTGGCAGGTTGTGATGAAGCAAAAGAAGATGTTTCTGAATTGGTAGACTTTTTACGAGACCCGACTAAATTTCAAAAGTTAGGTGGTAAGATCCCCAAAGGCGTATTGATGGTTGGTCCTCCTGGGACGGGTAAAACATTGCTTGCTAAGGCTATTGCCGGAGAAGCAAAAGTACCATTCTTCACCATTTCAGGCTCTGATTTCGTTGAAATGTTCGTCGGTGTAGGCGCATCTCGTGTGCGCGACATGTTTGAGCAAGCGAAGAAGTCGGCACCTTGTATTATCTTTATTGATGAAATAGATGCTGTTGGTCGCCAACGTGGCGCTGGTTTAGGTGGTGGTCATGACGAGCGTGAACAGACGTTAAACCAAATGTTGGTTGAAATGGATGGTTTCGAAGGTCATGAAGGTATCATAGTGATCGCAGCGACTAACCGTCCTGACGTGCTTGACCCAGCCTTATTGCGTCCGGGTCGTTTTGACCGTCAAGTTGTTGTTGGTTTGCCGGATATCCGTGGCCGTGAGCAGATCCTTAAAGTACACATGCGTAAAGTGCCAATTTCCGACAACGTTGAGCCATCTCTTATTGCCCGTGGTACACCAGGATTCTCTGGAGCAGATTTAGCTAACTTGGTCAATGAAGCGGCATTGTTTGCTGCCAGATCCGACAAGCGTACTGTGTCGATGGAAGAGTTTGATAAAGCCAAAGATAAAATCATGATGGGTGCTGAGCGCAAATCTATGGTGATGTCTGAAGAAGAAAAAACTAATACGGCGTACCATGAAGCGGGTCACGCTATTGTTGGCCGAATGGTGCCAGAGCACGACCCGGTTTATAAAGTGTCGATCATTCCTAGGGGACGAGCGCTAGGGGTAACCATGTATTTGCCAGAGCAGGATAAATACAGTCATAGTAAACAGCATCTTGAAAGTATGATTTCCAGTTTGTTTGGTGGTCGTATTGCCGAAGCGCTGACTCTAGGTGAAGATGGTGTTACTACAGGCGCATCTAATGACATTGAGCGGGCAACAGACATCGCCCGTAAAATGGTTACCCAGTGGGGCTTGTCGACCAAAATGGGTCCAATGCTATATTCTGAAGAAGAAGGGGAAGTATTTTTAGGCCGCAGTATGTCCAAAGCTAAGAATATGTCAGATGATACCGCTCGGGCGATAGATGCTGAAATTAAAGCTATCATTGACCGTAACTATGAACGTGCTGAACATATTCTAAAAGATAATTTGGATATTTTGGACGCAATGAAAGATGCGTTGATGAAATATGAAACTATTGACGCCAAACAAATTGATGATCTAATGGCTCGTCAGCCTGTTCGTCAGCCAGCAGATTGGGAAACTCGTGATTCAAACTCTAACGATAAACCAACCGGTGGCGCATCAGTTAAAGTTGAACCAGATGAGCCAGTCAGCCCTCCAACAGTTGGCAAGCCAGGCGATTTACCACATTAAATTGTTTCGCCAGTTATATTAGGTCGAGTCAGCATGTCTGACTCGACCTTTTTATTATTCATTGCCAAGTTAATTTGGGTTAGAACTACCAACAGAAGTTATTATGTATTTCAAAGCTAAATTCCTCGATTTGACCTCACCAAAGGTGATGGGCATTTTGAATGTCACTCCGGATTCTTTTTCAGATGGGGGTCAGTTCAATTCTTTTGATAATGCCATGTACCAAGCTGAAAAAATGATCCAGGACGGTGCTGATTTTATTGATGTAGGGGGCGAGTCAACCCGGCCTGGCGCAGCCGCAGTTTCATTGGATTTAGAGCTTGAACGCACTATTCCCATTGTTGAAGCACTCCATCAACGCTTTGATAGCGTTATCTCCATTGATACCAACAAAGCAGCGGTTATGCTCGAAGCGGTCAAAGCCGGCGCAGGACTGATAAACGATGTCTGTGCGCTACAAGAAGAGGGCGCGTTGCATGCTGCTTACATCAGCGGAGCTGCGGTTTGCTTAATGCACATGCAAGGTCAACCGAGAACTATGCAGCAGACGCCTCAATATTCAGATGTGGTCACCGAGGTGAGTTCGTTTTTACAGGTTAGAGCAAAGGCCTGTATAGAGCAGGGCATAGATAAAGATATAATATTGATAGATCCTGGGTTTGGCTTTGGTAAAACCTTGCAGCATAATTATCAATTGCTTGATAAGCTAGAGCAATTGCAGGCTTTAGCATTTCCCATGTTAATCGGTATGTCACGCAAATCGATGATTGGTGACATATTAAATAAAGCTGTTGAAGATAGATTGTCTGGCAGCATAGCTGCAGCAACTATTGCGTTATTAAAAGGTGCACGAATTTTACGTGTACATGATGTTAAAGAAACCGTTGACGCAGTGAAAATTGTTTCAGCACTGAGTGCTTAGAAGGATAAAAAAGTGAGCTCAAGAAAATATTTTGGTACTGACGGCATCCGTGGAAAAGTGGGTGAAAGCGTGATTAATCCCGAATTCGTCACTAAACTCGGTTGGGCTGCAGGCAAGGTACTTGCTGGTCAAGGTACCAATAAAGTGATGATTGGCAAAGATACTCGTATATCAGGCTATATGCTTGAATCTTGCTTGGAAGCTGGGTTGTCGGCTGCCGGTATCAATATTGGTTTACTAGGCCCTATGCCAACACCTGCCATTGCGTATTTAACCAAAACCTTCCGTTCTGAAGCCGGAATCGTGATCAGCGCATCACACAATCCATTCTACGACAACGGAATCAAATTTTTCTCTGCTGATGGTTATAAACTAGATGATGACATCGAATTGGCTATAGAAGCTGAGATGGAAAAACCTATGGTCTGTGTCGCATCCGATAAACTTGGTAAAGCCTACCGAATTGAAGACGCTGCCGGTCGCTATATTGAGTTTTGTAAAGGTACCTTCCCATCAGAGCTATCGCTAAAAAGTCTGAAAATTGTAGTGGATTGTGCTCATGGTGCGACCTACCACATCGCACCTAATGTTTTGTCTGAACTGGGTGCCGAAGTCATTGAAATTGGTACTAAGCCAGACGGTTTGAATATCAACCATCAAGTGGGTGCTACGGCGATGAAAGCCGTCCGTGAGGCTGTTTTAGAGCATCAAGCCGATTTAGGTTTTGCCCTTGATGGTGATGGTGATCGCATCATGATGGTTGATCACAAAGGCAATATTGTCGATGGTGATCAACTGATTTATATCATTGCTCGCGATTCACTCAAATCAGGTCGCCTGAATGGTGGTGTGGTAGGTACACTAATGAGTAATCTTGGTCTTGAAATTGCCTTGAATAAACTCGGTGTGGCCTTTTTACGCAGTAAAGTGGGTGATCGCTATGTAATGGAAATGCTGCTAGAGCGTGGTTGGGCTATCGGTGGCGAAAATTCGGGCCACGTACTGAATCTAAATGTAACGTCTACCGGTGATGGCATAGTGGCTGGTTTGCAAGTTCTTACCGCAATGTTGCGGGCGGATATGTCTTTGTTTGAGCTGTGTCAGGGTATGGACATGTATCCTCAAACATTAATTAATGTGCGCTTTACTGAAGGTGCAGATCCTATAGAGCATCCTGAAGTAAAAGCCGCTGTGGTTGAGGCTGAAAAACAGCTCGGAAAAACAGGTCGAGTGTTGTTACGTAAAAGCGGAACCGAACCCTTGATTAGGGTCATGGTTGAAGCTGAAAATAATGAAGATTCAACTAAATGGGCAGAATATATTGCCGATGTCGTGCGTAAATTAACCAAGTAGGCTATTGATTGCGATAATTTACGTCAAGCCTACTTGTATATTAGTTGCGGGTTAGTTAATATCACGCCCGCTTTTTCACCCAGTTAAGGAAGAACAAAGTGCAGAATAATCGTCGTCCTCTGGTAGCAGGGAATTGGAAGATGAACGGCAGTCTTGAACTGGCCGCAGAACTCCAGCAAACGTTTCAACAAGCGTCACTGCAAAATATTGATGTGTTAGTCTGTCCACCTTTTCCTTATCTACAAGGGTTTGATGTAAGCGTTTCTGCCTTAGGTGGTCAAAACCTTAGTCAGTATAACTCTGGCGCGCATACTGGTGAAGTATCTGCACAGATGCTTAAATCGGTTGGGTGCAGTTATGTGCTAGTTGGACATTCTGAACGCCGTAGTGATAACGCAGAAAGCAATGAGTTAGTCGCTTCTAAAGTTAAAGTAGCACTTGAACAAGGCTTAACCCCTGTTTTATGTGTTGGTGAGGCAGAAGATATTCGAGATAGCGGTGAGTTTTTTGATTTTATCGCGGCGCAACTCGATGCGGTGTTAAACCTAGTTGGAATTGCTGAGTTTGCCCACATAGTAGTAGCTTACGAACCCGTTTGGGCTATAGGTACTGGAAAAACAGCCAGTCCAGAACAAGCACAAGAAGTTCACGCATTTATCCGTGGATATTTAGCTAATTTAGATAGCGAAGTCGCTAGCAAACTCCGTATACTATACGGCGGTAGCGTGAAAGCGGTTAATGCAAAAGAATTATTTTCACAACCTGACGTTGATGGTGGGTTGATAGGTGGAGCCAGTTTGGATCCGCAAGAATTTTTAAATATTTGCTTAGCAGCAAAGGGTTAGAGAAATAACATGACGTATTTTTACGAAATTTTGATAGTAGTTTACCTAGTTGTTGCACTTATGTTGATTGGTATGGTGTTGATCCAGCAAGGTAAGGGTGCTGATATGGGCGCTTCTTTTGGCGGTGGAGGCTCAAATACAGTCTTCGGTTCCACTGGGTCGGGCAACTTTATGACTCGAACTACTGCAGTGCTTGCCACTTTGTTTTTTGTGATCAGTCTGATTTTGGGTAACCAAACAGCGGATAAAGAAAAAGACATCGATGAACTTGAATTGTTAGGCGTGCCAGGAATCGAACAGCCGGTATCTGATATTCCGGCAGCCGATAAGCAACAGCCAAAAAGCGATATCCCTAACTAATCAGATTTAACAAATCACGCGGAAGTGGTGGAATTGGTAGACACGCCATCTTGAGGGGGTGGTGAGCGTAGCTCGTGCGGGTTCAAGTCCCGCTTTCCGCACCATATAAATAAAGGGCTGTAGCGTTTTACGTTACAGCCCTTTTTTTGTGAGTTGTAAAACTGTTGTAAAACTGTTGTAAAACTATACCCATATTTTTATCTTTATTTGCATTGTAAATTTTATCTATTTCTAGATATTTATTTAGTTATTCATTATTTGAGAAAAAATATCCAAATTTTATTGTGTTATCTCATTCTAATTTAAATTATGTTCGCTAACCTGGCGTTTATTAAATTGGTATAAAAAAATTCAGCAAGTAGAGCCTCTAAGCAATGATGTCACCATCATTGCTCGCAATTTGTTATTAATTGAATGCTTGATCCCACAATTAATAAATTCTTGTTGGCTATCAGTCGTTTCGATGTTGAGATTAAATCGCAGCATTGGGTACAAATCGGGACCGCTATAACTCGACAGAAGAAATAGAATAATGTGCAGGAATCGAATCAGTCATATAGCACAGAGGTAAAATAGGTCGGATACATTGGCGATATTCATGCACCAAATTATTAAGATATACCTTTGTTTAATAGGCAGCAGCGTTGCCTATCAGATATCCGTTTTGGGCAAAGCTTATTACAAACAACAATAATCCAAAGGAAAGCTGCACGAAACTATATTCATATCACTCGCTTTTAAATGGATCCGTGTACTATTTCGGGGCTGGAAATGGAGTGGGCATATTACGGTTCGACCTACTTCCAAGCGTAGAAAAGTCGGGGGGCGCCATGAAATTTGCGGTATGGATGGTAAGTGAGGCTGTAACGCTTGCTGTCCACCTCACCTAAAGGTATGTTGTTAGGTGTTGATTACGTGCACTCCAGAGAGCATGTTGAATTTCACACACGTAAAAAATCGTTCGATTTGTCTACACTTAACGCAGAAATCACTTGCTTTTTTGGCCGTCAGGGAAAGGTATTCATCATGCGGATTGGCTATGTAAGAACATCTACAAATAAGCAGCATACAGATAGATAAATGAGCTAAAGACTTGTTGTGACAAGGTGGTAATCGAAAAAGGAAAGTCCGCACGAAGCAAAAATCGCCCAAGCTAAAGGCAAATAACTAAAGAACTAACAAACGGAGAATCGCTCGTTGTATTCGCTTTTGATCGTGCATTCCGCTCTGTTATTGACTGTTAATTTGCACTTAAAACTGATCCACGATTTGCATCTAAAACTGATCCACCCAAGTAGTCTTATATGACCATAATCATGTTTTAGATTCTAGCGCTTTTTATCCTTTGATTTTTTCGTAGATTCTTTAAATCTGTAGCTGTCATTACCCGTTTCGATGATGTGGCAATGATGGGTTAATCTGTCTAGCAAGGCCGTTGTCAGTTTTGCATCACCAAACACGTTTGACCATTCAGTGAAGTTCAGATTGGTGGTGATAAGTACGCTGGTTGTTTCGTAGAGTTTACTTAATAAGTGAAACAGTAAGGTGCCGCCTGCCTGACTAAAGGGCACGTAGCCTAATTCATCCAACACGACTAGATCACAATTAGCTAAAAGATTTGCCATGCGGCCAACGTGGCCCGCTTGTTTCTCTAGCTCAAGCGTATTGACCAGTTCAATGGTGGATAAGAAGCGTACGCGGTATTGATGGTGTTGAATGGCTTGCACACCAAGTGCTGTCGCCAAATGGGTTTTTCCTGTGCCAGGGCCACCAACGAACACCGCATTTTGACAATCTTCAATGAACTCGCAACGATGTAAACCTCTGATGAGGTATTCATCGACTTCACTTTCGCTGAAGTCGAAGCCATAAATTATTCGGTAAACAGGGAATCTGGCCGTCTTCATTTGATAGGCGATGCTGCGCACTTCTCTATCGGCCACCTCTGCTTTTACGAGGGTGTCGAGTATCGGTAAGGCTTGTTTATAGGCGGGTGAATCTTGCGAGGTTAACTCTGCAACACTGCTTGCCATGCCGTGTAGTTTAAGTATCTTAAGGGTGTGTAATAAGGCTTCAGTGTGCATGACGTTTTCCTCTTAATGTGTCGTAGCGTGATGTGTCGCTGGTCGGCTCGGTGACTAATTGCAGGCCGTTAATAATGGGGACTGGCGCAGGGGCTGAAGGGGCAAGTAGCCGACTCAGGCAATTCATAACATGTTGTTTGGAAGGACATCCCACATCTAAGGCCATTTCAACCGCCTTCACGACATCGGCTTCATCGTGATGTAATATCAGCGATAACACCTCAACCATCTCCTTATCTCCACGCTCACGTTGCAATAGAATGGATTGCAGGTGTTTAAAGCTATCGGGCATGGTGTTGAACGGTGCGCCATTGCGAAGTGCGCCCGGTTTACGCTGCGCGACGAGCAAGTAGTGCTGCCAGTCATACACGACTTTACCCGGTATATCATGACTGCTCATGAACACGCGGTTGTGCTCCGCTATTTTCTGGCCCTGTGCAATGAAGGCAAGTCGGCCTGGATAAACTTGCAGGCTGATACGCCGGTTAGCGAAGCTAGCGGGCACAGAGTATTTATTGCGGTCGAAGTTGACTAGGCAGGTGGAAGATACCTTTTTCGTGTGCTCAATGAAGCCATCAAATGGAGCATTCACCTTCATCAGCTGCCGCTACTCCTGATACCACACATCCTCAATGGTGCTATCTCTAAACTGCGGGTGCTTACGTGTTTGCCAGTCTTTTATACACGCATTCTCCAGCCAATCATTAAGCTCAGTGAGTGAACTAACACGAGGCAGGCGTTGCCAGATAACCGAGCGAGCATCACGTACATTCTTTTCTACTTGGCCTTTTTCCCACCCCGCAGCCGGATTGCAGAAGTCAGCTTCAAACAGATAATGACTAACCATGGTCAGGAAGCGGCGATTAACAATGCGCTCTTTCCCCTTTTGCACCTTATCAACCGCTGTTTTCATGTTGTCGTAAATACCACGCTCGGGCACGCCATTGAACACCCTAAACGCATGATTATGGGCATCAAACAGCATTTCATGGCTTTGGGTAAGATAGGCTCGCAGGATAAAGGCTCGGCTGTGACTGAGTTTGAAATGAGCGACTTGCAGCTTGGTTTTACGGCCATCGATGAAGGCATAGTTTTCACCCCAATCGAATTGAAAGGCTTCACCTGCGGCAAACTCTAATGGCACGTAAACCTGATTAGATGCAGCTAGTCGCTGCTCTTCACGCCACTTGCGTGCAAACGCAGCAACCCTGTCATATGAGCCTGAATAGCCAAGCGGCAATAAGTCCTCATAAAGGTTTTTAACGGTTTTGCGCTCTTTCCTGCGCCGCCTGGCTTCACGTTTAAGCCAGCTAATAAGCAGTTCTTCGAACTCGTCGACTTTGCCCAAGGTCTGCCGCTTAGTGTAAACAGGCTCAGCAATGTCCTTTTTGAGATAACGACGTACTGTATTGCGAGACAATCCAGTGCGTTTAGTAATTTCTCGTTGGGACAAACCGTCACGAAAATACCATCGACGCATAACACTTAATAATGACACATCTATCACTCCACATTCTCCTGCTTAGAGGCGGCAGGAGGTATTAAATATGTGGATCAGTTTTAGATGCAAATTAGGGGGTAAAGTGGATCAGTTTTGGATGCAAATTAACAAATTATAAATGCATTACCCAATAACCTACCTGCTGCATACACATTTGACATAAACGTAAATGAGCAAGTGTGGACACTTTATTTTTACCCTAATAATCAGCAACAATACCAAGTCGGTACTGTGTATAAGGTTTTGTTGACTTTAGGCATACTATTGTCCTTAGGAATTGGTTTTATTGCACGTCTGCTGCTTTTGCAAAAAAGTCAATTGAAGAAGCAGGTGAATGAACAGACTAAAGAATTGAATAGTATGATTAGGCGACTTACCATCAATAACCAACAATTGGGCGTTGCGATAAAAGGTGCTGAGTCAAGTGCTGTAGCCAAGCAGCAATTCATGGCAAATATGAGCCATGAAATTCGTACTCCTATTAACGGCATTATTGGCATGACCCAGCTTTGTCTCAAAACTGATTTAAACCCCAAACAAGCTGATTATCTTAGGAAAATTGAATTATCTGCTAATCACTTAGCGACTATTATTAATGATATTTTGGATTACGCTAAGGTCAATTCAGGTTCGCTAACCCTTGAACAGAGACCCTTTTCACTATTAAGTATCATTGACAATTTACGTGCAATGTTGAGCAAAGATGCTCAAGATAAAGGGATAAAATTTGAGCTTAGCTTGGGCAAAGACATACCTGCAGATATTATCGGTGATAAAGTTAGGCTTAGTCAAATATTACTAAATTTATGCTCCAACGCGATAAAATTTACTGAGCATGGGGAAGTGTTGCTCAAGGTTGAAGCCCAGCGAAAATCGTCGCATGGTGTTGTGCCTACTGTTTATCGATTCAAATTCAAAGTGATTGATAGCGGTATTGGGATTGCGTCTGAATATATTCAATTTTTATTTGATAACTTCACCCAAGCCGACACGTCAACTACCCGCCGCTACGGTGGCACCGGACTCGGTTTAACCATCAGTCAGCAGTTATGTCAATTGATGGGTGGTGAAATTAGTGTCACTAGCGAGTTAGGTAAAGGTAGTTCTTTTACTGCTGAGCTCGACCTGCAATTAAACGACGCCATCATCGAGGGTGATACACAGAACCTTACTCTGAGTTACACACCCAACATTCTATTACTAGATGATAATGCTGAAACTTTGCGCTCAGTGGCTGATGAGCTGCGCAATATGGGCGCTCAAGTTAGCTGTTTTCAGAGCGCAGAGGCCGCGCTAGGGTGTTTATTAGTCGCACCCTCCAATTTTGATTTTGTGTTACTGGATTGGTTGTTACCAGAGTGCAATGGCTATGAATTTTTAACTAGAGTAAAGCAGGCTAATTTATCCTTTACACCTAGGATAATCGTCATTACTGCTTATGAACTCGAAAGTGTAAAGCAAGAAAGCAGCAAGTTATCCATAGAAAAAGTTATCACCAAACCTTGTTACCCTATTGATTTATATAATTTACTTGAGCGAAGAAAACAGCTGGTTGAGTTTAATGAACCCCAGCTAGAGCTGCAGGGCTTGAGCATCCTTGTCGCTGAAGATAATGAGATAAATAGAGAGATTATTTATGAAATGTTGGCCCATAACGGGGCTAAAGTGATTCTTAGTGAAGATGGACAAGACTGTATAAATCAACTGCATAAAAATCCGCAAGTTGATTTGATTTTAATGGATATTCAAATGCCAGTGATGGACGGTATCGCTGCATTTAAAGCCATACGACAGGAGTCTGCGTTTAACCATGTACCTATTGTTGCCCTCACCGCTAATGTGCTAGCTGAAGATAAGCAAAAATATAGTGATCTAGGGATGAGTGCCCATTTGGCTAAACCCCTAGATACCCGCAAAATCATAGCCTGCATTTTGCGCCTTACTAAAGGAGCGCCGAATTAACAGTTGCCATTCTCGAGATTCTATATCAAGCCAATTCAAGCCTGATAAATCGTTTATTCATTGCCGATGCAGTTGTCAAACCATCCTATTAGTTTGTTGAAGATGCAATTAATTCTCGGTAAACCTTTAGTTTTGCTATTGCTGGTTTGGCTGCCTTGCGCATCCTGTTCAGTACTTTTAATTTATCCAATTGATAAAACCTTACTTCGCTTACCAATTTTGCAAAGCCATCCAAACGCTGCTTAAGCATCCATTCTTTGAGTCCAGGTTCTTTAGACCAGAAAAACTGATTCATCATATTGCGATAAGTCATCTCAATCCAATCTTCCACAGTGTTTGGTAGCGGCACAACTTTACTCAGTTGATTCTTTTTCTCATTGTCAGGATAGGTTATCTCTAGATGGGCGATAAACGCCGCGCTAAACGTCGGCTGGTAAGCTCTAACCGTTTGCAGTTTTATGTTGTCTCCCTGAAACACTGGCTCGATGGCTAAATTAGTGATCGCACTTGCGGTGCAATCAATATAGAGGCTGTTCGCGATAGGTGTCTCGGTACCTTGGGTACAGATTACTTCGCTCGGAGTGAGCTTGGTTATACGACCTCTGCGGATAATATGTTTGACCCGTTTTATTTGGGCTAATTCAGCTTTAGAGATGGTCGCTCCGTGAAACATTCTCGGCATAATATTGCCGTCAAGGCGCAATAACACTCCAGACTTCTCTAACCTTAAAAACAAATCTTCAATTGATGTAGATTCAGCAAGTGACTCTAGTTGTGCTGCCTGTGCGCCAATAGAATCAGTGAAGAAATCTGCCGTTGGCTGAGTATTTTTACGGTCAAGAAACCATGCATCTCTTGGCATGTACCAACTGATGTTTTCAGGGGCTACTTGATTTTGCAGTAACCATAAACAGGTATCTATGGCTGTTTTTCCACCTCCTAACAAGGTGAAGTGCTTAAATCCGTGGTTAGCTTTGCTAAGGGTACTAGGTAATGTATTTGGCGGTATCATTGTCAATGACGAATCAATTTCAAATTGAGGAGTGTGAGTAGCGGAGATGCTGGTTTTATAATAGGTGCTATCGACTAATTTTTGTTTGTATTGCACACTAAATTCGTGCCCCGTTATCAGGTGTTTCACCCGCCCATTACCTAAATATTCACACAAAGGAAAATACTTTACCCTGCCACTAGGCAGTAAGGTGTCACGCATCACATTGTCATAATAAGCTTGAACTTCCGCACCTGTGGCTAATTCATTTAGCCCCTGATTCAAGCCTGCATCATCGATTCGACCATTACTGAGCTCCTTCGAATTAACGCCATAAAACGAGGATGGCTGATGGAGTGTTACGAATGAGTAACTGTCTACCCAATGTCCGCCAGGCTTGTGTCGATTATCAATAATAATAACGGTGGCATCGGATTCACTTACCAAAGTATCCACAAAAGCTAAGCCGCTAGCGCCAGCTCCGATAACTAGATAATCGGTACAATACTTCTCAGAAAGGTCTGCCTTCATTGTTTATTAGACTATTAAATTCAACAAGTTATAAACCTTAACCGGAAATATATAAAATTGATACTGGGTTCTAGAGTTTTTTCACCATAGTCTTATCAGGGCGCACAGCGGTGTGATTAAATGTTCAGCACAGCTAAGTAAGCAAAGTGTGAATATAATTACTTTAGGCTAGGGGATTGAAAGTGATATATACATTCAACAAATGATTTTAGGAATATCTGCCCATTTTGTGGTGTATTGGGGTGACAAGAATGCACGGCGCATAGCAAACTTTTGCTCAATCCCTTTTGCCGCAACATGGACTGTTGATCGACCGAATCTGGCGTTGATACTATCCATGCATGTCATCAATTTGGGGTTATCCTTCGATGGGTTGAATAAGTCGTACTGGAAAAGTTGTTCTCGATGCAAATCTAGTAATCCCACTCCACAGCGATAATAGCGTACACCCTGTTGAAAAAGTTTTGGAATTGCGGCTTGCGCTGCACTGATGATATTGCACGTGTCATTGGTTGGTACCATGAATCGATGAAAAAACGACTCGCTAAAATAACCGTCATTATCATGGGGCGAGCTAGATGCAAAGATAGTCATTGCACTGGCTAAGCTTTTTTGTTTTCTTAGTTTTGCGGCTACGACTTCAGCGTGTGATGCGATGGCAAATTTCAGTTGCTCAAGCTCTGTAATACGCTGCCCGAAGCTTCGGGTGCTATATATTTCCTTTTTTGCAGCTCTGGCATCATCCCAGCTATGACGAACTTCGCCGTTTAGCTCCCGAACTGTACTTTCCACTAAAATAGAAAAGTCTTTTCTGATCTTTGTTGGATCCTGATTGGCTAGATCCAGCGCAGTATCGATTCCCATTACCTTGAGTCGTCTGCCCAGTCTCTGGCCAATTCCCCAAATATCAGTTACCGCCATTTGGGAAAGGATCAGCTTTCGCTTAGCATCATCATCAATAACCGCTATACCGCTAAAACCATCGATTCTTTTTGAAGCATGATTTGCTGCCTTGGCCAGCGTGGGGGTTTCTCCCATGCCAATACCTATGGGTAATCTGACCTCACGCCACACCGTTTTTCTTATACTTGATGCAAGTTCCTGCCATCCTTGGGGTGGGGCAGATTTGTTTTTGCCGTAATACAGAAAACACTCATCAATTGAATAAACATTAATTTCAGGAGCAAAGCGAGCGCAGGTGTCCATGAGTCGCTTACTTAAATCGGCATAAAGCTCGTAATTGCTAGAGCGTACTATCGCCCCAGCCGCTTTAAGCTCTTTTTTCATTTGAAAATAGGGCACAAACTTTTTGCCAATTCCCAGACTTTTTGCAATACCGCATGCAGCACATATACAACCATCGTTATTGGTTAATACAACTACAGGCTTTTTCCGTATAGATGGGTCAAACACTTTTTCACAGCTGGCATACATGCTGTTCACGTCACATAACGCGTACATCAAAGTCTCTTTTTAAACGGACGGTGCAATCTTACAGAGCGTGTAACGACGCCTTCGATTTGAAACTCATCACCTTCACGTAAAAAATACGGTGCGAAGCCAATACTAGATGACACTAAACACCTTTGTATCTTATCTATTTTTTTGCAGACAAACACACCATTGAGATTAGCGACCACTACATCTTGATCTTTTATAGACTGAGCACGATCGACGATCAGTAAGTCACCTGAAAAAATACCATCACCTTTCATTGATTCACCATCAGCAATACCAATGTAGGTTGCGGATGGATGATCAATAAGGAGTTGGTCTAAATCAAGTCCAAGCTGGGTATATTCAGCTGCAGGAGACTCAAAACCGATGATGCCCGCATGGGCTTTAATAGGAATAAACTTCAACATACACTGTTATTATATACAGTATTATTTTCTAGTCACTAAATATTTAACCATTGCATTGTTATTTCGAGAAGGCAGCACAGGATTCGAAAGCACTATCAAGACATATATGTCTTGGTAATTGTTAGTAATTCTTTAACATAGGTGTCATGGTAATTCACCAAGCTTGAGTAGCGCATGGCTGTACCTCATCTCTTAGATGAGGCTGGAAAAATAAGGCTGTAATTCATAGGATTGAGTTTTGTTTGGAGTCTTTGTGATTTATATAATTGGCAGTAATTAATGCTGACACCATTGTTTGCTGGCAAACCGCTAATGGTCTATTAATAGAAAACAGGTAAGTTATTTAGTCTACAATATATGAAGTGCGGATAATCTGTTATATTTTATCCAACCATTTTTGTATTTTTCGTCATTTACAGGCTTAATAAATTTTGATTTTTATTTTTTTAAATCAACCATTAAAGAACTTTCAAAAATGCTTGCTAAATACTGGGCTATTGCTAATAGCAAGTCTTTTGCTAGGGTGTGAACCTGAATCAACACCCATCTATAAGCCAACCTTTTCGGATATCTCAGTCAGTGCAGATACACAATATGTATTCGGAGTACATCCATTACACAATCCACAACTGCTGTTTGAAGTGTTTTCACCTTTAATGGAATATTTGTCAAAAAATATCGACGGAGTCAATTTTAAGCTTGAGGCTTCGCGCAATTATGAATCTTACAACGAAAAATTATATACGCATAAATTCGATTTCTCATTGCCAAATCCTTACCAAACTATCAATGCAATTGACCGGGGATATAATGTTTTTGCCAAAATGGGTGATGATGAAAACTTTAAAGGTATTATTTTAGTTAGACGAGACAGTGATATTAAAAATATTACTGATCTTAAAGGAAAGTCGATTAGTTATCCTGCCCCTAGTGCCTTGGCGGCCACTATGTTGCCACAATATTTCTTGCAAAAAAATGGTGTTAATGTTTTGACTGAATTGGACAACCGTTACGTTGGTTCACAGGAATCATCAATAATGAGTGTTTTTTTAGGACAAACTAGTGCCGCGGCAACCTGGCCTCCTCCCTGGAAAGCGCTAATCAAAGAACGTCCGGAACTCGCAGACCAATTATTCATTAAATGGCAAACAGAGCCATTGCTAAATAATGCTCTGGTAGTATTGCCTAGTGTACCGGAAGAATTAGTACAAAAAGTTAGGTTCTTATTAATAAACTTGCACAAAACTGAAGAAGGAAAAAATGTTTTAGCGCGAATGGAATTGTCTAGGTTCGAGGGCGCGGATAATGATACTTATCAGTCAATTCGTGACTTTATTAAAATATTTAATAAAGAAGTGAGAACCCAATAAAAATTTTATCTTGGATAAATCAGTTTTTTAGCAAATCAATAACTAGACAATTGATCCTGGGAATCACTCTTGTGCATGCCATTTTAATGACTATCTTTATTTTTGATCTGGTCAATCGGCAAAAACTGTTTTTAACCGAGCAAAATAAACAAGAAGCGATAGCATTAGCAAAAGTGTTCGCTGCCAATGGCAGCTACTGGATACTCTCCAATGATTATATGGGGATGGAAGAACTCATCACCTCTCAAAGTGATTTTCCAAAATTGAAATATGCTCTTTTCCTCGATATGAATAATAAGGTACTAGGCTATACTCAGCGAGACAAAGTCGGAAAATATTTAACCGATGACGTCAGTCTGACATTGCTTAATGCGCAATCAGGTATTCAAATATTAGCTGAGAATCCAATACTTATAGATGTTGCGGCCCCCGTCTTTGTAAATGATTCTCAAATTGGTTGGGCCAGAGTGGGGATTGGTCGCAAAGAGATTGTTGATAATTTAGAAGTTGCTACTTGGCATGGACTTGGTTATACCCTTATTGCCATTTTTATAGGTATCATCTTTGCGATCTTTACGGCCCGAAGGCTAACATCATCCATTCGTTTTTTAGCCCATGTAGCACATAAAGTCGGTCAGGGTAAAAGGGATGTTTCTTTTCGCATAACACGAAATGACGAACTGGGAAGCCTCAGTAGAGATCTGGATTCGACACTCAGTATTTTGACAAAGAATGAAATTGCGATCAAAAATCATCAGCAGCATCTCGAAATTTCAGTTAAAGAAAGAACTAAGGAGCTAGAGGAAGCTAACCAAGAAATAATCAGTAATAGCATTAAAATTCAAAAGGATAAAAGTGAACTGGAAAATTCTTATCAACAACTCCAACAATTGCAAACTCAGTTAGTTGAACAAGAGAAGTTTGCAGCATTAGGTCAGCTCATTGCTGGCGTGGCACATGAATTAAATACGCCATTGGGTATCGCAATCACCAGCGCATCCTTTATTCAGTCTAAATCCAAAGAATTGTCAGAGAATATCCTTCGCGATAGCATTAAAAAGAGTGAACTGGTCAGTTTTTTAAAAGAACTGGATCAAGCGCAAGAATTGGCGACAAGAAATCTGCAACGTTGCGTGGATTTAATTGCAAGCTTTAAACAAGTTTCTACGGATCAAACTTTAAGTCAAAGGCGTAATGTCGATGTTCATCAGTATCTAAATGAAGTTATGCTGACCATGGCCGTAATGCTTAAAAAGAATAAAATTAGCTGGCGCATTCAGGGGGAAAAAACTAATACATTTATTGACCCGGGATTTCTGGCTCAAGTGATTAATAATATTATTAATAATGCGGTTTTGCATGCTTTCGAAGGAATCGAAAACAAAAATATATTGTTATCTCTCACACAAAATGAGATGTGGACGATCATAGAAATTGTCGATAACGGCGTAGGTATGACGGTAGATACTTTGAAGCATTTATTCGATCCGTTTTTCACGACTAAGCGAAATAATGGTGGAACCGGCTTAGGGATGAATATTGTCTATAATCTCGTGACACAAAATATGGAAGGAAAAATCACTGCTGAATCCAATATCAATATGGGCACAAAAATTACACTGTACGTTCCGAACATTGCTAGATAACTAAAAGCACTCTCGACTTATACGATTTCCAAAAGCTAACCAACAAGCGGTCTTCTCCAATTATTTGGAAAACACTGGAAAACTATCCTTTTTGAAAAATATTTATCAGCATTATTTATCAAGACATCCACGATTATTTTATGCGTTTAACATGGGTGTCTCGTTAATTTTCGTTAATTCGTTAATTGTTTGTCGAGAAGGCGGTATAGAATTCGACAGGTATATAAGATTTATTAAGTCACCCATAATTATTTTCTTTGAGGGGTAATTGTTGCTATGGCTAATTTGCACAAGTGTAGTAATGTCGAATAACAACTTTATCCAATTAAGCTATCAGGAATAATATGAGATCAATTTATAGTCTTTTTTTGTTCAGTTATTTTATTGCGTCCTCGACAATTGCAACACCAGCTAATTCTCAGGCTGCCGTTGCCATGCCTGACAAATATAGTGCTGAGGTAGCCAAGCAAGTAATGCTTGACGGGGGCAATGCCATTGATGCTGCAATAGCCGCACAGTTTGTTCTGGCGGTTACCTTGCCTGAGGCGGGCAATATTGGTGGTGGTGGTTTTATGTTGGTCTATAAAGATAAGCTGGCTGACTTTCTGGATTATAGGGAAGTCGCGCCTAGCAAAGCGCATCGCGATATGTACTTAGATAAAAAGGGCAATGTAATAGAGAATTTATCGTTGTACGGGATCCTATCTGCAGGTGTCCCTGGAACGGTTGATGGCATGTGGCAAGCTCACAAAAAATATGCTACCAAACCTTGGGAAACCTTATTAGCGCCGGCAATAAAATTAGCCGAGCAGGGCTTCGTTGTGCATCAAAATTTGGTTGATAATATTGAATGGAGACTTAACAGTTTCGAGCAAGACCAAGTAAAGGTCAATTTTGCTGACTATTTTGGCAAGCTAAAAACTGGCAGTGTGTTTAAGCAACCGGAGTTGGCTGCTACTTTAAGGCGTATTTCGGAGCATGGTAGAGAGGGTTTTTATAGTGGTGAAACTGCCAACATAATCACTAAATTTATGGCTGACAAAGGCGGTATCATTGATTTACAGGATCTGGCTGATTACCGCTCTAAATGGCGTGCACCGATTCAAAAATCCTGGCGGGAATATCAGATTTTAACCGCCCCTCCGCCAAGTTCGGGTGGTATTGCAGTACTACAATGGCTCACCATGTTTGACCTGCGTAAAACCCCACAGATGAGCCACAATTCAGGCGCGTATATTCATCTACTGGCTGAGATTGGAAAACGTGTGTTTGCAGACCGAGCAGAGTATTTAGGTGATCCCGATTTTGTTGAAGTACCGCAACAACAACTTCTTGACCATGACTATTTAGTGCAACGTAGCAAAGAGGTGTCATTGAGTGAAATATCGGTAACTGCCAATATCCAACGCGGTTTACAGGAAAGTCGCGACACCACCCATTTTTCAATTGTCGACCAATGGGGCAATGCAGTGTCCAACACCACTACAATTAATTATACCTTTGGCAGCGGGGTAATTGTAGAGGGCGCTGGTTTTATCCTAAATGATGAAATGGATGATTTCAGCGTCAAACCAGGTAGCGCCAACGTGTATGGTGCAATTGGTGGTTCAGCCAATGAAATACAAGCAGGCAAGCGGATGTTGTCCTCCATGTCACCTACGATAGTGCTGCACAATGAACAGATTAAATTGGTAACAGGCTCACCGGGCGGCACCACAATCATCAGCTCAGTTTACCAATCTATTCTCAATGCGTTGGAATTTGGTATGAATGCACAGGATGCTGCAAATGCACCTCGTACCCACCACCAGTTGTGGCCTAAAAATCAAATTGAATATTATGGTGGTATTTCCATGGATACGATTTCAGGTCTCGAAAAGTTAGGCTATGGCATGCTCAAAAAAAGATTTGGTGAGGTTCAGATGATTATACGAAATGAACAAGGTTTAGATGCAGGCTCAGAGCAGGGGGGGCGTGCCGAGGCATTGGTTTTTTGATTAAATTACTATGACGTTGGTTGCAACAGGAATGAATTTATTTATATAAGACGACCGGAAACGCTGTAGTCAGCTTGTTTCCGGTCAATCAGGAATAAGATTAAAACGAAGTGCCTAACCAGAAACGAAACACATCATCACGGGCTCCGTCGGAGACTCCTTTTAAATAACCAAACATATATTTCATATTGGCGGCTTTACCTGAAATAGTGGGTCCAATTGCATGGTTTTGATCGTTGAAACTACCAAAGTCACCGATTTTTCCAAAACTGTTAAACATATCCATACCTAGCGTAAGCTTTGATTCGGTTTTATAACTGATCTGCGCTCTTGTGCTGAAACTTGTGCCTGTGGCCGCTTTGTCGCTACCAAATTGCCATGCAAGGGAACCTACTGCTCTGGCTGACCAGCTATCGGCGAGCTTCCATTGGTTAGTCCAATTAACACCAACACTTTCGGCACGATCACCTCTGCGAGTGCGAAAATCAAAGCGCAGTGCACTATCCCAATCCCCTTGCTGACGATGTTGAAACTGCCATAACAACTCTACAGCGGCGCTATCATATTGAAAATCATTACTAATGTCCCGCCCTTGGGCTAGCAACCTAAGCCTGAAGTCTGTATTCAGTGCTTGTTGATAATGCAAGCGGGTGGCTATAGCATCTTCTCCGCCATTTTCCCCTGGTGAGGTGGCATAGCGAAACATCAAAGACTTATCGGTCGGATTTATCACCGGACCAAAGACCCCGCCAACGTTGTTTGCAGAAGCCGTCATGGGGATTAATAGCAGACTGACGCTGGTTACTAGTAAACTGGAGATTTTTAACATTCTAGGTACTCGTAGTGTCAAAATAATCCCTAATTATAGCAGTAAACTTTTTATCAACAAAAATATGTAGTTAAAAGGGATGTTGAAGGTCTAATCGATTGAAACCACTATGGCGTTTAAGCTAATTATTTAAAAATCTTTTATCAGAACAAGGCCTATTCTTGGCAGCACCTTTAACTTGAGTATCAGATATGCGCTAGTTTACTGTAAATAACCGATAAATAGGCGAAAATTTCCTGTCGATTCTGCTTACTTACCGCTATACTATGCGCCGCAATTAAAAGCGATTAGAAATCAAAGAAAGGATAAATAGTGACTCCTATTACTAAAACATTTCAGTATGGTCAGCATACTGTAACTCTCGAAACGGGCGTTATTGCTCGTCAAGCAACTGCAGCTGTAATGGCAAGTATGGACGATACATCGGTATTAGTTTCTGTAGTTGGTAAAAAGGAAGTTAAGAATGATCAAGACTTCTTCCCTCTAACAGTAAATTACCAAGAAAAAGCTTACGCTGCAGGTAAAATTCCTGGTGGCTTTTTCAAGCGTGAAGGTCGTCCTTCTGAAAGTGAGACGTTAACGGCGCGTTTAATCGACCGCCCAATCCGTCCATTGTTTCCAGATGGCTTCATGAATGAAGTTCAAATAATTATTACTGTGGTCTCGGCTAATCCTGAAATCCCAACGGATATCATTTCTTTAATTGGTACCTCAGCAGCATTAGCCATTTCTGGCATGCCATTTAATGGTCCTGTTGGCGCAGCTCGTGTGGGCTATAAAGACGGTGGATACATTCTTAATACACTAAACTCTGAACTTGAAACAAGTGAATTGGATTTAGTTGTTGCCGGTACCCAAAGTGCAGTATTGATGGTTGAATCTGAAGCCAGCGTATTGTCTGAAGAAGTGATGTTAGGTGCGGTTATGTTCGGTCACGAGCAAAGCCAAACTGTTGTTAATGCTATCTCAGAGTTTGCCAGTGAAGTTGGTACTGAGAAATGGGATTGGCAGCCAGTTGCAGAAAATACTGCACTGAAAACAAAAATTAAAGAGCTTGCTGAAGCGGGTATGACTCAGGCTTATCAGATTTCTGATAAGATGGAGCGTAAAGACGCTGTTGTTGCTGTGACTGAAAAAGCCACTGCTGAAATCTTAGCTGCTGATCCAGAGCAAGATGCTAAAGAAGTGTCCGAGTTACTGCATGACTTAGAAAGTGACGTTGTACGTTCACGCATCTTAGCTGGCGAGCCGCGTATTGATGGTCGTGACCCGGACATGATCCGTGCACTTCACGTAAATACAGGTGTGTTACCGCGTACCCATGGTTCTGCTTTGTTCACCCGTGGTGAAACTCAAGCTTTAGTTGCCGCTACATTGGGTACAGAGCGTGATGCACAAATGATAGACGGTCTTAATGGTAAAACTGATAGCCGCTTTATGTTGCATTACAACTTCCCTCCATACTGTGTAGGCGAAACTGGTTTTGTTGGTTCTCCTAAGCGTCGTGAAATTGGTCATGGTCGTTTAGCTAAACGTGGTATTCAAGCTGTTATGCCATCTGAAGCTGAATTCCCGTATGTGGTTCGTGTCGTGTCTGAAATCACTGAATCTAATGGTTCGTCTTCAATGGCATCTGTCTGTGGTACCTCTTTGGCGCTTATGGATGCAGGTGTTCCAATCAAGGCTTCTGTTGCTGGTATAGCAATGGGCTTGGTGAAGAGTGATGACAACTTCGTAGTACTTTCAGATATCTTGGGTGATGAAGATCATCTAGGTGATATGGACTTTAAAGTAGCGGGAACAACCGAAGGTATTACCGCACTTCAAATGGATATCAAAATTGAAGGTATCACGCAAGAAATCATGCAGAAGGCGCTTAAGCAAGCTAAAGAAGCTCGTTTGCATATTCTTGGTGTTATGGATCAGGCTCTTGGCGGTCACCGTGATGAGATGTCTGAATTTGCTCCACGTATCTACACTCTTAAGATTGATCAGGACAAAATCCGTGATGTAATCGGTAAAGGTGGTGCAATGATCCGCTCAATAACTGAAGAATCTGATACCAACATCGAAATCGAAGACGATGGTACGATTAAGATTTTTGCTACTGAATTAGCTAAAGCTGAAATCGCTATTGCTAAGATTGAGCAAGTAACAGCAGAAGTTGAAGCTGGCAAAACTTATCACGGTAAAGTGACTCGTATTGTTGATTTTGGTGCTTTCGTTGAAATCTTGCCTGGTAAAGAAGGTTTGGTGCATATTTCACAAATCGCTCATGAGCGTGTGAATAAAACATCTGATTACTTAACTGAAGGTCAAATGGTTGACGTTAAGGTAATGGAAATTGACCGTCAAAACCGTGTTCGTTTAAGTATCAAAGAGTTGTTAGAAAAACCTGCTACTGAAGCGCCTGCTGACGAGTAAGTTTTCTAGAAATACAAAGAAAGGAGCCTAGGCTCCTTTTTTTTATGCTATATAATTGATGAATAGAATGATTAAGGTAATAAATTATGGACTCAAATACTCAAACTGAAATAGAAGCAGCTACGTTTAGACGACTATTAAAACATCTGGATGATAATAAAGATGTGCAGAACATTGATTTGATGATCCTTGCTGATTTTTGTCGTAATTGTTTGGGTAAGTGGTACAAAGCCGCGGCTGATGATAAAGGTGTAGAAATAGATTTCGAAGAGGCTCGTGCGAGAATCTACGGTATGCCCTATAGCCAATGGAAAGAAAAGTATCAAGCCAAGGCTACCCCAGAACAGTTAGCCGCGTATGACGCACGTCAGGCACAAAAAGGCGGATGCAGCTAAATTAACTCTTCCCCGGAGTAATCTTTGTATGGGCAAAGTACTGGAGACAAATAAGATGCTGAACACCTGTGCTGATTAACAGTGAGCAGATCCTCCAATCTTATCAAACTAGCAAGGTAGCAGGGTTAGATAAACCGCAAATTGTGCACGCTGATATTGAGAGTAGCTTGCAACAACTAGCTGGTAATTTTAATTCCTCAATGCAATTAGATATCATCGGCTTTTCACATAACCGAAAAGAGATATACAAGTGGACTATGGGTTCCGGCCCTTTACATATATTATGCTGGTCGCAGATGCATGGCGACGAGCCTACAGCGACCGCTGCGCTACTGGATGTTATCAATTATTTCAGCAGTGGTTGTGATCCCGAATCCTGTCGGGCGCTAGCACAAAAAGTCACCCTGCATTTTGTACCTATGCTGAATCCCGATGGCGCGGATGAGAGTACTCGGGAAAACGCTCAAGGTATTGATATCAATCGTGATGCTGATGCTTTGCAGTCACCTGAGGGGCAATTACTCAATCAACTAATCTGTCAGATAAAACCGCAATTCGCGTTTAATTTACATGATCAAAGTCGCTATTATGCTCAGGGCAACACACGTCATGGAGTCAGTTTGGCTTGGTTGGCGCCATCAGGAGATAAAGGGGAGTCTATTACGGACAGCAGACGCTTAGCGATGCAACTTATCGGTAGCCTGATTGAAGATCTAAACACCCTCGGCAACGCCAACTTTGCTCGCTATGAAGACGGTTTCTCGGTCCGCGCTTTCGGTGACTTTGCAGCTCAACAAGGCAGTGCTTGTATATTAATTGAATCGGGTTTTGTCGCTGATGATATGAACCGCCAGTGCGCTAGAGAATTAAATTATGTGGCTTTGCTTCAGGCGTTTTATCGGATCGCCCAGGGGAGGTTTGCTGTTCAGGCAGAAGCACAATATCATGCACTGGCCAAAAACAAGGCGGAGGGTATGACAGATGTACTAATCAGGAATTTGAATATTCAGACTCATTCTAAGCAGTATCAAATAGATGTTAGTATCAAGCGTGATAATCTCGGAGTAGCCTCGGTCGATGAAGTAGGCGACCTGCACCATTTAGGTGGCTACAATACCTTTGATGCCAAAGGAATGCTGTTCGAGGCGGGCTTGGCCTATCCAGTAACACATCCTTTAGAGTTAACTAACAACCGTTACGACTTTTTGCTAAGACAAGGCTATTGCCGATTCACTGGTGATTTATCGTTAATAAATAATTTAACCCGTCGGCCCATTGTTAGAGCGATAGGGGAGTCTTGCCCGGCTCAATATCGGCGCAAAGGCTTGTCACCAAGTTGGTTGATCCGCGATGCTGATGGGATTCAGGCCGCCGTGTTAGAGGGGCAATTGGTGATTTTGGACAACTAGCTTTGTAGATGTTATTAATAGTTACAACTGTTTGCTTATATTTTCGATTTCTTCGCCTCAAACCATAATAAATCATCGCCAAATGCGCTAAGCTAGCCATTCGGGATTGTGACCAAATGGATACATAATGAATTTACGTAACACTTTACTATCCGTTTCGCTGCTAGTAATGACCTCTAATGGGCAAGCAACTGAAGCCACAGACGTACTGAAATCACAAAATATATTCGATATCGAGTATGCGGCTGATTTGGCTATTAGCCAGGACGGTAAAAAAGTCTATTTTGTACGGCAATTCATGGATATACAAAGCGATCGAAAGTTAGGCAATATTTGGTCGGTAGATACCCAATCAAAAAATTTATTGCCGGTGACCACCGGTGATCATGCTGATTATAACCCAGTACTTTCACCCGACGGTAAAACCCTGGCCTTCATTTCCACCCGCACGGGTAAAGCACAAATCTATATGAAGTGGCTGCAAACTGGTCAAGTCGCTAAGCTAACCAACCTGAGCGCTGCACCTTCAGGATTATCCTGGTCACCTAATGGTAGGTATTTGGCATTTTCGATGTTCGTGGAAGGCCAAGCAAAAACGCCGGTTAGCTTGACAGGAAAGCCAAAGGGCGCAAACTGGGCAGATCCGGCGGTGTATATCGATGATGTGTATTATCGCTTCGATGGCGGTGGTTATGCTACCAAAGGCAAGACGCAAATTTTTATACTTTCTGCTCAAGGGGGAACGCCCCGCCAAATCACTAACGATGAATATGATAACGGCGGTCCATTAGCATGGGGAGCCGACAGCAAGGCTATCTACTTTTCCGCTAACCGAAGTGAAAACCGTGATTTTGCACCGTTAAACTCAGATATTTTTAAGGTTTCCATCCCATCTTCAAAGATTGTCCAACTCACCCAACGAGACGGACCTGATAGCAACCCCAGTGTATCGCCTGATGGCAAACATATAGCCTATTTAGGTTTTGATGATAAACGCAGTAATTATGAAAATGCACAACTATATGTAATGAACACTGACGGAAGCAAGTCAAGACAAGTCAGCAAAGGTTTAGATCGCAGTATTAATGCCATTGCCTGGGATAAAAAAGGCAAGAATATTTATATTCAGTATGATGACCAAGGTAAAACATTGTTGGCATTACAATCACTCAATAATGCCGAAAAGCGCACTATACTGAGTGATAAGCTTGGCGGGCAGTCTTACGGACGTCCATACACCAGCGCTGAGTTTTCAGCTAGTGACGCCGGGAATGTGGCAATTACTTTTTCCAATCCTCTTCGCCCTGCAGACGTGGCAGTCATATCCAACAACAAGGTAGATCAGTTAACCAATTTAAATGAAGATGCGTTAGCTCACAAATCTCTCGCTAATATCGAGGAAATTTGGTTTAAATCCTCTGCCGATGGTCACGATATTCAAGGTTGGATAGCATACCCACCTGGGTTTGTTAAAAATAAAAAATACCCTCTGATATTAGAAATACATGGTGGGCCAGTGACGGCTTATGGCCCGCATTTTTCTATGGAGATTCAACTGTTCGCTGCTGCCGGTAATGTTGTGCTGTATACCAATCCAAGGGGCAGCTCTAGTTATGGTAAAGCTTTCGCCAATAGCATTGATAAAAACTATCCAAGTCAAGATTATGATGATCTGATGTCAGGGGTTGATGCGCTGCTGGCTAAAGGTTTCATCGATGATAAGCAACTGTTCGTGACTGGAGGCTCTGGAGGGGGAGTGTTGACTGCCTGGACAATAGGGCACACCAACAGATTTGCCGCTGCAGTTGTGGCTAAACCGGTAATTAACTGGTACAGCTTTGTGTTAACCGCTGATTTTTATCCGTATTTTTATCAATATTGGTTTTCTAAAAAACCGTGGGAAGATCCACAAGGATATATGAAATATTCACCCATTAGTTATGTTGGCAATGTTACCACACCGACTATGTTATTAGCCGGCGAGTCGGACTATAGAACGCCCATCTCTGAAACGGAACAGTATTATCA
The DNA here is from genome assembly GCF_030316135.1 of Aliiglaciecola sp. LCG003. Classification (NCBI taxonomy): domain Bacteria; kingdom Pseudomonadati; phylum Pseudomonadota; class Gammaproteobacteria; order Alteromonadales; family Alteromonadaceae; genus Aliiglaciecola; species Aliiglaciecola sp. LCG003. The sequence goes on along the minus strand of NZ_CP128185.1, from coordinate 2,431,742 downwards.
AGCACTAAAAATTGAGGGTGTCAAAACAGCTATGGTTAGGATCCCTGATGCATCACACAGTATCTACCGCAAACCCAGTAACCTGATGACAAAAGTCGAGTATATTTTATGGTGGTTTGAGCAAAATAAACCTGATAGTCAACAACAAGAAAAGCCATAGCCGATGTTACTACTTTTTATATATGTTTTTATTGCACTTGGATTTTCATTTTTATGCTCTGTGGCTGAAGCGGTGATACTCAGTATATCTTCGGCGCATATTTCTGTGTCGATGAAAAAAGGCGAAAAATCCGGCCAAATTTTGCATGATCTTACCGCTGATATTAATAAACCGTTATCGGCGATTTTGACCTTGAATACTATAGCCCATACCATGGGAGCAGCGGGTGCAGGGGCGCAAGCTGCTGTGGTGTTTGGCGATGCATATTTAGGCGTAGCATCAGCTATTTTAACCTTCTTGATATTGGTGTTTTCTGAGATTATTCCGAAAACACTGGGTGCGACATTCTGGCGTCAGTTGGCCCCGGCTACGGCTTATTTCCTAAAGTATTTGGTGATTGTTTTGTATCCGTTCGTCAAGATGTCTAATAAGCTGACCAGTGGATTTACTGAAGATAGTCCGTTGAAGGGACTTAGTCGGGGGGAATTGCATGCTATGGCTGAGCTTTCTCAACAGGAAGGTCAACTTGATCATCAACAAGCCAATATCTTACAAAGTTTGCTAAGTCTCGATGACTTGCGGGTGAAAGATGCCATGACACACCGGACCGTGGTGTTTAAAGTGTCTGAGAATATGACCGTTGAGGCCTTCTATCATAAATATGCCAGTGAAGTTTTTTCACGCATACCCATCTATGAAGATAATGAATCTGAAAAAATTAGCGGTTTTGTCATGAAGTCAGATTTATTGTTGGCGCAAGCCAGAGGCAATGGTGATAAGCCATTATCAGCTTATCGCAAAGATATGATTGCGTTATTAGCCAGCACACCTCTATCTGAAACCATTAGTCATTTCATTACCACCAGAGCGCATATGTTGTTGGTAATTGACGAATATGGGGGGATGGAAGGGATTTTAACAATGGAAGACCTGCTCGAGAGTCTGCTAGGATTTGAAATTGTCGATGAGAAAGACAAAAATATCAGTATGAAAAAAGTAGCAAAATTGATGTGGAAACGCCGGGAAAGAATGTTGTTCAATCAACAAAAAGATAATTAGAATTAAGCTTAATAAGCACTGGTAGGACTGAGGTAGTAGGCGTGTATGTCTGAATTGTTAAAATGTATTAATGTGAGTAAATCCTATCAAGATAATGATACGGATGTAACAGTGCTAGACAAGGTTAACTTTCAAGTTAATAAAGCAGAGCAAATTGCAATTTTGGGCAGTTCAGGCTCCGGCAAGAGTACACTGCTGCATATTCTTGGCGCACTGGATACGCCCAGTTCGGGTCAAGTGTTGTTCAATGGAGAGGATATTTTCACCTTCAATGATGCTCAACAAGCGCAATTTCGTAACCGCTCACTAGGTTTTGTCTACCAATTCCATCATTTGTTGCCTGAATTTGATGCGGTTGAAAATGTCGCCATGCCGTTACTTATCGGCAAAGTAAACAGCAGTACAGCAAAGCATCGTGCCAGTGAGATGTTAGAGCGAGTTGGTTTGGCCCATCGTTTAACTCACAAGCCTTCTGAAATGTCTGGCGGAGAGCGCCAACGGGTGGCCATCGCCCGAGCCTTAGTAACTGAACCGGCGTTAGTGTTGGCTGATGAGCCTACTGGCAACTTGGATCATAAAAGCGGCCAAAGTATTTACGCTTTGTTGAATGATTTACGAGACCAAATGTCGACTAGCTTCATCGTAGTTACCCATGACATTGAACTTGCCAGCAAACTTGACCGCACGCTAAATATTATTGATGGACATTTGTCTGAACAAGGGCAAGTTTTGTGAATTTAGTGGCTCAATTAGCTTGGCGATTTCGCTCAGGCAAACGCCAAAATGGCTTCATATCATTTGTCTCCGCATCCTCTACATTTGGTATAGCACTTGGGTGTTTAGTGCTTATTTTGCTGCTATCGGTTATGAACGGCTTCGAACGTGAGCTTAAAGATAAACTATTAAGTGTCATTCCACATGGCGAAATCTATGCTTATGATAGTGGTGGCTTGGTGGATTGGCAGGGTGAAATCAAGCGTTTGAAAAATGATAAACGCATTATTGATATTGAACCCTATACCAAGGCGTCAGTGTTGTTGCAAAAAGGCAATCAAATGAAGGCTATTCCCCAATTGGTTGGCTTAGATACGCATTTTTCTGCCCAGAACTCAGTGATACAAAGAATAGAGCGAAGCAGCTGGCAGCGTTTTGTTGAGGACCCTAATGCCTTGATATTGGGCAGAGCTATAATGGAAAAGTTGGATTTGAAAGTGGGCGATAAAGTACAGCTGTTATTGCCACAAATTTCCGATGATATGTCCTTTCAAGCACCGAAAAATCTTTGGTTAAATGTTGCAGGTGAAGTCAGCATAGGTGGAGAATTAGATGCGCAAATTGGGTTCATGCACATGCAGCGCGCCGCCGAGACCCTGGGCACTGCCAGTGGGGCACAAGGACTACGTTTTCGTTTCGATGATGCCTTCATTGCGCCAGAGGTGATGAGACAAATAGGCTATAGTTTTGCCCAACATGTTTATATGTCCGATTGGACCCGCACTCAGGGCCATTTATATCAAGATATTCAGTTAGTCCGCACCGTTGTCTATATAGCTCTTAGTTTAGTGATCGCGGTGGCGTGCTTTAATATTATTTCGACCTTGGTGATGGCTGTAAATGAGAAACAAGCAGAAATTGCTATGCTCAAAACCTTAGGTGCAAGAGATAGCATGATCATTAAAATATTCGTTTTGCAAGGTGCTGTGAATGGCTTAATTGGGACTACGGTGGGGGTTGCGCTTGGGGTCTTGTTGGCATTAAATCTGACAGCTATCGCGCAGTTTATTGAAAACCTTACTGGCAGCAAATTCCTCTCCGGGGATGTCTACTTTATTAATTTTCTGCCCTCGGAATTGGCGTGGCAAGAAGTGGCTATGACAGCCGCTATCGCTATTTTATTGAGTCTATTGGCGACCATCTATCCAGCCATAAAAGCCACCAAGATCAATCCAGCGGTTGCCCTCGGCCAGCATTAAGCATCCAATAAAAAACCCCAGCACGTTTCCGCTTCTGGGGTTTCTCCGCATTAATAAATTGACTAGATTTGTGATTAGTCAGCCTTGTGATGAATTGAGGTAGACTCGAAATCATCAAGGTCCACTTCTTCATCGGCCACTCCTGCCTCAGGATCATAATACACTGCAGAATTAAATTCGTTTTCACTTTTACCGACGATACAAGCCACCATACAATCCCCTGTAACGTTCACAGCAGTGCGGGTCATATCCAACAAACGATCAACCCCAATGATCAAGGCGATTCCTTCAACAGGCAAGCCAACTTGAGCAAGCACCATGGCCAGCATTAGCAGGCCAACTCCGGGCACACCGGCCGTACCTATAGATGCCAGGGTAGCGGTTAGGACCACCATCATCATGTCTGATAAAGTCAAATCTATACCAAACACTTGGGCGATAAATACCGTGGCAACACCCTGCATAATGGCCGTACCATCCATGTTGATAGTCGAACCAAGGGGAATAGTGAAAGATGCTACTGAATTACTCACGCCAAGTTTTTTGGTCGCTGTTTCTAAAGTGATAGGTAAGGTTGCGCTGCTGCTTGCGGTACTAAATGCAAACACCACAGTTTCGCGCATTTTAAGAAATAGCGGCATAGGGTTTAAGCCACTTAAGAGTTTTAAAATCAGCGAATAATTGACAAAAGCATGGAACAGTAACACGCCAAAAACTAACGCAAAGTATTTGCCTAATGCAAATATGGTGGAAACCTCGATTTGTGCAAAAAGTTTAGCTAGCAAGGCAAAAACACCATAGGGGGCCAAGTTCATCAGGATAGTGACCAGCTTCATAACAATTGTGTTTAAATCATCAAATAAGGTTGCAACGCGCTTACCTGGCTCACCGGACATGGCCATAGCCACACCGAATAATACTGCGAAAGTAATTACCTGGAGCATTTTACCGTTAGTGAAGGCAGCAAAGGGATTGGACGGGAAAATATCAATAATAACTTGTGACAATGCAGGAGCCGTCGCGGCGGCATAGGTAGCATCGCTTGGGATATCCACCCCAGCGCCAGGTTGAAATATAATCGCTGCAACCATAGCTACGGTAATCGCTAGTGCTGTTGTAGCTACGTATAGCGCAACAGATTTTCCGCCTAAGCGTCCCAATTTACTTGGATCAGATAGATTAGCAATACCGCATACTAAAGAGATAAAAACTAAAGGAACAATCAGCATTTTCAAGCTGTTAATGAATATCTGTCCTAAAACGTGAAATATACCTTCGACTAAAACAGCATACGTAGAAACTTCTATGCCGAATACACTAAATTGTAAATCTCCGCTATCATCAAACAAGAATTGTAGAAAAGCACCGGTAATAATTCCGGCTATCATGCCGATAAAGATTTTAGCGGTGAGACCTAGCTTTTTTGGGGACTGCTGCATAATTGTCCTAAAATTTATAATTATTTTGGATAGCGTAGCAAGTTTACAGCGCAAGCAAAACCATAAAAGCAACAACAACGAGATCTTGAATTGAATAATCTACTTTGTGGGAAAAGAAACATGACTTCACGCTTTCGAATATTGATCACTTGTTTTCTGCTGTTAGCAGTCGCAGCATGTGGCGGCGGTGGCTCAGTAGAACGGGACTCTACGGGTGGCGGTACTGGTGGAGGAACCACGGATCCTACCTATAATGTTTCTTTGAGTATTGCCGGTCAAAATGGCGAGGCAACTAACTTATTAAGCTCGACCTCTCCATTATCAGTGACAGCTACTGTTTCCAGCACAGATGGGGGCAATGTGGCCGACCAACTGGTTACCTTTAGCTTTAGTCAAACGGGATTAGCCACCTTCTCCAATGATACGGGTACTGCTTTAACCAATGCAGACGGTATCGCCACTATAGGTTTACTTGTAGGGGCTAGCTCAGGTGATAGCTTGGTCCTAGGCGCTCTTGACTCAGGGGTACAAGGTCAGGTTGGGTTTAGCTCGGCGGGCTCAACGAATACTGGCAGTACGCCCGCCTCCCTTGAGTTGTTTGCTAACTCTACGCAGTTAGCTTCTAGCGGCTCGGATGAAATCGAATTGATTGCAGTGGTAAAAAACGCCCAGAATATTTTACTCGAGGGCGTTGATGTGTCCTTTGCCGCTAATAACGCAGCTGAACTGCAAATCGTCCAAGGTACGTCCGCAGCTGATGGTACCGCACGAGCATTACTGACCAGCCGTAACAACCCTGAAAACCGTGTTGTTACCGCGACCGTGTCGTCAGGTACATTTAGTCAGACCGTAGATATACAAATAGTCGGTACTGAAGTGAATGTGGACGGTCCCTCATCTGTCGTGTTAGGCGATACGATAGATGTCACCATTAAAGTGGCTGATTCCGATGGTAATGGTTTAGCAAACCGTGAGGTCAGCTTGACTACATCGCAGGGCACTATTGATTCTAGCGCTACCACAGACGCAGAAGGGCAGGTTACAGTCCAATATCAAGCCTCGCAAACCGGTAGCAACACTATTACCGCGAGTGCCCTTAATGCGCAAGGAAGTTTAGTCTTTACCGTGCAAGAAGATAGTTTTAGCTTTACCACTATACCTGTCCAAGATGTGCCCCTTAGCACTAACACAACCTTGCAGGTAACTTGGTTAAAAGACAATGTCGCCTTCGTCGGTGGCACAGTTACCTTAAGCTCATCCAGAGGGACTATTGTTGCGCCAACCACAGTTACCGATGCAAATGGTGTTGCGTCTTTTACGATTCAATCAAACAACGCGGGTTTGACATCCATTACCGCCGAAGGGGTTGATGGTAACGGACAAACGGTTAGCTCTAGAACTCAATTTGAATTTATCGCCATTACACCAGCTACTATTCTTGTCGATGCGTCACCGGATCTAATCGGCCCCGAAGGGCAAACCTCGACGATTTCAGCAATAGTGCGAGATGCCTCTGGGAATTTGGTTAAAGGGCAAGTAGTGAATTTCCGGGTTGACGATGTCAGCGGTGGATTTGTGTTACCCAACTCTTCCACCACGGATAGCAATGGTATTGCTTCTACTGTGTATACCTCAAATGCTGTTAGCAGTGAAGACGCGGTAATGGTCCACGCCGATGTTGCTAATAACACTAGTGTCAGTAATTTTACCACGCTTACCGTTGGTGATCGTGCCTTTGATATCTCCTTAGGCACCGGTAACAGCCTTGAAGCTCCAGATGAGTCAAGTTATCTCAAGCAGTTCTCAGTATTTGTCAGTGATGCAGCAGGTCGGCCGGTTAGCAATGTGCAACTGACAGCCTCTTCAACACCAATAAAACGCGCCGTTGGAGGTGTTTATCGTAAAGGATTTTGGAGCTACAATATTGACCTTGATGTGTGGGTGGGTAACATTACAGCCACTTGCCCCAACGAAGACATTAACGCTAATGGCTCCTTAGATGCTGGCGAAGATACCAATGGTGATGGACGCTTGACCCCTGGGATTGTCGGAACCATCAGTTTCGAAGATGATGTGAATAGCACAGATGTAAATGGTCAGGCTAAGTTAGAGATACGATATCCAAAGTCCTACGCTTTTTGGACAGATGTGGAAATTAGCGTGTTTGGACAATCTTCAGGCAGCGAATCACTAGAATCACAATCCTTTAGATTATCCGCTGCGGTAGCTGATCTAGATGATGAAGCTTCAGAGCCTCCATCTAACCCTTTCGGTAGCAGCTCATTTTGTACTGATCCGGACTAGAATTGTAAAATAGAATTTAAAAATGCGCTCATATGAGCGCATTTTTTTTATCTTTGGAAGGGATAGATAGAACCCAGATTGAGTAGCTGGGTGAGCTCATCTAGTGCAGCCCGGGTTTCCAGCAACAGGGCAGGGTCACGCAAATCATCGACACTAAGTTGTTCACGGTAGTGTTTATTAACCCACTGGTTTAACCGCTTGAAAACGGCATCAGACATTAATGTTTGTTGATTAACCGCGGCTACTTCTTGATCGGTCATGGCCACCCGTAAGCGCAAACAAGCGGGTCCGCCACCATTTCGCATACTTTGCTTAACATCAAAATAATGCACCGCTTTGATGGGCGTATTAAGGGTGATTAGGTGACTTAAATAGTCGGCTACTCTTTCATTTTCCTGACACTCTGTCGGAGCAATAATAGCCATCTCGCCATTGGGGAGAGTAATGATCTGAGTATTGAATAGATAGGTTTTAATAGCATCCTGTACTGGCACAATATCAGTATCGACTCGAATGAAATGTACTTGCTGTTGACCAAATTTACGCTGAATTTCATCGAGTGCGTTTTGCGTATCATGAAACGCTTCTTGATGGTAAAACAATACGTTTTGGTTCCCCACAGAAATAACATCATTATGGAATACACCTTGATCAATCACATCTGGATTCTGCTGAATAAAAACCGTTGTCTCATCGCTTAACCCATGCAATCTGGCAATGGCCTGTGAGGCTTCAAGGGTTTGACGGGCAGGGTATTTCTTCGGTGCAGGCTTACTGCCATCAAAAGCGTGGCGACCGTAAACGAATATTTCTACTCCGGCATGACCATAATCGGTACAAAGTCGAGTATGGTTAGCCGCGCCTTCGTCACCAAAATGTTCATTATCAGGTAGGTGTGCATGGTGATTAAAGTACTTTTCATTACTAAAAGTCGCCTGCAGAATTCGCCCAGTAACTTCTGGTTCCAATGAGCGGTGAAACTTATTGGTCAAATTGGCCGGGGTGAAATGAATTTTCCCATCTGCGGTATCAGCGCTAGGAGACACTGTGGCAGCATTTGCAGTCCACATGCTAGAAGCGGAGCAGCAAGCTCTGAAAACCTCAGGAGCGCGCTTAGAGGCTTGTTCAAGTACGGTTTGATCTGAACCAGTGAACCCCAGACGACGCAGAGTATCTAAATCAGGACGAGCTTGAGGAGCAAGCACACCCTGAGTCATGCCCATATCGTGTAGCGCTTTCATTTTTTGTAAGCCTTGCAAGGCAGCTTGCTTCGGACTACTGAATGCCTTGGCATTGCTTAACGACGCCACGTTGCCAAATGATAATCCGGCGTAATTATGGGTAGGTCCGACAAGACCGTCGAAATTAACTTCTACTTGCTTCATTTATAACCTCAGAAATAGACAACGTGTACTGTGATAAAAGATAAGTGTGATGATGTTGTAACATCTGCTTCTGGTCAGTTTAAGACACAGTCACTTATTTGTATTCGAATGATTATACGTCTTTTATGTGTCTTGCCAATCTAGTTGGTCATTATGTATACAGTTTTGCTGTTGGTAAATTGTACTAAAGTAGATAAGTATGAATAAGAACTTGTTTTCTATTCACTTTGCCGATATATGTTAAAAAAGGATTATGGGAGGAGAACGTAGGTGCCGCTCCTTTAAAAATCAATTAAACCCATATAAATCAAAGGTTAATGTGTAATTTATGGCAAAATCACTGGTTATTGTCGAATCGCCAGCAAAGGCAAAAACAATAAATAAATATCTCGGCAAAAATTTTATTGTGAAATCGAGTGTTGGGCACGTTCGAGATCTCCCAACTAAGGCTTTGGGGCATGTTGCGCCCAAAAAACCAGCCAAAGAACTAAATCAATGGCCTGAGAAAAAACGCGAAACTTACCTGCGAGAGTTTGAATATCAAAAACTCGTGGACCGGATGGGAATCGACCCAAAAAATGATTGGGAAGCCCATTATGATATTTTGGCAGGTAAAGAAAAAGTCGTTGCTGAACTGAAAAAACTGGCTAAAGATGCCGACACTATCTATCTCGCGACGGATTTGGATAGAGAAGGAGAAGCGATTGCATGGCATTTGCAGGAGCTATTAGGCAGCGAAGGTAAAACTTATCAACGGGTGGTGTTCAACGAGATCACTAAAAATGCCATTCAAGAGGCTTTTTCCGACCCCGGCGTGGTCAATGTGGCCCGAGTAAACGCTCAGCAAGCTCGACGTTTCCTTGATCGGGTAGTGGGCTTTATGGTCTCACCACTGTTGTGGAAAAAAGTCGCCAGGGGCCTTTCAGCGGGCCGCGTTCAATCCGTAGCAGTTCGATTGGTGGTTGAGCGGGAACGCGAAATAAAAGCTTTCGTACCCGAAGAGTTTTGGGATATCCATGCAGACTTGACTGCTCAACAGACAGCGCTGCGGATGCTAGTGTCAAAATACGCAGACAAAGCCTTTAAACCGGTCAATCAAGCCCAAGCTGATAAAGCCACTAAGGACTTGGAAAACGCTGACTATCAAGTAATAAGTCGTGAATCAAAGCCAACTCAGAGTCGTCCTTCAGCGCCCTTTATCACCTCAACCTTGCAGCAAGCCGCCAGCACCCGTTTAGGGTTTGGCGTGAAGAAAACCATGATGATGGCCCAGCGACTCTATGAAGCGGGGCACATCACTTATATGCGTACAGATTCAACCAATCTAAGCAAAGATGCGGTTGAGGCTTGTCGTGGATTTATCGAAGATAGTTTTGGTGCCAAATATCTCCCTAACGGACCGGTTTCCTACGGCAGTAAAGAGGGGGCTCAAGAAGCTCACGAAGCGATTCGTCCTTCAAATGTAGCGATTAAGTCTGAATCACTAAGCGATATGGAACGTGATGCTCAGCGTCTATATGAGCTTATATGGCGTCAATTTGTTGCTTGTCAGATGGTACCTGCCAAGTACGATGCGAGTACTATTCGCGTTAAAGCAGCGGATTACGAGCTTGTAGCTAAAGGTCGAGTTTTAAAATTTGATGGTTGGACTCGGGTCCAAACCCAAGTGAAGAAAAAAGGCGAAGACGAGCTAACCTTGCCAGATGTGAAAGAAGGTCAAAAACTTGATCTTAAAGCACTGGATCCTAAGCAACACTTTACCAAGCCTGTTGCTCGTTTTAATGAAGCATCTTTAGTTAAAGAACTTGAAAAACGTGGAATTGGTCGTCCATCAACTTATGCCAGTATCATTTCAACCATTCAGGATCGCGGTTATGTCAAATTGGACAATAAACGTTTCTATGCTGAAAAAATGGGCGAAATTGTCAATGATAGATTGGTCGATAATTTTACCGACCTGATCAGTTTTGATTTTACCGCAAACATGGAACAGCAGTTGGATGACGTTGCTAATGGCAAACGCAACTGGAAAGAAGTGTTGAATGAATTTTATGATGATTTTTATCAACGTTTGTTGAAAGCAGAATTACCTCCAGAAGAAGGTGGTATGCGTCTCAACCAAGCGATAGAGACAGGTATAAAGTGTCACATATGTGGTCGCCCAATGAATGTTCGAACCGCTTCGACTGGCGTGTTTTTGGGCTGTTCAGGTTATAATCTACCACCTAAAGAGCGCTGTACTGGTACTAAGAATCTCACCCCTGGTGATGAAGTTCTTAAAGTTGAAGATGAGGAGGAGTTGGAAACTGAAGCATTACGCTCAAAACGTCGCTGTGATATTTGCGGTACGGCAATGGATAGCTATCTTGTCGACGAGCAGCATAAATTGCATGTTTGCGGTAACACACCTACTTGTCCAGGCACCTTCATTGAAAAGGGCACCTTTAAAATAAAAGGTTATGATGGGCCGATTATTGAGTGTGATAAATGCGGCTCTAACATGGAACTGAAAACCGGTCGATTTGGCAAGTATTTCGGATGTACCAATGAAGAGTGTAAGAATACCCGCAAGCTGTTGAAGAGCGGTGAAGCTGCGCCTCCGAAGGAAGATCCGGTGGACTTACCTGAGCTTGACTGTGAAAAATCAGATGCGCATTTTGTCTTACGAGATGGCGCGGCTGGGATTTTTCTGGCGGCGCACAATTTCCCTAAATCCCGTGAAACACGTGCCCCTATGGTGCATGAGCTCGCCCGATTCAGAGATAGGATTTCGTCGAAGTTTTACTACTTAGCTGATGCACCAGCCAAGGATCCTGATGGTAATCCGACTATGGTAAGATTTAGCCGTAAAACCAAACAACAGTATGTGACTTCAGAAAATGCTGAGGGCAAGGCTACAGGCTGGTCTGCATGGTATGCAGGCGGTAAGTGGGTCGCGGAGGATAAACGCAAGAAATCTAAATAATCGCAATTAGCTGGTCGGCAAATTGACCAGCATATTTCGTTCCGTCAACGGCAGTGTTAAACTGCCGTTTTCAGTTTACAATTGCTGAACAGTTTTCAGTTTCACTAACAATGCGGATTTTTCATGGCACTCTCACTTCAAGACCAATTACTGCAAGCCGGCTTAACTAATAAAAAGAAAGCGAATCAAGCCAAAAAAGAACAACATAAAAAAGCAAGACATCAGCAAAAACATAAAGTTGCTAATGTTGATGAAGCAAAAATAGCCGCTGAAAAAGCTCAAACAGATAAACGGGAAAAAGATCGTTTGCTGAATCTAGAAACCAAAAAAGTAGCAGAACAAAAATCTATAGCGGCACAAATTAAACAGCTTATTGAAATAAATAAACAGCCTAAAGACAATGGTGATATTCCCTGTAATTTCACCCATGACAATATCATTAAACGTATTTACGTAGATCAGAAAACCCGTAATCGTATTAGTCAGGGTAAATTAGCAATTGCTACCTTTGGCAGTGGTTATGAGATCGTGCCCATGCCAGTGGCGGAAAAAATTGCATTGAGAAATGAATCGGCAGTGGTTTATCGTGCCGATGCCGCCGAGCAACAAGAAGCCCAGAAAACCAGTACAACCGAAGAAGATGAATGGTACGCAGAGTATCAAATTCCTGATGATATGGTTTGGTAGGCTGGGTTAGCAATAATCCTATAGCATAAGGTAAGTCGATGAAAATTTGGGTTGACGCAGATGCGTGTCCAAACGTAGTTAAAGACATTTTATTCAAAGCGGCCCAGCGAACAGGCATCGAAATGACTTTGGTGGCGAACCAATTTGTTCGCGTACCGGCGAATAAAAATATCACTTCTTTGCAGGTTGCGGCTGGTTTTGATGTGGCAGACGATGAAATCGTTAAACGCAGTCAAGCAGGGGATTTGGTTATCACTAGTGATATACCATTGGCGGCTGAGATCATCGAGCAAGGCGGTATGGCATTGAGCCCGCGGGGTGAATTGTTCGATAAAGAAAATATTCGTTCACGATTAAATATTCGTGATTTTATGGACACCATGCGTGCCAGTGGCGTTAATACCGGTGGTCCTCCGGCCTTAAATCAAAGTGATCGACAAAATTTTGCCAATCACCTTGATCGCCTACTTACCCAACATCATCCATGACGCAGAGCTGACTATCCGTTGGCTCTCGGAGCTTGTGAACGTGATTGCGGGCTTCTAGGCTTTTTGGCTTTCTTCGGCTTAATAGGTCGACTATCAAGTTTTGATTCAGGTACGACTTCTTGTGGCTCAAAACCTGGAATAATTTTGCGTTCAATGACCTGTCTTATCACTCTTTCAATATCTTTGAGTAATTTGTATTCCTCTTGAGTGACCAAAGAGATGGCAAGACCGGTTGCGCCTGCACGGCCAGTACGTCCAATTCTGTGCACGTAGTCTTCCGCGACATGGGGTAAATCATAGTTTATTACGTTGGGTAGTTGGCTGATATCCAAGCCCCTAGCGGCAATATCCGTAGCAACTAAAACTCTTATTTTTGATGATTTAAAATCAGCTAAGGCTTTGGTACGTGCACCCTGACTCTTGTTGCCATGTATGGCCGCTGACATTAAACCGCGAGCTGTTAGTTGCTTAGCGAGACGATTAGCGCCATGTTTAGTGCGGCTAAACACTAAAACTTGCTGCATGTCCTGCTGTTTGATAATTTGGGTTAACAAATTAGACTTTTTACTTTTGTCGACAGGGTAAACCCACTGTTCAACTGCGTCTGCGGTTTTATTCGCTGGTGCGACCGAAATTTCAACCGGATTATTGACCATCCCTTTGGCCAATTGGCGAATGTCATCTGAAAATGTCGCAGAAAACAGCAGGTTCTGACGCTCTTTGGGTAACAGTTTAATAATACGTTTGATGTCATGGATAAAACCCATATCCAACATACGATCCGCTTCATCTAAAACCAGTACTTCAAGTTGCTCAAATTTCACTGCATTTTGACTATATAAATCTAATAATCGACCAGGTGTTGCCACTAAAATATCTACACCTTTACGAAGCGCTAACATTTGTGGGTTGATACTTACTCCACCAAATACAACAGCATGCTTACAATTAAGGTTTTTACTGTATTGCAGCACGTTTTCAGCTACTTGGGCAGCCAATTCGCGGGTAGGGGTCAATACTAGTGCTTTAACATGATTGCTTTTGGGCTTAGCACCATGTTCTAGTCGATGTAACATCGGCAATACGAATCCAGCGGTTTTTCCTGTGCCGGTTTGTGCGGCAGCCATCACATCCTTGCCCTCAATGATTGCAGGTATAGCTTGCGCTTGGATGGGAGAAGGGGTGTCGTAACCTTTTTCTATGACTGCGTTAACAATATTTTGGCTAAGGCCAAGTGAAGCAAAACTCATTTATGGTGTCCTGTGCAAGGAAAATTAAAAAACTATCCGCTGGCAATTTACTCTAAACCGTTAGGGTTAAATATAGATAAACGCCTGCTTATTAAGCTATTCGAGGAGGATAATGGGAGATAACGCGAACGCAATCAATCCGACAGCCGAGAATACAACGGGGTAGTATAAAGGAAAAGCTCGGCTAGGCCGAGCTTTAGCAGCAACAATATGAAATTTGTTGCGGTATTTACAGAACATCAACTAAGGCAGTGGCTAAGGCGTCTACATTGTTTTGACTGATGCCAGCGATATTTACTCTACTAGAATCAACGAAGTAGACACTGTGTTTAGTTCTGATAGCTTGTACTTGTTCGGGCGAGATACACAAATATGAAAACATCCCTTTTTGTTTATTTACAAAGTTAAAATCACGGTCTGCACCCTTTTCTGCCAATTTATCCACTAATAAGTGGCGTAAAGACTGCATACGTACACGCATTTGTTCAACTTCAGCTTTCCATTCAGCCTTTAATTCGTCGTCATGTAAAATAATATCAACTAGGGCTCCACCATATGATGGCGGCATGGAGTAAATCCCTCTGGCAATAGATTGTATTTGCGTCTGAATGCTTTTACGTATTGTTGGTGTTGCTGTCACCATTACCGCTAAACCGACGCGCTCACGATATAATCCGAAGTTTTTTGAACAAGACGCGGCAACAATCACTTCTGGTAAATTTGCGCTGAGCAAACGAACGCCATAAGCATCTTGTTCTAAGCCATCGCCAAAGCCTTGATAGGCAACATCAATGAAAGGTACAAACCCTTGTTTTTGAGCAAGTTCGAGCACGACTTGCCACTGCTGCTCGGTTAAATCTGCGCCTGTTGGGTTATGACAGCAGCCGTGTAATAACACCACGTCGCCTTTCTTAACTTGTTTTAGACAATCGACCATTTGATCGAATTTAATGCTTGCTGAGGCCTTATCGAAATAGGGGTAGGTTTCGATTTTCAAACCGGCATTGCCAATCAATGGAATATGATTAGCCCAGGTAGGATCGCTGACCCAAACCGTGAGTTCTGAATCACAGCGTTTCAGCAATTCAGATAAAATTCTTAATGCACCGCATCCACCAGGTGCCTGAACCGCAGCTACACGGTCCTCCAGTAATGTTGGATGCCCTTTACCCAGCAGAAGCTCTAGCATACCGTCGATGTAACCTTGAACACCCTGAGGGGTAATATAGGTTTTAGAATCTTCTGTTTGCAAAAGTATGCGTTGTGCTTTTGCGACCGAACTCAAAATCGGAGTTTTACCCTGTTCATCCTTATATACACCCACGCCTAAATCAATTTTTAGTGGATTAGGATCTTCACGATAAGCAGTAGACAGGCCTAAAATAGGATCAGCAGGCAGTAGGGGCAAAACTTCAAACACAGGATTTCCTCAAAGAGTATGGCTAACATATAGATGCTCATTATGCCATTTATTGGCTGGAATTCGAGGATTAAATACAGTTTAAATTGGACTAATTTAGACTGAATGTGAACCTTTGTTGCTGGGTATTCTCACCCGCAGGGTTGAAGCTATGCTCTAACCAAATGACTTGGTGTGAACGGTCTACTAATAGCAATGTAGCAGAACGGGTGCCGTAGTCGGATGAAGTGATGAAAATAGACGATAACTTTCGCTCCCATTCAATTGGAATACCCGTTTCAGGCAGCAGATCGTCACTTGCTTGGTTTTGATTGAGTAATATATCGAATAGGGTATCTGGGTGAATCGGTCCGGTTTGCTGACAATGCTGTTTGAGTTGTTTGACCCCTTGATTGATTTTCGGCCAAGGACTATTCAAGTCTGCGTTAGATAATCCGTATACTCCAGGAGTGAGCTGCGCGACTGTGTCGCTATGGTTGTTATACACCCATAAATTCTGCCATTCGCCAAACAATAAGTTATACCCATTATAGGCCGCTTTGTGGGCTCGTAATGTTGTAAGGTATTGAGCTTGTTCAACCTCAGTTGATAGATATTGAGTGACTAATTCGCCACGGGAAATAGCATCAGGATTAATTGTTTGTGGATCACGTACGTTGGTCAAAGCTGATAATCGACCGGCTCGAGTGATCCCCATCCAACTGCCGCCGGCTTGCAGATCTTTGCCGGCTAACATTTGTGGATGGGTCGGCCAGAAATGTGACGGAGCGGTTGGCCGTTGATGAAATTCATCGCGATTAGCTGCAATTATCAATGGATATTGAGGATGCTGCTTAACCGCAATAAATAATATACACATAATTGGCTACTTTTCTTGCTCAATATCGCTGCTAAGGCGTTTAAATAATTTGTCGGAACTTTCAACAAAAGATTCAGTACTTGTGGTGTCAGCGATTCTCAAAGTAGGGGTTAACACCGTCGCCACATAGCTAGGATTTTGGTTGAAATCTTTGTTTGTGAATAAATAGGGTGATAAGACATATATGCTAATGATAACCGTTCCCACGGCGGCAATCGCGTTGCGAACAGGTTTAGATTGATGAAAGGCTAAGAATAACGCAAACCACAGTAGAGCAAAAAATAATATCCCTTTTGCTGTTAAAATAGACCAATAGACAATTTGAGTGGCACTACTATTAAACTGTAAAAACGCCTCAATATAATCAAGTAGCTCTGAGCTGATTAGGAAAATCCAAAGCAGACTAAATTGACTAATAATATGCGAATCTTGCTTAGCTAATTTAGACAACAGGGCGAATGCTAAGGGCCAAATACTGGCAGTGGCCGCCACTGTCATGGCAACCTTTATGACTACCGCAAGGTCAATTTGATTGATGGAATTCAAAAAGTATTTCATTGAAATTAAACCAATGAACAAGGTAAATAAGCCAGCACAAACCCGCCTAAGGCTCAACCATTCGATATTCTCTTCCAATTCACTAAGCGGTAGAGCGGCCGGGACATCTTGATGATGTGAAAATATTCTTAATCTTGTGCGACCTAAGGTAATGACATCTGAATAACCAATTTGCCCGTCTTCCACTTCAATGCCGTTTACTTTTACGCCATTGAGTGAGCCGTTGCTGTCGATTCGTAATTGTTGGCTTTGTAGTTGTTCGTTGAAACTCACGTGGTGCGGGCAAACATAGGGATCATCGATCCGCACGTCGTTATCGTAGGCTCGGCCTATGGCTACTGTCGGTTTATCAATGTAATAATGTTGTATGACTTTTCCGTCACGAGATAATATTTCTACTACTATTGCCATGACACTGCGTCCATAAATTGTTTTGTAAATGCATTCATCGATTCGCGACTAACAGCGGACAAGGTGAAATGGCTTATCAAACTACTGGTTTCAAAATTATTACTTGCGGAGATGTAGAGTACGTCATACAAATCGTCGAAATCCTTGTAAGCTCTGGCGCATAAGATACTTTTTTGGACCACGCCATGAGCATTGGTGACCAAATCTTGATTACAACGATAATTGCTCACGTCATTTTCACCCGCTACGTTGCCAGGTCGTGTGAAGGCGATTTTTTTCGACAAGAAATTATGAAATTGAAAGGCATTTAATTCTTCGCTGGTAAGCCACTCAAATTCGATTTCCACTTCGCCGATTTGTAATTTATTGTTTAAATAAAGTTGCTCCCCAATCCGGCAACGATTAGATACGGATAAAAAGCGTACATTTTTTTCACTGGCATTGGAGCCACCCCAGCAGGAAATAAAGTCAGAAATTTTTTCCGGTACCCTAGCTTTGCCTAATACACCATACTGCCATGGGGAGGATAATAGCTGTTCAACCATATCTTGTTGGTTATTGTGAAGCTGTTTTTGCAACTGTTGCTTGTATTGGCTTACGGCTAATTCCGTATGGTTCTGATATAAAGCCAATATTTTCGGAAGGGGAATCAAAAATCCAATTTGGTTGCCTGCTGTGGCAACATTCACGCCGACGATCTGACCTAGACTGTTCACTGCTGGTCCGCCACTCATGCCGGGGTTTATCGAGCCGGTGAAATGAATGCGCTGGTAAAAACTATTTTTTTTCAAACCATTAAAGGTACCAGGTACGACTATCATTCCTAAGTCGTGGGGGTTGCCTAATGAAAAGACTAATGAGCCTTGTTGCGGGAGCTTTTCAGCTAAGTCGAAGTAGAGTCCTGAGGTATTAGCCGGATCAATTTTCAACAGTGACAAGTCGTTAATGACGTCGAAGTTTTTCAACGTTAACTCACCGGTATTCCCGTTAGCGTCGAGAAATTGGATGCGGTATTTATCTGGAAAGTACACATAGTCAGAAATGACATGATAATTGGATATAATATCGCCTTGATCGCTGATCCGAAATCCGGATCCAATGGATGATTTGTTGCCAGACTCCTTGTCTATCATCTGAATTTGATAGAGTGCATTCCGATATTGACTGAACAAGTTTTGTGCGGTCTCTTGGCTATGGGCAAGCTGGCTTAGTAAAAAGGTCATTCCTATTATTATTCTTAGCACGTATATCCTACTACTGAATTTATTCAAATTAAGTTGGTTTGCTCGACAAAGACTGCATGATAAGAGAATATCGCAGCAATTAACATTTTATTGTTTGTATTTACATGTCATATACATTTAATTGTCCAAAAGTTAGTCAAAATATACCTCGATTAGGTAATCGATTCAGTAGATGGTTAGGGAAAACAGTTTTAAAAAGTAAAGGTTGGCGATTTGAGGGCGAATTTCCTGACAACCCGAAACTGGTAGTTTGTGTTGCCCCCCATACTTCCAATTGGGATTTTGTAATAGGGTTGGCCGTTGCTTTTTGTCTGAAATTGAAAATTTCATTTTTCGGTAAACACAGTATTTTTATACCGCCTTTTAGTTGGTTGTTAAAACGTTGGGGGGGGATCCCTATTGAGCGCTCAAAAAGTCATGGGGTAGTCACTCAAATGATTGAAACCGTCAAAAGCACTGATAAAATTCTACTCTGTTTAGCTCCAGAAGGAACCCGCAGTCAGGTCTATCCTTGGAAAAGCGGATTTTTACATATTGCTCATCATGCAAATGTTCCAGTGTTGTTAATTGGTTTGGATTATCAGCGTAAAACCATAGTGCTGGGACCGGTATTTGTGCCAACAGAAGACACCGCTGCAGAAATGCAAAAAGTCTATGATTTTTATGCTAAAGTGCATCCAAAATATCCCTC
The DNA here is from genome assembly GCF_030316135.1 of Aliiglaciecola sp. LCG003. Classification (NCBI taxonomy): domain Bacteria; kingdom Pseudomonadati; phylum Pseudomonadota; class Gammaproteobacteria; order Alteromonadales; family Alteromonadaceae; genus Aliiglaciecola; species Aliiglaciecola sp. LCG003. Next base: position 2,412,849 of record NZ_CP128185.1, on the reverse strand, counting down.
TAAAGTAGCCTTTCTAGCGGAGAACTCGTTTGAAAATTAAAGGTATTACAACACGATTAGTTCATGCCGATCGAAACTTGAATCAGCCTCAAGACGGCGCAGTTCATTTTCCCACCAGTAATTCGGTTTTGTTTGAATATAAAGACGTTAATGATCTTGTTGATGTGTTTCAAGGCAAGAAAATGGGTCATGTGTATTCGCGTTCATCTTCATCTTCTAATTCTGCACTGCAAAAAATTCTGGCTGAGTTGGAAGGGGGCGTAGACGCTGCGACCTTCGCAACTGGTATGGCAGCTATCAGTGCAGCCTTATTGTCACTTTTAAAATGTAATGATCATATTGTGGTTAGCCAGTTTTTATTTGGCAATACGCGCAGTTTCATGAATACATTGGAAAATTTTGGAATTGAGATTAGTTACGTTGACGTGACTGATGTTAATGCCGTTGCTAGGGCGGTCCGAGCTAACACACGTTTAGTCTTTACAGAAACGATTGCCAATCCAGTTACTCAAGTGGCCGATTTAGCGGCTGTTGGTCAACTTTGTGCCGAGCATAAGCTTGTCTACATGATAGACAATACTATGACCCCTGGTCATATGTTTGATGCCAAAGGGGTACAGGCTTCTCTTACAGTCATGTCATTGACTAAATATTTTGCCGGACATGGTAATGTGCTCGGCGGCGCTATAGTGGATACTGGGCTATTCGATTGGTCAGACTATCCAAATATTTTTGCCTTATATCGAGTGGGGGATCCGCGGAATTGGGGTTTGACTCAAATACGTAAAAAGGGATTGCGGGATATGGGCGCGACACTACCACCACATTCCGCTCAGCAAATATCCATCGGTTTAGAAACCTTGGCATTAAGATTAGAGCGTTGTTGCAATAATGCTCTTCGCTTGGCTACCTATCTGCATGGTCACGCTAAAGTTGCACAGGTGTATTACCCAGGTTTATCTGATCACCCTCAGCATTATATCGCCAGAGAAATGTTCAAAGGTAGTTACGGTGGTATATTCAGTATGGACTTGGTCGAAGGCGCTGACATACTTGCTTTTTTGAATCATCTCGATTTGGTTATCACCGCGACTCACCTAGGGGATACAAGAACCTTAGCTCTTCCTGTCGCATCGACTATTTTCTATGAAAGTGGCGCACAGGAGCGAGCAAAGATGGGCATTAATGACAACATGATACGCTTCTCGGTAGGCATTGAAGATATCGACGATATAGTCGCAGACTTCGAACAAGCGTTTAATAAGATTTAATTAGGCTTCTCAGAATAGATCAATCGCCAAGAGTCATTCTCTTTGGCGATTGGTGGAGTGGCAGTCCCCTTAAATCGTCCCCTTAAATCCGTCCTTATTTCCCAGAGACGCCCACAATCTTTCTTACAAAGACACCCATCGTAAAACCACAGTTTTTTTACATGGACACCCATCCTAAAATCATTTCATTAGGGGGGATTCAATAGCTTCTAAAGGTGGCTGTCCACATAATGGCGCCATGGCGCTCTTTCATTCCTATGGAGTCAGCACTCTTTCTTACACAGACATCCACCGTAACTCCCCATGACAGTTGACGTAAAGTAGTCTAAAGGTGGCTGTCCATATAATGCAGTTGACGTAAAGTAGTCTAAAGGTGGCTGTCCATATAATGCATATAAGAGTTTGTAATTTGAGTATGGGTAGAAATCCGGTGTGGCTAAGCAATCTGTGTGTTCGTAACAGGGTGACTGATAGTAGTGGGAGAAATAATTTAAATATTTTTCGCAAGGAGTGAACTTTCAGGTTTTATCTTGGACTAACTTTACAGTAGTAAGGATATTGAGGCTTACTGATTCAATATCAACATTGTGTGTTCCAAGTGAAGTGTGTTTATGCCCCGCCTATAGCGGGGCTTTTTTTGTCTGCAAGTTGTTTACTTAAGCGCTAAGGTTTTTTCAATATCTTGGATGAAATCTTTGTCCGTAGGCTTTGTGTAGGACGAGTAGGAGTCAACCATGTTGCCATTTTTATCAATAAGATATTTATAGAAATTCCATATAGGTGTGGTACCTGATTTTTTTGCTAGCATTTTATAAAGGGGATCCGCATCGTCTCCACGAACATGAGTCGCTTCGAACATGGGAAATTTAACCCCATAAGTCAGTTCACACAATTCAGCCGTTTTACCTTCATCGTCATCTTCTTGATTGAAATCGTGGGATGGGAACCCCAGCACGACCAATCCTTTGTCTTTATAATTGCTATACAAGGCTTCTAACCCCTCGAACTGTGGGGTGAATCCACAATAACTGGCGGTATTGACAATCAGCAAAGTTTTACCTTGGTATTCACTACACATATTGACTGTTTCTTGTGAATTGAGTTTACGTTTCATAAATTTCAACACATCGGGACATTCATTAGCCGAGCTATAAAATGGTGAAGCTAATAAAATTAGCAAAAATATATATTTTTTCATGGAAACTCCAAAGGTAAAATTAAAAATGGCAGATATTCGTTACTAATCAAAATACACGAATTAAGATCACTTGTTTACCTGTCAACCAGCATGCGTTTTAATAATGCTTTACTTCGACACTAAATAAAACCAATAAACTGAGATTTAAAAATGCATAAACGTCTAAGACTGTTTTTGGTAACTTCGATGGCAACGGGCCTTTTAGCTTGTAGCGCCACGGAAACTCAAATTCAACCGCAAAGTACTAACGCTGCGATAATGCCAAGCGTACCAGCCCAAACATTTGTTAAATCTGCTGAGCAAAATCAACCATTGATTGATGGTCAGTTGAGTTTAGAGCAAATTATGGCTGATCCCGATTGGATGGGCCGACAACCAGAACAACCATTTCTGTCCCTAGACGGTAGCCAAGTATTTTACGCCCAAAAACGACAAGGTTCTGAAGTTAGGGATTTGTTTCAACAACCCTTGAGCGCAGGCAGTGTGGCAACTAAAGTGCCACTTAATCGGTTGCATCAAGTGTCCTACCGCAATCATGTCAAGAATACTGATGATAGTGTTCGCGCCTGGGTTTTTCAAAACAACATTTTTGTCAAATCTAACCATGATTCACAGGTCAAGCAACTCACTCGGGATAGTCAGCGGGTTGCTAATTTAGTTTTTCTCAATGATGGTCGATTGTCTTATCAAGTTCATAATGCCGTTTTTGCCATTAATGTAACAACAGGTATGACAGAACAATTGGTTAGCTGGAAATTCGATGATGCTCCCAAAGCTGTAGAAGAACCTAAGGATTATATTGCTGAACAACAATTAGCCCTGATGAGCGTATTGCAAAAGCGCCGCCAAGATACTGTTGACCGCTTTGACTACAACCAACAATTAGAACAACAAAATCAGACGGTAACAGCTGACGCTTTTTATTTGCCAGCTAAACACCGGACGGTGGAAGCAAGTGTGTCACCTGACGGTAGATTTGTCATTTTAGCGATTGAAAAAGATGAATCCAGTCGTGATGACTCAGATATCATGCCGAATTATGTGGTGGAAACTGGACGGATAAAAGCCGAGTCTGTGCGCGCTAGAGTGGCTGATGCCAAGCCGCAAAATCAGCCTTTGTGGTTACTTGATTTAACCAGCGGCAAGCAGCATGAATTATCTTATACATCACTGCCAGGCTATAACGACGACGTGTTAGCCGCAGTAAAAAAAGAGAATGCAGAAGCTAAAGGTAAGACCTATCAGGGTAATCGACTTCCTCGAGATATTGGTTTATTAGTAGATTGGGGATGGAGCCAAAGTGCAATTACTTGGCACCAAAGCGGCCTGCAGGTCGGTATAATGTTGGAAGCTTGGGATAATAAAGATCGTTGGTTGGCGACGGTTGATTTGGCTAAGAAAACCTTGGTTAACCAGCACCGTTTGCACGACGATGCATGGATCAATTACAACTTTAACAGCTTCGGCTGGTTGAAATCTTCACAGACCTTGTATTATTTGTCTGAGCAAAGTGGCTATTCGCATCTTTATACTAAACCTATCAATGGTAAAGAAAAGGCTATAACAAGTGGTCGTTATGAGGTGGATAATATAACTCTGAGCAGTGATGACAATTTTATCTATTTTAAGGCTAACAAGAAACATCCTGGAATATATGAAATCTATCGGGCAAATCTTGCAAACGGTGAAATCGAAGCATTGACTGATTTAAATGGCATGACTGACTACCAGCTTAATGAACAGCAAAATAGTCTATTGTTATCCCATTCAAAGCTAACGTCTCCCCCTGAGTTATTTGTCCAACCAATTGGCGCAAAAAAAGACCCTGTACAGTTGACCCATACTGCCAGCGAAGCATTTAATAATATCAACTGGACCCTGCCTGAAATTGTACCTATTAAGTCCTCCCATGTGCAGCAACCTGTTTATTCCCGTTTATATCTGCCGGCTAATCATGACAGTGGCGAAAAGCGACGTGCTGTAGTGTTTAATCATGGAGCAGGATATTTACAGAATTCACATCTAGGTTGGTCAGGGTATTTCAGAGAATTTATGTTCCATAACCTATTAGTCCAAAAAGGCTATGTTGTATTGGATATGGATTACCGTGCATCGGCAGGTTATGGGCGTGATTGGCGTACTGCGATTTATCGACATATGGGAAAACCCGAAACCGAAGATTTAGTTGATGGGGTCAATTGGATGGTAGAGAACGTAAATGTTGATCGCCAAAGAATTGGTACTTATGGTGGCTCTTACGGAGGCTTCATGACTTTCATGGCTTTGTTTACCGAGCCTGATTTGTTTCAAGCTGGGGCAGCCTTAAGACCCGTTTCTGATTGGGCTCACTATAATCACGGCTACACATCGAATATATTGAATATGCCAGATGTGGATCCAATTGCCTATGAGCGCAGTTCGCCAATTTACTTCGCCCAAGGCCTTGAAAAACCGCTGTTAATCAATGCGCCTATGGTAGACTCAAATGTCTTTTTTGTGGATGTGGTGCGCTTAGTACAACGTCTGATTGAATTGGAGAAGCAAGACTTTGAGACTGCTATTTATCCGGTAGAATCTCACGGATTTCTCGAGCCAAGCTCTTGGTTAGATGAATATCGCCGGATCTTTAAATTGTTCGAACAAAACTTATAGGCCAGCTAAGGTTTTGAAATTGTCTTGCAAGTAAATGATAAAACGCCCAGATTATATATTTTTCTGGGCATTTTTTTGGCGAACAAAGAAACATCCCAATAACCAGATTACCGCTGCTATAGCGCCATATAAATGCGCATCAACGGCAACATTTGCTTCAATTAATTGTGCCACCATTTGATCTTGGCCAAAAACTTGTTCATAAATTATTTTAAGCCAAAGACCTGACATGATTAACCATCCTAGTTTTACCTTATTTATCACATCCTGATAAGCGCCATAGACAAAAATACCATGCAATGTACCTGAAAGTCCTGCGTACCAGAGTAAGTCAGTGGAAAACATCCAAATCCCCAGAGTGACACAAACTGAAAAAAACAAGCACATTGCCAAAAATTGCCAAAATCGATAGTACAGACCATGGATTGCCCACAATAGCCCCAGAGCTGCCAAATTAAGCACAGTATGGGTTGTGTTGGTATGTATCAGGTTAGCGGTGATAAATTGATACAACTGCACTTGGCCCAGTGGGTCAATTTGGTAGGCAAAATATTGGCTGGAAAGCGGCTCCAATCCCCAAGCAAGTAATACCAATAGTGCTATCACCAATGGGCCTGAATAATGTTGGGGTGATACAGGTAGGTTAAGTTTAATTTGTGACTTCCTATTAGCGACTCGTTGGGCAGAACATTATAGTCAAATTCAGTCTATGGCAAAAGTTTCCTGCACTTTGGGTATAAGTGATGGTAGAACACTACTAAAATACTATTGCATCCGCTATCTTGCATGGTTATCTTGTGCGCCATAACAGCTATTAGTCATAAAATGAGTGTAATTTTGAAGTATATCGTTAAATCATGGTTTAGAGTCACTGTGGTCAGCGCGCTATTATCGGCCTCTGCATACAGTGCTGGCGAGCAAGGTAAGCGTGAAGACCGTGAGCCAGAAGCCGCTACCGGAGTTGTGCAAAAGAAAGCTCGGATCGCCGAAGAATATATGGTTGTGGCGGCTAATCCATATGCATCTTGGGCGGGTAAAAATGTGTTGAAAAAAGGCGGTAGTGCAATTGATGCAGCTATTGCCGTGCAAGCCATGTTGACACTGGTTGAACCTCAATCGTCGGGGTTAGGCGGGGGCAATTTTATTCTATATTGGGATAACAAAGGGAAAAAATTGCATACCTTTGATGGTCGTGAGACCGCTCCTTCCAAAGCCAATGCATATCTGTTTATGCAAGACGGCAAACCACTACCTTGGATTGATGCGGTAGTAGGTGGGCGTTCTGTCGGTGTGCCAGGGGCGCTGAAAGCGCTGGATATGGCACATCAGCAGTTTGGCAAGTTAGCATGGAGTGAGTTGTTTAGCGACGCTGCGGAAACCGCTGAAAAGGGTTTCACCGTGTCACCAAGATTGGAAAAACTATTAAGTTTGAAAATTCATCCTGGACTGGAAAAATTTCTAACCACTAAGATCTATTTCTATCCTGATGGTGAAGCGTTACAGCATGGAACTACAAAAACGAATCGTAAGTTGGCACGCACACTGCGCAGCATCGCAGAACAGGGGGCTGACTATTTCTATACAGGGGAATTAGCCGACAAAGTGGTCAATGCCGTGCAAATGGCAACCATAAATCCGGGATTATTAAGCAAAGAAGATATCAAAGACTACCGAGCCATAAAACGTGAACCTATTTGTGGCATTTATCGCACTTACAAAATTTGCGGTATGGCACCGCCAAGCTCTGGGGGCATAAATGTTTTCCAAATCCTTAAGATGCTCGAAGGCTTCGATATGAAAAAATATGGTGCCAATTCTATCGAATCGACTCACCTATTTACCCAAGCATCTAAATTAGCCTATGCCGATAGAGAACTATATATAGCTGATAGTGACTTCACTCAACTGCCATTTGCCTCCTTAATTAATAGCACTTACCTGAGCAATCGTGCAGATCAGATCAAGTTAAATAAAGACATACCTTATGCCAGAGCTGGCGCTCCATTCATTACCGCAGCCTTGGCAGCGGACAATTCATTTGAGCTACCCAACACCAGCCATGTGTCTATTGTTGATAAAGAAGGCAATGCGGTGTCCATGACCACCAGCATTGAATTTGCTTTCGGTTCAGGACTTATGGTTGAAGGTTTTCTGTTGAATAATCAGTTAACGGATTTTTCACTTCATCCGAGTCCCAATAATATCCCAGTCTTGAATCGAGTTGAGCCGAAAAAGCGGCCCCGCAGTGCCATGAGCCCCACAATGGTATTTGATCAAAATGATCAGCTAGTATTGGTAATTGGTTCTCCTGGAGGAAGTCGCATACTCAGCTATGTTGCCCAGACAATAATGGCTGTAATCGATTGGGATCTTGATGTGCAACAAGCTATCAATTTACCCCGGTTCACTAACCGAAATGATTACACAGCATTAGAGAAAGGGACCCAAGCCGAAAACTGGCAAGGCCAATTGGAGGCCATGGGGCATAGAGTCAAAATAGTTGATTTGAATAGTGGGTTACATGGCATCCAAATTAAGGATGGTAAACTAATCGGAGGCGCGGATCCTCGCCGTGAGGGAATCGCAGTAGGGGATTAATCCCCTACAACTGAAATTAACTCTCAGGCTTACTGCGTTTTTAAATATAAACATTGGCTTTGGAGTCTCTTCGCCATGCAACAGTCGATCATAGGCTATCATCAAGATGATGAAAATCACTGGGTAGCCCAATTGGAGTGTGGACACAACCAACACGTCAGGCACTCTCCGCCCTGGACTAATCGTCCTTGGGTAGTTACCATCGAAGGTCGGACTGCGAAGCTAGGTTATCGGTTAGAATGTATAAAATGCGACCGAAGTGAGCCTGCAGACAATTGATTGCTTATAGGACGAATCCCGCAGCAGTGGTGGCAGTGATAGACATCACTGCCCATTGTCGATTGAGCCAAAACTACACTTTATTTGCTGCCTACCAAGATGATTTCCTGTTGGGGCGGGATAAGATATTCAGCCCCATCTGCCGTGATTACGGCCATTTCTTCCACTGAAATTGTTTTCAAATCCTGTTCATTTAACTTCCAACTGTGAAAACCGTCGAACGCAAATACCATTCCTTGCTTGAGGGTTTTTTGAGAGGAGGGGCGTACAGTAGGGCTTCTCGAACCGCCTAAATTGGGACCGGTATCATGCGCCACGTAACCTACCGGATGCCCGGTACTCCAGATTACCGGTTCAGACTTGTTTTTATTCATCAGGACGCTTTGCGCCGCATCTACATCAATGCCTCTCACCCCAGGCCGCATTGCGCTGAATGCTGCATGACCGCCATCTCGCCCACTGTTCCAATAGTGTTGAATGTCAGATGGTGCTTTGCTCTCACCGGGTTTTAAAACGTAACCAAATCGCTGAATATCGCTCACCCAACGATCAAATAAACGAATGCCAAAGTCAATTTGAATTACATCTCCAGGCATAATGATTTTATTGGTTGGATGGGAATGACCGCGATCCGGACCCGAATTTACATTTGGGTTTTGCTCAGGCGCCCAACCGTCCGTAACACCATGCTCAGCCATTTTGCGTTTTAAGAATTTGGCTACTTCGGCATCGGTGGTTTTGCCCGGCTGAATAATTTGGTAAGCCTCTAGTTGCCACTGAGCGGATAGCTCGGCAGCTTTACGTAAAATGTCCACTTCTTGGGGTAATTTGACTGACAACCAATGATATACAATTTCTTCAGAAGTGACTAGACGCTTTACAAATGTATCGTCAAGGTATGAGATAAGTTGCTTATATTGAGTTGCAGACAAACCATCCGCTTGAGCATTCGTTTGAGAGCTGTTGATAGCAATTGAGCTAAAATCAGCCTGTTTAATAAATTCGCTTGCCTGTTTAAGGGTTGATTGGCCACGCGGCACCGCAATGACTTTGTCATGGATATCCAAATCATCCAATGCGGTTGCTTCACTGCTGGGTGAAAAAACTAGCGAATGAAAGCCTTGATCGTCGGTATAAAATAAGAAGGCTGCGGGAGAGCCAGCGTTTTCACAGCCAATATGTTCAGCAAGGGGATCATTGTTGTTCTCACGACACAGGATCAGCCAAGAATCAACCTTGGCGGCCTGCATGGCCAAAGGTAACAATTGACTGATACGCTGCTTTCTAATTTCTGGCCATGGTGATGGGCCATTTATATCCATAGACTCGGCAAAACAACTAATACTGCAAAAGATAAGGCTGCTGCAGAATCCGATGTTGCGCGCAATTGATTTTAAAATGTGCATAAAAATCCCTTTAACAATTTGACTTGGTACAACGGTATCAAGATAGTCAATCAATTACATCAGATTTTTATTGACTTAGCTAAGGTGTTTTAGGTCAAAATGGCAGGAGAAAAACCGCTAAGCTACTACCGATTTACTATTTAAATTCCGGGTCACTCGATAAGGGTCTGCTGGGTATTTCCCAAATGAAATTGCATGGCGTCATTGATGTCGCGAACTATGGTTCGGCCCGTTGATAGCGGGGGCAAATGATTAAGCGGGAAAAAGTCGGCTCCGCAAGTTTCCATGCCTGGAGTGGGTTTAACATGCTGCGGTGTTTCACATAAAAAAATCAATTTATAGAACTCTCGAATATCTAGATCATAGTCCCCAGAGGCTTTATGTCTTAATGCGATTAACTGGCACTGAGAAATCGCTATCCCGGCTTCTTCTAACATTTCTTTTTTTAAGTTTTCTACTGCGCTTAGTCCTACATCTGCGTAACCCCCGGGTAAGGTCCATTTGAGGTCTGATTTTTCTTGGACTAATAAGATCTTATTTTTCTGGAACACAGCCCCGCGCACTTCTATTTGCGGTGTCACGTAACGTCGATGAAACGGTGTGACTAAGTCCGTGATCGGCTCTATAGGCAGATTGGCTAAATCAGCCAACATTTCACGGCTGATGAGTGATATTTCGCGAAAACGTTGTTGATCAAATTCCTCCGGTGAAAATGCCAGACCTGTTTCGGCAATCGCGTGTAAGCGCTTGATTCGATTTAGCCACAGAGTTTGATTTAGTGAAGACGCTTTCACAGATATTTGTCAGCCAGTACTTTATCAACCAGCCACTTCCCATCCGTCCTGACCATTTCTACAATGCGAATATCTTCAATTCGATTATCATGCAGGGTACCGGTAAAAAATAAGGTTACTACCGCTGTACGGGCAAATTCATTCCGACCCACTGAATTACCAGTGTCAGGTTGAATATCGACCTCATCATAACGTAAATCAAATACATGCCGCTGCACGTTGCGGTTGGTATGATACGACTGCATCAGCTTTGCCATGCGTGGTGTGCTCATGGCGATTGCAGCGTTAAGATTTTCATCATTGTAAACATGTTGAAAAAACGCCACGGCGGCATAATCTGGCGTGTTGGTGTCCATCATTCCATACTTACCCGCGCCTTTGGCGGATTTTGAGCCGCTGTCACAGGCTTGAAGCGTTAACATGATGGTTGTAAATAGTAATAGGGTAGAAAGCTTATTGAACATTTTTTTACGTCGCTGATGAATAACATACTTAGTCTGCTTTTTCTGGCTTCAAAAGTAAAGAGGAGGCAATCGCCTCCTCTTGGTCAGACTAATTTACTCTAGACTACTGAACTTCTTCTAAATCAGTAAACTCACCGGCAAACAAAGCACTGCTTAAATAACGTTCTGTTGAACTGGCGAATATCACAACGATATTCTTACCTGCGTGTTCTGGTTTTGCCGCCAAACGGGCTGCTGCGACCGCTGCTGCACCACTTGAGATACCAGCTAATATACCTTCTTCCTTAAGTAGACGGTGACACATGGCGATACATTCTTCGTTGCTTACTTGTTCAACTTCATCAACCAAATCAAGATCCAGATTACCAGGAATGAAACCAGCACCAATTCCTTGAATTTTATGTGGACCAGGTGTGAGTTCCTGTCCCGCTTTTGCTTGAGTAATAACAGGAGAATCAGTCGGCTCAACGGCAACTGTCAGAACATCTTTTCCTTGAATTTGCTTCAGATAACGACTGACACCAGTGATAGTGCCACCTGTACCTACACCAGCGACGAATATATCCACTTTACCATCGGTATCGTTCCAGATTTCAGGACCTGTGGTTTTGACGTGAATTTCAGGGTTAGCTGGGTTATCAAATTGCTGCAATAAAACATATTTAGAAGGGTCAGTGGCCACTATTTCTTGAGCCTTAGCGACTGCGCCTTTCATGCCTTTGGCGGCCTCAGTTAACACCACGTTGGCACCTAAGGCTTTGAGTAATTTGCGACGCTCCAAACTCATACTGCTTGGCATGGTTAAGGTCAGTTTATAGCCACGTGAAGCGGCAACAAACGCCAAGGCAATACCGGTATTACCACTAGTTGGTTCTACCAATTCTTTGTCTTGGGTCAATATTCCGCGTTTTTCAGCGTCCCAAATCATATTGGCACCGATACGGCATTTCACGCTGAAACTTGGATTACGGGCTTCCATCTTGGCATATACATGGGCCCCTTTAGGCACCACTCGGTTTAATTTAACCAACGGGGTGTTGCCGATCGCTAGAGAATTGTCATCATAAACTTGCATAGCATGTCCTTGAATAAGTTAAGGTCACTATTAGTGATACCTTTCAATGTATATTTGTAATTTGAATAAGCAAACAACGGTGTTTATGTTAGATTAAACAAGCACTTGTTCTCATACAAATAGACTAAAAATTGAATATTGTCATATAAAGCACTCAGTTATGATTGAGCCGCGCGGTGATTTTTCAAAGTGCTTTTTGCTATATCATATTTTGTTATTAAAATTTTTTCATATTTTGAGGTTAATCATGTCGTTCAATGGAACAGGAAACTATATCGCGAGTCAGGAATTACAACTAGCTGTAAATGCGGCTATTACGTTGCAACGACCGCTATTAATTAAGGGTGAGCCAGGAACCGGTAAGACCATGCTAGCTGAAGAACTAGCCGGCAGTTTAGGTACAGAATTAATTCAGTGGCATATTAAATCTACCACTAAAGCTCAACAAGGATTATATGAATACGATGCAGTGTCCCGTTTACGGGATTCGCAACTAGGGGATGAAAAAGTCAAAGACATAGGTAACTATATTGTTAAGGGTAAACTGTGGCAAGCCTTCGATGCTGACAGACCTCCGGTTTTGCTGATTGATGAAATCGATAAAGCAGACATCGAGTTTCCCAATGATTTACTTTTGGAACTCGATAAAATGGAATTTTTTGTGTATGAAACTAAACAGACGATTAAGGCTGTCAAACGTCCGATAGTGATTATCACATCCAATAATGAGAAAGAGTTACCGGATGCCTTCTTGCGCCGTTGTTTTTTTCACTACATTAAATTTCCTGATGCTGAGCAAATGCGTGACATCGTTAAAGTCCATTTCCCGGATCTAAAGAAAGAGCTGTTGAATCAAGCGCTGGAATCCTTTTTCGATTTACGGGATGTGCCCGGATTAAAGAAAAAGCCCTCTACCTCAGAATTGATTGATTGGCTTAAATTACTTGTGGCCGAAGACATTCCGCCAGAGGCGTTGCAAAATAAAGACGGCAAAACGTCGATCCCACCACTTTACGGCGCGCTATTAAAAAATGAACAAGATATTCATTTGTTTGAAAAATTGGTCTTTATGGCGAGACGCTAATGTTAGTCGATTTCTTCTTTAAACTGCG